>NZ_BNEB01000005.1:0-630185 GCF_016860545.1 Streptomyces asoensis | reverse complement strand
GGCTACCGGGTCGAGTTCAGCAGCGCGCTCGGCCCCTACAAGGGCGGCCTGCGCTTCCACCCCAGCGTGAACCTCGGCATCGTGAAGTTCCTGGGCTTCGAGCAGATCTTCAAGAACGCCCTGACCGGGCTGGCCATCGGCGGCGGCAAGGGCGGCTCGGACTTCGACCCCAAGGGCCGCAGCGACCACGAGGTCATGCGCTTCTGCCAGGCCTTCATGACCGAGCTGTATCGGCATCTGGGCGAACACACCGACGTCCCCGCGGGCGACATCGGGGTGGGCGGGCGCGAGATCGGCTACCTCTTCGGCCAGTACAAGCGGATCACCAACCGCTTCGAGGCGGGCGTCCTGACCGGCAAGGGCCTCTCCTGGGGCGGCTCGCAGGCCCGCACCGAGGCCACCGGCTACGGCGCGGTGTACTTCGCGCAGGAGATGCTGGCCACGCGCGGGCAGGACTTCGACGGCCGCAAGGTCGTGGTCTCCGGCTCCGGGAACGTGGCGGTCTACGCGATCGAGAAGGTGCACGCGCTGGGCGGGACCGTCGTGGCCTGCTCCGACTCCTCCGGATACCTCGTCGACCCGGACGGCATCGACCTGGAGCTGCTCAAGGCGGTCAAGGAAGTACGCAGGGCCCGGCTGTCGGCCTACGCCGAGGCCAGGCCCACCGCACGGTTCTCGGACCGGGGCTCGGTCTTCGAGGTGCCCTGCGACATCGCCCTGCCGTGCGCCACGCAGAACGAACTCGGCGGACAGGAGGCGGGCGTCCTGGTGAAGAACGGCGTCCTCGCGATCGCCGAGGGCGCCAACATGCCGTGCACCCCGGAGGCGATCGAGGTCTTCCGGGAGGCGGGCGTCCTGTTCGGCCCCGGCAAGGCTGCCAACGCGGGCGGTGTGGCCACCTCCGCGCTGGAGATGCAGCAGAACGCCTCTCGCGACGTGTGGACCTTCGAGCAGACCGAGACCCGGCTGGCCACCGTCATGCGGAGCGTGCACGCCCAGTGCCGCGCCACCGCCGAGACCTACGCGGGCACCCCGGACGACTACGTCCTGGGCGCCAACATCGCGGGCTTCCTGCGGGTGGCGGAGGCGATGACGGCGCAGGGGGTCGTCTGACACCACGGCCGCGCGGGCCGCGCCGCCCACAAGGGCACGCGGCCCGCACGCCGGGTCGAAAACCGGCCGCGTCTACGCGGTGCCGGTCGCGGTGGCGACGTCCTGCGGCGTCCCCACGGCCCCGTTCTGGTGCCAGACCTTGACCGTCACCTTGTGACCCTCGGGGATGTTGACCCCGGCCCCACCCTTCGCGCAGGAGCCGGCGCCGCCCGTGGCGTCCAGGTAGTCGGTCTCGGTGCTGCCGTTGTCGTTGACGAAGGTGATGGACATCTTGGCGCGGTCACCGTCGGCGTAACGGTCGCACACCTTCCAGTCGTCCCCGTCGGAGATGAAGAAGGCTTCAGCCGCTTCGTACGCACAGGCGACATGGGTACAGACATATGAACTGACGCGAACGTCCGTACCGGCGGACGAAGGCGCCGCCGAGAGGGCGACGGCCGCGGCGGCCGTAATGCCGACGGTGGCCAGATTCCGCATGATCGACGTGCGATTTACCATTTGTATCCTTATGTCCGAAGAGCTGAATAGATCAAGATCCTAAAGCTTGCTCGTGGGGAGGGAAAGGGATTAAAAAAAGAGCCGCTTTACGCGGTAAATATCCGGCTTTACCGGCGCCCGACCGCAACCGCGGTGGCCGGAAATGTGTCTCCCCCTGCGTGGTGCGAGGTCCCGGAGGGGCGGGAGACGGACCGCACGACCGCCTTGGGGGGTGGAATGGACACATGGGCAGTGCCCGGATACGCCGAGTCCCTGGAGCTCGGGGCCGGAGCCGGCGGGCGCGTCGTGCTGGCCGTGCACGAGGAGACGGGCGTGCCGGTCGCGGTCAAGTACCTCAGCGAGTCGCTGCGTACCAGACCGGGCTTCGTGCGCGGGTTCCGGGCGGAGGCACGACTCCTGGGCGGACTGGAGAGCCCGTACGTCGCCGGTCTGTACGAGTACGTGGAGAGTCCGGACGGCGCCGCCATCGTGATGGAGCTGGTGGACGGTGTCTCCTTGCGGACCCTGCTGACCAGGGCGGCCCCGTTCGAACCCGAGGCCGCGCTCGTGGTCCTCAAGGGATCGCTGCTCGGTCTGGCCGACGCGCACCGTGTCGGCGTCGTCCACCGCGACTACAAACCGGAGAACGTCCTGGTCGTGCCGGACGGTTCGTCCCGGCTCGTCGACTTCGGCATCGCGGTGGACGTCGGCGCCGGCGCCGGCGCCGCGGGGACACCCTCCTACATGGCGCCGGAGCAGTGGACCGGCGCACCCGCCTCTCCCGCCGCCGACGTGTACGCGGCCACGGCCACGTTCTTCGAATGCCTGACGAGCCACCGGCCCTACACGGGTGACAACCTCGCCGAACTCGCCCTTCAGCACATCGACGCGCCCGTCCCCGTCGGCGAGGTCCCCGAGGCCGTGCGGGAGCTGGTGCGGCGGGGCCTCGCCAAGGACCCGGCGGAACGTCCCGGACACGCCGAGGAGTTCGTCACGGAGCTGGAGGCGGCCGCCGGCGCCGCCTACGGCCCCGACTGGGAGGAACGCGGCCGCGGCCGGCTCGCCGCGGTGGTGGCCCTGCTCCCGCTGCTGCTGCCCTCGGCCCGCAGCGCCCCGCAGACCACCACCGACACCGCCCGCACCGTCCTGCGCCGGCCGCCGCGCCCCGGCCGGGTGCAGCGGTGGCTGCCCGGCCGGACGGGGATGCTCGTGTCCGGTGCGGCCCTCGTGCTGGGCGTCCTGCTGTCCTACGGCCTCCAGCCCGGCCCGGGAGCTGCCGCGCAACAGGCGGCGCAGGCCCTGGCCACCACCAGCGCCCGACCCGCCGCGGACCCCGTAGAGCCCACCGCTCCTGCCGCGTCGGCCTCGGCCTCCTCCTCCGCGTCCACGTCGGCCGGCCCTTCCCCCGCCCTTTCGGCCCCGGGCACGCCGACCGCGGGTACCGGCGCCCCCTCGGAGTCCACGAGCGCGACCGCGGCCGGGGAACCGACCACGCCCGGCGAGCCGACCGCGGAGGCGACGCCGACCACCGGGGCGACGCCGACGACGGCGTCCCCCACCGCGTCGGAGCCGTCCGCTCCCGCCGTCAAGGACGTCACCGTGACGGGCCTGCGGCAGACGGGTCCGACGACCGCCACGGCGACCGTCGACGTCACCACGGACGGAACCGGCCCGCTCACCATCACGGTCGCCTGGTTCACCGGTGACAGCGCACGAGGGCTCGGCACCGCGGACGGCGCGCCCCAGACCTTCCGGCGCAGCGGGGCCACCCGGTACACCCTCACGGCCGACCACACCTTCCAGAACCAGGGCTGCTACTGGACGGTGCGGGTCACGACCACCCCCGCCTCCAGCGACGGCGGCGCCTCGCAGCAGCTCGTGACCAGGCAGTGTGAGATCCGATGACCGCTCCGAACGACCGCGCCCCCGCGTCCGCCGAGAACGACGAGCCCACCCGGGCGCTCGCCCCGGTCGGCGATCGCGCCCCGGCCGACAAGCCCGCCCCGGCCGGCGAACACGGCTCCGCCGACGCCGAGTACAGCGCCACCGTGCTGGCCAGTCACTGGATCCAGCGGCCCGAGCCGCAAGCCACCCTCGTCGGGCCCCCCACCACAAGGAACCTGCCGGATCCGGCGCCGGATCGGGTCGAGGGCACCGTGCTGCGCTTCGGCCCGGGCGTGAGCGCCGCCGTCGCGCAGCGCACCCACCGGACACTGCCCGCCGTGCCGAGGCCCGCCGCACCCTCGCGGGTGCGCAGGCACGCCCTGCCGGTCCTGGTGATCGTCCTGGTTGTCGCATTCCTCGCCTGGCAGCGTCTCGGGCCGCCCGTGGCGGTGCGCTCGGTGGACGTCGCGGCCCGGCCCACGGCCGTGGGGTGCGACGGCACCGCGGACATCGTCGGCGTCGTCACCACGGACGGCCGTCCGGGCACCCTCTCCTACCGCTGGACCCGCAGCGACGGCACCGCCTCCGGCGTCCTGCGGGAAGTGGTGGTCCGGGGCCAGCGGCAGGCACGTCTGCACCTGCTGTGGACCTTCCAGGGCAAGGGCCACTACGCGGCCCGGGCCCAGCTCCACCTCGTCTCGCCCCTCGACCGCACCACCACCGGCCACCTCGCCTACGACTGCCCCTGACCGAACGTCACCGGAGCGGGCGGAAGCCCCCGCGGTCGGTCGGTCGGGCCGCCCCGGCCGACGGCTCAGCCGCCCGCCGGGGTCAGTTCGGCCAGGAGGAGGGTGCGGTCGTCGGAGGCGGGGGTGCCGGTCGGGGAGTGCAGGAGGCGGTGGCACAGGGACGGCAGGGCGTCGGGGCCGTCGCCGAGCACGGGCCCGACGGCCGCCGCCGCGTCCACGGTGCGCGCCAGGCGGGTGATCTCCTGGTCGATGTCGGCGTCGCGGGACTCGACCAGGCCGTCGCTGTAGAGCACCAGCAGGGCCGGATCGGGGACGCTCAGCACGGTCTCCTCGTAGCTGCCCGCGCCGAGCCCGAGGGGCAGGCCGGCCCCGGTCAGGGTGACCGGGGCCGTGCGGCCGTCGGGGCCGCGCAGCAGCGGGGGCGGGTGGCCCGCGCCGACCAGGGTGCAGGTGCGGCGCCGGGCGTCCCACTCGGCGTAGATGCAGGTCGCGAAGGACACGCCGGGGGAGTCCCCGGCGAGGGCGTCGAGCCGTCCTATGAGATCGGCCGCGGAGATGTCGAGCCCCGCCAGGGTGCGGACGGCGGTGCGCAGCTGGATCATCGCGACGGCCGACTCCGGCCCGTGCCCCATGGCGTCCCCGACGATCAGGCTGACCCGGTCGCCCGGCCGCTTCAGCACGTCCGACCAGTCGCCGCCGACGAGGTTGCCCTGCCCGGCGGGCAGACAGCCGTGGGCCGTCCGGCAGCCAGCGAACTCCTGGGCGGTGCCGGGCGGCAGGCTGTTGCGGATGGCCAGCGAGGTCCGCCGCTCGCGCTCGTACTGGCGTCCGTTGTCGAGGGCGACGGCGGCCCGCGCGGCCAGCGCCTCCACGGCGGCCACGTCCGAAGGCGCGAAGGGCGCGCGCCCCGGCCCCCGGGTGCAGGTGACGAAGCCGACCGGCACGTCCCGCAACCGCAGCGGCACGACGAGGAAGGACGCCACGCTCAGCAGGTCGCCGAGGCGCGCCTCGCCGTCGCCGGAGGCGATCAACCGGTCGGAGGTGTACGGGTCCACGGCGTCGAGCACCTGCGCCTGGCCGGCGGCGAGGGCGCGGGCGTACGGCGTCTCGCGCGGGAAGGCGATCACCTCGCCGACGGGCAGCACGCCCTCCCAGTCCTCCAGCGCCCCCGGTCCGACGCGCAGCGCCATCCGGCGCGCCTCGATCCCCGACACCCCGGCGGACGGATGGGCGCTCTCCTCGACGCGCCACCGCTCCAGCAGGTAGACGGCGGCGGCGTCGCAGAATCCGGGGGTCAGCGCGTGGACGATGTGGCTGCCGGTCATGCGCAGGTCGAGTTCGGAGCCGATGACGTCGGCCGCGGGGGAGAACGCCGACCGGCGGGGCGAGGGCAGGGCGGCGGAGGCGTCGTCGATGCGGCTGCGTGATTCGTTCCGCAGGGTCGTGCCTTTCCGGTGGGGTCGGGCCGCGCGGCGGGGGACAGGGGAGCACCGCGAGCCGTCCGCAACTATATGATGACGCGTCAAGTTGATGTTCCTGGAACGGTGTTGACACATTCGGTGCCCGGATCCGCAGCGAACGCGGGCGATCACGCGGCGGCAAACCTGTTGAGTCGGCGGGGCGACTCGGCGATGGTCTGTGACCATGGAGTTCTTCTGCTATCACCGTGACCGGTCAGGTTCCGGCGCGCTGCGCGACGAGCTGATCGAGGAGCACTGGTCCTACATGGACCGGTACGCGGCGGAGATGATCGCCCGGGGTCCGACGTTCGCCGCCGACGGTGTCACCGCCAGCGGCAGCGTGCACATCGTCGACCTCCCGGATCCCGCCGCCGCCCGCGCGTTCGCGTTCGACGAGCCGAACTACCAGGCCGGTGTGTACCGGGACGTGCTGGTGCGCAGATGGCGCAACCTGCTGGGGCGCACCATGTGGGAGTTCCCCGGCGGCCGCACCGGCGGGGACCGCTACCTGGTCCTCGGTCTGGGTCCGGAGCGGGACGCCCGTCCCGCCGTACCGTCCGACCGCGGCGAGCTGATCGCCTACGGCCCGCTGCTGTCCGACGACGGTGTCACCTCGGTGGGGACGGCGGTGCTGCTCAGAGCCCCGGACCCGGACGCGGCACGGGCCGTCCTGTCCCCGCACGCCTACGCGGACGTGGAGGTCCACGACTGGCAGTTCGGCGGACGGCCCACGTGAGCCCGCCGCGACCGGCTTCGGGGGCCGGCCTGCGGGAAAGCGGAGGTATGAACGCGGACGACAGGAACATGCTGGCCCGGGGGCGCGTGGCGACCCGGCTGCCCGCCCAGGACCTGGAGCGGGCGCGGCGTTTCTACGCCGAGCGGCTCGGTCTGGAGCCCGTCGACGAACGTCCCGGCGGGTTGCTGTACCGGTGCGGAGGAACGGAGTTCGCCCTGTTCGCGTCGGCGGGCTCCGCACCCGGCTCGTTCACCCAGATGGGATGGGAGGTCGGCGACGTCGAGGCCGTCGTGGCCGAGCTCAGGAGCCGGGGCGTGGTGTTCGAGGAGGTCGACGCTCCGGGGCTCGTCACGAAGGACGGGATCGCGGAGGTCGCCGGGAACTACCCGAGCAAGGGTGCGCGCGGGGAGCGCGCGGCCTGGTTCCGGGACAGCGAGGGGAACCTCCTCGGTATCGGCGAGCCGGTCGGGTGAGAGCCGCCGGCGGCGGGGACCCGCCTCCGGTCATCGGAGGGGGCGGGTCCACGCCGCCGGCGACGAGGGGCCGGCTGCACTCGCCGGGCAGGACCGGCCGGGTTCACTCGCCCCCGGGCGCCGTCTGCTGCACCACCTCGAAGGACCACAGGGTGGAGCCCGTGGCCGCGGGCTTGGGACGCTCACCCGCGGGGCCGCCCTCGCCGCCGCCCTGGTGCGCCGCCTTCATGGGGCCCTCCAGCCAGGCCCGGAACGACTCCTCGTCACGCCAGCGGGTGTAGACGAGGTAGGTGTCGGTGCCCTCGACCGGGCGGAGGAGTTCGAACCACTCGAAGCCGTCGGAGTTCTCCACGGCGTGCGCCCGTGCGGCGAACCGCTTCTCGAGGGTCTCCCGCTGCTCCGCCGGGACCGTCAGTACGTTGATCTTGACTACGCTCATGCGTCCATCCTGCCTCTTCGGAGCGGCGGCGGTCGGCACGCCCCGCAACTGGTCCATACCAGACTCTTGACAGGGTCATTACTCACTTCTTAAATCACGTAGTGAACTAAGGCCTCGTCAGGGCCGGTTCACACCCCCCACCCATGAGGCGCGGTCGGGCCGTCCGTCCTTCCGCGCCCACGGATGTCATGATCATGTCGTGACTGTCCGTCGTGCACCATGAAGGGAGAGCCATGACCTCTCCGAGCCTGCCCAGGCGCCTGCTCCTGCCGCTGGCCTCGCTCCTCGCCTTCGCGTCGCTGTCCACCGGAGCGGCGCAGGGCGCGTCCCCCACCCCGGCCGCACCCGCCGCACGCGTCGCCGCATCCGCCGCAGCGGCCGCCGTCACGTTCTCCGACGAGTTCGACGGCCCCGCCGGCGCCGCGGTGGACGGCGCCCGCTGGCAGACCGAGACCGGCGACAACGTCAACAACCACGAGCGGCAGTACTACACCGCGGGCAACCGCAACGCCGCCCTGGACGGCCAGGGCCACCTGGTGATCACCGCCCGCCGGGAGAACCCGGGCAACTACCAGTGCTGGTACGGACGGTGCGAGTACACCTCGGCCCGCCTGAACACCTCCGGCCGGTTCACCACGACGTACGGCCGGGTCGAGGCACGGATGAAGATCCCCCGCGGACAGGGCATGTGGCCCGCCTTCTGGATGCTGGGCAACGACATCGGCCAGGTCGGCTGGCCCGCCTCGGGTGAGATCGACGTCATGGAGAACGTGGGCTTCGAACCGTCCACGGTGCACGGCACCCTGCACGGCCCGGGCTACTCCGGCTCCGGGGGCATCGGCGCCGGGTACACCCTGCCCGGCGGACAGGCCTTCGCCGACGCCTTCCACACCTTCGCCGTCGACTGGAGCCCGAACGCGATCACCTGGTCCGTCGACGGCACCGTCTACCAGCGGCGCACGCCCGCCGACCTCGGCGGTCGGCAGTGGGTCTTCGACAAGCCCTTCTTCGTGATCCTCAACCTCGCCGTCGGCGGCTACTGGCCGGGCGACCCCGACGGCAGCACCGCGCTGCCCCAGCAACTCCTCGTCGACTACGTCCGCGTCAGCACCGACACGGCCCAGCCGGGCGGCAGCGGTCCCATCACGGGCATCGGCGGCAAGTGCGTGGACGTGGCCGGGGCCAACCCCGCCAACGGGACCGCCGTGCAGCTGTACGACTGCAACGGCACCGCGGCCCAGCAGTGGACGGTCGGCGCGGACGGCACGATCCGCGCCCTGGGCAAGTGCCTGGACGTCGCCTCGGGCGGCACCGCCGACGGCACCCCCGTCCAGCTGTACGACTGCAACGGCACCGCCGCCCAGCAGTGGGCCGTCCCCGCGGCCCGGGACATCGTCAACCCGCAGGCGAACAAGTGCCTGGACGCCGCGGGCGGCGGTTCGGCCAACGGAACCCGGTTGCAGATCTGGACCTGCACCGGCGCCACCCAGCAGAAGTGGACGGTGACCCGATGACCACGAGATCCACGCACCGACGCGCGGTCCGCGGCGCGCTGGGCACCGCGGCCGTCGCCGCGCTGCTCACCGGCCTGACCGGCACCCCGGCCAGCGGCGCCGCGGCGGCCACCGGACAGATCACCGGCGTCGGCGGCAAGTGCGTCGACATCGCGGGCGCCGCCACCGCCGACGGCACGGCCGTGCAGCTGTACGACTGCAACGGCACCGCGGCCCAGCAGTGGACCGTGGGCGCGGACGGCACGATCCGCGCCCTGGGCAAGTGTCTCGACGTCGCTTCCGGCGGCACCGCCGACGGGACGCGGACCCAGCTGTGGACGTGCAACGGCAGCGCGGCGCAGCAGTGGACGGTCAGCGCCGCTCGGGACATCGTCAACCCGCAGGCGGACAAGTGCCTGGACGCCACCGGCAACAGCTCGGCGAACGGCACCCCGTTGCAGATCTGGACCTGTACCGGCGCCGCCAACCAGAAGTGGACGGCACCCGCCGGCGGGGGAGAGCCGTCGCCAGGTCCCGGCGCCATGGCCGTCGCGCCCTACCTCTACAACGGCTGGGGCAGCCCGCCCAGCCCCACCACCGTGATGAACGCGACCGGCGTCAAGTGGTTCACGCTTGCCTTCGTCCTGAGCAACGGCTACTGCAACCCGCAGTGGGACGGCGGCCGTCCGCTCACCGGCGGAGTCGACCAGCAGACCATCGGCACGGTCCGGGCGGCGGGCGGCGACGTGATCCCGTCGTTCGGCGGCTGGAGCGGCAACAAGCTGGAGAGCTCCTGCGGCAGCGCGGGCGAACTGGCCGCCGCCTACCAGAAGGTCATCAACGCCTACGGGCTCAAGGCGATCGACATCGACATCGAGGCCGCGGCCTACGACAGCCCGACCGTGCAGCAGCGCACGGTCGACGCGCTGAAGACCGTCAAGGCCGACAACCCGGGTATCAAGGTGTACGTCACCTTCGGCACCGGCCAGACCGGCCCCGACAGCAGCCTGATCGGCAGGGCCGCCGCCTCCGGACTCACCGTGGACAGCTGGACGATCATGCCGTTCGACTTCGGCGGCGCGGGCCAGAACATGGGCCAGCTCACCGTCCGGGCGGCCGAGGGGCTCAAGACCGCGGTGAAGAACGCGTACGGCTACTCGGACGACCAGGCCTACCGGCGCACCGGCATCTCCTCGATGAACGGCATCACCGACAACAGCGAGACCGTGACCGTCGCCGACTTCCGCACCATCCTGGCCTACGCCCAGCAGCGTCACCTGGCCCGGCTGACCTTCTGGTCGGTCAACCGCGACCGGCCCTGCACCGGCGGCGGCGCCGACACCTGCTCGGGCGTGGCCCAGCAGCCCTGGGATTTCACCCGGGTCTTCGCGCAGTACGCCGGCTGAGCCGCCCCCGCGGCCCGGACGCCCGGTTCCTCCCCCCCACCCCCCTCACGCCGCTGTGTCGGCACAGGAGAAGACGTGCTCCGCATCCCCAGACCATCCCTCGCGGCCCCCTGGGCCGCGGCCTGCGTGGCCGCGGCCACGGCCCTCTCCCTGTTCACCGGGGGCCAGCCCGCCCGGGCCGCGGCCGGGGCCGCCGCCGCCCTGCCCACCGGCTGGTCCACCGTGGTGAGCTCCGGCAGCGGCAAATGCCTGGACGCCCGGGCGGCCGCCACCGTGAACGGCACCGTCGTGCAGCAGTACGCCTGCAACAACAGCGCCGCCCAGCAGTGGAACTTCACCTCCACCGGTGACGGATACGTGCGGATCGGCAGCCGCAACGACGCCCAGCAGGTCGTGGACGTCAGCGACGTCTCCACGGCCGACAACGCGGCCGTGCACCTGTGGACCTACGGCGGCGGCGCCAACCAGCAGTGGCAGCCCGTCGACGAGGGCGGCGGCGCGTACCGCTTCGTCAACCGCAACAGCGGCAAGTGCCTCGACGTCCCCTCCGCCTCGACGGCCGACAGCGTCCAGCTGGTGCAGTACACCTGCAACGGCACCGCCGCCCAGCGCTTCCAGGTCACGCCCGTGAGCACCGCGCCCGGGGACGTCGACCTCGGCCCCAACGTCGTCGTCTTCGACCCGTCGATGCCCTCGTCCACGATCCAGAGCCGGCTGAACTCGATCTTCCACCAGCAGGAGACGAACCAGTTCGGCTCCCAGCGCTACGCGGTGATGTTCAAGCCCGGCACGTACAACAACGACGTCAACGTCGGCTTCTACACCCAGGTCCTGGGCCTCGGCCAGTCACCCGACTCGGTCACCGTCAACGGCGCGGTCCATGTGGAGGCCGACTGGTTCCCGCCGCAGAACGCCACCCAGAACTTCTGGCGCGGAGCCGAGAACCTCTCCGTCAACCCGACCGGCGGAACCGACCGCTGGGCGGTGTCGCAGGCCTCCGGATACCGGCGCATGCATGTGCGCGGCAACCTGGAACTGAGCGACGGCGGCTGGTCCAGCGGCGGGTTCATGGCCGACAGCAAGATCGACGGCCAGGTGCGCTCGGGCACCCAGCAGCAGTGGCTGACCCGCAACTCGCGGCTCGGCAGCTGGACGGGCTCCAACTGGAACATGGTCTTCGTCGGCAGTCAGGGCGTGCCCGGCAACAGCTTCCCCAACCCGCCCTACACCACCGTCGCCCAGACCCCCACGGTGCGGGAGAAGCCCTTCCTGTACGTGGACGCGGCCGGTGCCTACAAGGTGTTCGTCCCGTCCGTGCGGACCAATTCCTCGGCCACCACCTGGGCCGACGGGACCGCCCCGGGCACCTCGCTCGGTATCGACCAGTTCTTCGTCGTCAAGCCGGGCGCGACCGCCGCACAGATCGACGCGGCTCTCGCCGAAGGCAAGAACCTGCTGGTCACACCCGGTGTGTACCACCTGGACCAGACGCTGCGGGTGACCCGCCCCGACACCGTGGTGCTCGGCCTGGGCCTCGCCACGTTCGTCCCCGACAACGGCGTCACCGCCATGACCGTCGCCGACGTGGACGGAGTGAAGATCGCGGGCGTCCTCTTCGACGCCGGCACCACCAACTCGCAGACCCTGGTGGAGATCGGCCCGAACGGGTCCGCCGCCGACCACAGCGGCAACCCGACCTCCCTGCACGACGTCTACTTCCGGGTCGGCGGGGCCGCCGTCGGCAAGGCGACCACCAGCCTCGTCGTCAACAGCGACGACGTCATCGGCGACCACATGTGGATCTGGCGCGCCGACCACGGCACCGGGGTCGGCTGGAACACCAACACGGCGGACACCGGGCTCGTCGTCAACGGTGACGACGTCACCATGTACGGCCTGTTCGTCGAGCACTACCGCAAGTACCAGACCGTGTGGAACGGCAACGGCGGGCGGACGTACTTCTACCAGAACGAGATGCCCTACGACCCGCCCACCCAGGCGGCCTGGATGAACGGGACCACCCAGGGCTACGCCGCCTACAAGGTCGCGAACACGGTCACCAGCCACCAGGCCTACGGACTCGGCAGCTACTGCTACTTCAACGTGGACCCGAGCGTCACCGCCGAGCGCGCCTTCGAGGTCCCGGCCAACCCGAACGTGCGCTTCCAGAACATGGTGACGGTCTCGCTCGGCGGCACCGGGACGATCCGGCACGTCATCAACGACCGCGGCGGGCCGTCCGGTTCCGCGACGAACGTGGCCAACCTGGTGAACTACCCATGAGGTGAAAAGAGGTGGGGTGAGCCGGGGTGTGGGGCGCCCGACGCGGTGGGCGGCCCGACCCGGCGGGCGGACCGGTACGTCGGTCCGCCCGCGCGGTCGGCGGCCCGGCGCACGGGCGCCGCCGGGGCCGCCACCCGCGGGCGCGCGCCCTCACTCCCCGGCGTCGAAGTCCGTCCCCCGGGACACCTTCTCCCACGCGGCGAGTTCGGCGCGTACCGAGTCCAGGTGCGCCGTCAGGAAGTCGACCGCGTCGCCGCCGAGGGCGAGACGGAGCGGGGTGTCGTCGGCGTCCAGGGCCAGCAGGATCGCCGCGGCGGCCTTCGCCGGATCGCCGGGCTGGCTGCCGTCACCGCCCTGGACCAGCCGCCGGGTCGCGCCGACCTTCTCGGCGTACGCCGGGTTCTCCGCGGAGAAGTACGCGGCCCCCTTGCCGAACAGGCCGGTCCGGAACGCGCCGGGCTCCACGATCAGCACCTTGATCCCGAAGGGTGCCACCTCGTCGGCCAGGCCCTCCGACAACTGCTCCAGCGCCGCCTTGGTCGCGCTGTAGGCGGAGAACCCGGCGAACGACAACTGCCCGCCGAAACTGCTGATGTTCACCACCGACCCGCTGCCCCGCTCCCGCATCTGCGGCAGCAGGGCCCGGGTCAGCCGCGCCGGTCCGAACACATGCAGCTCGAACAGGTCGCGCAGCTCCCGGTCGGTGGTCTCCTCGAACGCCCCGACCTGGGTGCGCCCGGCGTTGTTCACCAGCACGTCCACCCTGCCGTAGCGGGCCAGGACGTCGGCCGCCACCGCGTCGATCCGCTCGCCGTCGGTGACGTCGAGAGCGATCGCCTCCACCCGGTCGGGGTGCGCGGCGACCAGGTCGTCCAGCCCTCCGGTCCGCCGCGCCGTCCCGATCACCGTGTCACCGGCGGCGACCGCGGCCTCGGCGACGGCCCGTCCGAAGCCGCTGCTCGCGCCCGTGACCAGCCACACCCTGGCGTTCCCGCTCATCGTCGTCTCCCTCGTAGGCCGCCGTCGGGGGCTCCCCGCCGGCGGATCCCATCCTCCGCCGGGCGCCGGGTCCGCGTCCAAGACCCTTTGTGATAGCCATGCGTCATGGACATCCACGGGCGCGACCTCCGCTACTTCACCGCGGTCGCCGAGGAGTTGAGCTTCACCCGCGCCGCCGAGCGGCTGTTCGTCTCCCAGCCCGCGCTGAGCAAGCAGATCCGGATGCTGGAGAAGCATCTGGGCGTGGTCCTGTTCCGACGGGACCGGCGCACCGTGCGCCTGACCCCGGTGGGGGAGGCCCTGCTGCCGCACGCCCATGAGGTGCTGGCCGCCTGGCGGGCTGCGCAGGAGGCGGTCGACGAGGCGAGGGACACCGGTCTGCGGACCCTGGTGATCGGCATGTCCACCGGACCGGGCCGCGGACTGCTGCCCGCGCTGCGCACCCGTCTGGTCTCCCGGCATCCGGACGCGCGGACCGTGCTGCGCCAGGTCGGCTGGGCCGATCCCAGCGCCGGGCTGGCGGACGGATCCAGCGATGTCGCCTTCGTCTGGCTGCCGCTGCCGGACGAGGCCCGGTACCGGTACGTGGTGGTGGCCCGTGAGCCCCGGCTCGTCGCCCTGCCGCAGGGGCATCCCCTGGCGGAGCGGGCCGCGGCCGACCCGGAGGGAGCGGTGGAATTCGCCGACCTGCTGGAGGAGCCGTTCCTCGCCCTGCCGCCCGAGGCCGGGCCGCTGCGCGACCACTGGCTCGCCCTGGACGCCCGTGACGGCCGCCCGCCCCGGATCGGCGCGGTGGTGGCCGGCGCCGAGGAGACCCACGAGGCGGTCGCCGCGGGCCAGGGGGTGGCGCTGCTGGCCGCGGGCAACGCCCCGCTGGTGGTCCGCGACGGCGTGATCGCCCTGCCCGTCCGGGGTCTGTCCCCGTCGCGGCTGGCGGTGGCCGCCGCGCGGGACGACGAACGGCCGCTGGTACGCGCGTACCTCGCCGCCGCGGGCGAGGCCGGGGCGGCGGCCCGCGCGCCCCGCTGAGCCGCTCGCCGGAGGCGGACGGCGGCGGCCCGCCCCGGAGAGCCTTTCGGGGCGGGCCGCCGCGGTGGTCGGCGCTACTTGGTGAGCGGCGCCAGCTTGGGGTCGTTCGCGTAGGCCTCGGCCGCGTTCTCCTTGGTCACGATGACCGGCGGCAGGAGGTAGGACGGGACGACCTTGACGCCGTTGTCGTACGACTTGGTGTCGTTGATGGTCGGCTTGTCGCCCTTCTGGAGGGCCTTGACCATGTTGACGGTCTCCGCGACGAGCTTGCGGGTGTCCTTGTTGATGGTCGAGTACTGCTGGCCCGCCATGATCGACTTCACGGACTCGACCTCGGAGTCCTGGCCCGTGACGACCGGGACCGGCTTGCCGGCGCCCTTGACCGACGTGAGGATCGCGCGGGCGAGGGTGTCGTTGGGGGACAGGACGCCGTCGAGGGTCTTCTTGCCGCCGTAGGCGGAGGTCAGCAGCGAGTCCATCCGCTGCTGGGCGTTCTCGGCCTTCCAGCCCTGGGTCGCGGTCTGCTTGATGTCGCGCTGTCCCGAGCCGACAACGATGTCGCCCTTGTCGATCAAGGGCTTCAGCACGCTCATCGCCCCGTCGAAGAAGACCTTGGAGTTGTTGTCGTCCGGTGAACCGGAGAACAGCTCGATCGTCCACGGCCCCTTCGGCTTCTTCGCCTTCATGCCGTCGACCAGCGCCTGGCCCTGCAACTGGCCGACCTTGAAGTTGTCGAAGGCGATGTAGTAGTCGATGTCGGGGGTGTTGGTGATGAGCCGGTCGTAGGCGATGACGGTGGCGCCCTCGTCCTTGGCCTGCTTCACCTGGGTCGCGAGCTGCGAGGCGTCCGTGGCGCCGATGACGATGACCTTCGCGCCCTTGGTGACCATGGAGGAGATCTGCGCCTGCTGGTCGGCGACGGTGGTCGAGGCGCCCGCGTACTGGACGTCGGCCTTGAAGCCCGCGTCCTTGAGGCCGCCGGTGAACAGGTCGCCGGCGAGCACCCAGTTCTCCGAGGTCTTGGCGGGCAGGGCGACGCCGATCAGCGAGTCCTTCGCGAAGCCCTTGGCGTCGGCGCTGTCGCTGCCGGTGGAGCCCTCTCGTTCGTTGGAGCAGGCCGTGCCCAGGGTGAGCAGGGCGGCGGCGCCGACGGCGGCGATGCTTCTGATGACGATTGTGCGCATGGTGGAGTTGGCCCCTTCGTGCGGTGCTGGTTGCCGTGGTGCGGTGTGCCGTCGTGTGCGGCTGAGGGCGGTGCGGGCTGTGCCGTCAGCCCGCGATCGTGGCCTTGTCGGCGCCGGAGTCCGGGGCCGCCGCGGAAGGCGGCGCCGGCACGTCGTCCCGCCGGAACGGGCGCGTCAGTGTTCCGATGATCGAGAACCGTCCCTGGCTCTTGTTGTAGACGTCGAAGGCGACGGCGAGCAGGAGGACCAGACCCTTGATGATCTGGACCATGTCGGAGCCGACGCCCTCCAGTTGGAGGCCGTTGTTGAGCAGCGCCATGACCAGACCGCCGACGATCGAGCCGCTGACGGTGCCCAGGCCTCCGGAGACCGCCGCGCCGCCGATGAACACGGCCGCGATGGCGTCCAGTTCCCAGCTCAGGCCGTCCTGCGGTCCGGAGGCCGAGGAACGGGCGACGAAGATCATGCCGGCCAGTGCGGCCAGCACCGACATGTTCGTCATGACCAGGAAGTTGACCCGCTTGAGCTTCACACCGGACAGTTCGGCGGCGCGCGCGTTGCCGCCGACGGCGTAGATGTGGCGGCCGCCGATGGTGTTGCGGGTGTAGTGCGAGTACGCGAGGACCAGGACGATCAGGATGATGCCGGAGATCGGCAGGCTGGTGCCGACGCGGCCGCCGGCGAAGCGCAGCGTCGCGAAGACGATGACGCCGATCATGACGGCCAGGCGGATGCCGGTGACCCACAGCGGCGCCGCGTCGGCCTTCATCTCCTGGCGGGTCTGCCGTGCCTTCCACTCGCGCCAGACCACGCCCGCGCAGGCGGCCGCGCCGAGCAGCAGCGTCAGGTTGTTGTAGCCGGTGTCCGGTCCCACCTCGGGCAGGAAGCCGGCGCCGATCTTGCGGAAGCCCTCGGGCACCGGGACCGTGTCGGCGTTGCCGATGTACTGGTTGCCGCCCCGGAACAGCAGCATCCCGGCGAGCGTGACGATGAAGGCCGGTACGCCGATGTAGGCGACCCAGAATCCCTGCCAGGCGCCGATGGCCACGCCGACGAGCAGGCCGAGCAGGATGCCCAGGGGCCACGGCAGGTCGTACTCCTGCATCGCCTTGGCGACGACGATGCCGGTGAACGCGGCGACGGAGCCGACCGACAGGTCGATGTGCCCGGCGACGATCACCATCAGCATGCCGATGGCCAGGATGAGGATGTACGAGTACTGGCTGACGACCGCGATCAGGTTGCCGGACGTCAGCGTCAGGCCGTCGGTCCAGATCTGGAACAGCAGGACGATCGCCACCAGGGTGGAGATCATGCCGAACTGGCGGGCGTTGGAGGTCGTGCCCCCGAAGAGGTTCTTCTGAAGGTCAGTTATGCGGCTCATGGAGTGCGGCTCTTCTTGGTAGCGGTCATCTGCTTCATCAGGAGTTCCGGATCGGCGTCGCCACGCGCCACGTCGCCGGTGATGGTGCCCTCGAACACCGTGTAGATGCGGTCGCACAGGCCGATCAGCTCGGGCAGCTCGGAGGAGATGACGATGACCCCCTTGCCCTGCGCGACGAGCCGCTGGATGATCCCGTAGATCTCGAACTTGGCGCCCACGTCGATGCCGCGGGTCGGCTCGTCGAGGATCAGCAGGTCCGGGTCGGTGAACATCCACTTCGCCAGGACGACCTTCTGCTGGTTGCCGCCGGAGAGCTTGACGACGCCCTCGTCGACGCCCGGCGTCTTGATCCGCAGGCTCTGCCGGTACTCCTCGGCCACCCGGTGCTCGCGCACGGGGTCGATGACGCGGCGCCGGGCGATCTTCGACAGCTTGGCGGCCACCATCGAGGTCTTGATGTCGTCCAGCAGGTTGAGGCCGATGGACTTGCGGTCCTCGCTGACGTACGCCAGTCCGTGCCCGATGGCGTCCGACACGGACCGCAGCCTGATCTCCTCGCCGTCCTTGAAGATCTGCCCGGACACCCAGGTGCCGTAGGAGCGGCCGAAGAGACTCATCGCGAGTTCGGTGCGGCCGGCCCCCATGAGCCCGGCGAAACCGACGATCTCGCCGCGGCGCACGTGGAACGACGAGCCCTTGCACACCAGCCGTTCGTCCGAACTGGGGTGCCGCACCGTCCAGTCACGGACCTCGAAGAAGACCTCGCCGAGGTCGGGGGTGTGCTCGGGGAAGCGGCTGTCGAGTTCCCGGCCGACCATGCCCCGCACGATGCGGTCCTCGTTGACGCCGTCGGCCTTCACGTCGAGGCTCTCGATGGTGCGGCCGTCGCGCAGGATGGTGATGGTGTCGGCGACCGCCTCGATCTCGTTCAGCTTGTGCGAGATGATGATCGAGGTGATGCCCCGCTCGCGGAAGCCCCGCAGCAGGTCCAGCAGGTGCCGGGAGTCGTCCTCGTTGAGCGCCGCGGTCGGCTCGTCGAGGATCAGCAGCTTGACGTCCTTCGCGAACGCCTTGGCGATCTCGACCAGTTGCTGCTTGCCGACGCCGATGTCCTTGATCAGGGTGTCGGGGTCCTCACGGAGACCGACCCGCTCCATCAGCTCCAGGGCGCGGCGCTGGGCCGCTTTCCAGTCGATGCCGCCGCGGCGGCGCGGCTCGTTGCCCAGGAACAGGTTCTCGGTGATCGACATACCGGGCACCAGGGCCAGTTCCTGGTGGATGATCGCGATACCGGCCTTCTCGCTGGCCCGGATGTCGTGGAACCGGACCTGCTCGCCGCGGAAGACGATCTCGCCGGTGTAACTGCCGTACGGGTGGACCCCGCTGAGCACCTTCATGAGGGTCGACTTGCCGGCGCCGTTCTCGCCGCAGATCGCGTGGATCTCACCGTCCCGCACGACGAGACTGACGTCGGCGAGCGCGGTGACGCCGGGGAAGGTCTTGGTGATCGACCGCATCTCCAGCAGGTTCGGGGCGGTGGGCTTCATGAGCGGAGCTCCCCACCGCCGGGGGCGCGCCGAGACGCTCCCGACCCTTCGGGCCTGCGGCATTGCATGGACATCAACTTGCCTCCGATGGCACTGCCCTGTGCCGTCGTGTCCGAGATTTCGTCTGCGGGTCCGGACACTAAATCCATTTGTTTTACTAAGTCAATGGGCTGTGGGAGATAGGTTGGCGTGGGGTAACTAGAGAGGACCGTGCGTGCGGCAGGCAGGAACGAACCTTCCCAAGGTCGGGCGATACAACCGGGCCGTCGTCCTGGACCAGATCCAGCTCGCCGACGGCATCAGCCGCGTCGAGATCGCGCAGCACACGGGCCTCACCCCGCAGACGGTCTCGGGCATCGTGCGCCGCCTGCTCGACGAGGGCATCGTGCGCGAGGACGGCGCGAGCAGGGTGTCCAGCGGCGGCAAGCCGCGCACCACCCTGCGCATCAACGCCGAGGCGGGCAACGCCGTCGGCCTGCACTTCGATCCCGTGGAGCTCAGCTGCACCGTGGTCGACCTGCTCGGACGGCCGCTGACGGTCAAGAAGCGCCCCACGGACCCGGCGACCGACCCCGCCCAGGTCGTCAAGGACATGGCGGAACTGGTCGCCGACGTGCTGGCCGAGACGGGCGTGGCGCGCGACAAGGTGCTCGGCCTCGGTCTCGCCACGCCGGGGCCGATCGATCTCGAGGCGGGCGCGATCGTCGGCGCGCCCCAGCTCGCCCGCTGGACCAGGGTGCCGGTGCAGCACATGCTGAGCGAGGCGACCGGCCTGCCCGTCACCCTCGACAACGACGCCACCGCCGCCGCGGTCGGCGAGCGCTGGTCGGGCGCGGGCAGGGGGGTGGCGGACTTCGCCTACTTCTTCTTCGGTACCGGTGTCGGCGGCGGTCTCATCCTCAACCACCAGGTGTACAGGGGCGGTTCACTGAACGCGGGGGAGTTCGGGCACTCCTCGGTGCTGCCCGACGGGCCGGAGTGCTACTGCGGCAACCGGGGCTGCCTGGAAGGCCTCGTCAACCCCACGGCCATCGTCGCCGAGGTGCACCGCAGGCTCGCCGCCGGACCGCACCCGGACAGTGCGCTGGCCCGGACGTTCGCGGCGGATCCCGCGGCGGTCGACCATGCGGCGATCGGCGTGGCCGCGGCGGCCGGCGACCCGGTGGCCGCCGCGGTCATCGACGAGACCGCCGAGCACGTGGCCTCGGTGGCCGTCGACATCGCGAACTTCATCGACGTCGACCTGATCGTCCTCGGCGGCCACGGCATCCAGCACGTCGAGTCGCGCTACGTCGAGGTCGTCGCCGCCGCGCTCGCGAGCCGGCCGCTGTCCCGTCACGTCCGGGTCGTCGAGGTCGAGGCGTCGTGGCTCGGCACGGACGCGGCGGTGGTGGGCAGCGCGGCACTCGTCCTGCACGCCACGTACTCCCCCCAGCTGTCGGCCCTCCTCGGTACGGCGGGGACCCCGGGCGGGGTGTGAGACGCGAGCAGGCTTCCCGCTCCCGTCCCGGGCCCGCGGCGGCGCGCTGTCATGCCGGGGACCCGGGCCGGGCGCGTACCGCGACCGGGACGAGTCCGGCGTGCGAGCCCGCCGTGCGGGTCCGCCGGGGTCGCGGAAGAATCTCCGTTGCCCGCGGGGGCGGGCCGCCGGGATCCTGGCCGTATGAGGTCTTCCGTATGCAGCTGAGGCTGCTCCAGTTCAGGCCCCGCACCGGACCGCACGAGCACCGTGTCGTGCAGCCCCGGCAGCCGCTCCGCCACACCTCGCTGAGCGCCCCCGACCCCATCGGGATGCTGTTCGGCGACCACGACGGGCTGAACCGGCTCGCGGGGCTGTTCTCCTTCGCCGCCTACTCCCGGCACACCGTCGTCCACGTACCGCTGCGCGACGGCCTGCCGCCGGACGAGGGCACCGGCGAACCGGTGGACCTCGTCCTCGCCCATCGCACGCTCGGCCTGCGCGCCGGCAAGTGGCCCGGGCTGCGGCGCAGGCTGGTCCACGGCACCCCGCTGACCGTCGGGACCGACGAGGCGCGCACCGCCCGGGACGCCGCAGCCTGGCGCGAGCGCGCGCGGCGGGGCGACGCCCGGGACGAACTGCGGCACGCGACCCACGCCAGGACCTTCTTCCTCTTCGGCAGCCGGGACGTCTTCGCCGAGACGGCCACGGACCTCGCCGCGGCGGCCGGCTGGGGCCCACGCCAGAAGGGGGTCGTCGAAGGACGCTCGGTGCTGATGACGTCGCTGCCCGCCCTGACCCAGCCGCCCGGCGGCGGCCACCCCCTGGAGGTGCTGATCAGCTTCAAGCCGTATCCGCCCTACGCCCACTTCGAGCGGCCGGGACGCTGAGCCCGTCCCGTGCCTTGCCCGGGGCGGGTGTCCGGCGCACGCTTGTCCTATGGGTGCGCGGGACGGGCCCACGCTCATCACCTCCGTGCAGCGGGCTTTCCGGCTGCTGGAGGCGGCGAGCGCACACCAGAACGGCGCGCCGGCGAAACAGCTGGCGCGCGAGACGGGGCTGCCCCTGGCCACCACCTACCACCTGCTGCGCACCCTCGTGAACGACGGCTACCTGCACAAACTCCCCGACGGCGGGTTCGTCCTCGGGGACCGGCTCCAGACGCTGCACACCGCCGGGCGGGCGCAGGCGCTGCTCAGCCGGGTGCGTCCCGCGCTCGCCGCACTGCGGGACGAGCTCGCCACCGCCGCCTACCTGACCTTCTACGAGGAGGGCGAGATCCGGGTGGCCGAGATCGTCGACGGTCCCCGGGCGCCCCGGGTGGACCTGTGGGTCGGTTTCGAGGACGCCGGGCACGCCACCGCCCTGGGCAAGTCGGTGCTGCGCGAACTGGACGACGAAGCCCGCAAGGACTACCTCTCCCGCCACCACCTCGCCGACCTCACCCCCAGGACCATCACCAGCGCCCCGGAACTGCTGCGGCAGCTGGACGCCTCGCCCGTGGCCCCCGCCGTCACCGACCTCGAGGAGTACGCGCTCGGCACCGTGTGCGTCGCCGTGCCCGTGTACAGCGGCGACATACTGGGTTCGCTCGGCGTCTCGCTGCCGGCCGACCGGCTGCCCCGGCTGGAACAGGTACGGGAGCGGCTGCTCCCCACCGCCGGCCGCGTGACCAGGGGTCTTTCCCTCACCATGTGATCGTTCACTATCTGAAAATCTGATCCTTGTGAGCGTCCGGGCCGATCCCGTTCCCTAGGGGAAACGGACATTTCGAAGTGCCCCGGCGCACCCACAGGTGAGGACTGCGGACGAAGCATGAGCCATGCGCGCAACCGTGACGGCGACCACCACCATCCGACGCTGCTGTTCCGATCGTTCCGGCACCGGGTGGCAGGCCCCCTGCTGCCGGTTCTGATCCTGCTCGTCATCATGCTCGTCGGCCTCTTCGGCGACGCGGGCATGATCTGGCTGCCCCTCCTGGCGGCCGGACCCGCACTGGCGGCCACCACGAACGGCCCGCGCGGTGTCCTCTGTGTCGGTCTCCTCGCCGGGGCCGTCGGAGCCACGCTCGGCGCCCGGGCCGGCGCGCCCGGCCGTGAGGTGGCCGCCGTGCTGGCCTCCCTGGTGGCGGTCACGCTGGCGGGCGCCCTGGCCAGCGCCTTGCGGGGACGCCGGGAACGGGTGCTCGCGGACGTCCGGTCGGTGGCCGAGGCCGCCCAGCACGCCCTGCTCAGGCCGGTGCCGACCACCGTCGGTCCCTTCGAGGTGGCGGTCCGTTACAGCGCGGCGGCCGCGGAAGCGCGCATCGGCGGTGACCTCTACGCACTCGTGCCCACCCCGTACGGCGTGCGGATGATCGTCGGCGATGTGCGCGGCAAAGGGCTGCCCGCCGTCGGGACCGCGGCACTCGTGCTGGGTGTCTTCCGGGAGGCCGCCTACGACGAACCCGACCTCCTCGCCGTCGTCGACCGGATCGAACGGAGCCTCGCGCGCAACCTCGGCACCGACGACTTCGTCACCGCCGTGGTCGCCGGGTACCCGCGCCCCGGGCAGCTGGAGGTGGTGAACTGCGGGCACGCCCCGCCGCTGCTCGTGGGCGCCTCTCTCGCCGTCACCGCGGTGGAGCCCACGCAGCCGGCCCCGCCGCTGGGACTGCGCGCCCTCACCGACCAGACGCCGAGCCTCCAGGTGCTGCCCTTCGCCGACGGGGACCAGCTGCTGCTGTACACGGACGGCGTGATCGAGGCCCGCGACCGCGACCGCGAGTTCTATCCGCTCGTCGAGGGCCTGGCGCGTCATCTGTGCGACGAACCCGCGCGCACGGTCGGCGCGGTCCACGACGAACTGCTGGCCCATGTCGGCGGCCGGCTGCACGACGACGCGGCGCTGCTCCTGATCCGCAAGCCGACGACGGCACCCGTACCGGTCCCCCAACCGGTCGTTCCCGGTGAGCTGTTGGGGGACCAGGCCGTGTGATCGCCGCGCTGTGCCGTGCGGCTGCTCCCCGCTACTCCCCGGACGGAGCGGTCAGGGGGACGCCGAGGGCCACCGGGGTGCCGAAGTTCGGGGTGCCGTCGGCGTTCCAGATGAACTTCTGCGCCCTGG
This sequence comes from Streptomyces asoensis, assembly GCF_016860545.1. Taxonomy (NCBI): domain Bacteria; kingdom Bacillati; phylum Actinomycetota; class Actinomycetes; order Kitasatosporales; family Streptomycetaceae; genus Streptomyces; species Streptomyces asoensis. The sequence continues at coordinate 606,965 of NZ_BNEB01000005.1, read as the reverse complement.
TCGTCCGGTTCATGTCGCAGCCGCCGCCCGGCGGACCTGCCGGACGGGCGGGACGTCGACGCCGTGCGCGTGGATCCGTCGGCCGAGCCGCAGGACGGCCCGGACGGCACGGTCGTCGTCGACGGCGCACTCCTCGCCGCACCGGACGGCGCGGCCCCCTGGCCTACCCTCCGCTCGGCCGGGCCGCCGCACCCGTGGCGGCGCCCACCGGGATCGTCCTGGTGCCGTACCACTCCTGGGCGCGGCGGGGCCCCTCGACGATGCGCGTGTGGCTGCCCACGGCCGGCGGGCCGCAGGACGCCTGAGCGACGGGTGCGTGGGCGGCGGGCGCCCGCGCATCGGGTGGCGCGGACGGGCGTTCCGCACGCCTTCACGGAACGTCCACACAGCTGCACACGACTCCACGAGAACTTAAAAGTTCAAGCGCTACGCTCTTCGCCAGTCGAGTGGCCGAGGAAGCCCCCACGGCGCGCCGCTCACTTCCCCCTGCACAGGAGACGCGCGTGCGCGACGGCGACATAGTGGTGATCGGCGGCGGCTACGCGGGCGTCCGGCTCGCGAAACGACTGGACGCGACGGCGCGCGTCACGCTGGTGGACCGCAAGGAGGTCTTCTTCCACCGCATCGCCTCCCTGCGGGCGGGCGTGCGCCCGGAGTGGTCGGTCACCCCGTTCATCCCGTACGACCGGCTGCTGCGCGAGGGCCGGATGGTCGTCGGCAAGGCGGTACGCGTCGACACCGGCGCACGGCAGGTCGTGCTGGCGACGGGCGAACGGCTCCCGTACGACGTCCTGGTGATCGCCACCGGCGCCGACTACCCCGAACCGGCCCGCTTCACCGGCACGACGCCCGAGGAGACGATCAAGTCCTTCGCGGGCCACCAGCGCAAGGTCGCCACCGCCGGACACGTCCTGGTCGTCGGGGGAGGGCCCTCCGGCGTGGAACTCGCCGCGGAGGTGCGGCTCGCCCGGCCCGACGCCCGGGTCACGCTCGCCCACGCCGGGACGGCGCTGCTGAACTCCGCGGGCAGCGAGCGGGCCGGGCGCAGGGCGCTGGCCTGGCTGGAGTCCCACGACGTGGAGGTGCGTCTCGACTCGTTCATGTCGCCCGGGAACGACTTCGGCACCTACCGGGACGCGCACGGCAACGACATGGAGGCGGACCTCTCCTTCTGGGCCACGGGCACGACGCCCAACACGCTCTGGCTGCGGCTCGCCGGACACGGTGACTGGCTCAACGCGTCGGGGCACATCAGGGTCGACCGCAGGCTCCGGGTCGAGGGGCACACGGACGTCTTCGCGGTCGGCGACGTGAACGACGCGACAGAACTCAAGATCACCCCCGCCGCGCTCGCCCAGGCCGACCTCGCCGCGCATAACATCCGCGCGCATCTGAGGAGTTCGGGCAGCTCTGCCCGGCATCGCAGGGAGCCGCGCTTCTACCGGCCGGCCCAGCGGACCCCGCTGATCGTCCCCTTCGGCGCCGCGGACGGACTGACGGTGGTGCCGGTGCCGGGCGGTGAGAGCGCAGTACTGGGCAGCCGCACCTCCGTCCTGGCCAAGGCCAAGACCCTCATGACCCCGTACATGCGGCGCCAGCTCGGCTACACGGCGACCTGAGCCCGCGCGCCGCGGCGGAGACACCCGCGTGGCCGAACCGCACGCCGGACGGCCGAAAGGGCATCAACTCCCGTGTGCGGTGCGGAAATGGCTCGTCGGCAGCGCGCCCGCATGGCGGGGGCCGGTCCTGGGCACACGCTGGATGATCTTCGTTGCCGGACCGGGAGGAAGCACCGCCATGACCGTACCCCCCAGTGCCCCGCAGGCCGTGCGTGCTCCGCGCCGCTTCGAACTCCGTTCCACGGCCGTGTACTTCGTGCTCCTCGCCATTCTCCTGACGCTCGCGGTCATGGTCGGCAGGACCGTCGCCGCCGCGGCGCAGGCCCGCCCCGGCTGGGCCGTCGCGCTCCTGCTGCTCGCCTCGGCGGGAGTCGTCGCGGGCCACCGGGGGCGGCGCCGCTTCTCGGCGGCGAGAGTCGCGCGCCGGGCCGCGAGGTCCCTGGAGGCGGCCACGGAGACGGTGGTGGAGGCGCTCGAGACGGCACCGCCGGCGCCCGCGCCCGACGCCCGGCACGACATCGCCCGGACGGTCCGGCTGACCGAGCCCGTGGTACCGCCGGTGGAGGAGGCGGTGGCCGTCACCGAGGCGATCGTCTACGAGGAGCTGGATCCCGACGAGTTCGAGCAGGCGATAGCCGAGCTCTGCCGGCGCGACGGCTGCACCGCGGTGGAAGTCGTCGGCGGGGCCGGAGACCTGGGCGCGGACGTCATCGGCAGGACACCGGACGGGCGGGCGCTCGTCGTCCAGTGCAAGCGCTACAGCGACACCAACCGTGTCGGTTCCCAGGACATGCAGCGCTTCGGCGGCACCTGTTACACCGTGCACGGGGCGGAGGTCGCCGCCGTCGTCACCACGGGCGACTTCACGGCGCCCGCCCTGGAGTATGCGGAGCAGTGCGGCATCGTGTGCGTGGACGGCGACGACCTCTGGCACTGGCAGACCGGTACCGGCCCGGCGCCCTGGGAGCTGGAACAGGGGCAGGAGCGGGAACCGGAGCCGATGTACGAGCCGCAGCCGTGACCGCCGGGCCTGGGGGCGGGACGGGGCAGCCGGTAAGCTCCGGTGAGGGGGGAACCATGACCGAGGGCGACTGGAACGACGACAGCGACTACCGCGACGCGGTCCGGCGGGCCGAGCGCGCGGAGCGGGCCGGGTGGACGCTGATCGCCGGCACGACAGGCCTGATCGGCCTCGCACTGGTGGTTCTGGCGGTCGTCTGCGTGGTCGCGGTCGTGGCGGGCCTCTACCTGGTGATGACCATCAATTAGCGGGCGCCGCCCCTTTCGCCCGGCCTTTCCCCCGCTTTCGCGTTTCCCTGCGCTCCTCCCTTTCCCCTGCCTTCTCGGGTCCTTCCCCTTTCTTTCGTCGTTCTCTTTTCTTTCATCCGTCTTTCGTCGCACGCCCCGCGTGGACATCGGCTCGGAAAAGGCTCGTTTTCCTTACGTCGTTTGACCGGTTTTGGCATGCCAAATGGCCATTGCGTAAAGCGACGACTTCTTGACGGTGGGTAAGGGGACGGTTTGAATGCGAGCACTTTTTCGGGATTCTCTGACTCTGGGGGGCGGAGTTCAGTGCTGTCGGCACGGGGTGGTTCAGGCGCGTTCGGACGTCGTGGACGCGGCAGACGCACGGCAACGGGAGCGACGACGGCCGCGGTGGCCGTCCTGCTGAGTCTGCTGGCGCTGCCCGCGCAGCAGGCCGCGGCCGCTTTCCCGGAGGCGGATTCCGCGCCTTCGACGGAGGGGCAGCGGGCGCTGGCGGAGGCGAAGGCCTCCGGCGAGCGGGTGGAGGTGACGGGGGAGCGGACGGACCGGACGACGGTCTTCGCCGACCCGGACGGCTTCACGTTCACCATGGAGCAGTCGGTGGTTCCGGTGCGGGTGGCCGATCCGGGTGGTGGCTGGCGGGCGCCGGACGCGACGTTGGAGAAGCGCTCCGACGGCACGGTCGGTCCTGAGGCGGCGGCCGTGTCGATCGCCTTCTCCGGGGGAGGGGAGAAGGCTCCCCTGGCCCGGATCGAGGAGCAGGGAAATTCCCTGGAACTCCGATGGCCGGGCGAGCTGCCCGCGCCCCGGCTGGACGGTGCGCGTGCCGTGTACGCCGAGGTTCTGCCGGGTGTGGACCTTCAGGTGACGGCGACGCCGGAGAGTTTCCAGCCGGTGTTCGTCGTGAAGACGCCTCAGGCCGCGGCGAACGAGGAGCTGAAGAAGCTCACCTTCGGGCTGAAGGCCCGGGGTCTGGACGTGCGTGAAGGGGCCGCGGGCAACCTCACCGCCGTGGACGGCAGTGGCCGTACGGTGTTCAAGGCGCCGCCGGCCCGGATGTGGGACTCGGCGGGGGAGGCGGCCGGCGCGTCCGGGGACGCCGGGGATTCGTCGGGGCCCGGGGCTCGGTCGCTGCGGACGCAGGCGGTGGGTGAGGGGCCGGTGGCTGCCTCCGGCGCGGCCGAGGGGGTGCCTTCGGGGTCGGGGGTGGAGCCGGGTGAGGGTGACAAGGTCGCCAGGATGGACGTGGCCGTCACCGAGGACTCGCTGTCGGTGGTGCCGGACACCACGATGCTCACCAGGACCGGAGCGGACGCCTTTCCGCTGTTCATCGATCCGACGGTGACCTGGGGCGAGTCGGAGCGCACCTTGCTGCGCAGTGACGGCTACGAGTCGTACGGGTGGGGCAACGGTGACGACGACCAGGGCAAGGGTGCCGGCAAGTGCGGTACCTGGAACGGCTATTACTGCGGTCCTGGGTATGTGCAGAAGCTGTACTTCGAGTTCTCCCCGGCGAGTCTGAAGGGCAAGAAGGTCCTGGACGCGACGTTCCGGGTGACGGAGCCGTGGGCGTTCCAGTGCGATCCGCGCTGGGTGGATCTGGTGCGGACGAACAACATCTCCTCCGCGACGACCTGGTCGTCGCGGCCGGCGGAGCTGGATCTGATGGTGGACCGGAACGTGTCGGCCGGTCGTGGGTCGTTGTGCGACCCGGACGCTCCGGACGCGCCGATCGAGTTCAACGACAATCCGGACGAGACGAACGAGAACCTCACCTCCACGCTGTCGAACTTCGCGGCGGGCAAGTTCTCCCGGCTGACGCTGGAGATCAAGGCGCACGACGAGTCCGACCCGTCGGCGTGGAAGCGGTTCAAGAACGACGCCGTGCTTGCCGTGAACTTCGTCGGGCTGCCCGACAAGCCGAGCGCCATCGGCCTCGTCACCGGCTCCGGCACGGTCTGCGAGACCAGCGAGAGCGACCCGGCGGTCGTCTCCGACCCCACCCCCGCGCTGGCCGCGACCGCGCAGACGAAGGCCGGCGGCGAGAAGGACGCCCAGCTGCGGATCGCCTACGACCTCGACAGCAAGAGCGGCAGCACCTGGGTGGACACCGCGCCGGGCAACGGTGACGTACGCCCCTCGACCGGCTACGTCGGCGACAACGCCAAGGTGACGCTCACCTGGTCCACCCTGACGGACGGCACCCTCTACCGGTACCGGGCCTGGGCGCGGTCGTACTACAACGGGGGCGCCAGCTATCTGGCCGGGGCGTCGAACGCCTCCACCACGGGCTGGTGCTACTTCAAGGTGGACTCCAGCGCGCCCAAGGCGCCCGCCGTCACCGTCGGGAGCCCCTACACGCCCTGCACGACCAACGACTGCACCGCTCACGGCGGACCCGCCGTGAAGGGCACCTTCAAGTTCGGGCCCGCCACCGGCGACACCAACGTCGCCTACCAGTACAAGCTCTCCTCCACGGCCGCCTGGTCGAAGGACCAGACCGGGGCTTCGGTGTCGGTCGGCGTCACGCCCACCAAGGCGGGCACGTACCGCCTGTACGTGCGGGCCAAGGACGGCATCGGACGCTACGGCGCCCAGTCGGTCGTCGACTTCCTGGTCGCCGACGGCGAGAAGCCCGTCGGCCAGTGGCAGTTCGGCGAGAACGACGGAGCGGCGCTGGACTCCGCCACCTGGGACGGCGCGGACAACGCGACCCTCGGCGGTGGCGCGGTCCGCGACGACCGCGGCCGTCGAGGGCTCATCACACGGGACGCCGCCGGAGTGCCGCTGGCGACACCGGTGACGGACAAGGGGCTGGCCCTCGACGGCGCCACCGGCTACGCGGCCACGGCCGGCACGGTGCTGGACACGACCGGGTCGTACACGGTCGCCGCCTGGGTACGGGTCGACCCGGCTTCCACGAAGACCGTGACGGTCCTCAGTCAGTCCACGGCCACGAGCCCGTTCACCGCGAAGTACAGCCCGTTCATCATCTCCTACGGCACCAAGTGGAGCATGCGCGTGCTGGGCACGGACGGCGCCTTCCACGAGGCGGCGGCGCCCACCACCGCGCCCAAGGGCGTGTGGACCTACGTGGCAGGTGTCCACGACGCCGTCGCCAAGAAGGTCCACCTCTATGTGAACGGCAAGCTCCAGGCCTCGGCCGACGCGGGGCCCGCCTGGCATGCCGACGGCGCGTTCCAGATCGGCCGCCTGCTGTACGCGGACACCTACGTGGACTACTTCAAGGGCGGCATCGACGAGCCCACGGCGTGGCAGCGGGCCCTGTCCCCCGAGGAGATCGAGGACGACGCGCGGGCACTGACGTCGCAGGGGAACGCCGGGGTGGAACTGGTCGCCGACTGGTCGGCCGACCGGGGCACCGGCAGCACCGTCGCCGACACCACCTCGGGCTACGGGCGGTCGCTGGCCCTCGGCGGCGGCGCCTCGCTGGACGGCGACGCGATCGTCCTGGACGGCGTGGACGACGCGGCCACCACGGCAGGCCCGGTGGTCGACGACACGGGGTCGTTCACGGTCACGGCGCTCGCGTCGCTGGACGCCACCGCGCTGGCCGGCAAGAGCGTCGGCTACACCGGCCAGGTGGTGGGGCAGCGCACGGCCGACGGCTCGTCCTGGGGCCTGTGGTACGAGCTGACGGACAAACAGACCGTGCTGGACGAGGAGACCTTGGAGGAGAAGACCGTCCCGGTGGGCTTCTGGCGCTTCGGCCGCCTCGATGCCGGCGGCACCTTCAGCGCCGTGTCCTCGGAAGAGGCCGCCGCGGTGGACGGCATGGTCAGGATGACCGGTGTCCTCAACGCCCAGGACGGCACGATCGGCCTCTATCTGGGAGCCGTCCAGAACGGCGACGACCAGGCGTTCACGGCCACGATCGGCTCGGGCGACTTCGCGGTCGGCAAGGACTTCGCCACCCGAGCGTGGGGGCACTACCTGCCCGGACGCGTCGCGGACGTGCGCCTGTGGGCGGGCGCGATGGCCGGATCCGACCAGATCGAAGAAACCGTGGGCGACTGACGGGAAAGGGCAGGGCGGTCCGCTCGGCGGACCGCCCCGCCCCGTCGTCCGCGCGCCTCTCTCCACACCACCGCACAGGACCGGGGGAAGACAACCATGATCTTTGGCAGGGGCACCTCAATCTGGCGAGGGAGTGCCGCCGGACGGCACCGAACCGGCCGGCTGCTGGTGCAGTCGCTGGCCCTGGCACTCGTCGCACCGCTCGGCGCGGCACAGCTGGCCCAGGCCGCGGAGCCTTCCGGCCTCGGGCGGCCCGCCGTGCCCAAGTCCCGCGTGAGCAGAGTCGAGACGGTCGACGGGCTCGGCGCGAAGGAGGCCCGCCAACGGGTCGCCCGGGAGAACAAGGCCAACAAGGCCCAGGCCGAACGGGCCCGTACGGAGCGGCAGGCCGCCTGGCCCGGGCACGGCGAGGCCACCCTCGCCCTCGCGGGCGGCAAGGCCCGCAAGGCCGAACCGGGCGGAGTCCCCGTCACGCTGGCGCCGTCACCCGGGGACAGGGCGGCGGCCGCCGGCGCCGCGCGCGTCACCGTGCTGGACCAGAAGGCCGCACGCGCGGCAGGCGTGACCGGGGTGCTCCTCACCGCCGAGGCGGACACCGCGGGCACGGCCGAGGTGAGCGTGGACTACAGCGGCTTCTCCTCGGCCCTGGGCGGCGGCTGGTCCCAGCGACTGCGCCTGGTGCAGCTCCCCGCGTGCGCCCTGACGACACCCGTCAAGAGCGAGTGCCGCACCCAGCGTCCGCTCGCGTCCGACAACGACACCGCGCGGCAGTCGGTCTCGGCGAAGGCCGACATCGCCGAGGCCGCGGACGGCGCTTCGCCCCGGCTCGGGAAGGCCGCGGGAGCCGCCCCGGCCGCCACGGTGCTGGCCGTCACCGCCGTCGCGGCCGGGTCCGGGCAGTCCCCCAAGGGCACCGGCGACTACTCGGCCACCCCGCTCTCGGCATCCTCGTCCTGGGAGGCGGGCGCCAGTTCCGGGGCGTTCACCTGGTCGTACGACTTCACGCTGCCGCCCGCGGCGGCCGGCCCGCTGCCGCCCCTGTCCCTCGCATACGACTCGGGCAGCGTCGACGGCCGCACGGCCACCTCCAACAACCAGGGCACCTCGGTCGGTGAGGGCTTCTCGCTCACCGAGTCCTACATCGAGCGCACCTACGGTTCCTGCGACGAGGACGGCCACGAGGACATCTCGGACCTCTGCTGGAAGTACGACAACGCCCGACTGGTCCTGAACGGCAGGTCGACCCGGCTGGTCAAGGACGACGACGACAACCATTGGCGGCTGGAGGGCGACGACGCGTCGAAGGTGACCAGGTCCACCGGCGCGGACAACGGCGACGACAACGGCGAGTACTGGACCGTCGTCACCGGTGACGGCACCAAGTACGTGTTCGGCCTGAACAAACCGGACGGCGCCGACACCCAGCGCACCAACTCCGTCGCGACGGTACCGGTGTTCGGCGACGACTCGGGCGAGCCTGGCTACTCCGCGGGCGACGCCTTCGCCGACCGCGCCCTCACCCAGGCCTGGCGGTGGAACCTCGACTACGTCGAGGACCTGCGGGACAACGCGGCCACCTACTGGTACACCAAGGAGTCCAACTACTACAAGAAGAACAAGGCCGACAAGGCCGACGCCGCCTACACGCGCGGGAGTTACCTGAACCGGATCGAGTACGGGCTGCGCAAGGGCGCCCTGTTCACGGACAAGGCGGACGCGAAGGTCACCTTCGACTACGCCGAGCGCTGCACCGCCACGGACTGCTCCTCGCTGACCAAGGACACCGCCGACAACTGGCCGGACGTCCCCTTCGACGCGGTCTGCGCCAAGGACGACGACGACTGCAAGGCCGTCGGCCCCGCCTTCTTCTCCCGCAAACGCCTCACCGGCATCGACACGTTCTCCTACGACGCCGCCTCCACCGGCTACGACGCGGTGGACTCCTGGGACCTGGTCGAGCAGTACCTCGACGGCGGCGACATCGGTGACAGCTCCGATCAGGTGCTCACCCTGAAGTCGCTCCGGCGCACCGCGAAGGCCGGCACCACGAGCATCGCGTCGGACCCGGTCTCCTTCACCTACCAGATGCGGCCGAACCGCGTCGACGGCACCGACGACATCCTGCCCCTGACCAGGCCGCGCATCTCCACCGTCGTCTCGGAGACCGGCGCGATCACCTCGGTGACGCTGTCGGCGGCGGAATGTGTGCGCAGCCAGGTGCTGGGCGCCGCCCCGGACACCAACACCCGTTCCTGCTATCCCCAGTTCTGGCACATCAACGGCGGCGAGGATGCCTCGATCGACTGGTTCCAGAAGTACCGCGTGCTGGCGGTCGGCATCGCCGACCCGACCGGCAACAACGAGGCCGTCGAACACGCCTACTCCTACAGCGGTGCCGCCTGGCGCCACAACGACGACCCGTTCGCCCCGAAGGACGAGCGGACCTGGTCGGACTGGCGCGGCTACGCCCAGGTGACCGCGTGGACCGGCGCGACGGGCGTGACCCGCTCCCGGACGGTCTCCCTCTACCTCCAGGGCATGGACGGCGACAAGAAGAGCGACGGCACCGCCAAGTCCGTCTCCGTCGCACCCCTGCCCGCGCCCGCGCTCGGGGCGGCCACCATCACCGACAGCGAACCGTACGCGGGACAGCTGCGCGAACAGGTCACCTACGACGGGTCCACGGCGGTATCGGCGACGGTCGACGACCCCTGGTCGCAGGAGACCGCCCGCCAGAGCGTGCCCGGAGCCGGCGACCACGTCGCCCGTTACGTCCGCCCGCAGAAGGCGCACAGCTACACCTATCTGACCGCCTCGCAGACCTGGCGCGAGCGCCTGACGACCACGTCCTACGACAGCTACGGCATGCCGGTCACCGTCGACGACTCGGGGCAGGTCGGCAAGGCCTCGGACGAGACCTGCACCCGCACCTGGTACGCCCGCAACGCCGACCTCGGCCTCACCGGCCTCACCTCCCGCACCCGCACGGTCGCCCGCGGCTGCGCGACCGCGGACGCCTCGCTCGTCCTGCCCGCCACGATGAAACCGGCCGCGCCCGAGCGGGGCAGCGTCCTGTCCGACGTCGGCACCGTCTACGACACCCCCGACGTCACCACCTGGTCCGGGGCGCAGAAGCCCACGAAGGGCCTGGCGACCTGGACCGGCCGCCCCACCGGCTACGCCGCCACCGCGGACGCGGCAGGCGACCGGCTCCCGTCCGGCTGGCAGACGGCGACCACCACGACGTACGACACCCTGGGCCGCACCCTCAAGGTCACCGACGCGGCGGGCAACCCCACCGGCACCGCCTACACACCCGTCGACGCGGGACCGCTGACCAAGACGGTCACCACGAACGCCAAGACCTACACCACGGTCACCTTCCTGGACCCGCGCCGCGCGGTGCCGCTGCGTACCTACGACGTCAACCTCAAGAAGACCGAGATGGCCTACGACGCCCTCGGCAGGCTCACCGACGTGTGGCTGCCGAACCGGGCGAGCGGCAGCCAGAGCCCCAACCAGAAGTACGCCTACCACTCGGACGACACCAAGCCGTCCTGGGTGTCGACCTCGACGCTGAAGAAGGACGGCGAGACCTACAAGACCACCTACACGATCTACGACGCGCTGCTGCGCCCCCTCCAGACCCAGTCGCCCACTCCCGAGGGCGGCCGGCTGCTGACCGACACCCGCTACGACACCCGGGGACTCGCTTACGAGGCGTCCGCCGACATCTTCGACACCGGCAGCGAGCCCAACGGCACCTACACCAGGGCCGAGTACGGCGAGGCCCCCCAGCAGACGGTGACGGTGTTCGACGGGGCGGCCCGTGCGACGACCAGCACCCTGTACACCTACGGGGTCAAGAAGTGGTCCACCAGCACCGGCTACACCGGCGACTCGGTCGCGACCACGGCCCTGGAGGGCGGTTCGGCGCAGCGGACGATCAGCGACGTCCGGGGCCAGGCGACGGAGACCCGCGAGTACGCGAGCACGAGTCCGGCCGACGCCTCCTACGGCGGCAGCGCCGGCGCCTCCTACACGTCCACCAGGACGGACTTCGCGCTGGACGGCAAGAAGCTGACGCTCACCGGACCCGACGGCGCCAAGTGGTCCTACGTGTACGACCTGTTCGGCCGTGAGGGCATCAGCACCGACCCGGACAAGGGCGTGACGCTCACCCAGTTCGACGCCCTCGACCGCCCGGTCAGCACCACGGACGCGCGCGGCACGGCCGTCCTGACCGCCTACGACGCCCTGGGCCGGACCACCGGCACCTGGAAGAACTCCAGGACGGACGCCAACCAGCTCACCGGATTCGCCTACGACAGCATCCTCAAGGGGCAGCTCACCTCCTCCACCCGCTATGTCGACGGCAAGGCGGGCGCGGCCTACACGCAGGCCGTCACCGCCTACGACAGCCTGGACCGCCCCACGGGGACCGAACTCCAGCTGCCGGCCGGCGACCCGTTCGTCAAGGCCGGCGCACCCGCCACCATCGCGTACGAGACCGGGTTCAACACCGACGGCACCAAGAAGTTCAGCCGCGAGCCCGCCGTGGGCGGCCTGCCGTCCGAGATCGTCGACTACGGGTACGACGCCGTGGGCGACGTGACCTCGGTCGGCGGCGCGACCGGCTATCTGCTCGGCGTGGACTACTCGGCGCAGGCCCAGCCCCGGCAGCTGACCCTGGGCACCGGCGGCACCGGCGCCAAGAGCTTCTACGTCAACAACACCTACGAGGAAGGCACCGGGCGGCTGACCCGCAGCAACGTCACGGACCAGACGCACGGGTACATGCTCCGCGACCTCACCTATACCTACGACCAGACCGGCAACGTCACCACGATCGGCGACCCGACCCTCCTGGGCGGCAACGGTTCCGCGGAGACCCAGTGCTTCGCCTACGACGGCCACCAGCGCCTGACCGAGGCCTGGACGCCCGCCTCGCAGAAGTGCGCCGACGCGAGGAGCGCGTCGAGTCTGTCGGGCCCGGCCCCCTACTGGTCGACCTACTCCTACAACGACGCCGGCCAGCGGACCGCCGAGACCGTGCACAAGAGCACCGGCGACACCAGGACGACGTACTGCTACCCCACCACCCTCACCGCCCAGCCCCACACCCTGACCGGCACCACGACCAAGGCCGACTGCTCCGCGCCGGAACGTGCCTACGACTACGACAAGTCCGGCAACACCTGGCACCGCCCCGGTACGAGCGGGACCCAGACCCTGGAGTGGTCGCCCGACGGCAAGCTGAGCCGGCTCACCGAAGGGGGAGTGGCGACCGACCACCTCTACACGACGGACGGCACCCTGCTGATCCGCAGCACGCAGAACGGTGAGCGCGTCCTGTACACCGGCTCCACCGAACTCCACCTGCGCGCCAATGGCACCACGTGGGCCCAGCGTTACTACGGGGCCGAGGATCTGACCGTCGCCCTGCGCTCCAACCAGTCGGGCGCCGTCAAGCTCACCTACCTCACGGCCGACCAGCACCGGACCTCGACGCTGGCGCTCGACCCGGACGCCGGACAGACCTTCACCAAGCGCTACACCACCCCGTTCGGCGCCGACCGCGGCACGACACTGAACGGGCCCTGGCCGGACGACAAGGGCTTCCTGGGCAAGACCCGGGACGCCGCCTCGGGCCTCACGCACATCGGCGCCCGTGAATACGACCCGTCCATCGGCCAGTTCATCAGCGCCGACCCGCTCCTGGAGGCCGACAAGCTCCAGACCCTCAACGGGTACTCGTACGCGGTGCAGAATCCGCTCACCCACAGCGACCCCACCGGCCTGGGCCTGGCCTGCGGCGGCAACGGCGACGACACGCCCTGCCCGACCCGCCCGGACGGCACCCGCGGCAACGGCCGTCCCAACGAGGCCGTCGACTACTCGAAGCCGCAGGCACCCCACCCCTGCAACAGCAACTGCGGTACGGCCGGAGGCGACACGTGGTCGCGCCAGGACGAGCTGGGCCGCCGGGCCGCGGCGGCCTACCGCGAACAGCTGGTCCTCAACCCGGAGGTCATCCTCAACCCCAACGCCACCCAGCTCACCGCCATGTGGTTCATGGGCGTCACCCCGTCCGCCTACTACTTCGACGAGAACGACAAGATGACCCAGGCCGTCCAGGACCACATCTGGATGCAGGTCGTGCGCACGTTCCTTTCGCACCGCAAGAACACGAAGATCGGCCAGACCATCAAGGGACTCGACTACAAGACCAAATACGGCGCCGCCATGAACGATCTGCCCCTCAAGGGAATGATGGTGGGCGAGGTCTCCGACGCCCTGATGCAGCTCGCCGGCGACAACGACCCGGAGACGGCGGCCGGCGCCACCCGCGCCGTGCTCGGCTCCTTCAACATGAAGGCGACCGTGACCGGCTACAACCGGCTGAACCAGCGCGGCACGGTGCAGTTCGAGATCACCCAGAAGATGACCGTCGAGTCGCTGACCCGGGGCGTGTCCAAGGAGGGCTACGAGAACGGGGCCAAGGACCCGATCGCGTCGGGCATCTCCAACGCCGCCCGCGCGGTCTTCCCCGGCGGTCAGAAGCCGCTGTCGATGACCTTCCGATGGACGGAGACGGTGCCGATGCCGAAGCCCGGCCGCTAGAACCCCCGCCCCCGTCACGGCGTTGCGCCGGCCCCTGCGGCCGGCGCTTCGTCGGCTACCCGAGCCGGAGCATCGCCTCGGCGACCTCGCCTACCGCCGTCTCCGGGAGCGCGGTTGCGGCCTCCTCGAGGACGAGCAGCCGGGCCCCGGGGATCTCGCGCGCGATCGCCTCGCCGTTGCCGACCGGGAAGAACCGGTCGCGGCGTCCGTGGACGACGAGCGTGGGGATCCCGATCCCGGGCAGGCGCTCGCGCCAGCGGGGCCGGCAGTCGAGCCTGGAGAACACCATGCCCAGCTGGTTGGCCGCCTGGACCGGGGGAGCGGTGCCGGGCGTGCGGTCCCAGACCCGCGCGGCCGTCGCCCGCGCGGCCACGGGGTCGTCGCCCAGGATCTCCGCGCCGGCGGCGGCGAACTCCGCGACCGCCTCGCGGTCGCCCCAGTCGGGCAGGGGACGCGCGAACAGCCTGCTCATCGTCGCCCGGTCATGGTCGGGGAGGTCGTCGTCGGGCGGGCCGGGCGCCACGGCGCGGGTGCCGACCAGGGTGAGCGCCGAGAACGCGTCCGGATGGTCCAGCACGGCCACCTGGGCGACCATCCCTGCGACGCCGATCCCTGCGAGGTGCGCGGGGCGGCCCCCCAGGGCGTCGACGAGGGCCGCCGCGTCGGCGGCGAGACCGCGCAGCGTGTACCCGGGAGCCTCCGGGTCCGCCGTCGTCGAGGTCCCGCTGTCGCGCAGGTCGTAGCGGACCGCACGGCGTCCGGCGGCTGCCAGGCGCTCGCACAGCGCGTCGGGCCAGGACAGCATCGTGGTCCCGCCCGCCAGCAGGACGAGCGGGGCGTCCTCGTCGCCGAACGACTCGATGCCGAGGGCGACTCCATCGACGTGGACAGTGGTCGTCGGATCACCGGGGGGCGGGACCGGGATTCCTGCGTTGATGCGCGTCATGCCGGGGCAGACCCGATCCGCCGCCCGGACTCATCGGTCACGCGGGAAGGACGTGCCTGATCGCGTCGATCCGCGGGCACTCCGGCGGAAAAAGCGGAATGGAGAGTTTCTCGAAACGCGCTCGAGATACGCGCCGGTCCCATTCGCCCGGCGCGGTCGTGCGCTCCGAACTGCCCTACTGTGACACCGCGTTCGATCGTCCGCTTTCCTTAATCATGCGGAGCGCAGCACGGAGAAGGAGCGATAAGGGAATGTCGAATTCACGTAGTGGCCTCACTAAATCCATGCTTGCGGCATCGGCGTGTGTCGTCGCCGTGCCTCTGGCCGCCGCCGGTCCGGCGACGGCCGCCGATTCCGGTGCCACCGTCAAGTCGACCGTCAAGGTCGTCGCCTCCGGACTGAAGAACCCCCGTGACGTCACCGCCCTGGCGGACGGCAGCCTGCTGGTGGCCGAGTCGGGCGAGGGGCTGCCCGGTTGCCCCGTCGGTCAGGTCTGCCTCGGCAAGACCGGTGCCGTCTACAAGGTCAAGGGCTCCTGGCAGGGCCGCGTCGTCACCGGACTGCCGTCCTTCGGCCCGGGCGCGGCTCCCGGGGCCGCGGTCCAGGCCCTCGGCCCGGCCGCCGTCCTGCCCGATCCCAACGGCGGCTACCTCGTGCTCAATTCGGGCGGCTTCGACAGCAACGGCCGCGCCGCGCTCGGCCCGGAGGCCAAGACGCTGGGCACGCTGACGCGGACCCGCGACGGCTCGGTCGTGGCGGACTACGTCGACCACGAGACGCAGCTCAACCCCGATGGCCGCGAGCCGTACTCCAACCCCTGGAAGGTGCTGCGCAGCGGCAGCGCCTACCTCGCCACCGACGCGGGCGCCAACACCGTGCTCCGCACGGCCGGCGGCACCACGACCACCGAATTCGTGCTGCCCACGAACGAGAACGACCGCGACGGGGTGCCCACCGGCATCGCCCGGGCGGCCGACGGCACGACCTACGTCGCCGGCCTCGGCGTCTACGCGGGCCAGTCGCGGATCTACAAGGTCGGCCCCCAGGGCCCCGAACTCTGGGTGACCGGCCTGACCAACGTGGTGGACCTCGCCGTCGCCCCGAACGGCGACCTGATCGCGCTGACGTACACCCCCGGCTACCTCGAGGACCCGCCGCAGCCGAGCAAGGTGCTGAAGATAGACCCCGTCACCAAGGCGGTCACCGAGATCCCGACCGGCGACAGGCTGATCATGGGCACGGGTCTCGACGTCAACCGGGACGGCAAGGTGTTCATCGTCAACAACGCCCGTGGCACCAGCGGCGAGCTGCTGAGCCTGACCTACTGACCAGGTCCACGACCCGCCCGTACGGCGCTCCGCCACACCCCGGCGCGAGAACGCCCGTGATGACGGCCCCGCCCGTGTGCGACCCACACCGGCGGGGCCGCTCGCGCGTTTGGGCCCGGAGACCGACAGGGTGGGTGGTCCGCGGGGCCGTCCGGACGGCCTTCCGCACCGGCCGGCTCCGCCGCCCGAGTGCCCCGGTGGTCACCCCCGCCCGGCCCATCGGGGACAATACGATGACGTCCCCGCGGGCGGTTGTGCTGTCGAACCGTCAGGGGACGTCATGAAAGCGCCGGTTCGTTCCGTCGGATCGTCGGCCGTGTCCGAAGCAAGTCCCCCGTCGGCCTGCCCGACCGTCCACGAAAGCAGAGCCACCTCGGTGATCCCCGTCTTCGAAGACACCCCGATCTACCAACGCCTCATCAGCGAACGCGGCGACATCCCCGCCCAGGTGCGCGGCGAGGCCGAACGCATCAAGCGGGACCTCGACCGCGTCATGAGCGCTCCCTCCTCCTTCACCCCCGGCCTGCCCGCCACCCCCGGCCTGCCCGCTCCCCGGGGCTTCTTCTCCTGACGCCGTCCGTCCGCGATGCGCGAGCGGCCTCTGTATCGTGAACCCGCCCGGCCCTGCCGGGCATCCGACCAGGGACGATCCACGATCCGAGGAGAGCCGTGAGCGAGGGCGAAGTCGTCACCGTGCCGCGACCGCCGACACTGCCCGACGGGCGGCCCGCGCTGGACGCCTGGACGCTCGACCCCCGGATGCGCCACCTCAACCACGGCTCGTTCGGCGCGGTCCCGCGCGTGGCGCAGGAGAGGCAGAACGCGCTGCGCGCGGAGATGGAGCGGGCCCCGGTCGCCTGGTTCCCGGCCCTGCCCGCACGGATCGCCGAGGTGCGGGCCGCCGTGGCCGGCCTGCTGCGGACCGACGCGAAGGACCTGGCGCTGGTGCCCAACGCCAGTGCCGGGGCCAGCGCGGTGTACGCAGCCCTGTCCGCCCGCACCGGCGGCGACATCGTCGTCACCGACCACGGCTACGGTGCGGTGACCATGGGCGCACAGCGGCTCGCCCGCCGCTGGGGAACCGCCGTCCGCACGGCCCGGGTCCCCCTGGCGGCGGACGCCGAGCAGGCGTACCGGGCGGTGATGGCACAGGTGGACGACGACGTCGCGCTGATCGTCCTGGACCAGATCACGTCCGCGACCGCCCGGCTGATGCCGGTCGACCGCGTCGGCGCCGAAGCCGCGCGCCGCGGGATCACCCTGCTCGTCGACGGCGCGCACGCCCCCGGGCTGCTCGCCGCGCCGCTGGAAGGCCTGGTCTGCGACGCCTGGACCGGCAACCTCCACAAATGGGGGTGTGCCCCGCGCGGCACGGCCGCCCTGGTCGCGCGCGGCCCGCTGCGGGAGGACCTCCATCCGCTGATCGACTCCTGGGGCGCGGCCGAGCCCTTCCCGGACCGTTTCGACCATCAGGGCACCCACGACGCCACCGCGTGGCTGGCCGCGCCCGCCGCGCTGGACTTCGTCGACGCCACCTGGGGCTGGGAGACGGCCCGCCGGTACATGGACGAACTCGCGGACCACGGGGCCCGGCACGTCGCGGCGGCCTTCGGCCTGCCCGGGACACCGGAAGGCCCGGTCGACGTGGGGATGCCCGTCCCCGGGATGCGCCTGGTCCGGCTGCCCGAGGGCCTGGGCACGACCCGGCTCGCGGCGGACGCCCTGCGGGACCGCGCGACCGCCGAACTGGGCGTGGAGGCAGCGTTCACCAGCTTCGACGGCGTCGGCTACCTCCGGCTGTCCGCACATGTCTACAACACCCCCGAGGACTACGAGCACTTCGCCGCGGTCTGCGTGCCCGTCGTCGAGAACTGGGCCCGCGAGGCAGCGGCACCGGCGGCCTGACCTGCCGGGAGATCGTTCAGCCGCCGCCCGGTGAAGTGTTCCGTCGCGCCGCTGCCGTCGCCGCGTCGTCGGCCCGGCCGCCGGCGCCCAGCAGGCCGGTCGGCCGCAGCCGGCCCGCGGCCTCCAGGCGGGGCAGGACCCGCCGGCTCCTGCGCACGACCACCGACGGGACCGCCGCGCGCGACGCCTGCACCAGTCGCAGCGAGGCGGGCACGTAGACGGCGGTGCGACGGCGTTCCACGGCGGTGGCCAGGCGGGCGGCCACGTGATCGGGCGACAGCACGTTCCGCAGCGGCGGCGGCATCCGGGCGCGCAGCTCGCGCAGCATCGGGTACCGGTCGACGTCCCGGATCATCTCGGTGTCGGTCCAGTTCAGGTAGGCGATGCCGACGGCCACGCCCTGGTGCGCCACCTCGGCCCGCAGTGCGTGCGCGAAGGCCTCCACGCCGGCCTTGGAGGCGCAGTAGGCGCTCATCAGGGGAGCCGCCGCGAGCGAGGCCAGCGAGGCGATCTGGAGGTAGTAGCCCGCCGTCTCCACGAGGTCCGGCAGGAAGGCGCGTGCCGTCAGGGCGCTGCCCGTGACGTTGACGTCGACCACCCGCCGCCAGGAGTCCATGTCGGCCAGGGCGAACGGGCCGCCCTGCGCGATCCCGGCGTTGGCGACGACGACCGACGGCGGCCCCAGCCGTGCGCGGACCGCCTCGGCCGCCGTCTCCAGTGCCGCACGGTCGGTGACGTCGGCCTCGACCACCAGCGCGGGAGTCGGCAGCGACGAGGCAACGGACGCCAGGGCCACCGGCTCGTGGCCGACCAGCGCCAGCCGCGCCCCGCGGCGCGCGAGCTCCCGCGCCTGTGCCGCCCCCACTCCGCGCGCGGCTCCCGTCACCACGACGGTGCGGTCCTCGAGAGGGCTGTCCTGCACGGCCTGCTCCGTTCCTCGGCGGTCCACGGACGCTCCACGGTTGCTCCGTGGCGGTCCGCGGCGGTCCTGGCGTTCCGTCGCCGTCCTGGCGTCTCAGCGGCCGTCGAAGGCGGGGCTCCGGCCCTCCGGGGAGGGGCCCCTCAGCCGGCGGACGGCTTCCTCGCGCCCGTGCGGTCCCGGCGGGCGAGGACGCGCTGCATGTAGGTCCCGCCGGTCGGACGGTGGCGCCGCAGGGCGGCGCGTGCGGCGTTCGCGCCCGGGGCGCCGTGGACGCCACCGCCGGGGTGCGCGCCGGCCGAGGCGAGGAACAGTCCGCGTACGGGGGTCTCCGGGCGCCCGCTGCCGGGCAGGGGCCGGAAGAAGAGCTGCTGGTGCAGCGCGGCCGTGCCGCCGTTGATCGCGCCGCCGTGCAGGTTGGCGTCGAGGGACTGGAGGGGTGGGCGGGGCGAGGATGCGGCGGGCGCGGATCAGGGACCGGAAGCCGGGGGCGAAGCGCTCGACCTGGCGCTCGACCCGGTCCGCCATCCGCTCCTGCTCGCTCGCGTCCCAGCGGCCGGTGAGTCCCTCGTCGCCGGCGTCGCCGTCGACCCGCTGGGGAACGTGGGTGTAGGCCCAGGCGGACTCGGTGCCCGCGGGGGAGCGGCCGGGGTCGGACGTCGTCATCTGGCCGAACAGCGCGAAGGGGCGGTCCGGGACCTGGTGCACGGCGATCTGGGACGCGAACCGGGTGAGCTCGTCCATGCCGTCGGCCAGATGCACGGTTCCGGCCCGGTGCGCCGCGGGTGCCTGCCAGGGCACCTTTCCGTCGAGGGCCCAGTCGACCTTGAAGGTCGCGAAGTCCCACTGGAAGCGTTCCAGGTCGGCCAGGACCTGCGGCGGCAGGTGTTCCGGCTCCAGCAGGGCCCCGTACAGGGCGGGGACGGACACGTCCGCCAGGACGGCCCGGTGCCCGGCGAGCAGTTCCCCGTCCGTGGTGCGCACCCCGACGGCCCGTCCGTCACGGACGACGATCCGGTCGACCCGCCTCCCGCAGCGCAGGGTGCCGCCGCGGGACCGCAGCCGCCGTACCAGTGCTTCGGTGAGCGCCCCGGAGCCGCCCGCGGGCACCGGGAAGCCGTAGGACTGGCCGAGCATGGACATCAGCCAGCCGAAGCCGCCGCTGCCCGCGGCCTCCGGCGCGAGATCGGCGTGCAGCGCGTTGCCGGCCAGGAGCAGCCGGCCGCCCTCGCCGCGGAACTCCTCCTCGCCGAGCCGCCGTACCGGCAGGACCAGGGTCCGGGCCATGCGCAGGCCCCCGGCGGTGCGCAGCCGGGCCGCCAGCCGGGCCGTGGCCCGTACCGGCGGGAAGGGGGTGAACAGCGCGTCGAGGATGCCCGGGCGGAGCTGGTCCCACACCTCGTGCAGCCGGCGCCATGCGGCCCCGTCCCCGGTGTGGAAGGCGTCGAGGGAGTCGGCGGTCACGTCGATCCTGCGGTCGAGGACCGCGCAGCCGCCGTCGGTGAGCGGGTGCGCCAGGACGCTCGGCGCGTGGCTCCAGCGCAGTCCGTGCTCGTGCAGACGCAGTCCGGACAGGACCGGGGAGGACACGGCCAGCGGGTAGAAGGAGCTGAAGAGGTCGTTGACGAACTCGGGGTCCACGGACCTGTCGTGCCGTACCGCGCCCCCGGGCTCGGGCTGCTCCTCCAGGACCTCCACGCTCCAGCCCGCGTCGGCCAGCAGGTTCGCCGCCACCAGCCCGTTGGGGCCGGCCCCGATCACCACCGCGTCAGGCATGGGCGCCGCCTCCGGCCGGCCGCGGCCCGGCCGCGGGCGCCTCGCGTGCGCCGCCGTCCCGCGCGGCGCCGTCCTCGGACTCGCAGACCTTCGCGAGCCGGGCGAGCAGGGCGCGGTGGCGGATCTGTGTGATCACCTCGACGCCCGCGTTGTGCAGCATCCCGCCGACGCCCCGGAGCGGATGCTCGTCCAGGATCACCAGACAGTCCCGGCGGCCCCACGGCCGCAGCTCGAACGCGATCCGTGCCGTGCCGAGCACCCCGGCCCGTGCCTCCAGCTCCAGGAGGTCCGGCTCCTGGCAGCGGCGGACGACGGTGTTGTTGGTGAGACTGAGCGGGCCGATCCGGATCTCGTACGCGATCGTGGAGTCGACCTCCGGCCAGTCTCCCTCCCGCTGCTGCGACGACGACGGGCCCACCACCCACTCCGCGTAACGGTCGCCGTCGGCCAGGACGGACCACACCGTCCGCGGGCTCGCCTTGATCAACCGATGCCGCACCGCCACCGTGTACCTCCCGCAGTCCCTGAGACGTGTCGCGCCGAGTTCCCCTGTGGCCGGTGGTCAACCGCGTCGCGCCCGATGCCCCGAGCGGTCCGGGTGCGCGGCGCAGCCACCCCGCCGCTCGCTCCTGCGCGTCAGGTGCCGAGGCGCCGGCGGTCCTCCTCGTCCCACGCGCGCGTGTCGCGCGGCTGGACGTACGGCTCCTCGTCGGCGGGGTGACCCCCCGCGACGGCGCGCTGGCGCACCAGCTCCGCGTCGAACTCCAGGCCCAGCAGGATGGCCAGGTTGGTGATCCACAGCCACACCAGGAAGACGATCACTCCCGCGAGCGCCCCGTAGGTCTTGTTGTACGAGCCGAAGTTGGCCACGTAGAGGGCGAACCCGGCGGAGGCGACCACCCAGATCAGCAGGGCCAGGAAGCTGCCCGGGGTGACCCAGCGGAAGCCGCGGACCCGGGCGTTCGGGGTGGCCCAGTACAGGAGCGCGATCATGACGGTCACCAGGATCACCAGCACCGGCCACTTGGCGATCGACCACGCCGTGAGTCCCGCGTCGCCGACCCCGAGCGCCGTGCCCGCCTGCCGTGCGAGTCCGCCGGTGAACACCACGATCAGCGCGCTGATCACGGCCATCACCATGAGGACCACCGTCACGCCGACCCGCACCGGCAGCACCTTCCACACCGGACGGCCTTCGGGGATGTCGTACACGGCGTTGGCGCTGCGGATGAACGCGGCGACGTAACCGGAGGCCGACCACACCGCGAGCACCAGACCCACGACGGCCATGAGCGAACCCAGTCCGCCGTTGCCCTGCATCTGCTTCACCGCGCTGGTCAGCACGTCCTGGGCGGGACCCGGCGCGAGCTTCTGGATGTTGTCCAGCACCTTCTGCGTGGCCGACTCGCCGACGATGCCCAGCAGCGACACGAGCGCGAGCATGGCGGGGAACAGCGCCAGGATCCCGTAGTACGTCAGGGCCGCGGCCCGGTCGGTCAGCTCGTCCCTCTTGAACTCCTTGAGGGTGCCTTTCAGCACCGCCTTCCAGGAGCGCTCGGGCAGGTCGGTCGGGCTGTCCGGGGCCCGCCGCTCGACCCGCTCGTCCGGTCCCGCGGCGGCCGGATCCCGGGCGGTGCCGTTGCCGCCGCGCATACCTTCGTCGTTCGGGGCGTCGCGGTCGTCTGCGGCGCGGCCACCGTGCCGTCCGTGCCCCTTCAGTGTCCTCACCATGGGGAACGAGTATCCGACCGAACTCGGCCTATACGTCTTTTACGGAATTACTGGTACTTGGCTCCCCAATCGGAACAATCGCCCTTTGTATTTCGATCGATACCGAAAGGGGCGGAGTGGCGTGTGACGGGTCACAGTCACTCGTGGATCACGCGCGCATACGCCCCCGACATGCGGGTAGCAGTTGCCTGCCGACCGGGGAAGGGCGGTGACGCCTGGGGAGGTCTAGCAGGCTCTTCCCCGGTCCGTCCGCGTCCATGCCCCGCTCGCGGGCGGGCGCACAGCGCCGCCCCGCCCGGCGTTGCGACCGAACGCCGCTCCCCGCAACAGCGCGGAGCCCGCCGGCCTGCCTGGATCACTTCTGTCCTGCCGCTCCGCCCACCCCGCGTCGAGCCGTGATCACCGGCCCGTGCGGGCCTCCGGAGCGGACGGCCGGACGCCCGTGACACACGGTGAGATGTCAGTGCCTTGATGAAGGATGCCTCACATGAGATCAACTTCGCCTCTGCCGGGTAGTCGGTCTCATGTCCGCGCCGAGGAAAGGTCACCGATGATGCCGTCCACCGCCGTCCAGCCGCAGGTCCTCGACGTACGTTCCGACGTCCATCGTCGGCAGCGCGTCTACGAGGCCCTGCTCGGCGCGGCGGGTACGGGCGCCCTGGCCGCCGGCGTGCCGAGCCCCCGCGGCCCGCTCGGGGAAGGGCGCGAGGAGAGCGTGCGTCAGGGGCGCCGCCGTCCGGGCTCTCCCGACGACGTCCCCGCGGCCGCCCCCGTGCGGCCGGCCCCGTCGCCGCGCCCGGCCCGTTCGTCCTCCCGGCCCGCCGTATCGCCCGACGGTCGTGCCGGGACCGACGTGCTGCGCATCGTCTCCGATCCGCGCACGCCGGTCTTCGTCACCGAGTACGCGAGCGGCCGCCGCGTCTACAGCTACTGGCGGCCGCTGGACGCGAGCAGCGGCCGGGGAGGCTGTTACGCCGCCCTGCCGACCGCCCGGTGCGACGAGCTGTACGCGGCGGGACGGATCACCCTGGGCGAGCCGGTCACGGACCCCACGAAGACGACGTACCGGGTGCGTTCGGCACGTCCGCAGGCGGCGGGCGCCCGTTCGGCGGCCGTCACGCCGGTGCGTCCGCAGGCGGCGAGGGGACGCGCGGCGTGAGCCTGGCCGCGCGGCGCTCGTGCGGGCCGTCGGCCCACCGGTCTGAACGGACTGTTCCGGGGTAGCCGGACGGTCGGCAGAGACAGCACGGACCAACGGCGGAGCCGGACGCCGACCGGTGGTGGGAGGAGAGCGATGAGCGTCATCCAGCGCATCAAGGAGTTCGCCAGGAGCCCGCAGGGGCAGCGCACGATGGAACAGGCACGGCGTGCGGCGGCCGATCCGCGCCGCCGCGCCCAGGCCCGGGGCCTGCTGGCCCGCCTGCGCACGCGCCGCTGAGCGCGGGCCCCGGCGGCCGGGCGCCGGGGGAGGGCACCAGGGGCGACGACACCCGACGCAGGACCGCGCATGCGTGAAGCCCGATTCGGCGCACCCGACACCCGGTGCCGATCGCGCGAGACGCCAACTGGTGCACCCTGCCTGGGGCACCGAAGGTGCGAGGCGCCACCTGGCGCGCCAGGCCTGGGGTGTCGAACGCGAGACTCGACCCGGGGCGACCGGCAGGTGGTTCCGGGCCCGGGCGCGCCGGGTGCGGGGCGGATCTTCCGCGCCGGTCTCGGAGCGTCGACATCCCGGACGCTCGCCGGGTGACCGGCGGCGCGCGGTCCGGCCGACGGGCCCTCCTCGACGCCGCGGGTAACGGATAGGCCCCAAATGCCGCCGTACCGCAGGTACTTCGCAGGGCTGACGCGGCTCACAGCAGACCTTCAGGCGATTCCTGCTTCTTTCATTGACAGCGGAAAATAAGAGCCCTAGGTTCCGGGCATGGCCTCGTCCTCCGCCCCGTCCTCCGCCGCGTCCACCGCCGAGACGTTCCCCGCCGGAACCCCCGCCGCCGCCCAGATCTTCACCACCGTCCTGTCCCAAGGGCCGCTCACCCGGCTCGAACTGGCCCGCCGGGCCGGCCTGTCGGCGGCGGCCGTCACCAAGGCGGTCCGGCCCCTCATCGAGGCGGGATACCTGGTCGAGGACGCCGACACGGAGGCCCGCCCGGCGCTCGGACGGCCCGCGAACCTGGTCCGGGTCGACGGCGGCCGCGCGCTGTTCCTCGGGCTCAAGCTCACCGGCGACCAGGTCTTCGGTGTCCTCACGGACCTCCGCTGCCGGACCCTGCTCGCGCGGCACGCACCGCTGTCCGACCGCGTTCCCAAGGCGGTCCTGGCCTCGACCGCCGAAATGGTGCGGGAGTTGCTCACCGAGGCGGACGGGTACGGCGTGCGCGTGGTGGGCCTGGGGATCGCCGTCTCCGGGGACGTGGACCGCGCCGAGGGCGTCGTGCGCTACTCACCGTTCCTGGAGTGGCGCGAGGTCCCGCTCGCCGAACTGGCCACCGCCGTCACGGGTCTGCCCGCCACCGTCGACAACGACGTACGCGCCCTCACCGTCGCCGAGCAGTGGTTCGGCGCCGGAGTGGGCCTGTCGGACTTCGCCGTCGTGACCGTCGGCGCCGGTGTGGGCTGCGGCCTCGTGGTGCACGGCGAGGTGGTCGCCGGAGCGCACGGCGTGGCCGGCGAGATCGGTCACGTCACCGTCGACCCGAACGGTCCGCCCTGTCACTGCGGCAACCGGGGCTGCGTCGAGGCGATCGCCGCCGACCCGGCGATCCTCGCCCGGATCCGGGAAGCCGGCGGCGCGGAGGCGGACAGCATCGACGAGGCCGTCGCACTCGCCCGCGCCGGCGACGCCCACGCCCGCGAGGCGTACTCCCGGGCGGGGGAGGCGATCGGCCGCGGCATCGCCACCGTGGCGAATCTGCTCGGCCCCGAACGCGTCGTCATCTCCGGTGAGGGCCTTGCCGCGTACGACCTGTTCGCCGACCAGATCCGCAGCGCCTTCGCCGCCGCCGCGTTCGGCTCCGCCGCGCGGTGCGAACTCGAGACCCGCCCTCTGCCCTTCGAGGAGTGGGCGCGCGGCGCGGCGGCCACCGCGATCCAGTCCTTCATCACCGAGCCGAACCGACCGTAGGCACCGCCTCCGGACGAACCACCCCTGAACGCCCCCCCCGTACCTCCAAAACCTCCCACCCCTCCTACCCCACCCCAGGAGGTCAGACCCATGCGGTCATCCTCGTACCCCGCCATGCCCGCGCGCGCCGGGCGTGCCGTCGTCGTCCTGGCACTCGCCCTGGGCGCCGCCGGCGTGACTCCGACCGTCACCCCCACCGCCCGGGCCGCGGCCGCCCGCCCGGAGGCCGCCGGAATCACCGCTGCGGCTCCCGCGTCCGCTCCGGCCGCCAAGCCGTTCATGGGCTGGTCGAGTTGGAGCATGCAGTCCTCCAAGTACCCCGGCCTCAACCCGGACGGCGACTACAGCTACCTCACCGAGGCCAACGTCCTGAAGCAGACCGACGCCCTGGCCGCGAAGCTGAAGAAGTACGGCTACGAATACATCAACATCGACGCCGGGTGGTGGCGGGACAAGGCCTGGACACCGCGGTTCGACCGGTACGCACGGCAGGCGGCCGACCCGCAGCGCTTCCCCCGGGGCATGAAGGCCGTCTCCGACCACATCCACGGGAAGGGGCTCAAGGCCGGGATCTACCTGCCGGTCGGCCTCGAGAAGGAGGCGTACGCCGACGGCAGAGCGCCGGTCTGGAACGCCGACGGCTGTACCACCGCCGACCTCGTGTACGGCGATCTGCGCACCACCAACGGCTGGGACAGCGCTTACAAGATCGACTTCTCTGATCCGTGCGCCCAGAAGTACATCGACTCCCAGGCCCGTATGTTCGCCGACTGGGGCTACGACTTCCTGAAGCTGGACGGCGTCGGACCTGGTTCCTCCAAGAGCGGCGACAACTACGACAACGTTGCCGACGTCGCCGCCTGGCGGAAGGCGATCGCCGCCACCGGACGTCCTATCCACCTGGAGGTGTCCTGGTCCCTCGACATCGGGCACGCCGCCGACTGGAAGAAGTACTCCGACGGCTGGCGCATCGACACCGACGTCGAGTGCTACTGCAACACCCTGGTCTCCTGGGAGAACTCCGTCGACGACCGCTTCGACGACACCCCGGCCTGGACCCGGCACGCCGGCCCCGGCGGCTGGAACGACCTGGACTCCCTCGACGTCGGCAACGGCGCGATGGACGGCCTCACCAAGGCCGAGCGGCAGACCTACGCCACCCTGTGGGCCATCGCCAAGTCGCCGCTCTACACCGGCGACGACCTGACCCGCCTGGACTCCTACGGGCTGTCGCTGCTGACCAACCGCGAGGTCATCGCCGTCAACCAGGGCGACGCGCCGCCCGCGCACCCCGTCACCGCCTCCGACCCGCAGCGGGTGTGGGCGGCGAAGAACCCCGACGGCACCTACACCGTCGCCCTGTTCAACCTGGCCGACGCCCCCGCCTCCGTGAGCGCCGACTGGGCGACCCTCGGCTTCACCGGCAAGGCGGCCGTCCGTGACCTGTGGAACCACGAGAACCTCGGCACCCATCGCAACAGGATCACCGAGGCGCTGCCCGCCCACGGCTCCCGCCTGTTCACCGTCACCCCGCACGGCCGCACCCTGGAGCGGACCGCCCACGAGGCCGAGGCCCAGGACAACGAGCTCGCCGGGAACGCGTCCGTCGCCGACTGCCCGGCCTGCTCCGGCGGCCGCAAGGTCGGCAACCTCTACCTCGGCGGCAGGCTGACCTTCACCGATGTCGTCGTCGAGCGGGCCGGCACCTACCAGATCGAGGTCGCCTACATCAGCGGCGACGCACGCTCCGCCGATGTCGTCGCCAACGGCGGCGGCGCCACCCGCCACACGTTCCCCGCCACCGGCGACTGGGGGACCGTCGGACGCGTCCACGTACCGGTGACGCTGAAGGCGGGCGTCAACACCGTGACCTTCGACAGCGGTTCGGGCTACGCGCCGGACATCGACCGGATCGACGTACCGAAGACCTCCTGACGACATTCGGGGGCCCGCGTCGCGACCGGCCCCCGGCACCTCGGACCTCCGGAGCCGCCATGCACCCCCACCCGGCCGATCCCGGCAGACGCACGCTCCTCGCCGGTCTCACCGCCGCCGCCCTCGCGGGCCTGCCCGCCTTCACCGCCTCCGCCGCACCGGCGCGACCGGCCGCCGTGCCGCGAACCGCCGACACCTCGCGCCACCTGCTGTGGTGGCGGGCCCCGGCCGACGACCACTCCATGATCGAACAGGGGCTGCCCGTCGGCAACGGCCGCCTCGGCGCCCTCGCGGGCAACGACCCGGGCCGCGAACTCCTGCTCATCACCGACGCCACCCTGTGGACCGGCGGGCTCAACGACACGCTCGACGCCGACGGCCAGTTCCCCTACGGACGCGACGACTTCGGTTCGTTCACCCTGCTGGCCCGGCTCACCGTGGACATCCCCGACCACGACCTGTCCGCCGTCCACGGATACCGGCGCACCCTCGACCTCTCCCAGGCCCTGGTCACGACCACCTACGTGCGGTCCGCAGTGACGTACCGGCGGCAGATCTTCGCGAGCCGGCCCGACGACGTGATCGTCATGCACTTCACCCAGAGCGGGGGCGGCGCGTACACCGGGTCGGTGACCCTGGAGGGCACCCACGGCGAGAAGGGCGGGACCGCGGAGTCCTTCGTCGGCTCCTTCCCCGGCGGTTTGCGCTACGCGGCTGCCGTCGGGGCGCACGGCAGCGGCGGCCGGGTCAGGGTCCGCGGCGCGCGGATCGACTTCTCCGGCTGCACCGACCTCACCGTGGTCGTCAGCGGCGGCACCGACTACGCGCCGGACCCCCGGACGCAATACCGCGACCCCTCCGTGGACCCCGGGAAACTCGCCCGCGCCAAGGTCCGCGCGGCCGCCGCCCACCCGGTCGCCACCCTGTTGCGCACCCATGTCGCCGACTACCGTGCCCTCTACGGTCGACTGGACCTCTCCCTCGGCACGTCGACCGCCGGGCAGCGCTCCCTGGACACCTGGGAGAGGCTCGCCGCCCGCGCCCGCGACCGGACACCCGATCCCGAACTCGAAGCCTCCTACCTCCAGTTCGGCCGCTACCTGATGATCTCGGGATCCCGCGGCAGCCTCCCCCTGAACCTCCAGGGTCTGTGGCTCGACGGCAACGACCCGGACTGGATGGGCGACTACCACACCGACATCAACCTCCAGATGAACTACTGGATGGCCGACCGCGCCGGTCTGTCCCCGTGCTTCGACGCCCTCACCGACTACTGCCTGGCGCAGCTGCCCTCCTGGACCGCCCTCACTCGCGCGCTGTTCGACGACCCGCGCAACCGCTACCGCAACTCGACCGGCAGGAACGCCGGCTGGACCGTCGCCGTCTCCACCAACCCGCACGGCGGCATGGGCTGGTGGTGGCATCCCGCGGGCAACGCCTGGCTGGCCAACACCCTCTTCGAACACTACGAGTTCACCGGGTCCCGCGCCCATCTGGCCAGGATCTACCCGCTGCTGAAGGGCGCCTGCGAGTTCTGGGAGGCAAGACTGCTGCCCATGACGCCTCCCGGGGAGACCCGCGAGGTCCTCGTCGCCGACAGCGACTGGTCCCCCGAGCACGGTCCGCTCGACGCCCGGGGCATCACCTACGCCCAGGAACTGGTGTGGGAGCTGTTCGGCCACTACCGCACGGCCGCGAAGGAACTGGGCAGGGACGCCGGGTACGCCGACACCGTGGCCGCCCTGCGCGACCGCCTGTACCTGCCGCGGGTGAGCCCGAAGACCGGCTGGCTCGAGGAGTGGATGTCGCCCGACAACCTGGGCGAGACCACCCACCGGCACCTCTCCCCGCTCGTCGGCCTGTTCCCCGGCGACCGTATCCGTCCGGACGGCTCCACCCCGAAGGAGACCGTCGACGGCGCCACCGCCCTGCTCACCGCGCGCGGCATGGACAGCTTCGGCTGGGCGAACGCCTGGCGCGCCCTGTGCTGGGCCCGGCTGAAGCACGCGGAGAAGGCGTACGAGCTGGTCACGGCCAACCTGCGCCCGTCGACCGGCGGCGGCAACGGTACCGCCTTCAACCTGTTCGACATCTACCAGGTCGAACCCGGGCGCGGCATCTTCCAGATCGACGCCAACTTCGGCACCCCGGCGGCGATGACGGAGATGCTCCTGTACTCCCGCCCCGGCCGGCTCGAACTCCTGCCCGCCCTTCCCGGCGCCTGGGCCGCCGCCGGACACGTCAGCGGTCTGCCCGCGCGCGGCGGGTTCACCGTCGACCTGCGCTGGCGCGACGGCACGCCCACCTCGGTACGGTTGCGCAGCACCGGCGGCGGCACCACGACGGTGGCCCACGGCGGCACGTCCCGGACGGTGACGGTGCCGCCGGGCGGGTCCGTCACGCTGAAGGAATTCGGCCGATGACGCCCCGCCGTCCGCCCGCCCGTGTGCTCGTCGCCGTCCCGCTCGCCGTCCTGCTCGCCTTCGTGGTGCCGCGGCCCTCACCGGCGGCCGCCCGTGCGGCGGACTCCCGGCACGACGTCGTCACCTGGGCGGCCTCCGCCGACCGCCTCGGTGACGGGGTCGCGGACCGCGCCTACCGGCTCGTCGTGCGCACCAGCGTCGGCGGCGACGACCTCAGGATCCGGCTCACGAACGCCTTCGGCGACCGGCCGGTCACCTTCGACAGCGTCCGGGCGGGCATCCGGCGGCAGGGCGCGGCCCTGGTGCCCGGCAGCAACCGACGGCTCCTTTTCGGCGGCTCGCCCGCCGTGACCGTACCCGCCGGCACCACCGTGACCAGCGACGCGCTGCCCGGCCGGCTGCCCGCCGCCACCGACCTCGTGGTCAGCCTGCACTCACCGGACGCGGCCGGCCCGGCGAGCGGACACGGCATGGCCATGCAGACCTCGTACCTCGCCCAGGGCGACCACACCGCCGAGGAGGGCGCCGACGCGTGGAGCGCGACGACCGGCTCCTGGTTCTACCTCGACTCCGTCTCCGTCCGCGCGGACGCGTCGACGGGGGCCGTGGCCGCGCTCGGCGACTCCATCACGGACGGCTGGCAGTCCACCTCCGGCCTCGACCGGCGCTGGCCCGACTATCTGGCGCGCCGGCTGCGCCGGGCGGACACCGCGGTCCAGGGCGTCGCCAACGAGGGGATCTCCGGCAACAAGGTCCTGGCGGACGGAGCGGGACAGAGCGCACTGAACCGCCTCGAGCGGGACGTGCTGACACAGCCCGGCGTGCGTACGGTGTTCCTCTTCGAGGGGGTGAACGACATCAAGGCCCACAGCCGGGTCACCGCGCAGGACATGATCGCCGGGTACCGGGAGATCCTGCGCCGCGCCCATGCGGCGGGCCGGTGCGTCGTCGGGGCCACCGTTGCCCCGTTCAAGGGCTGGTCCGAGTGGGATCCGGCCGCCGAGTCCGTGCGCCAGGACGTCAACGCGTTCATCAGGGACAGCGGGGAGTTCGACGCCGTCACCGACTTCGACCGTGTCCTGCGCAGCCCCTACGACCACGAGCGGATCCTGCCCTTCTTCGACGGCGGCGACCATCTGCACCCCGATGACAAGGGCATGCAGGCCATGGCCGACGCGGTGGACCTCGAGGCCCTCGACTGCGCCTGACCGGGCGGGGAGAGGAGTGGGGAGACGACGGCCCGGCGGGGTACCCGGGCGCTCACGGACACGGAAGGAGCGCCCATGACCCGACGACAGACGGCACGGCTGCGCGAGACGGCGGCCGAGGTGTTCGGCTGGGACACCCTGCTGCCCGAACAGCTCACGGCGATGGAGTCCGTGCTGCGGGGCCGGGACACCCTCGTGGTGATGCCGACCGGATCCGGCAAGTCCGCCGTCTACCAGGTCCCCGGCGTGCTGCTGTCCGGCCCCGTCCTCGTCGTCTCGCCCCTGCTCGCCCTGCAACGCGACCAGATCGCCGGGCTGCCGCAGGGGGAGCGGGCGCCCGACGGCGTCGCCCTGAACTCCGACCTGACGGCGGCGCAGACGGAGGCGGCGTGGGAGGCCGTGGGCCGCGGCGACGTCCGCTTCGTGTACCTCTCGCCGGAGCAGCTGGCCAAGGACGAGGTCGTGGAGCGCCTCGCACAGGCCGCTCCCGCGCTCTTCGTGGTGGACGAGGCCCAGTGCGTCGCGTCCTGGGGCCATGACTTCCGTCCCGACTACCTCCGTCTCGGACGGGCGGCGCGGCGCCTGGGACGGCCACCGGTCCTCGCCCTGACCGCGACCGCGGCCCCGCCGGTGCGTCGGGAGATCGTGGAACGGCTCGGCATGCGCGATCCCGACGTGACGGTGGCCGGCTTCGACCGCCCGAACATCCGCCTGGAGGCCCGGCGCTTCCAGGAGGACGACGACCGGCGCCGCGCCGTGGTCGAGCGGGCGGCCGCGGAACCCAAGCCGGGCATCGTCTACGCCGCCACCCGCAAGGACACCGAGTTCTACGCCGGGGAACTCGCCTCCCTGGGACTGGCCGCCGAGGCCTACCACGCCGGACTGCGCGCCTCGGAGCGCGCCAGGATCCACGACGCCTTCCTCTCGGGCGAGGCCGACGTCGTCGTGGCCACCTCGGCGTTCGGCATGGGCATCGACAAGGAGGACGTGCGTTTCGTGCTGCACGCCGCCCTGCCGGGCTCGCTGGACGCCTACTACCAGGAGATCGGCCGCGGCGGCAGGGACGGCAAGCCGGCTCTCGCCGTGCTGCACCACCGGCCGCAGGACACCGGCATACAGACGTGGTTCGCCGGCCGGACACCCGGTCACGACGTCCTGGCCGAGGTCGCCGGCGCCATCCACGCGCACCGCGACGACCCCGCCGACCTGGACGCCCTGCGTGAGCTGACCGGGCTGTCGCGCAACCGGGTCACCGCCGCCGTCAACCTCCTCGAAGAGGCCGGCGCCGTCGTCGCGGGGGAGCGGGGCGGGCTGCGGCCCGTTCCCGGCACCGGACCCGCCGTCGCGGCGGACCGCGCCGTCGAGGCCGCCGAGGCACACCGCCGAACCGACCGCTCCCGCGTGGACATGGTCCGCGCCTACGCCGAGACGACGGCCTGCCGCAGACGCTTCCTGCTCGGCTACTTCGGGGAGGAGTACCGGCCGCCGTGCGAGGGCTGCGACGTGTGCGAGTCGGCCGACGGGGACGCTCCCGAGGAGCGGCGCCCGGCCCACCCGGCGGCCTCCGACTACCCGGTCGGCACCCAGGTCCGGCACGGCGAGTGGCTCGACGGGACCGTGCTGAGCGTGGACGGGGACCGGATCACCGTGCTGTTCGACCAGGCGGGTTACCGCACGCTGTCCCTCGACGCGCTGGCCGGACAGGACGGTCTGCTCGAAGCGCTGGAACCGCCGCACGACCCCTCGACGCCGCCCTGACGGTCCGGCGCACGGACCGGGTCCCGCACGCCGGCCCGCGGAAAGGGTGTCCGGGACTCAGTCCGTGCGCCGGATGCTCCGGTCGGCCGCCGGTGTGTCCCGGTCGGAGGGGGGCCAGACGTACGGCAGGTCGTCCGGCACGCCGGGGAAGAGGGCCGTGTAGAAATCGGGGTCCTTGCGCAGCAGCGCCGACCGGTGGCTGCGGTGGAACGCGGGGTCGCCCAGCCAGGGCGGCAGTTCCCCCGCCTCGGCGAGCCGCTCCTGCGTGCGCACGCCGGCGGCCTGCCCGGTGAAGCCGGTCGTCAGCGAGGCGGCACAGGTGTCCGCCCGGCCGGTCGCCGTCCACACACCGCAGATCTCCAGGCCGTAGCGCACCAGCGCCTCCTCGTACCCGGTCCACATGCGCACCGCCGGATGGTGGCGCCATCCGTAGCCGGCGACCGTCAGGCCCCGCAGCACCTGGAGTGCCTCGACCCGTTGTTTGCCCAGTCGGCGAGGGTCCAGTGCGGCGGCCGACTCGGTGAAGTCCGGATACGGCAGGAAGGTCTGCATGGTCGGCCCCCGGAGGGCGGAAGGGGTGGTGCGGTGCGCGCCGGACACCGTTGGGCCGGTGTCCGGCGCGCACCGCCGGTCCGGGCGGTTCAGGCCGCGGTGAAGCGGTCCCACACCCGGTGCGTGCCCAGCAGGGGCACCAGTTGCTCCAGGGTGGCCGTGCCGCTGTCGCCGACGACGACACCGGCGGCCGCCGTGGGCACACCGGCCCCTTCGAGGACGGCCTCGCCGCCCGCCCAGGCGCCCACGGCCTTGCCGTGCCGGAACGCCTCGGACAGCAGCAGCGTGACACGGGGGTCGCCGGTGAGCTGGTGCCCGGCGGCGGGGAACGCCTTGGCGTCCCGGGCGCCGTACGCGTCGCCGCCCACCCCGGGCAGTCCGGCGAGCAGCAGCGCGTCGAACTCGACGGAACGCGCGGTGGCGTAGGTCCGCTGTACCGTCACCGCCCCGTCCCCGGAGCCGAGGACGCCACCTGAGGGGGCGACGACCAGCGGCACCATCCCGGCCTCCAGGACCGCCTCGCGCACGGCGCGGACGCCGTCCAGATCGCCGTCCGGGCCCACGACGATGCCGATGACGCGTCCGTCCGTCGGCCAGGTGCGGCCGATTTGCGACAGGGCGGGACTGGGCTCGACGTCGGCCAGGGGGACGGTCGGTGCGGGCGCGGGCAGTCCGAGGCCGGTCGCCACCTCGCCGCACAGTTCCGGGTCGATGTTCGCCAGCACCTGCAACGCCCGCTCCTTGACGGCCTGTTCGTAGCATTTGCCGAGTTCGAAGCTGTAGGCGCCGATGATGTGCTCGCGCTCCACCGGGGACATGCTGAGCCAGAACCGGCGGGCCTGGCCGAAGTGGTCGGCGAACGACTCGGGCGCCTCCCGCACCTTGCTGCTCTCCGGCACCCGCACCGGCGCCTCGACGAACGCGCCGTTGTCCGTGCCCGCGGTGAACGGGCAGCCGCCGTCCAGGGAGTTGGGCCGGTAGGGGGCGACGCCCCGGTGGACGGCCGTCTGGTGGAGGCCGTCCCGCAGCATGTCGTTGACCGGGGCGTGCGGGCGGTTGATGGGCAGCTGCGGGAAGTTGGGGCCGCCGAGCCGGGTGATCTGGGTGTCGAGGTAGGAGAACAGCCGCCCCGCGAGCAGCGGGTCGTCGGTGACGTCGACGCCCGGGACGAGGTGGCCCACGTGGAAGGCGACCTGCTCGGTCTCGGCGAAGAAGTTCGACGGGTTGCGGTTCAGGGTGAGCAGCCCGACGGGCTGCACGGGCGCCAGCTCCTCGGGCACGAGGTTGGTCGGGTCGAGCAGATCGATGCCCTCGAACATCTGGTCCGGGGTGTCGGGGAACGTCTGGATGCCCAGCTCCCACTGCGGGTACGCGCCCGCCTCGATGGCGTCCGCGAGGTCGCGGCGGTGGAAGTCGGGGTCCACGCCGTTGATGATCTGCGCCTCCTCCCAGACCAGCGAGTGCACGCCCAGCTTCGGCTTCCAGTGGAACTTCACCAGGGTGGTCCCGCCCGCGGCGTCGACCAGCCGGAACGTGTGGACGCCGAAGCCCTCCATGGTCCGGTACGAGCGCGGGATGCCCCGGTCGGACATGTTCCACAGGGTGTGGTGGGTCGCCTCGGTGTGCAGGGTGACGAAGTCCCAGAAGCTGTCGTGCGCGCTCTGCGCCTGCGGGATCTCCCGGTCGGGATGCGGCTTGCCCGCGTGGATGACGTCGGGGAACTTGATGGCGTCCTGGATGAAGAAGACGGGCATGTTGTTCCCCACCAGGTCGAAGACGCCCTCGCTGGTGTAGAACTTCGTCGCGAATCCGCGGGTGTCGCGCACGGTGTCGGAGGACCCCCGCGAGCCGAGCACCGTGGAGAAGCGCACGAACACCGGAGTCTCCTCGTCCTCGGACAGGAAGGCCGCCTTCGTCACCGTGGACGCCGTGCCGTAGCTCTGGAACACACCGTGCGCGGCCGCGCCCCGGGCGTGGACCACGCGCTCCGGGATGCGCTCGTGGTCGAAGTGCATGACCTTCTCGCGCAGATGGTGGTCCTGGAGCAGCACCGGCCCCCGGGGCCCCGCCTTGAGCGAGTGGTCGGTGTCCGGGAGCCGGGTGCCCTGGGCCGTCGTCAGCCAGGCGCCGGACTGGGCCGCACGCGCCTGGTCGGCGCCGGTCGGCTGCCCGGTCGGCGACACGGTGTCGGGGCCGCTCTGGTCCGGCTTCGGCGGCAGCGGCTCGCGCGGCTCGGTCGGTTCCGCGAGGGACGGGGACTCGGGGCCCGGCTTGCCCGGGATCCCTTCCTCCGGTGCCGCGTCGCCGCCCTGGAGGCTGTCGCTGATCTTCTGGGCCGCCCGCTTGAGGGGGTTGCTTTCGCTCATGGGATGACAGTCCTCCGATTTACACAGAAAATGGTCGAAAAGCCATTGGGTGCGCCACGCTCTCACGACCTGGAGGGCCGTGCGCCGGGCACGCGCCGACGGGGTGAACCCGTGGCGGCACTTCGCTCGACCACCGGGGTTTCCGTGACGGGCCGGGTCAAACGGCTTTCCGGCAGCTCCTCGGCCGGTGCGGCGGTGCCGCCCCGGTGCGGCCGGCCGATGCCGCGGACCGTCGGCGGGCCCGGGTGTCGGAGCCCTGGGGACGGGCACCGGGAGGGAACCCAGCAGTCGCGAGCGATGCATTCCTAGGAGGCGCGGAACCCATGGACCGTGACGAGGCCGAGACCCGGCTGCTCGACGGGCTGACGGTGGACGACCGCAGGCCCGAGCAGCCGGTACTGCTCGACGGCGCCCGGCGGCCGATCACGACGTGGCGGGAGAACTACCCCTACGACCGCAAGGTGAGCCGCAGGGAGTACGACCGCACCAAACGCGTCCTCCAGATCGAACTGCTCAAGCTCCAGCGCTGGGTCGCCGACACCGGCTCGCGCCTCGTGGTGATCTGCGAGGGCCGCGACGCGGCGGGCAAGGGCGGCACCATCCAGCGGTTCACCGAACGCCTGAACCCCCGGGGCGCCAAGATCGTGGCCCTCGGCAAGCCCACGGACCGGGAGAAGGGCCAGTGGTACTTCCAGCGGTACGTCGACCATCTCCCGGCGCCGGGGGAGATCGTCTTCTTCGACCGCTCCTGGTACAACCGGGCCGGAGTCGAGCGCGTGATGGGCTTCTGCACCCCGCGCCAGTACGAGCTGTTCCTCAAGCAGTGCCCGCTCTTCGAGGAGATGCTGGTCGAGGACGGCGTCATCCTGGTGAAGTTCTGGTTCTCGGTGTCCCGCGCCGAGCAGCGGACACGGTTCGCGATCCGTCAGGTGGACCCCGTGCGCCAGTGGAAGCTCTCACCCACCGACCTCGACTCCCTCGACCGCTGGGACGACTACACGACCGCCAAGGTCGAGATGTTCCGCTCCACCGACACCGCGCACGCCCCCTGGACGGTGGTCAAGACCAACGACAAGCGGCGGGGCCGGCTGGAGGCCATGCGCAGCCTGCTCCACCGCGTCGAATACGAGGCCAAGGACGCCGAAGCCGTCGGCAGTCCCGACCCCCTGGTCGTCGGCGCCGCCGCCACCCTGCTGGAGCCCGGCGAGGAGGACACGGTCCTGTCGCCCACCCCGCTGGCCCACCGGGCCGAGGGCCCCGGCAAGCATCCCGAACCGCCGCTCTGACACGGGGTGGCTCCGCCGGTCCGACACCGGGCGCGGGGCCGCCCCCTGGACCGCCCTCCCAGGGCCGCCCCCTGGCGCGACCTCCCTGGACCGCCCCCGGACCCCGACGCACCGCGCCGCCCGTGCCTTCGGCGGCAGGGGCGGTCCCGGGGCGGGCGGGTCAGACGCGGCGGCGGCGCCGTCGTACGCAACCGGCGGCGGCGAGCACACCGGCGCTCGTCAGGGCGGCGCCGATGGCGACGTCCCAGCGGGTGGGTCCCGCGGTCGACGCGCCGCCGACGCCTCCGCGCACCCCGAGGCTGGGCAGGGCGGTCGGGCTGCTCGGGACCGGCGCGGGAACGCTCGTGGCCGGGGTGGTCGGCACCGGCGCGGGAATGCTGGTGGCCGGCGCGAGCGTGGCGGCCGACCTGCGGGGCAGTGCTTCGCAGGCGATCCCGTCGTCACGGCCCTGGTCCTCGTCGAGCCGGTTGGGGTCGCTGCGGTCCTGGTCGAACACCGCCTGGGCGTCCTCCTGGTAGCGGAAGTCGCGGCAGTTGAGGTCCTGCGCGTGGGCCGCCGCGATCAGCGGAGCGCATATCAGCGGAGCGAAGGTCAGCGTGGTCACGGCTATGCCCGTGACGATGGCGCGGTGTGGCATGGGCGTCTCCTCCCGGCCGGGGGCCGTCACCTCGACGCTAGGCAACGACGCACGCCGTCGCGCGAGGCGAGGGGCCATCCGGGTGGACCGGCCCGCGGCAGCCCGTCCGGCGCCGACGCGGCAAGACGTCCCCGGAGCCGACAGCAGAGGGAAGTGGAGTGCACCGTGAAGGATCTGCTGGACGGGTCCCGCAGTTTCATACTGCTGATCGCGTGTGTCCTGTACCTCCTCGTCGTCCTGCCGATCAACAAGCTGCACGAGCGGTTCGCCCCGCACCAGGACGTCCAGGCGGACAAGCGGGACTGCCCCGAGTGCCTCAGCCCGGTGCCCGCCCGGGCGCGCCGCTGCGGGTTCTGCACCAGCGAGCTCACACCGCTGCCCGCCGCCGCGGACGCGGAGCGGACGAGGGCCCAGGCCCGACGGACCGGTCGTCTTCGCCGTCCTGTGCAAGCGGGAGGTGTCACCGCCGGTCACCGGGTACCCGGACCTGCACCGAGAGGAAGGGGTGAAGGCGATGGCTGAAGCAGGACGGTACGGCATGGACGGCCCGCCCGGCGCACGGACGACCGACGGCGACGACTCCGTCGGCACGCTCGTCACGCGCGCTTCGCAGCAGCTGACCGAGCTGGTGCGCGGCGAAATGCAGCTCGCTCGGGCGGAGATGGTCGAGAAGGGCAAACGCTACGGCAAGGGCGGCGGGCTGTTCGGCGGGGCCGGACTCTTCGGCTTCCTCACCCTTCAGGCGCTGGTCGCGACCGCGATCGCGGCGCTCGCGGTGCCGCTCCCGGTGTGGGCCGCCGCGCTGATCGTCACGGGCGTGCTCGCGGTGATCACCGCGGTGCTGGCCCTGACCGGGAAGAAGCAGGTCGGCGCGGCAGCCCCACCGGTCCCCGAGCGGACCGTCGACAGCGTGAAAGCCGATGTGTCGGAGATCAAGGAGAGTGCACGACGATGACCCAGCCACCCCAGGACGAGCCCACCGCCGCCGGACCCGAAGAGCTGCGCCGGCAGGTCGAGCAGACCCGTCACGAACTCGGCGAGACCGTCGAGGCGCTGGCGGCGAAGACGGACGTCAAGGCCCGCGCGCAGGAGAAGGCGACCGCACTGAAGGAACAGGCGGGCACCACGGCGGCGCACCTGTCCGAGCAGGCCAGGGCGAAGGCCACGGAGGCGGCCCACCTGATCGAGGAGAAGGTCCCCGCCCCGGTCAAGGAGACGGCGGCCGCGGCAGCCGTCCAGGTGAAGGCCAAGGCCGGGCAGGCCGAGCAGCTCTGGCAGGAGAAGGCACCCAGCCAGGTGCGCGACCGCCGAGGCGCCCTCATCGGCGCCGCCGCGGCGGTGGCCCTCGCCTACCTGCTGCTGCGCCGCGGCAAGAAGTAGACGCAGGCGGCACGAAGCAGACGCCGGCGGCACGGAGCAGGCGCGTCGGCGGAGGGCGCCGCCCACCCACGGGCGGCGCCCCTCGCCGACCTGCGGACCGCGTCCCCGGATGGGAGACTGCGCGGTGCCGCCCCCGGCGAGCGGCGCGGGACGCCCCCGTCGGAGTCCTCGGCGGCTTCCCCGCCCCGGGAGACCGGCCGGGTGAACGAAAGGTCACCGCTGCACCCCGTACGACGGCTGTCCGGCCGGGCGAGGTGGATTCATGATCGTGCTTGCCGTGCTCTTCGCCGTCCTCGGCGCCGTCAGCAACGCGGTGGGCACCGCGTTCCAGCGCAAGGCCGCCTCCACGGTGCCCCGGGGCGGCGGCGTACGTCTGCTGCGCGCACTCGTACGCCGGCCCGCCTGGTCGATCGGCATCGCCGGCGTGGTGGGCGCCGCGCTGTTCCAGGCCCTCGCCCTCGTCAACGGCCCCATGGCGCTGGTCCAGCCCCTGTTCATCCTCGAACTCCCCTTCGCGCTGCTCATCGCGGTGCCCCTGATGCACCGCCGGCTGTCTCGCGACGGCTGGTGGGCCGTCGGCGCGGTGGTGGCCGGGCTGGCCGTGCTCCTCGCCTCGGCGGCACCCTCCGGCTCCCGCGAACAGGCCTCCATGGCGCGCTGGATCCCGGTCCTGATCGTCACCCTGGGGGTGATGGCCGCCGCGTTCCTCCTCGCGCGCTCGTCCTCCTCGCCGCTGTTCCGGGCCGCCGCGCTCGCCTCGGCCGCGGCCGTCGGCAACGCACTGACCGCCGCCCTGCTGAAGTCGGCCACGGGACGCCTCGCCGACGCGGGACTGCCCGCCTTCCTGACCACCTGGCAGACCTACGGATTCGCCCTCACCGGCGTGCTGGCCCTGCTCCTGCTGGAGAACTCCCTCCAGGCCGGTCCCCTCGTCGCCTCGCAGCCCGCCCTGACCATCGGTGACGCGGCCGTGAGCCTCCTGCTGGGCGTCGTCCTGTTCGACGAGAGCGTCCGCACCGGCTGGTGGCTGCTCCCTGCGGCGATCGGGGCGCTGTTCATCCTGCGCGGCGTGCTGCGCCTGACCCGGGTGGTGCCCCACCTGGCCGACGTCGTGCGATGACCGGGGCCCGTCCGGATGCCACGGCGGGCCCGGGGCCCCGGGTTGTGCTGAGCTTTTGCGGACAGGAGGGGAGGGCCGGGGCGCCGCCCGCCCCGGGCCCGGTCACTGGGATCGCCCGATCACTGGGATCACTGTCGAAGGGAGTGGCGAACGATGACCGACCGCCAGGGTCCGGACGAGGAGCACCGCCGCCCCGAGGGCGTGGGCGACAAGACGGTCGAGGCGCTCGGCTCGCTGTCCAAGGCGCTGGAGACCGTCGAGCGGGCCCGCGGGCACCTCTACTCGTTCCACCAGCTCACCGGCACCGCCGACCTGGAGCTGGACCGCGCGGTGGAACTGCTGCGCGAGGCGGGTCACGCGGTCTGGGCCGAACGCGTCGAGACGGAGATCCTGGGACGCAACGTCATCCCGGGCCACTGGACCTTCCAGATCGTCGAGGCGTACGACGGCACGTACTACCGGGCCTTCCGGGAACTGGAGCAGGAGGCGGTCCGGGAGCTCGCCGACGGGCGCGGCCACCTGTACGAGGCGGAGATGAAGGAAGCCCGCCGCACCCGCGGCCACCGCGACCACACGGCACGGCCCGACAGCCCCGGCACCCGTGGGCCTGCCCGCCCCTTCGACTGACCCGTCCCGGCGCGGTCACAGCCGCAGGACGATCAGGGCGGTGTCGTCGGTGCTGCCCATGGTGGGCAGGAGGTCGCCCAGCAGCGCGTCGGCCAGCGCCTCGGGCGGCGCGTGCCGGTGGCGGGTGACGGACTCCGCCAGCCGGTCCAGGCCCGTGTAGATGTCCTCGCCGCGGCGCTCGATCAGACCGTCGGTGTACAGGACGAGGGTATCGCCCTCGGTGAACCGGGTGTGCGCCTGCGGGCGGGGGAGATGCTCGGGCCGGGCGGCCAGCGGCGGGTCGGTGGCGCGGTCCAGGAACGTGACCGTGCCGTCGGCGTGCGCCAGGACCGGCGGCGGATGCCCGGCCGAGCTGTAGGCGATGGTGCGACGGTCCCAGTCGATGAACGTCGTCACGACGGTGGTGGCCTCGGCCCCCTCCACGAAGCGGGCGTACAGGCCCAGGGCCTCCACGGCCTGCGCCGGACCGTCGGCCACCCGGCAGGCGGCGCTCAGGGCGCTGCGCAGCTGCCCCATCGCGCAGGCCGCCGCGAGTCCGTGCCCCACGACGTCGCCGACGGCGACCGCGAGGTTGTCGCCCGGCAGGTCGACGAGGTCGTACCAGTCGCCGCACACGTTCAGCGCGCCGAGGGCCGGCCGGTAGCGCACGGCCGCCGCGTGCGGTCCGGTCGGGCCGGGCGCGGGCAGCATCGCCGCCTGGAGGGCCAGCGCGACCTCGCGTTCGTGGGCGTGCGCCTGCCGGAGGCGCTCG
Organism: Streptomyces asoensis; assembly: GCF_016860545.1. Lineage (NCBI taxonomy): Bacteria > Bacillati > Actinomycetota > Actinomycetes > Kitasatosporales > Streptomycetaceae > Streptomyces > Streptomyces asoensis. Next base: position 565,646 of record NZ_BNEB01000005.1, on the reverse strand, counting down.
TTGACCTCCTGGAGCTCGCGGGCCCGGGTGTACAGCTCGGCCTCCAGCACCCGGGCCCGGGCCCCGCCGTTCGTGCCGCCGCGGGCGTGGATGAGTTCGGTGACCTCCTCCACCCGGTGCACGACCAGCGCCACCTGGCCGTCGGGGTCCTGGACGGGCGCGTTCACCGGGCTCCAGTAGTGCTCGCGCCAGACGCCGGGCCGCTGGGGGTCCTCGATGTCGTAGCGCAGCAGCGCCATGGTGTCGCGCTCGCCGGTGGCCACCACCCGCAGCATCGACTCCCGCGTCTCGCGCATGCCGGCCGCGGCCGGATCGTTCGGGTTCTCGGGGAACACGTCGAAGATGTACCGGCCCAGCAACTGCTCCCGGGTCCGTCCGGCCAGCCGCAGGAAGTCGTCGTTGGCGTCGGCGTACACCAGATCGGGGGTCAGGAGTGCCACCATGCCGGGCAGGGCTCGGAAGACCGCCACATAGTCGATCCGCGGTTTTCTCATGTCCTGCCGCCTGTCCCGGTGCCGAGCGTCACTGTGCCGTTCCACGATAGAAGGGAGATCGCGGCGCGGCCCGGAAACCGGATGGCCGGAACCCACCCGTTCCCCGCCGCGCGGACGCGAGCGCGGCCGCCGCCGGTCCGCCCGGGAAACGGCCGGTACCCGGCCCCGTCCGGTGCCGGGCGGCCCCGGATGCGCGACGCCCGGGGGAGGCGGACAGTGGGACCACCGCCCCGCCCGGACGAGAGGGAGCTTCTGTGACGGGCCGTACGAACGCGACCGAGCGGCGTCCCGTGGGCCGGCCCGCCGGACGGGTGCCCGACGCCCGCCCCGCCGGAGGATCCTCGTGACCAGGCGCCGGCAGCCACCGCCCGTGCCGCCGCACGGGGTGCCGCCCGCCCTGTCGGAGGCGGACTTCCGGTCCTTCTACGACCGCCTGCGCGAGCAGGGTCCGCCCGGCCCCGGCGACCGGCCGGGGGCACTGCGCCACCTCACCCCCGAGCGGGTGGTCGCGGCCGCCGCCGGGGTCCGGGAGGGCCGCACCGTCTCGCTGGCAGCTCCCGTGCAGACGGAGAGCGCCCCCGACAACGCGCAACCCGCCTCGCACCGCATCACCGCACCCGGGCCCGGCGAGGCCGACGCCCCGGGGCTGCACTTCGCCCGCGACCGCTTCGCCATGAACGTCCACGGCGACGTCGACAGCCACCTCGACGCCCTGTGCCACGTCATGTTCGACGGGGAACTCTACGGCGGTGTCCCGGCTAACACCGTGACGCCGGACGGCGCGGGCGCCCTGACCCTGGACCTCGTCAAGGACGGCATCGTCGGACGCGGGGTCCTGCTGGACGTCCCCCGGCTGCGCGGTGTGCCGTGGCTCGAACCCGGCGACCAGGTGACCGCCGCCGACCTGGTGGCGGCCGAGACGGCCCAGCACGTCCGGGCCGGCCCCGGCGACCTGCTGTTCGTGCGGGTCGGCCACCGCCTGCGCCGCCGCAGCCTCGGCGCCTGGGACACGGCACGCGCACGGGCCGGCCTGCACCCGGCGGCGGTGGAGCTCCTCGCCGAGCGCCGGGTGGCCGTACTGGGCTCGGACGGCAACAACGACGCCGCGCCGTCCGCGGTCGCCGAAGTGCCCTTCCCCGTACACGTCCTGGCCGTGAACGCCCTGGGGATGCACCTCCTGGACTACCTGGACCTCGACCCGCTCGCGTCGGAGTGCGAGCGGCTCGGCCGCCGGCACTTCCTGTGCGTGGTCGCGCCGCTGCGCCTGCCGGCGGCCACCGGCTCCCCGGTGAATCCCATCGCCGTGCTGTGACCCGTCCCGCGGACGGTTCCAGGTGCCGCGCACGGACGGGGCGTATACGTTCGAAAAGGGGCGGAACGGATCCGGACGCGGGTCCCGGCACCAGCGGATACCGCACAGGCAAGGACGGTGGCCGCCATGAGCGACACCCCCCGGTACGACGTCGTCATCATCGGGACCGGCGCCGGAGGCGGCACGCTCGCCCACCGGCTGGCCCCCTCGGGCAAACGGATCCTCATCCTCGAACGCGGCGGCTACCTGCCACGCGAACGCGACAACTGGGACTCCACCGCCGTGTTCGTCAAGGGCAAGTACCGCGCACCGGAGTTCTGGCTCGACCGGCACGGCAAGGAGTTCCCGCCGGAGGTCAACTACTACGTCGGCGGCAACACCAAGTTCTACGGCGCCGCCCTCTTCCGGCTGCGGCCCGAGGACTTCGGGGAACTGCGCCACCACGACGGCGTCTCCCCGGCCTGGCCCATCGGCTACGACGAGTTGGAGCCCTACTACACCCAGGCCGAGCACCTCTACCGGGTGCACGGCCGGCACGGCGAGGACCCCGGCGAAGGCCCGTGCAGCGCCCAGTACGCCCATCCGCCCGTCGAACACGAGCCGCGTATCCAGCAGTTGAGCGACGATCTGGAGAAGCAGGGCCTGCACCCCTTCCACCTGCCCATCGGGGTCGACCTCACCCAGGACGCGAACGGACGGGCCACCCACGGCAGCGCCTGCATCCGCTGCGACCGCGTCGACGGCTTCCCCTGTCTGGTGCGCGCCAAGTCCGACGCGCAGGTCATCTGCGTGGAACCGGCCCTCGAGCACACCAACGTCGACATGATCACCCACGCCCGCGTGACCCGGCTGGAGACCGGCCCCACCGGACGTGACGTCACCGCGGTCGTCGTCCGGCTCCCCGACGACCAGGAGGCCCGCTTCGCCGCGGACGTCGTGGTCGTGGCCTGCGGTGCCGTCAACTCCGCGGCCCTGCTGCTCGCTTCGGCGAACGACCGGCACCCCGACGGCCTCGCCAACAGCTCCGGCTGCGTCGGCCGCCACTACATGCGGCACAACAACCTCGCGCTGATGGCCGTCTCGAAGGAGCCCAACGACACCCGGTTCCAGAAGACGCTCGCCCTGCACGACTGGTACCTGGGCGCGGACGACTGGGACTACCCCCTCGGCGGCATCCAGATGCTCGGCAAGTCGGACGCCGAGCAGATCCACGGCGAGGCACCGCGCTGGGCGGGAGCGGTGAGCCCGGACATGCCCTTCGAGGTCCTCGCCCACCACGCCGTCGACTTCTGGCTGTGCGGGGAGGACCTGCCGCGTCCCGACAACCGGGTCACCCTCGAAGGCGACGGGCGCATCCGGCTGACGCTCGACGAGGACAACAACGTCGCCGGACTCGAACGCCTGCGGTACAAGCTCCAGCACCTGCTCGGCCACCTCGGCATGCACGAGCACCGGCTGCTGTCCCACAGCATCTACCTGCACAAGGGCATGCCCATCGGCGCCACCGCGCACCAGGCCGGGACGGTCCGCTTCGGCACCGATCCGGCGAGCTCGGCCCTGGACGTCGACTGCAAGGCCCACGACCTGGACAACCTGTACGTCGTCGACACGAGCTTCTTCCCGAGCATCGGCGCGGTCAACCCGTCCCTGACGGCCATCGCGAACGCCCTCCGCGTGGGCGACCGCCTCCTGGAGCGGCTCGGCTGACCCGGCGGCCTCCCCGCCCTTCCCCCGGACGAAATCTCCAGCCGATCGGCGCAACGCGGCTCCCGCCGACGCGCCCCGGCCCGCCCCCGGTGGTTGTGTGACGCCTGAACCGGCAGGGTCAGGCAGTGGAGGAGAAGGTCGACGTGAGTGCCACCCAGGGCGTACCCCGCAATGTGATTCCCGCGCACCTGCTCAAGGGTCAGAAGGCCCTGGTCACCGGCGCGAACTCCGGGATCGGCCGGGCGACGGCCGTCGCCCTCGGAAGGGCCGGGGCCGACGTGGTCGTGAACTACGTGGCCGGGCGGGAGGAAGCCGACAAGGTGGTCGAGGAGATCACGGCGTTCGGTGTGCGGGCGGCGGCCTACGAGGCCGACGTCTCGAACGAGGACCAGGTCGTCGCCATGACGGAGCGGATGGTCGAGGAATTCGGCACCATCGACATCCTGGTCGCCAACGCCGGCATGCAGCGCGACGCCGCGTTCCCCGAGATGTCCCTCGCCCAGTGGCAGAAGGTGCTGGACGTCAACCTCACCGGGCAGTTCCTGTGCGCCCGTGAGGCGACGAAGGAGTTCCTGCGGCGGGGCGTCGTGCCGGAGGTCTCCAGCGCCGCCGGGAAGATCATCTGCATGAGCTCGGTGCACCAGATCATCCCGTGGGCCGGGCACGTCAACTACGCGGCCTCCAAAGGCGGCGTGCAGATGATGATGGAGACGCTGGCCCAGGAGCTCGCCCCGAAGAAGATCCGGGTCAACGCGATCGCGCCGGGCGCCATCAGGACGCCCATCAACCGCGACGCCTGGGACACCCCGGACGCGGAGAAGGACCTGCTGCGGCTCATCCCCTACGACCGCGTCGGCGACCCGCAGGACATCGCCCACGCGGCCGTGGGCCTGGCCTCCGACCTCATGGACTACGTCGTGGGCACGACCCTCTACGTGGACGGAGGGATGACGCTCTTCCCGGGCTTCGCCACCGGCGGCTGACGCACTCCCTCGCTCCGGCCTCCCTGGAGAGACCTATGCACACCGCTGCCCTCGTCCTGGCGGACGCCCCCGCACAGCTGCTTCCGGCCCGATCGATGATGGCCTTCACGCTCGCCTCCCACATCATCCTGGTTCCGCTGGGCGTGGCCCTGCCGCTGATCACCCTGATCATGCACGGCTACGGCCTGCGCCGCGGCGATCCGACCGCCCTGCTGCTGGCGCGCCGGTGGTCGGCCGTCATGGCGGTCCAGTTCGCCATCGGCGTCGTCACCGGCACCGTGCTCTCCTTCGAGTTCGGGTTGCTGTGGCCCGGCATGATGGGCCGGTGGGGCGACGTCTTCGGTATCGGGTTCGGTGTCGAGGCCTGGGCCTTCTTCCTGGAGGCCGTCCTCATCGCCATCTACCTGTACGGCTGGCGCAGACTGCCGGCCCGCACGCACTTCCTGCTCGGGCTGCCCCTGCCCGCCGCCGCCCTGCTCGGGGCCTTCGGCATCCTGGCCGCCAACTCCTGGATGAACACCCCCCGCGGATTCACCCTCGACCAGGCCGGCAACCCCGTCGACGTGGACATCTGGAAAGCCGTCTTCACTCCGATGTTCGGACCGCAGTACTGGCACTTCGTCGTGGCGATGCTGGTGACGGCCGGCTATGTCACGGCCGGTGTGTACGCCGTCGGCATGCTGCGCGGCCGCCGCGACCGCTACCACCGGCTCGGCTTCACCGTGCCCTTCACGCTCGCCGCGGTGTTCACGCCCGTGCAGTTCATGCTGGGCGACTCGATCGCCCGGCAGGTCTTCCAGAAGCAGCCGGTCAAGTTCGCCGCCATGGAGATCGTCTGGAAGACCGACACCCATGTCCCGGAATACCTCTTCGGGCGTCTGCATCCGGACGGCAGCATCTCCGGCGGCATCCGGATCCCGCAGCTCGACTCCGTGCTCGCGGGCTTCCACACGGACACCGAGGTGACCGGGCTGACCTCCGTCCCGGCCGGTGACCGGCCGACCCCGACCCAGGCCACCATCGCCCACTGGACCTTCGACATCATGGTCGGCATCGGATCCGGGCTCGCGCTGCTCGCCCTGTGGTACGCGCTGATCTGGCTGCGCCGCCGCAGACTGCCCCGCACCCCCTGGTTCTACCGGTGCGCCGCCGTGGCGGGCGTCGCCTCCGTCGCCGCCGTCGAATGCGGGTGGATCACCACCGAGGTCGGCCGTCAGCCGTGGATCGTGTACCAGAACATGCGGGTCGCCGAAGCGGTGACGTCGACGCGCGCCGGCAGCCTGTGGACCACGTTCGCGCTGGTCGTCGTGGTCTACGTCTTCGTGTTCGGCTCGTTCCTCGCGGTACTGCTGAGGATGCGGACCCGCTGGCGGCTCGACGACGCCGGGGGCGGCCCCCGGCCGCCGGCCCCCGAGACGGACACCCCCTACGGTCCGCGCTCCACGGTGCCCGCGGACGCGACGCCCGCCGGCGGCGGGTCCGCACCCCCGACGGGGAGCCGCCCGTGATCGCCGACGTCATGGCCGTCGTGCTGCTGCTCGCGATCGCCGCCTACGCCTGCGCGGGCGGCACCGACTACGGGGCCGGCTTCTGGGACCTGACCGCGGGCGGAGCCGAACGCGGCCGACGCCCCCGCCGGCTGATCGACCACGCGATGGCGCCGGTGTGGGAGGTCAACAACGTCTGGCTGATCTTCGTCCTGGTCATCATGTGGACGGGCTTCCCCGTCTTCTTCCAGCGGGTGTTCACGGCGATGTGGCTGCCCCTGGCGCTGGCCGCGGTCGGCACCGTCCTGCGCGGCGCCGGCTTCGCCCTGCGCAAACCGGCGCGCCGGCTGGCCGGCCGACGGCTGTACGGCGCCGTCTTCGCCGTCGCCTCCCTGCTCACGCCGTTCTTCCTCGGCGCCGCGGCCGGGGGAGTGGCCTCGGGCCGGGTCACGGCGGCCACCCGGGCCTCGACCGACGCCTGGGCCAACCCCACCTCGGTGCTGTTCGGCCTCCTCGCCGTCGCCGCCACCGCCTCCCTCGGCGCCGTCTTCCTCTCCGCGGACGCCCGCCGCTTCGCCGAGCCGCAGCTCGACGGCTACTTCCGGCGCCGCGCCCTCGGCGCCCTGGCGGCCGTAGCGGTACTCGCCGTGATCACCCTCTTCGTCACCCACGGCGACGCGCCGCACACCTGGCACGGGCTCACCCATGGCGCGGGCCTGGTCTTCGTCGTCGTCTCGGCTCTCGCCACGGCGGCCACCGTGTGGCTGCTGACCCGTCCGTCCGGCGCCTGGTCACGCGTGGCCGCGGTGGGCGTCGTCGCGTCGGCGGTGATCGCCTGGGGTCTGGCGCAGCGCCCGTATCTGGTGCCGACCTCGCTGACGGTCGCCGAGGGCGCCGGCGCGGACACCTCGCTGCGCTGGCTGGGGATCGTCACGCTCGTCGCCCTGGTCCTCGTCGTGCCCGCGGTCGCCTTCCTGTACTGGCTCGACACCCACGGCGAACTCGAGAGCCTGACCGACGCCGACCTGCGGCGCAGCGGCGCCGGTGACCAGGGCTGACCCCGTGACGTGCCCGCAGGGCCGGGCCCGCGCGAGGAGGTGAGCGCGCCGTGAGCGAGGACTCGATCCTGCTGGGCATCGGCCTGACCTTCGCCCTCGCCGTCGGTTCCCAGATCCTCGCCGGGCGGCTGCGGATCCCGGCCCTGATCGTGCTGCTCCCGGCCGGGTTCGCCGCCGGCGCCCTCACCGACAGCGTCGACCCGGACGAACTGCTGGGCCCGGCCTTCTCCCCCCTGGTGTCGGTCGCGGTGGCGATCATCCTCTACGACGCGGGACTGGGCCTGGACCTGCGCCACCTCAAGGGCGGGACGCGCAACGTCGTCGTGCGGCTCATGGTGCTCGGCGTGCTGCTCACCTGGGGAACCGTCCTGCTGGTGGCGCCCTCCCTGTTCGGGGTCCCGGCGGCCGTCGCCAGCATGATCGGCATGGTTCTCGTGGTGTCGGGACCGACCGTCGTCGGGCCGCTCCTGGAGCATGTCCGGCCGTCCGACCGGGTACGGCGGATCCTGATGTGGGAGGGCTCGCTGATCGACCCCGTCGGCGGCATCCTCGGCGCCGTCGTCTTCCACTCCCTCGTCTCCGGAGGCCTCCAGACCGGTCACTTCCGCTTCGGCTCGTTCTGCGCCGCCCTCGCCGTCGGACTGCTCGGCGGCGCGGTCGGAGCCGCCCTGCTGTGGTTCACCCTGCGGGTCCTGCGGCTCGGCGAGACCCTCGGCACGCTCGCCCAGCTGGCCACCGTGGTCGTGGTGGCCGCGGGCTGCGACATGGCCGTCGACGACACCGGGCTGATCGCCGCGATCGTCGCCGGACTGACGGTCGCGAACCTGCCCGGGTTCGACATGCCCGCCCGCCGGCCGTTCTTCGAGACCCTGGTGCAGCTGATCATCGGCCTGCTGTTCGTCTCCATCTCTGCCACCGTGACGCCGAAGTCGCTCGTACCGGTGCTGCTGCCGACGCTCGCCCTCGTCGCGCTGCTGATCCTGTTCGTCAGACCCCTGGTGGCCGCGCTCTCGGCGCTGCGCACCGACCTGCCCGCCCGCGAGCGTGCCTTCATCGGCTGGATGGCCCCGCGCGGCATCGTCGCCGCGTCCACCGCGACGTCCTTCTCCGCGTCGCTCACCACGGCCGGACTGCGCGGCGCGGACAAGATCCTGCCCGTCACCTTCCTGGTGATCGTCGGGACCGTCCTCGTCTACGCGCTGACCGCGAAACCGGTGGCCGGCCGGCTCGGGGTGGTGCGGCCGGCCCGCGCCCGTCCGCTCCTGGTGGGCGGCGATCCCTGGGTCGTCGACCTCGCCCGCACACTGCGTGCCGCCGGACTCGACGTCCTGATGTGGGCGGGAGGCGCACAGGAGCGGGAGCGGATCGGACAGGCGGGGTTCGAACTGGCCCCGGGCGAACTCATGGCGGTGGCCGGCGACCCGCGGGCCCGGCTCGAAGGGGTCACCTCGGTCCTCCTGCTCACGGGCGACGACGACTTCAACGCCCTCGCCTCGATCGTCCTGGAGGACAATGTCGACGGCCCGGTCCACCGCGTCGGTCCGCCGCCCGGCGGCAGCGGCGTCGTCGCCCCTTACACGGGCGGGGCCGTCCTGTTCGGTCCGCGGTACGCGCGCCACACCCTGACGGCCCGTCATGAGGCAGGCGCGCGCTTCCGGTTGCAGCCCGCGTCGGCCCCGCCCCCGCCGGGGTGCGACACCCTGTTCGTCGTGGGCGGCGACGGACGGCTCGAACCGGTCACCGAAGGACGGCCGTCCACCGCGGGCGAGGGCGACACCCTCGTGCTTCTCGGACCCGCGCCGGACCCCGTCAGCGGCGGTTCAGGGCCGCGTCGAGCGTGATGGCCGCGTCGATGAGCGCCAGGTGCGTGAAGGCCTGCGGGAAATTGCCCAGTTGGCGCCCCGTCAGGTCGATCTCCTCCGAGTACAGCCCCAGATGGTTGGCGTACCCCATCATCTTCTCGAAGACCAGCCGCGCCTTGTCGGTGCGGCCGGCCCGTGCCAGGGCGTCGACGTACATGAACGTGCACAGCGAGAACGTCCCCTCGGAGCCCCGCAGCCCGTCGGGGGACGCCTCGGGGTTGTACCGGTAGACCAGGCTGTCGCTGACCAGTTCACGTTCCATGGCGTCGAGGGTCGACGCCCACATCGGGTCCTCGGGGATCAGGAAGCCGACCGTCGCCATGCGCAGCAGCGACGAGTCCAGCACATCGCTCCCGTAGTGCTGCACGAAGGCCTGCTGTCCCTCGCTCCACCCCTTGGCCATCACCTGCTCGTAGATGGTGTCCCGTGCCGCGCTCCAGCGGTCCGCCGCGGCCGGCCGGCCGCTCGACCCGGCCAGACGCAGGGCGCGGTCGAAGGCCACCCACGACATCACGCGGCCGTACGTGAAGTGCCGGCGCCCGCCCCGTATCTCCCACAGGCCCTCACCGGCCTGGTCCCAGTGGTCGACCAGCCAGTCCAGGTTGGTCAGCAGGGACGTCCAGCCGTAGTGCCCCAGCTGGATGCCGTGCCGGTGCGCGAAGTAGATGCTGTCCAGCGCCTCGCCGTAGATGTCCAGCTGGAGCTGGGTGGCCGCGCCGTTGCCGATGCGCACCGGGGCGGAGCCCGCGTAGCCTGTCCAGTGGCCGAGGGTCTGCTCCTCCAGGTCGGAGGAGCCGTCGACCTTGTACATGATGTTGAGCGGCCCGGAGTCCCCGTCGCTGCCCGCCCGTTCCTTGACCCGGTCGCTCAGCCACCCGATGAATGCCCGGGCCTCCTCGGTGAAGCCCAGTCCCAGCAGGGCGTACACGGAGAAGGAGGCGTCGCGGATCCAGGTGAACCGGTAGTCCCAGTTGCGTTCGCCGCCGAGCTGCTCCGGGAGCGCCGCCGTCGGGGCGGCCACCAGGGCGCCGCTGGGCGCGTACGTCATGAGCTTCAGCGTGATCGCGGAGCGCTCCACGGTCTCGCGCCAGCGTCCCGTGTACTGCGACTGCGCGAGCCAGGTCCGCCAGAACGCGACCGTGCGGCCGAAGAGCTGCTGGTACTCGGCGAGACGCACGTCCCGTGGCGGACCGTCGGCGGCCCACTCCAGCACCAGCCCGCGTTCCTGGCCGGCCTCCAGGGTCAGTGTGAAGTGCAGGTCGTCCTGCCGGTCCGTCATGATCTGGAGGATGCGCCGGTCCTGCGGTTCCCGGACGGCGTGCACGGTGAGCTGCGAGCCGTCCTCGGCGGCGAACACCGCTCCGTGCTCGGTGAGGTGCAGCCGGTGGGGCGAGCGCCCGTAGTCGAAGCGCGGGGCGATCTCGACGTCGAACGTCATGCTGCCGCGCACGCAGCGCAGTATGCGCACCAGCCGGTGGCGGGCGGTGACCGCGGACCCCGTCACGGGCATGAAGTCCAGCACCTCTCCCGCGCCCGCCTCCGTCATGAAACGGGTGACCAGGACCGCGGTGTCGGGGAGGTACAGCTGCTTGGTCGTGTAGGTCCCGTGCCGGGGCCGTACCGTGCAGTGTCCGCCCTTGTCCTTGTCCAGCAGCGCGCCGAACACGCTGGGGGAGTCGAAGCGCGGGCAGCAGAACCAGTCGACCGTCCCGTCGGTGCTCACCAGCGCCGACGTCTGGAGGTCGCCGAGCAGACCGTGGTTCTCGATCAGCGGGTAGTCGTCCATCGGGAGGTCCTTCCGGCGTGAGATTCACCCGAACGCGCCCCCCGATCAGCGTAAGTCGGCGACCCTGCGGCGGCCCGCCGGAGGGAGCGCGGCCCGCCGCCCGCCGCAGGGAGTCCCGGCCCGCCGCCCCGCTAGCGCTGCGGCTGCGTCGCGGCGCGCAGGGCGTCGGCCTCGACCCGCGTCGGGTCGCCGGACGCGTCGACGGTGACGCCCGGCTCGTCGGGCTCCAGGGGGTCCAGATCGGCGTACTGGGTGCCGAGCAGCGCGGGCGGCATGAAGTGCCCGGTCCGGTGGGCGATCCGCGTCGCGGCCACCTCGGGGTCGAGGGCGAGATGGACGAACCACACGTCGGCCCCCGTGCCCCGCAACCGGTCCCGGTAGGCGCGCTTGAGCGCGGAACAGGTCAGGACGCCTCCGCGCCCGTCCGCCGCCGTCCGGATCCACCGGCCGAGAGCGTCCAGCCAGGGCCGGCGATCGGCGTCGTCGAGCGGGTGCCCGGACGCCATCTTGGCCCGGTTGGCCGCCGGATGCAGGTCGTCGCCCTCCTGGAACGGCACACCGAGTTCGCGCGCGAGCCACGCGCCGACGGTGGACTTCCCGGAAGCCGAGACGCCCGTCACGACCACCACGCGCGGACCGCCGACGTGCGCGGCCAACGAGCCTCCCCGGGACGACGGCGGGATACTGGTACGCGTCCACTATGCCCCGTCATCACCCGTGATCACCCGTCATCGCCCGCCTGCCGTGGCCGACCGGCCCGCAGGACGTCCCCTTCCCCCGCCCGCACGGCCGTCGTCCCCGCAATGCAGTACTCACCGGGCCCGACCGGTGATCGTGACGGACAGTGGTGACAGGAGGACGTTCTCCGCCAGCTGCACACCCAGTCCAGGAGGCCTCGATGGCCGCATCACGGTCGCTGACCGCCCTCGCAGGCATCATGCTGCTCGGCGCCGCTCTGACAGCCTGTGGCGACCAGGCGCTCGGCACGATCGAAACGCGCGACGGGGTCAAGCCTGTCGAGAAGATCTCGAACCCGTCGTCCGACGGCTGCCACCGCTTCGTCAAGGGTGTCACCCACGTCGCCAACTACACGCAGAGCGACATCGTGCTCTACCAGACGGCCGACTGCTCCGAGCCGCCCGGCGTGGACAGCACCTACCTGAGCACCCAGACCCAGGACGAGGCGGTCCGCTCCACCGGACCGTGGCGCAGCTTCACCGTCGTCCACTGACACAGGCCGACGGACCCCGGACGACACCATCGGGCACCGGCGGACACGGTCACGCGCCGTCGCCGCCGCCGCGCCGCAGCATCTCCAGGTGCCGGTGGACGGCGGCGGTGACCCGCTGTTCGTCGTCGGTGGCGAGCAGGTCGAGCAGTGCCCCGCGCAGGACCGCCAGCGCCAGGGTGCGGCGGACGGCGCCTTCCGGGCCGTCCCGCTCCGGCCGGGGCCGGCAGGCGGCGAGGACGTCGAGCCAGTCGTCCACGGTGGCCCGGGCGAACCCGGCCCAGGAGCCACCGGGCTCGACGAGGGGACGGGCGTAGGCCTCGGCCCACAGCCGCAGCAGGGGCCGGTGCTCGGCCGCCGCGAGCCACGCCCGCACCAGCTCGGCGGCCGCGACGCCGGCCTGACCCTGCGCGGGTTGTGCCAGGACATGCGCGACCACCCGCGGTCGGCCCGCCTCGTCGACCTGCTGGACACCGCGTTCCAGGACCTCCCCGAGCCGGTCGCCCCACCGCAGTCCTGCTACCAGCGGCTGGTGCGCGGCGGCACCCACCGGGTCCGGCCGGCCGACGCCCCGGGACAGGTGGCCGCCGCGATGGTCACCGTCACTCCGCCGGGCATCCCCGTCCTCATGCCCGGCGAGGCCGTCGGCGCCGCGGACGGGCCGCTGCTGCGGTACCTCGGCGCCCTGGAAGCCTTCGACCGCCGTTTCCCGGATTCCGCAGCGAGACCCATGGCGTCACCGTCGACCCCGGACCGGCGACTACCTCATCGAATGCCTGCGCCCGGCGGCCGACGGCACACCCGCACCGGGCAACGCGGGCGGCCGCGCCGCGGCGCCCGCCCAGCGCAGCGGCCCGGCGGACGGCCGCCCGGCGCGGAGCCGGCGGTGCGTCGTAGGGCGTGTCCCGCGCGGAAGCGGGCACTGGGTCGATAGCGAACAGGACCACGTCCGAGTCGTGCCACGCGCTCGGACCCGTTTCGACCCACCCAGGAGTACTTCCATGATCATCGTCGGTGTGATCGCCTTCTGCGTCGTTCTCGCGGTACTCGCCTTCGTCGTCCCGCGGCTGAGCAGGCACCCCCAGAACGGCGCGCAGCGCACCCTGGGGCTGGGTTCCCGGGCCGGTTCCAAGGCACCCGGCCCGCTGGGCCGCTGGCTGAGCAAGCCGTTCCGGTCCAGCTCGCGGGCCGTGGGCCGCAGCGGCTCCGCCGGCCGCCGGGCGCGTGGCCACCTCCCGTTCTGACCTGCCCGTACCGTCCGACGTCCTGGGAGCCCCTGGCCGGGGCGCGGCCCGCCGTCGCGGGCCGCGCCCCGGCCTCCCCTCGCTCAGCAGGTGACGGTGCCCCTGCGCAGGGCGTGGCCGCCGTCGGCGGTGTCGTCGGCCCAGTACACGGGCTTGGAGCCGGCGACGCATTCGTCGGCGCCGGCCGGCGAGAAGCCCTCGTTGTTGTAGTCGGGCATGCCGGCGGGCCGGTCGTGGACCGCGGTGACGGCGAAGCCGCCCGAGGCGTCGACCCGCAGCGTGCTGTGCCGGCCGCCGCAGGTGTCGTCGCAGACGGCCCACAGGCGGGCGGCCTGCGGCTCCCACTGCACCTCCATGACGCCGCTCATGCCGCCGGCGAAGGAGGCGACACGGGTGAAGGCCCCGGAGTCCGCCAGCACGTAGCCGTAGATCATGCCGGTGCCTTCGACACCCACGAAGAACACCCCGCCGGTGTGCGCGCCGTAGGAGCCCGGCGTGTAGGCCGCGCCGGTGGAGGCGTCCTTGAACCCGGCTGACGTCAGATAGGCGTCGGGTACCCAGGTGACGCCTTCGAGCCCGAGGTTGGATCCGGTCGACGGCAGGTCGGCCGTGAGGTTCCACTCCCGCGCGGCGGTCAGCGAGGTGCCGCTGCCCGAGACGTCGTAGCGCAACACGGACAGCCGGCTGGTACCGGAGGCGTCCCCGTTGCGTTCGGAGGCCACGTACACGCCCGCGGCGGAACCGGCGCCGGTGAGGGTGACGCCCTCGTCGTCGGGGGTGCCCGAGCCGTCGGTGTAGCGCACCTTCTTGCCGGATCCCCAGCCGTTCGCGGTGTCGGGCTTCCACCCGCCCGAGCCGTCACGGACCAGGCGCCACAGCTTGCCGCTGTTCTGCGCCCCCCACATCACGGCGCCTTCCTGATAGAGGCCGCTGAGGTCCTGGCCGAAGACACCGGACGCGTCGGCGGTCGACACCGTGGTGCCGCCCGGCCACGCCACGGGGGAGGTGCCCCCGCCACCGCCGGAGCCACAGGAGTTGGAAGCCCCGAGGGTCACCGCCGCCTGCCGGAAGGCGCCGGTGCCGTCGGGGCAGCGCGACCAGGAGGGGGCGGAGTGGGTGGTCCAGGAGAAGCTGTCGACGAGCGTCTTGCCGTCCGCGAGGTAGAGACGGGCGTCGTCGTCGGACCCCAGGCCGAACGCGGCGTGGACGTCGAACGCCCGGTAGGCCCCAGGACCCAGCGTGGTACCGGCGGCGACCTTGTAACTGTGGCCGTTGTCGTCGTCCTTGAGGATCCAGCCCGAGAGGTCGACCGTGGCGGTCCCCTTGTTGTACAGCTCGATGGAGTCGTCGACGTCCCCGGTGGTGACCACCTCGTTGACACGGATGTCGTCGGCGGGCGCCGCATGGGCCGCAACGGCGGTCAGCACGCCCGCGGTCAGCAGCGGTCCGGCGACGAGGAACCTCAGCAGGCTCCTGTGCTTGCGGCGAGGGGGCGAATCAGTCACGGAAACCGTCCTGGGGTTGTCATGATCAGGGCGGTATGACCGTTCCCCCGTGGCCTGAACGGAGTTCCTCCGGGGAGGCAGACCCCCCGTGAACGGCGGCGGAAGTCCCGGAGCCCGCCTCACCGGTGGGGACCACCACAGCCGGCCCGGGGGAGGGGTCCGTCCGACTGCCCGACGACCTGGACCCGCAGGCCGCGACCGACCTGCTCGCCGACCGGTACGGCGCCCCGAGCACCCTCGTCCTCGACGGTCGTACGGATCCGCCGGCCGACGGTTGCGGTGGTGCCGCCCTCCTGGCCGTTCTCGGGGACCGTGCCGTGACGATACGGGCGTGGGCGCACGGGGACCGGTGGATCGGCGCGGCTCGTACGGATCACCGGCTGGACGAAGCCCGCCCGACGGCCGGACGTGCACTGGGCGGAGACGGAATTCCGCCGACGTGAACCGCTGGTGGGGGTCGGTGAGGGCACGGCAGACGAACTCGGCGGTCCCGCAGTCGAAGGGCACGTCCTCGCCGGTACTTCGACACGCACCGGTTCATGTACTGCCGGGAACCCCGTACGCGTACGACGACGGCCCGCGGGCTACGACTCCTCGGTGATGCTGGTGGCGATGCCGTCGGTGATCTTCACCGTCGCGGACAGGGAGCCCGCCTTCGCGGCCTTCTCCAGCTGCGCCTCGGTGCACTCCACGGCCGCCTGACCGTCGGCGTCGCCGCACATACCGCCCACACCCCAGATCTCGGTGTCCTCGGCGAGCCAGAACTGCTGCTGCGTGTCCTTGATGTCCGACACCGTGTACTTGCCCGGCGCCAGGTAGGACACCGTTCCCAGCCAGGTCCCGCTCACCTTGCCGGACGAACCGCTCCCGCCGCTGCCCGAGCCGCCGCCCGTGGACGCCTTCCCACCGCCCGAGGAGGAACCGCCGGTGGACGAGGAACCGGCGGACGAACCGCCTCCGGACGACCCGCCGGTGGCCGAACCGCCCGAGGAGGAGCCCGTGCCGGACCCGCCGGCCGGCCGTTCGGTGACGGTCACGGCGTTGCCGTCCTTCAGCACCACGTCCGCCGGTACCGCGGAGCTCTTCGCGGCCTTCTCCAGCTGCGCCTCGGTGCACTCCTCGGCGGCCTGCCCGGCGGCGTCACCGCAGATCTTCCCCGCGCCCCAGATCTTTGTGTCCTCGGCCAGCCAGAACTGCTGTTCCTTGCCGCCGGTGGTGACGGTGTACTTGCCCGGCGCCAGGTAGGCGACCGTGCCCGCCGCGAAGGTACCGCTCACCCCGCCCTTGCCCGCGGCGGCCTGCGCCGTCGCCGAGCTGTCCGAGGTGGAGCCGGCGGCCGTGTCGTCGTTCTGGCATGCCGTCATCAGCAGCGTTCCCGCCACGGCGGCAGCGGCGATCAGAACGGAACGGGAACGCAGGGAAGTCATGACGAAGGAGCCCTTTCGGGAGCGGTGGAGTGGGAGACGGCGAGCGGTCTGTGAGCCGCTGTGGATCAACTATGCCTGCACTCCCGCGCCCTCGGGATCGCTGTCCACGACCCTCCACGGTGCCGTGACAGAACACGGACATGGCAACGCCACCAAGGCACGCACCGGTTGTCACCCGGCTGATCGTCTTCGCCCGCCACCGCGGCCGACCGGCATCAATGCCCGGACGAGCCGTCAACTCTGCCCCACTGCACGGGAGACGATGCCCCTGAGCCGTCCCCGTTGTCAGTCCCGTGTGCGAGCGTGGAGACGGAAGCAGGCGATCGGGCGGAGGGATTTCGGTGGCGGGGGAGAGCGGTGGCTGGGTCGGCATGGGCTGGGACTGGACGGACGTCGACGACGTGTGCCGGCGTCTCGCCGAAGGCGCCGACCCGGAGGAGTGGAGCGGCGGCCGGCCGCTGCACCGGGCGGCGGTGTCCGGGGCCCCGGAGGTCGTCGCGGAGCTGGCGGGCCGGGTCACCGACGTGGACGCCCTGGAGAACGGGGTGACGGCGCTGTGGGCGGCCGTCGTGTCGAGGAAGCCGGAGAACGCGCGCGTCCTCGCCGCGGCCGGGGCCGACCCCTGGCGGCCGTCCACCGGGGGCTGGTCACCGGGAAGGCTCAGCCTGGCGGGCCCGACTCCTGACCTGTTCCCCGTACCCCCGGGGGTGGGCCTGAGCGACACCGAGCGCACGGCGGCGCGGGAGGCCCAACGGCTCGTCACCGCACTGGACGGGCTCTACTACGACGGCACGGGGCTGGCCTGCGTGGCCGGGATCGACGCGGCCGAAGCGGTACGCCGTCTGGAGGCGACGCCGGTGGCGGACGAGATCGTCGACGAACTGGTGGAGGACCCGTACGCGTACGACATGGACGAGAGCCTCCGGATCGTCGGTGTGACGACCGTGCCGGGCGGCTGCGTCGTCACACAGCCCTGGGGGTACGCGCCGCAGACGCCGGGCGTCCTCACCCGGCTCTCGGCCGGCACGGTCTGCTACGGCCTCTACGCCAACCCCAAGAGCGGCGACCAGGGCAGCATCGCCCGTCACGCGGCGATCGAGGGCTGGGACCTGCACCCGGGTGGTGGCCCGGACGAGGGCGACACTCCCGAGGAGGTCCTGATGTCGTACCTCTACCACGTCGAACCCGTGGCCTACGCCTGTGCGTTCGCGGGACTGCGCCCGGCCGACAGCCGTGCCGTGGCCGGACCTCCCGATATGTGGGTGGAACTCCCGGACCGCGACTACTGGAGCCACTGACCCACCACGAGGGCCACGGCGACCGGCCCGCTGCCTCGCGACGGCCGCTGGAATCGGCGGGTCCGCCGGTCATGGACGGACGTTATCGATCATTCGTCGTCAACTCCCTCTGTCTTTCGGGCCGAGCGCCGAGCCGGTGATCGCCGGGTGGTACTCAGGTGCGGGCGCCCGAACCGGACGGCGCCCGGGGGGTTGAGATGGAAGTCGAGAAGCTGGGTGCGGACGACCCGACGGCACTGCACGGGTACAGCCTGCGCGGCAGGATCGGTCAGGGCGGGATGGGCGTCGTCTATCTCGCGCGGGACGAAGCGGGCCACGAGGTCGCGGTGAAGACGATCCTTCCCGCGCGAGCCGCCTCCGAGGAGTTCCAGAAACGCTTCGCGCGCGAGACGAGCATCCTCCAGTCGCTGCGCGACCCGCACATCGTCTCGGTCCTGGCGGCGTTTCCCGGACCTGGCAAGCCGTGCCTGGTCACCGAGTACGTTCCCGGTCCCTCCCTCGCGGACCGGCTGGCCGGGGGCACCCCGCTGCCGCCCGACGAGGTGCGCAGACTGGCCTTCGACCTGGCCTCGGCGCTGGAGGCCGCCCACGCGCGCGGTGTGGTGCACCGCGACCTCAAGCCCTCCAACGTGCTGCTCGGTCCGCAGGGCACCAAGGTCATCGACTTCGGTATCGCCCGCTTCGTGGACGGCGAGAAGCTCACGAAGACGGGTCTCGTCCTGGGCACGGTGCCGTACATGGCGCCCGAGCAGCTCAAGCCCGGCGGCCCGCCGGCGGGTCCGCCGGTCGACATCTGGGCCTGGGCGCTGACCGTCGGCTGTGTCGCCCGCGGACGGGGCTGCTTCCCGACGCCGGACGAGGCCCACGCCTACCCCGCCGCCGACGTGGCCCCCGACCTCGACGGCGTACCGCACGACCTCGTGCCGCTGATCCGCGCCGCGCTGGACACGGACCCGGCCAAGAGGCCCACGAGCAGGGATCTGGTGAACGCCCTGCGGCCGAGCGTCGAGCCGCCGGCCCGGGCCCGGACGCCGCGGCGCCGGCGCGTGATGGGCACTAGGGCGGCCGCGGCGGTGCTGATCCCGGCCGTGATCGGCCTCGGGTATTGGATCGCGCACGACAAAACGAATTCGGATGTTCCGGGCAAGCCCGCTGAATCCTGCACCGGGGGACTGGAGCGGACCGGTGCCGAATGTGTCGGCGTCGCCGATCCGGTCGTCCCCGCCGGCACGTTCGGCCCCGAACTGAGCGGCATCGTGGGGAAGATCGTCCAGGAGAACCGGCGGGTCGCGGAGGAAGCCGCAGGCGACAGCCGCAAGCCGTTCGTCCGGGTCGCCCTCGTCATGCCGTACTCGGCGAACGACAGCAGCCCCCTGTCCTGGGAGGCCATCCGCGAGAGCCTGGACGGCGCCTACACCGCCCAGTGCCGCGCGAACGCCTGCCCGGGCCTGAAGGGCGGCAGTGCGACGGGCCTGCCCGGGAAGACCCCGGCAGTGCAGCTGCTGTTCGCCAACGAGGGAAGCGGGCAGCAGCACTGGAAGACCGTCGCGGACCGGCTGAGCACGATGACGACCGGCAGCCATCCGGTGGTCGCCGCGGCCGGCCTCGGCGTGAGCCTTCCCGAGACGCAGCGGCTCGCGGACCGGCTGTCCGCGCTCGAGATCCCCGCGGTCGGCGGCCCGTTGACCGCGACGAGCCTGGAGTCCCCGTACCTCTTCAAGACCTCACCGTCGAACCTGGAGCACATCAGCGCGGTACGCAAGCACCTCGACGGCCCGGCGAAGCAGACCGGATTCCTCGTCTACGACACCAACGACGACCTGTACGTGCAGACGCTGCGCGACGCGTTCGACCAGGAGTTCAAGGCCGCCATCGGGACGCGGCGCACCGGTTACGTGGGTTCGACCAAGGACCACGTGGTCCCCAAGCTCTTCGGGCAGGCCGTGCAGAACATCTGCTACTCCGACCCGGACCTGGTCTTCTACGCGGGCAGGGACAACGACTTCCCCGACTTCATCAAGGCGCTCGCCGAGCGAGGGCTGTGCAGCCGGACGGGAGAGCTGCACCCGATCACCGTCGTGACGTGCTGGTCGGGACGGTCGGCCTTCAGCGGCAACCCGGGGCGGGTGAAGGCCCTCGTGCGGGACCAGATCACCGTGGTCGACGTGTCCGTCCTCAGCCCGGAGACCTGGAAGACGGGAACCGCGACCGGCAACCCGCCCGGTTTCGAGGGCTTCCGGACGAGCTTCAAGGCGCTGGGACACACCGACGCGGAGCTCGGCGACGGCTACGCCCTCATGAACCACGACGCCGTGCTGGCGGTGGCGTGGGCCGCCGAGTCCTTCGCCAACCAGAGCGGCGGCGCCGTACCCGGCCCGCAGGACGTGTACAACCAGATCATCAACCTGCACGGAGGCAACTGGGTGGCCGCTGCGAGCGGCAACCTCCAGTTCTTCGACCCGCGCTACGCGCCCCGCGGCTGGGCCCGGGGCGCGCAGCTGACCATCAGCGAATTCGGCCTGCCGAGACCACAGGCTTCCTGACGGCCGGGACGGTACGGGCGCGTCACCGCGTGACGTCGCCCGCACCGGAGCCGGACAGAAGATGCACAGGGCATCTTTGCTTTCTCTTGAACAATTCCGGGAACCTGCTGAGCCCGAACCGCATCGGGCGCGTATCTGTCTGTGTCGGTCCCCACGGGGAGATGAGCGACTCGGCAAGTCCCCCGACTGCGCAGGAGGAACAGTGCGGCTTTCGCGAAACATGTTGGGCACCGTGGTGGTCGGTGGTGCGCTGGCTCTGACGGTCAGCGCCCTCGCCTACCCGTCGATGCTCGGTCTGGACACCGTGTCCACCTCCGGCGACCGCCTCATCGCCAACACGCAGTGGGGGCCGTTCACCGAAGGCGACCGGGCCTTCGTGGTCGCGGTGCGGGCGGCCGGGCTGTGGGAGCACCCCGTCGGGCTCATCGGGTTGCAGAAGGGCCAGAGCAAGGAGGTCCAGACCGCCAGTCAGCACCTGGTCGACGGGCACGCGGCGCTCGACGAGACCTGCCGCAAGATCGCGCCGATGCTGAACGTCGTCCTGCCGAACATAGCCAGTCCGCAGCAGGAGGGGTTCGTGAACACCCTCAAGGCGGCCCAGGGCAAGCAGTTCGACGTCGACTTCGCCAACATCCTGCGCATGACGCACGGTTCGATCTTCAACACCGTTGCGAAGGTCCGCTCGACGACGAAGAACACCCTGGTGCGCGCCCTCGCGGACCAGGCGAACGACACCGTCCTGGACCACATCACGGTGATGGAGAAGACCGGTCTGGTCGACTTCGACACCACGCTGTTCACCCAGACCACCCCGCCGAAGCTGCCCAAGTCGGACCTGACCCCGCCGGTGCCGCCCGCCGGTCAGCCCCTGGTCGTCCTGCCTCCGCCGCCCAACGCCACCTCCACCCCCGTCGACCTGGGCCCGGCCATGAACGGCCAGGCCGGGAACGCCGGCTAGGGCGAGACACGCCTCGGCGGCCGACAGCCCGGCCGGGGCCCGCTCCGTCACATCCGCGGGTCGGGCCTCAGCAGGGCGAAGACCGCGCCGAAGGGGTCCGCGAGCCAGGCGATACGGCCGACGTCGGGGACGTCCGCCGCCGGCATCAGCACCGACCCGCCGTGCGCCGTGGCCGAGGTGACCACGGAGTCGACGTCCGTGGCGTGGAAGTACGGCACCCAGCGGGGCCGCTCGACCCCGCCGCCCGCGCCGTCGCCCAGCGGCGCGGCCCCGCCGAAGGAGGCGGCCTGCTGATCGCCGTCCCGGACGCTGAGCACCCGGTAGGTCATGCCGGGGGTCTCCATGTCCTGGCTGCGCCAGCCGAAGAGGCCCCGGTAGAAGGTGATGTCCGCGACCGGGTCCGGCACGTGCAGCTCGACCCAGAGCAGTGCGCCGGGCGCGGACGTCAGGTCCAGCCCGGCGGTCCTGCCGGGCTGCCAGAGCGCGAACTCGGCGCCCTGCGGGTCGGTGACCTGGGCCAACCGGCCCTCGCCCATGACGTCCAAGGGCTGCGCCCGGACGCTCCCGCCGCCGGCCGTGACGGCCGACACCGTCTCCTCGATGTCCTCGGTCTTGAAGTGCACCATCCAGGCGGACCGCGCGCCTTCCCCGGTGAGCGGTCCGAGGGCGGCGACGGTCTTCCCGTCGATGCGGAAGAACCCGTACCCGCCCGCCTGCGGACCGGCGGACTCGAACTGCCACCCCAGGACCGCGCCGTAGAAGGCGGCGGCCGCGTCGGTGTCGGGGCTGCCGAGGTCCAGCCAGTTGGGTGATCCGGTGACGAAGGCGGTGTCGAGCATGGGTTTCTCCTGGACGAGGGACGAGCCGGGCGGGGCCACGATGCCCACCCTCCTCCTCGCCGTCCACGTCCGGCCCCGGGCGCGACGCCGAATTCACCTGCATGGAGCGCACCGCCCGCGCACTCGGCGGCTTCACGGGGCCGGTGCGGGCCGGGGAAGTGCGGTCCGGGGCGGTGCGGGCGCGGTCCGCCCGGCTCTTCGGGGAAGGGGTAGGAGCATGAGACTGATCAGCGAGCGTGCATCTGCCGTACCCGCCGTATCTGCCGAGCGGGCTCCCTCGTGGCACCTCTACGCGGCGACCGGTGCCGCCGTCGTCGCCACGGCCGTGGCGGGCGGCAAAGCCGTCGACGCCGACGGCACCTGGTACAAGACGCTCGCCAAACCGCCGTGGCAGCCCCCGTCCTGGGCCTTCGGTGTCGTCTGGACACCGCTGTACGCCTCCGTGGCCTTCGCCACCGGCCGCGCCCTGGCGAAGTCGCGGGGTGAGGTGCGTCGTCATCTGGTGGCCGACCTCGCGTCGAATCTCGCGTTGAACGTGGGCTGGAACTGGGCCTTCTTCGGGCTGCGGAGTCCGTCGGCCGGTGTGGCGGCCACCCTGGCCCTCGACGCCAGCAATGTGCGGCTCCTGCGTCGGGTGACCCGAGTGGACAGAGCGGCCGGCCGGACGCTCGTTCCGTATGTCCTGTGGTGCGGTTTCGCCACCGCCCTGAACGCGTCCATCGCCCGCCGCAACGTCGGCGGTCGCCGTCCGCGGCCATGAGCTCAGCGCGGGCGGGGTGATACCGGCGATTCTCCAGGGCCGAAGCCACCGGGGGAGGCCGTGCGTCGGCCGACCCCCTTCCTGCTGACTCCCTTCCTGCTGACCCCCTTCCTGCTTCGTCCGCGCCTCGCCCACCGGCCGGCGCCCTCCGTGTCCGCCTCTGTCGATGACGAGCCGGGAAGTGCCGCAAGTGCGGGAATGATCGAGGCCCTTCCCGGCCGCCGCCACATGATCCGCACAAGGGCACCCGGCCCCGATAGGGTCCAACGGCCCACTCCGGGACCGCAGTCGGGGCCGAACGGCCCCTCTTCGCGCCGAGGGCCGGCCTGGCTCGGACAGGCGGCGACGCAGCCCCCTGCGCGCGCTCGATTTTGCGAACCCGTTGCGCATCCGATTGATCCCGCGGGGCCCCGTGTCCGTACTCCTGCGCGTGCGGGATCCGATTTCGGATCAGGAGACACAGTGCTCTTTTCACGGAAGTTCGCGGGCACCCTTTTCCTCGGCGGTGGGATCGCCTTCACTCTGGGCTCGCTCCTCTACCCCTCCATGCTCGGAGTCCAGAAGGTCAGCAGCGCGCCCGAACGGATCATCGGCCACCCGGCGACGGGGCCGTTGACGGAAGCGGACCGCGACTTCGTCGTCGAGGTGCGGGCGGCCGGTCTGTGGGAGTACCCCGTCGGCCAGATGGCGATGCAGAAGAGCACGACCAAGGCGGTCAAGACCGCCGGGGAGCACCTGATCGCGGGCCACGCCTCGCTGGATGCCGCGTGCCGTGGCGTCGCCGGGGAGCTGGACATCGCGCTGCCCAACCAGCCGTCGCCGCAACAGCAGGGCTTCGTGACCCAGCTGAACGCCGAGAGCGGCAAGCAGTTCGACACCGACATGGCCACCATCCTGCGCGCGACACAGGGCCAGATCCTCTCCAAGACCGCGAGCGTCCGCACCACCACCAAGAACTCGCTGATCCGTGCCCTGGCCGACCGCACCAACGACATCCTCATGGAGCACATCACCCTCGTGGAGAAGACCGGCCTGGTCGACTTCGACCGGGCCCTCTCCCAACCGACCGGCCTGCCCGCCCAGGACACCACCCCACCCCCTCCGGTGGCCGGCCAGCCGCAGGCCGTCCTCCCCTCGCCGGACGACGGCACGCTCTCGCCCGGGTCCACGGGCGCGGCGAGCGCGGAAGCCGGCCGAACCTCCTGACATGGCCTGCGGAACCGGTCAGGGGTGGAATGTCTTGCGTCGCCACTGCGTCCTGACCGCCCCGGCGAGTCGACCCCGCCGGGGCGCGGTCGGGTGAGGCGATCCGCGGCTATTCGGGGGACGACTCGTCGGCCAGCCGGTTGCTGCGGTCGATCTCCGGCATGTGCGTCTCGGCCCAGACCCGCAGGGCGGCGAGCGGTCCTTCGAGGGACAGGCCGAGCTCGGTGAGCCGGTAGTGGACGGCGGGCGGCACGGTCGGTTCCACGCGGCGCGCGACCAGACCGTCGCGGACCAGACCGCGCAGGGTGACGGACAGCATCTTCTGCGAGATGCCCGGGATCCGGCGCCGCAGTTCCGCGAAACGGAGCTCGTCCGGAGCCTCCTCGGCCAGCACCTTGACCGCCATCGACGTCCACTTGGTGCCGATGCGGTCGAGCAACCGGCGGGTCGGGCAGAGCGGATCCAGCAGGTCCCCGCGCTCACCCGGTCGCCGGTCACGTCCGCCGGGCCTCGACGTGGTCACCTGGAGCTCACCACCTGAAGGGAAAGTGCCGTCTTGGGCGGACCAGGTTAGTTCCCTAACGTGACCTGGTCACCATTCCTCACCGAACACCCGGAGTCCCTCCATGCCCGAGCTGCGACGCGTCCTCGCCAACGGAGTCGAACTGAACGTCGCCCTCTCCGGATCGGGCCCGGCCGTCCTGCTGCTGCACGGCTTCCCGCACACCTGGGAGCTGTGGACGGACGTCATGGCCGGTCTGTCCGGCCGCCACCGGGTCATCGCGCCGGACCTGCGCGGGTTCGGCGACAGCAGCCGGGCCGCCTCCGGGTACGACGCGGGCACGCTGGCCGAAGACGCCGCGGCGCTTCTCACCGCGCTCGGCGTGTCCTCGGCCGCCGTGGTGGCCATCGACGCGGGCACCGCCCCGGCCTTCCTCCTCGCCCTGCGCCGTCCAGGTCTCGTCCGGCGCCTGGTCGTCATGGAGTCCCTTCTGGGCCGGCTGCCCGGCGCCGAGGACTTCCTCGCCGACGGGCCGCCGTGGTGGTTCGGCTTCCACTCCGCCGCGCCCGGCCTCGCCGAGACCGTGCTGGAGGGCCACGAGGCCGCCTACATCGACTGGTTCCTGAACGCCGGCACACTGGGCGACGGGGTGCGCCCCGCCCTGCGGGACGCGTTCGTCCGCGCGTACACCGGCCGCCAGGCGCTGAGCCGCGCGTTCTCGTACTACCGGGCCCTGCCCGAGAGCGCGGCACAGATCGAGCGGGCGGTCGCCACCGCCCGCCTGACGGTGCCCACGATGGCGCTGGGCGCCCGACCCGTCGGTACCGCGCTGGAACGCCAACTCCGCCCGGTCACCGACGATCTCACCGGACACGTCATCGAAGACTGCGGCCACATCATCCCCCTGCACCGGCCGCACGCCCTGCTCACGCTTCTGCGTCCCTTCCTGGCCGGTACGGACGCGCCGGAGGCGTGACCGAGCCCGAGCCGAAATTCCGGCATTCCGGCATTCCGGCATTCCTGGCGATCAGGCGTCCACCGCTCGTCCGGGTCGTCGATCCGGACACGGGACGGCGTCGCATCCGCCGTCCGGCTGAGTACGGGTACTCAGGTGCCGTCCCGGCGGGCTCGTCCATGCTGGGGCGAACGCCGGAGCTGGGGATCGCGAGTGGATCCACGAACTGCGCCACCGCGTCTACGCGGAGGAGCTCGGCCGGCATCCGGTGGATCCGTCGGGAACACTGAGCGACGGACTCGACGGCGACAACGTGTACCTCGTGGCCGCGCGCGGCGAGACGCGGATCGGCTTCGTCAGCCTCACCCCGCCCTGGGGCGGCCGCTACTCCCTCGACAAGTACCTGACGCGCGAGGAGCTGCCGGTCCTGACCGACGAGGCGCCCTTCGAGATCCGCGTCCTCACCGTCGAGCCGTACTGGCGGTCCACCGCGGCGGCACCCCTGCTCATGTACGCGGCGCTCCGCTGGGTGGCGGCGCGGGGCGGCCGCAGCGTCGTGGCGATGGGGCGCACGGAGCTGCTCGACATGTATCTCGCCGCCGGAACTGCGGCCGGTGGGGCGCACGGTCCGCTCGGGCGCCGTGTCGTTCGAGGTCCTCAGCGGTTCCGTGCCCGAGCTGACGCGGACGGTCGCGGAGCGCCACGGACGGATCCTGGAGCGGCTGCGGACGCGCCTCGACTGGCGGCTCGACCCGCCCTTCGCGCCGCAGGCCGACGGCTGCGAGCACGGCGGGGCGTTCTTCTCGGCGATCGGCACCGACTTCCGGACCCTGACCCGCCGTCACGAGGTGGTGGCGGCCGATGTGCTGGACGCCTGGTTCCCGCCGTCCCCGGAGGCCCGTGCGATCCTCGCGGAGGATCCGGGGTGCGCGGCCCGGACCTCGCCGCCGACGGGCGCGGAGGGACTGCTCGCGGAGATCGCCGGGGTGCGCGGGCTACCGGTGGAGTCGCTCGTCGTCGGGGCGGGATCGTCCGATCTGATCTTCCGCGCATTCGGCAGGTGGCTGACGCCGCGCAGCCGGGTGCTCCTGCTCGATCCGGGCTACGGAGAGTACGCCCATGTCACCGAGCGGGTGATCGGCTGCCGGGTGGGCCGGCTCCGGCGGCATCCTCGACCGCATCGACTCACTCCTCGTCGCTCTGACGGTGCTGCTGGTGCTGGAGTGAGCCGCGGGCCGACGCCGTCATGCGCGATGGGCAGGACGACGGGCAGCACCTGCCCACGCCCCTGCGATCACCGTCGTCCGGGCTCTCGGTACCGTCACCGGGACACGGACCGAAGCCGACCCGGCCGCACGACCGGTGCCTTCCGGGTTCACGGCCGGCTGATCGTGAGGAGTGACTTGATCGCGCGGCGCTCGTCCATGGCGGCGTAGGCGTCGGCGATGTGGTCGAGGTCGGTGGAGTGGTCGAAGACGCGTCCGGGGTCGATCGTTGCGTCCAGGACGTGCCGCAGCAGTTCAGGGATGTAGTGGTGGGCGGGGGCGACGCCGCCCTTGATGCCGATGTTCTTCCAGAACAGGGTCTTGTACTCGAACTTCTCGTAGAGCGGGACACCGACCGCTCCGATCATGCCTCCGGCGCGGACGACGCCGGCTGCCGTCCCGATGGACTGGTCGGTACCGACGCATTCGAGCGCGGCGTCGACGCCGGCGCCGTCGGTGAGGCCGAGGACGGCCGTGACGGCCTCGTCACCGCGTTCGGCGACGATGTCGTCGGCGCCGAACTCCTTCGCCAGAGCCTGCCGGTCGGCGTGACGGCTGAGCGCGATGATCCGGCCGGCGCCGAGGAGCTTGGCGGCCAGCACGGCCGACAGGCCGACGGCGCCGTCACCGACGACGGCGACGGTGTCGCCCTCCTTCACGCCCGCGCTCACGGCGGCGTGGTAGCCGGTGCACATGACGTCGGAGAGCGCGGTGAAGGAGGCGAGCTGGGCGTCGGTGAACCCGTCGGCCGAAGCGGGGACCTTCACGAGGGTCGCGTCGGCGTAGGGCGCGCGGACCTTCTCACCCTGGCCGCCGTCGTTCTCGCCGTCGCCGAAGGCCCCTCCGTGCGCGCAGTTGGACTCGAACCCCGCCCGGCAGGCGGGGCAGGTGCCGTCGCTGTAGGTGAAGGGGGCGATGACGAAGTCGCCGACCGCCAGGTCCTTCACGCCCCGCCGCGGTATTACCAGAGGTCGGATCCGCACACGCAGCCCCGCACGACGCGGACGACGGCGTCGGTCGCCTCCTGGACGGTGGGGTCGGGTCGCTCTCCGAGCTCGATGTGCTTCTCGCCCCGGAAAATGGCTGCCTTCATGACTGTCTCCTCGGATGTGCGGTGTCAGGGGGTGGGCGGTCAGGGGGGTGGGCGGTCAGTGGAGTGCGGGCGTGACGTCGCAGGTCCGCGCGGACACGCTCGGGCTCCCAGGTCAGGCCTCGGGGATGGCGCGGCCGTAGTCGGCGAGGGTGACGTCCGCGGGCTCGGGACCGCCGCGCCGGCCGGTCTCCAGCGCGTCCAGGGCCGACAGCTCGTCCACCGCGAGGTCGAAGTCGAAGACGTCGATGTTCTCGGCGATGCGGTGCCGCTTGGTGGACTTGGGGATGACCGAGCGGCCCTGCTGGATGCCCCAGCGCAGGAGCACCTGCGCGGCGCTCTTGCCGTGGGCCTCGGCGATACGGGTGACGGCCGGGTCCTGGAGGACGCTTCGGCGGTCCTCGCCGTAGCCGGGGTAGAAGGTGATGCCGCCGATGGGGGACCACGCCTGGTTGACGATGCCGTGGGCGTCGTCGAAGTCGAGGACGGCGCGCTGCTGGAAGTAGGGGTGGATCTCCAGCTGGTTGACGGCCGGGACGACCTCGGTGGCATCGAGCAGGGCGCTCAGGTGGTCGGTCATGAAGTTGCTGACGCCGATCGCGCGGACCTTGCCGTCGGCCAGGAGCTTCTCCAGCGCCCGGTAGGCGGCGACGGTCCGGTCGAAGTCCGAGGGGAGCGCCTGGTGGAGGATGAGCAGGTCGATGTGGTCGAGGCCGAGCTTGGCGGCGCTCTTGTCGAAGCCGTGCAGCGTCTCGTCGTAGCCGTAGTCGCTGATCCAGATCTTGGTTTCGACGAAGACCTCGTCGCGCGGGACGCCGGAGTGGCGCAGGGCCTGGCCGACCTCGCGTTCGTTGCCGTAGGCGGCGGCGGTGTCGATGTGCCGGTAGCCGAGCTCCAGCGCGGCCGTGACCGCGGCGATCGTCTCGTCGGGCGGGGTCTGGAAGACGCCCAGTCCGAGGGCGGGCATCTCGACGCCGTTGTTGAGGGTGAGGGTCTGCATCACATGGTCCTTTGCTTGCGGGACGCCCTTGCGGGCACGATCAGGGTGAGGACGGCGGCGACGGCCAGGGCGAGCAGGACGGCGGAGCCCGTCAGCGCGGTGGCCGTGCGGGCCGCGACGTCGGCGGCCGAGTGACCGGTGGAGACGGTGGCTGCCGCCGCTGTCAGGATGCTCAGGGCCAGTGCGCTGCCGACCTGGTGCACGGTGTTGACCAGGCCCGAGCCCGCCCCCGCGTCCTCGGGTGCGACCCCGTCGACGCCGCTGGAGGTCATCGGGGCCGGAGCCAGGCCCTGACCGGCGCCGATGACCAGCATCGGCAGAGCCACACCGGTCGGGTAGGGCGTGTGCAGGTCCACGCGGCTCAGCCAGGCCATGCCCACGGCCGTCAGCCCGACCCCCGCGGCGAGTACCCTCGGCCGGCCGAACCACTCCAGCAGCCTCGCCACCCGGACCGCGAGGACGAAATCGACCAGGGTCATCGGCAGGAAGGCCAGTCCGGCCGAACGGGCCGGGCCCTCGGCGGAGGGCCGCGCCTGGCGCTGCGGGGCGGTGGTCCGGTCGCCGCTGGGCCCGCCCGGACGGCTCGTACCGGCGAGCGGCCCGGCGAGGGCGTCGCCGGTGTCGTGGGTGGCTGCTGTGCGCACGGTCTTCCTCGCGTCGATCGGGAGTGCGGCCCGGTCCCGGGCCGCCGTCTGTGGCGTCTCCCAGGCAACGCCACCTCGGGAAGACAGTGGGAGTCACTGCTCTTCCAGGTACTGGCAGTACCTCGCAGGCCGGTCCGGGCCGACCTACCGTGGATGAACCGGCACACCGGGCGGGCCGATCGAGAGGAGTCCCCGTGTGAGGGCCGGCGCCGGGGGCCGTCCGCCGAGGGCGCGACCGTCGAGGACACCAGGAAATGAGCATGACCGACCACACCAAGAAGGACGTGGCCGCCGAGGTGCGGGAGTTCCTCAGCACCCGGCGGGCCAGGATCACCCCCGAGCAGGCCGGGCTGCCGGTCTACGGCGGAAACCGCCGTGTCGCGGGGCTGCGGCGCGAAGAGGTCGCCCTGCTGTCAGGCATGAGCGTGGACTATTACGTGCGCCTGGAACGCGGCAACCTCGCCGGTGCCTCGGAATCGGTCCTCGAAGCCCTCGCGCACGCCCTCCAGCTCAACGAGGCCGAACGCACCCACCTCTACGATCTGGCCCGCGCCGCCGGCCCGTCCGGCCGGCGGTCGGCGGTGACCTCCTCGCGCGTCCGGCCGACGATCCTGCGGCTGCTCGACTCGATGACCGGCGTCCCGGCGTTCGTCCGCAACGCCCGCTTCGACGTCATGGCGGCCAACGCCCTGGGCCGGGCGCTGTACGCGCCGCTCTTCGACTCACCGCTGTTCGCGCAACGCGGACCGGTCAACAGCGCCCGCTTCCTGTTCCTCGACCCCGCCAGCCAGGACTTCTGGGTCGACTGGGACAAGGGCGCCGACGATGCCGTCGCCTTCCTGCGCACCGAGACGGGCCGCGCGCCGCACGACAGGGCCCTCACCGACCTGATCGGCGAACTGACCAGCCGCAGCGGCGACTTCGCCCGCAGGTGGGCACGGCACGACGTGAAGTTCCACCGCTCCGGCCTGAAGAAGCTCCACCATCCGCTCGTCGGCGATCTCGCACTGCCCTACGAGGCGCTGGAACTGCCCTCCGACCCCGGCCTGCGGCTCAACTTCTACACACCCGAGCCGGACTCTCCGGAACAGCAGGCCCTGAACCTGCTCGCGAGCTGGACGACCACCGGCGCGGTCGTGCCCTCCGGCAACGACTGACCCCCACCCGGAATACGACCGACCCCCACGGAAGAGGAGAACCCCTCCATGCAGTACCGACCGCTGGGCCGTACCGGCGTCCAGGTCAGCCCGCTGTGCCTCGGCGCGATGATGTTCGGCCCCTGGGGCAACGAGGACGAGACCGACTCCATCCGGATCATCCACCGCGCCCTCGACGCGGGCATCAACTTCGTCGACACGGCGGACGTCTACTCCGGCGGAGTCTCGGAGGAGATCGTCGGCAAGGCACTGAAGGGCCGCCGCGAGGACGTCTTCCTGGCCACCAAGTTCTTCATGCCCATGGACCCGAACGACCCCAACCGGCGTGGCGGTTCGCGCCGCTGGATCATCCGCGAGGTCGAGAACTCCCTGCGGCGGCTCGGCACCGACCACATCGACCTCTACCAGGTCCACCGGCCCGGCCACGACACGGACGTCTCCGAGACCCTCGGCGCCCTCACCGACCTCGTCCGCCAGGGCAAGGTCCGCTACATCGGCTCCTCCTCCTACTCCGGCTCGCAGATCGTCGAAGCCCAGTGGACCTCGCGCGAGCGGCACCTGGAACGCTTCGTCACCGAGCAGCCGCCGTACTCGATCCTGGTCCGCGGCATCGAGGAGGACGTGCTGCCCACGGTGCGCCGCCACGGCATGGGCACCCTCACCTACAGCCCGCTCTCCGGCGGCTGGCTCTCGGGCCGCTATCGCAAGAACGCCGTCGAAGGCCCCGCCTCGGCTGCCCGCCCCCAGGCCCGCTTCGACATGAGCACCCCCGCGAACCAGCGCAAGCTCGACGCGGTCGAACAGCTCGCCGTCCTCGCGGAGAAAGCCGGTCTTTCCCTCATCGACCTGGCCGTCGCCTTCGTGATCAACCACCCGGGCGTCACCTCGGCGATCATCGGGCCGCGCACCATGGAGCAGCTGGAGGCGTTCCTGCCCGCCGCCGACATCACTGTCTCCTCCGACGTGCTCGACGCCATCGACGAGATCGTCGCACCGGGCGTCACCGTCAACCCGGTCGACAACAGCTACGGCGACTTCGAACTCCGCACCGGCCAACGCCGCCGCTGACACGAGCCGCCCCCACCGGACACGAACGGCCGAGCTGGAGCGGCGGGGGTGGGGGAGTTCTGCGCTGCGGCGTACAAGCGGGCGTCAGGAAGGCGTCCTTGCCTCTTTCAGCAGCGCAATGCCTGTCCGATCGGTGTGGTCCGGCGGGGCGTTGAGCTGGTGGATCATCACCCAGTGGCCGTCGTCCGTCGCTCCGGTGAAGACCGAGGCGTGGCGTACGGCTCCGTTGTGCCAGTGCAGGGGTCCCGCCGTCTGCCAACTCGGGGCGGGATCCCCCAACCTGCGCTCCACCAGGAGGCGTACCACCAGGTCGGCCGCCGCGCGGGGAGTAGCCCACAGCCCTCCCGCCGGCAGGATCGCGCCGCTCATCGTCCACGGCCTGCGCGGTCGTCCCGCGCGTCCCGGGGCCAGCAGGCGCCGGTTCGGATCAGGGGTGGCGGTGATCTCCGTGAGATCCAGCGGCCGCAGGACGTACTCGGTCACCAGATCCTCGTACGCCGTCCCGGAGGCCGCGGCCAGCGCGGCGCCGAGCACGGCGTAGCCGAGGTTGGAGTACTCCTCTTCCCGGCCCGGGGGGCGCACGGCGAGCGCAGCGAGGCGAGGCAGCAGCCGGTCCAGGGCAGGCCGGTCGAACGCCGCGTAGGGGTCCCGGCGGGAAAGGCGGCCGGGAGGCAGCCGGGGAAGGCCGGAAGTGTGGCGGGCAAGATGCCGGAGCGTGATCCCGCTCCTGGGGACTGCCGGGAGCCAGCGTTCGACCGGGTCGTCGAGTGCGAGGACCCCGGCCGCGGCCATCTGCACCAGTGCCGTCCCGGTGACGACCTTGGTGAGTGAGCCGATCTGCACGAAGCGGTCGAGGGCATGACCGTCGCGGACGGCCGGTTCGGCCGTACTGCTGAACACACAAGTAGGGATACGCATGTCTTCCATCGTTGCGAGGCGTCACTTCGACCGGGTCAACTGCGCCTGGACGCCGTAGTGGTCGGACAGGTGGGTCTGGCGGCCGTCGGGCAGTGTCACCTCTTCCTGGAACACCAAGTCGGCGCTGCCGGTCAGTGTCTCTCCGGCTGCGGACCGGATCAGTATGTGGTCCAGGGCCGGCGGTGACGGCCATCCAGGTGTGGGCCGGTAGGTGGGACGCGTGTCGCCGGCGAGGACGTCGCTCAGCCCGGCGGCGGTGATGAAGTCGGTGAGCGCCGCCGACTCGCGCGGGAGGTTCAGGTCACCGACCACGGCGACGGGCAGGGACGGGTCGACGGCCGCGATCAGCGAGGCGAGCCGGGCCAGTTCGCCGGCCGCGATCCGCGTGTACCGGTTCGTGGGCGACCAGTCGTCGTCGCGGTTGGCCGACAAGTGGGTGTTCACGACGACCAGTTCGCCCGCCGGGGTGGCGACGGACGCCAGCTGGGCGCCCTTGCGCATGAGGAGTTCGCCGCGTACCGGACCCGTCGTCGGGTAGCGCACGAAGCGGTATCGGCTGATCGGCCACCGGGACAGCAGCACCAGGCCGCCCTTGAGCAGCGCCGTGCCCGAGCAGGCGACGTACCGGTACGCGGGAGCGGCGCGGCGGAGCAGCCGGGCGTGGCGGCGGTACATGACCTCCTGCAAGCAGACGATGTCGAGGTCGGACCGGTCGAGGGCCGCTCCGAGCGCACGCAGCCGGGCCGGGACATCGCCGGTGTAGAGGGCGTTCATGGTGAGCAGCCGCATGGCCTTCACAAGCGTGTCGCTTTCTGTCCGGTGTCCGCCGAGCGGGGCGGTGAGCCGTGTAGCAGCTCACGGCGTTGCGCGTATTCGGTACGTACTCACCGCGAACTCTCGCAGAGAGCAACCGGGTTCACGCCAGGGGGAATCCACGGGCGAACAGCTGGTCCGCCCGCCGACCTCGGCGATGCCCCTCTTCCGTGCCCTGCTCAGCCCGATACGGGCGAGTTCAGACGCTCGCGGAAAGCCCGGTTCGTGGCCATCAGGCCGTCGAGGGCGTCGCGGGTGCGGAGGAGCTCGGCGATGTGCTCGGAGAGCCGTTCGCGCTCCTCGGCCATCCGGAGCAGCGCGGCATCGGCGTTCTCCGCGCTGGGCGAGTCGACGCACGGCAGCAGTTCGGCGATCGTCCGGCTGGACAGCCCGGCGGTGTACATCCGCTGGAGGAACGTGACCCGCTCGATGTGGACCTCGGTGTAGTGCCGCTGTCCGCCGGTACTGCGCGCGCTGGTGAGCAGGCCCTGTTCCTCGTAGTAGCGAAGGGACCGGACGCTGACCCCGGCTCGCGCCGCGAGCTCCCCGATACGCATGCCGTCCCGCCTTCCCCGTTGTGATCCGGAACACAACCCTTGCACCTGACGTCAATGTCAGGTTCTAGCGTAGCCGAGGCGCCCGGCACCGGGCGACGGATCACGAAGGAGATATGACGTGGCAAGCCTCCTCAGCAGCTACCGGCTCGGCGATCTGGCGCTGCCCAACCGGGTGGTGATGGCCCCGATGAGCCGCGTGCGGGCCGCGGCGGGCGGTCTGGCGACCCCGTCCATGGCGCGTTACTACGCGCAGCGGGCCACCGCCGGTCTGATAGTCAGCGAGGGCGTACAGCCGAGCCTGCTCGGTCAGTCCAATCCCGGCACTCCGGGGCTGCACACCGACGACCAGGTGGCGTCCTGGCGCCCGGTGACCGACGCGGTGCACGCCAACGGCGGGCGGATCTTCGCCCAGATCATGCACGGCGGACGGGTCTCGCACCCCGACACCACCGGCATGCGGCCCGTCGGCCCCTCCGCCGTCGCGGCCGTCGGTGAGGTGTTCACGCCTACCGGGCCCCAGCCGGTACCGCTTCCCCGCGCCCTGGAGACGGCCGAGGTTCCCGAGCAGATCCGGTCGTACGCGCAGGCCGCGCGCCGTGCCGTCGACGCCGGGTTCGACGGTGTCGAACTGCACGGGGCCAACGGCTATCTGATCTCGCAGTTCCTCTCGGCCAACGCCAATCTGCGCACGGACCGTTACGGCGGTTCGGTGACCAACCGGATCCGGTTCGCCGTGGAGGCGGTCGCCGCGACCGTCGAGGCCGTCGGGGCGGCCCGGACCGGGATCCGGCTCTCTCCCGGTGGGCCCTTCTGGGGCATCGAGGAGACCGACGTCGCCGAGCACTACACCGCACTCCTCGGCGAGTTGTCCCGCCTCGACCTGGCCTATGTCCATCTCGAGGCCACGGCCGACGAGGAGACGCTGCTCGGGCTGCGCCGAGTCTGGCCGGGCACTCTGGTCATGAACCCGGTGCTGCCCCTGGGACCCAAGCAGACCGGCCGTGCCGAAGCGGACCACTGGCTGGGTCTCGGAGCCGATCTCATCAGTTTCGGACGGGCCTTCATCGCCAATCCCGACCTGGTGGAGCGGCTGCGCACCGGCCTGCCGATCGCTCCGGCGGACGAGAGCACGTACTTCCAGGGCGGCGACGACGGCTATCTCACCTACCCGGCCTACCAGCACGCGCAGTGACATCGCGGGGAGCGCCGACGACGTCGTGGAAGGGCGTCCAGGCCGCCGTCGATCTTCTCGGCGTCCGGCTCAGTCCTGGCCGCCGAACACGTTCTGGTCCCAGTCGATGACCGAGCCGGTCACCACCCCGCTGCGATCCGAGAGGAGGAAGACGACGAACTCGGCGATCTCGTCGACCTGTCCGAGCTTGCCCATGGGCTGGGCCGCGGCGGCTCTCGCCCGCCAGTCGGCGCCCGCGCCGTGGAAGGCACGCTGGGTCGCGTCCTCGCCCTCGGTGTCCGTCCAGCCGATGTCGAGGCCGTTGATGCGGATGCGGTCCCAGCGATGTGCGTGGGCGGCGTTGCGGGTCAGTCCGGCCAGACCTGCCTTGGCGGCGGAGTAGGGGGCCAGGTGCGGAGGCCCGCCACGGGCGCAGTTGGAGCCGATGTTGACGATCGTGCCCGGCGCCCGGCGGGCCTTCATGTCGGTCACCGCCGCCTGCATCGCGAAGAACGGCGCCCTCAGGTTGATCGC
The DNA here is from genome assembly GCF_016860545.1 of Streptomyces asoensis. NCBI lineage: Bacteria > Bacillati > Actinomycetota > Actinomycetes > Kitasatosporales > Streptomycetaceae > Streptomyces > Streptomyces asoensis. The sequence goes on along the minus strand of NZ_BNEB01000005.1, from coordinate 530,275 downwards.
CATGTGCCGGTCGAACAGTTCCGGTGTGGTGTCCAGGAGCGAGCCACGCGATGTCAGCCCTGCCGCGTTGACCAGGCAGTCGATGCGTCCGTGAGCGCTCACGGTCCGTACGACGCTGTCGCGGGCCTGTGCCGGATCGGCGAGGTCCGCCCGCATGAAGTGCGCGCCGGTGTCCTCGGCGAGCTTCTCGCCCAACTCGACCCGGCGGCCGGTGAAGAGCACGGTCGCGCCCGCCCCGAGGGCCGCCCGCACGATACCCGCGCCGACGCCCTGGCTGCCGCCGTTGACCAGGACGATCCTGTCCTGAAGGAGTGCCATGAGTGTGGAGTCCCTTTCAGTGGCGTCGACGCCTGGAGCCGACCTGGAGTTCCTGGCTCAGCCGGTCGGGGGACCAGCCCTCGGCCACGGCTCGCCGGACGGTGTCCGCCTGGGAGGGCGGGGCGAGTCCGTCGACCGGGGGGTCGAGGTCCAGGTCGGTGGGGAAGGGGTAGCCCTCGGCGGTGGCGGCGACCACGCGGTGCAGCCAGTCCTGCGAAGCTCCCTCCGCCTTGCGGCGCAGAAGCACCGGGAAGAGGGCGTCGGCCATGGCCTCGCGGTCCACCGTCTCCATCGCGCGGCCGAAGGCGGAGGAGACCTGTAGCAGGTTGGCCATACGTCGGATCCCGCTCGAGCGGTTGTGGCCCGCGGCGTGGAAGAGGGCGGGGTTGAAGAAGGCGGCGTCGCCCTTCGCCAGGGGGAGCTGGACGTGATGGGCGTTGAAGTATTCGACGAACTGCGGCAGCCGCCAGGCCAGATAGCCCGGCTCGAACTTCTGCGAGTGAGGCAGATACAGCGTCGGGCCTGACTCGACGGGCATGTCGCAGTGGGCGACGGCGCCCTGCAAGGTCAGCGCGGGGGAGAGGCGGTGGACGTGCGCCGGGTAGGCCGCCGCGCGCTCCTGGGAGAGGAAGCCGAGGTGGTAGTCGCGGTGCACGCTCTGCGCGGCCCCGCCGGGATTGACGACGTTGACCTGCGAGGTCACCTGATAGGCGGGGCCGAGCCAGCTCTCGGCGATGAGGGCGAGCATGTCGTTGGCGTAGTAGTCGGCGAACACCTCGGGAGCCCGAAGAGCCATCTTGTCCAGGGCGCTCCAGACACGTTCGTTGGCGCCCGGCTTGGCGAAGTGGTCGCCGCGGGCGGTGCCGGCGGCGCGTTCTTCTTCGATCAGCGCCCAGAAGGTGTCGGACGCCCTGTCCACGACGTCCGTGTCGGAGAAGGCGCCCTCGAGGACCACGATGCCGGGTCCGTGGAGCAGCGCCCGCACCAGCTCGCCCTGTACGGTGCGACGCCCCTCGGGGGTGGTGGTCAGAATACGCAGCCGGTCACTGTCGTAGACCGGCACGTTCTGCTCGACCCGGTCGGCCAGGGGGTGGTGACCGGCATCGGTGGTCTGCTCGACGAGCGAGCGGAACGTGTCGAGATCACAGTCGGCCTCGGTGAGCCAGGTCAGTGATCGCACGGCCGTCGGAGACATCCCGGGTCCTTTCGCAGTGCCTGCTTTTCTGCCAGTCTTGAGAACCCGAACCCATCATTCAACCCTCAGCAATGCATCAAAAGTCCATCATCGTCACCGGGAATCCGTCATGCGCCATCCCTATCCGATCAGGGAAATCGCCCGCCAGGCCGGACTGAGCACGGCCACGGTCGATCGCGTCCTCAACCACCGGGGCAACGTGCGGGAGAGCACGATCCGTGAGGTGCACCAGGCCATTGAAGACCTGGACCGCCAGCGGACCCAGGTCCGCATCGGCGGCCGCACTTTCATGATCGACATCGTGATGCAGGCACCGGAGCGCTTCTCCACCGCTGTGCGGGAGGCGCTGGAGGCCGAACTGCCCTCCCTGCACCCCGCGGTCGTGCGCTCACGCTTCCACTTCCGCGAGACCTGCCCTCCCGCCGAACTGATCGGCATCCTCGACAAAATAGCCGAGCGCGGTTCGCAGGGAGTGATCCTCAAGGCCCCGGACCTGCCGGAGATCACAGCCGCCGTGGGGCGGCTCGTCGCCGTCGGCATTCCCGTCGTCACCCTGGTGACCGACCTGCCGTACAGCGCCCGCCTGGCATACGTCGGCATCGACAACCGTGCGGCGGGGGCCACTGCCGCGTACCTCCTTCAGCAGTGGCTCGGCGAGCGGCCCGGCAACGTGCTCACCACCGTCAGCCGGGGCTCCTTCCGCGGTGAGGAGGAGCGCGACACGGGCTTCCGCAGCGCGATGCGCCTGGCGCAGCCACAGCGCTCCCTCGTAGAGGTCACCGACAGCGACGGCCTGGACGCCACTCAGCGCGATCTGGTTCTCGAGGCACTCGAGCGCGACAAGGACATCGTCGCCGTCTACTCCATGGGCGGCGGCAACCTCGCGACCCTCGACGCCTTCGACACCCTCGGGCGTTCGTGTGCCGTGTTCGTCGCGCACGACCTCGACCAGGACAACACCCGACTGCTGCGCGAACGCCGCCTGTCCGCGGTGCTCCACCACGACCTGGGCCAGGACGTCCGCCGCGCCTGCCAGACCATCATGCGCGCCGACAAGGCACTTCCGGACGACGGCCCGACGCTCCCCTCGGCGATCCAGATCGTCACGCCGTTCAACCTGCCGCCCCACGTGAGCGCCGCACCGTTTCCGGGGTGACGCGGCGGCCCGGTCCGGCCGCCTGGTTTTCGAGACCGCCGACGCGCTCAGGCCCACCGACTGCCCCGGACGGTGAGGTCCGGGGCGATGCCGAGCCCCGGCCCTGGGCGGGCGCCGGCGAGAGGTGATGTCCCGCTGCTCAGGCGCCCACCGCGCGCAGTGTCGGGGTGGACCGTCCGGCGGTGCCGCGCGCCAGCCAGTCCTGGTACACCGGCGCCTGACGGGCCGCGTCCCAGTAGGCCTTCTCCAATTCGTCGAACGCGACGCCGAGTTCGTCCGCCGTCCGGGCCGCGAGCAGCAGACGGACTCCGATCGGATCACCGTGCAGAGGCCGCACCACCAGGTCGGAACGAGCCGGCAGGGCGGTCGGCTGACTGACCGTGACGACCTCGCCTATGGCCGCCAGGAAGTAGGCGGTGAGGTAGTCGCCGTGCAGCAGGTCGGGCTCGATCCCCTCGGCGCGCAGCGCCCGGCACACTCCGTCCCACTCGCCGTCGACCGTGGCGTCCACCATCCAGCGGTCGTGCGCGAGGTCCGCGAGACGCACCTCGCGCTGAGCCGCCGCGGGATGGCCGGCGGCCATGGTGACGAACTGGGGTTCGCGCTCCACCAGGACCCGCAGGCACAGCCCGTCCGGGATGCGCAGCGGGCTGCCCTCGACCTCGTGCACGAATGCCAGGTCCAGCCTGCCGTCGGTCACCTGCCGCAGCAGGGCGTTCGCGGACACGTCCATCCGCAGGGTGGGCTCGACGCCGGACGTGCAGGCGCGCAGTCGGCTCAGCCAGCCCGGGACCGCCCGGCTGGCCGTGGCGCCGATGCGCAGCCGGGAACCGTCCGCCGCGCGGGCGGCCGCGGTCCTGGTCTCGGTCACCAGCGCGGAGACCTCGGCGAGCACGGGCCGGGCGCGGCTCACCACGACCTGCCCCAGCGCCGTGGGGCGGCTGCCCATGCAGTCCCGGACGAAGAGCGGACCACCCAGCAACTGCTCGATGCGGCGCAGCTGAGTACTCAACGAGGGCTGAGCCATGCCCAGTTCACGAGCCGCCTTGTGCAGACTGCCGGCATCGGCGATGGCGCACAGCACACGTAAGTGCCTCACCTCGAGCTCCATGCGCGGAGCCTAGAGGCTGTGCTCGCTGAGGCGCCAGATGTTCAAAAGCCAACGTAACAACACGAGTTGCCCCGATAGCCCTGAGCTATCGGCAGTTGCCATCATCCCCTCCGCCGCCCAGCTGTCCCACACTCGGGTCGACCGATCGTTCACCACCCCACATGAACGAGTAGGAGCCCCCACATGAAGTTCACCCGTACGTCCCGTGCGTCCGCGAAGGCCTCCAGGAGACTGGCGGCGATCGGCCTGGGCGTGACGCTGGCAGCCGTCGGCAGCGCCCTCCCCGCGAGTGCCCAGACCACCGGGTCCACCACGCCCCTCCGCGCCGGCTACACCGGTTCGGCCGAGGAGGCGTCGAACAACAAGGCCTTCTTCGAGGCCGTGCTCGACTCGGTCGCCAGGAAGCAGGCTGCCAACCCGGGCCTCCAGTCGGTGACCGTCTACTACAACGCCTCCCAGGCGCCGAGCTTCCGCTCCCAGATATCGAGCTCCACCTCGATCTGGAACAGCTCCGTGAGCAACGTCAAGCTTCAGGCCACCTCCGGGAGCGCCGACTTCTCGTACTACGAGGGCAACGACTCCCGGGGCTCGTACGCCTCCACCAACGGCCACGGTAGCGGCTACATCTTCCTCGACTACGCGCAGAACCGGCAGTACGACTCGGTCCGCGTCACCGCGCACGAGACCGGTCACGTGCTGGGCCTGCCGGACCACTACAGCGGCCCGTGCAGCGAACTGATGTCGGGCGGCGGACCCGGTACGTCCTGCACCAACCGCTACCCCAACGCGACCGAACGGTCGCGCGTCAACCAGCTCTGGGCCAACGGTCTCGCCAAGGCCCTCGACAAGCTGAACAAGGTGCGCTGACAGCCCGAGGGCTTCCTCAGCCCCGCGCCCCCTCGCCCGAGCCGGAAACGGGCCGTGCCCCCAGGGCACGGCCCGCTTGCGTGCGCGCAGACGCGGGCAGACGCGTGCAGACGCGTGCAGACAGAGCCCGCCCGGAGGCCGCGGCCCGCCGCGCCGCACACCGACCGCGGCACGTACCCGGCGCCCCTTCTTCCCCTGGCCGCCGAAGCCGGGCGCCTACCGGGGGCGACGGCGACGGCCCTTCCGGGGGAAGATGCACGAGTTGCGACTCACGGTGAGAAGGAGACCCCGATCGTGCCGCAGGACGACACCGAGTCCCCTCCGAAGCCGGCGGTCGTGCTGCCCCGACGGCGTCCGCCACGGCCCCGGGCCGCCGTCCTCGTGCTGCACGGTGGGCAGGAGACGAGCGACAGCCCCACCAGTCCGCGGCAGCTGGCCGCCCTGCGGATGGACCCGATCCTGCGGGCGGTGACCGCCGCGCTGCCCCATGAGGACGTCCTGGTCGCACGGGTGCGTTACCGCCTGCGCGGCTGGAACGGCACCCGTGCCGACGCGGGGCGGGACACCCTGCGGGCCCTGGACGACCTCGACGCGTCCGTGGGTTTCGTCCCCACCGTGCTGCTCGGCCACTCCATGGGCGGCCGGGCAGCCCTGCACGCGGCCGGACACCCACAGGTCACAGGCATCCTCGCGCTCGCGCCGTGGTGGCCGTCGGACGAGCCCGTCGTCCAGACGGCGGGACGGCGCATCGTCGCCCTGCACGGTGCCCGGGACCGCGTCACCTCGCCCACCGACACAGCCGACTGCGTACACCGCGCCCAGGGCGCCGCGGCCCGGGCGGGCATGGCCGTCATCGGCGGCGGTGACCACGCCATGCTGCGCCGACACCGCCTCTGGCACCGGACCACCGCGGCTGTCGTCGCCCACCTCCTCGACCCCGACGCCGTACCGGATCCGCTGCCCGAGGAGTGCTACGGGACCGGATCCTTCCCCGTGCTCTGAGCGCGCTGCGTTCACGCAGACACACGGCCTCGCCGGAGGCGGCCGGGCCGGTGGCCGTGGCCCCGTGAAGCACACCGCCGGCGAAGTCCCGCCCCCGAGGGGCGGAGAAGCGGAAGCGTGCGTGAGTTCCGATCAGCATCCCCGGTCGTAGATCGTCCGCAGCCACGGTTCTCCGACGGCGGGCATCCGCGCCAGCGTGTACCGGAAGGCATTGCCGGACGGCTGGAACGGGTAGCACGGGTGCGGAGGCAGGGGATCGTCCCGCTCCACGCCTGCCGGCAGCCCGCCGACCACCGGCAGCCGGGTCCGGTGGGGCGGGAAGGCGAGCGCGGCCCAGAGCGCGGCATCCATGGGTACCGGCACCGCCCCGGCGCGCGGCTGCCACATCGCTCCGGTCTGCGGGTGGACCGGCACCAGCACCAGGTCAGCGGCCGGCTCACCGACCCCCGGACCCGCCAGGTCCAGCCGCTTCGCACCCGGCCCGGCGGGCAACAGCGCGCCGAGTGCCCGACCGAGGAGCTCCGCCACCGGTCCGGGTGCCACCTCGACCGGCGCGCCCCCGGAGGCCACCACCACCTGGGCGAGAGCCGCGCCCGCCGGGATGTCCCGGTACTCGCTCAGCCGGTGCCACAGCGCGCCCGTGGCCAGCAACTCCGCCCAGTCCATGAGCGGCCGCTCCGGCGGGCCGGGCAGACGCACCACGGCGTGCGGGACGAGCCGGACGACCTGCCAGCACCCGCAGTCGTCGATCCTCGTTCCGACCGGCAGATCACAGCCCGGGCAGGCGAGGTTCGGCCCGTCCCTCCCGTCGATCCCCATGCAGTAGCCCCCGGCCCGCTCGAGGATCAGCCTGGTGCCGCGCAGGTCGCCGGGCGCGAGGAGGATGCTGTCCGGCGGCCCGTCGGACAGCCGGTCGAACGGCGCGAAGCGCCCCCTCTCCGCCGCCTCGCGCGCCGTGACCTCGTCCCGATGCCGCCACGGTGGCCCGTACGGTGCGGGGTCGATCGCGTAGGACCCGGCCTCCAGCAGCGGCGGGTGCAGCGTCTCCCAGTGGGTGTCCGCCAGGTGGATCGGCATCGCCACCCGCGACACCGCCGTCGTCAGGACCGCACCACAGCCCGCACACCCGAACACCGCCAAGCCGGCCCCTCCCGCCGTCGAACCCTTGCATCCCACCAACCGGACGGACCGGCGGGCAAAGGGTTTTCCCGGCCCACTCCGGGGTCCAAATACGGGCGCCGCGCTCGGGTATGCCGGACTACTCCCGCGGGAGTAACGCGCACCCCCCGTCACCCCAGGCAGTACCCGCAGGCTCCCCCTCCCGTCCGACGAAAACCCCTTCCCGTGCCGGAAGGCTGACAGCTGGAAAAGGTCGTAGTCGTAGCGAGGGAGATCCGCTCATGACGGTCGGGAAGACAACCACGAAGGGCGTGGGACGCAGACGGGCCGTGCCCTGGGCGCTGCTCGGGCTATGGGTGGCCGTGCTCGTGCTGGTCGGCCCGTTCGCGGCGAAGCTCGCCGACGTGCAGCACGACCGGGCCACCGACTACCTGCCCTCCAGCGCCGATTCGACCCAAGTGGCCCGGATGGAGGAAGCGCTGCCTGGGGGCGAGAGCACCGAGATGGTGATCGTGTATCACCGGGCCGGCGGGCTGGGCGCCGACGACCGGCGGGTCGCGGCCGGGCAGGTCGAGCAGATCGCCGCGGCGCACGAGCTGGTCGGCGGAGCGCCCGAGGGGATCGCGTCCGACGACGGTACGACCCTCATGTACCCCGTCGTCAGCAACGAGCCCGGCAGCGACGAGAAGCTGCGGGACGCGCTCGTCGAGGACGTCCGGGGCATCGCCCGCGGCCAGGACGGGCTGAGCGTCGAGGTGGGCGGCACCGGAGCGCTCGGCACCGACGCCGGGAAGGTCTACGACTCACTCGGCGGGCCGCTGCTCTACACCACCGTCGCCGTCGTCGCCCTCCTGCTCATCCTGATCTACCGCAGCCCGGTGCTGTGGCTCGTGCCGCTCGTCGTCGCCGGCATCGCCGACTACATGTCCATGGCTGTCGCGTACGGGCTGAACCAGGCCTTCGGTACCACCGTCACGGGCCAGAGCTCCGGCGTGATGACGATCCTCGTGTTCGGCGCGGGCACCGACTACGCCCTGCTCCTCGTCTCCCGCTACCGGGAGGAACTGCGGCGCATCGAGCGCCCGTACGAGGCCATGGTCGCCACCCTGCGCGGCTGCGGGCCCGCCGTGCTCGCCTCCTCCGGCACCGTCGCCGCCGGCCTGCTGTGCCTGCTCGCCGCCGACCTCAACAGCAGCCGCGGCATGGGCCCGCTCGGCACGGTCGGTGTGCTGTGCGCGCTGATCGCGATGCTGACGCTGCTCCCCGCCGTTCTCGTCCTGCTCGGGCGGCGGGTCTTCTGGCCGCTCGTACCCGCCCACGGCAGCGAACCCACACAGCGGCGGAGTCTCTTCGCCGCGATGGGCGACTGTGCCGGACGCAGGCCGCTGACCGTGCTCGCGACCGGAGCCCTCCTGCTCGGCGCACTGGCCCTCGGCACGCTCAACCTGCCGGGACCGGTGAAACAGGAGGACTCCTTCGTCACCGAGCCGGAGGCCGTCACCGCCATGGAGACCCTCGCCCGGGCCTACCCCGAGCGCGGCACCCAGCCCATCGACGTGATCACCCCGGCGGACCGCGTCGACCGGACCCTCGCGACGATCCGGGACACCCGGGGAGTCGAGAGCGCCGAGAAGGGCCGTACCGGGAACGGCTGGGCCGAGATCTCCGTCATCGCGAAGGACACACCCCAGTCGGCGGGGGAGACCGCCACCATCAAGTCCCTGCGCAGCGAACTGAAGGGCTCGTACGTCGGCGGGGACAGCGCCGAGCAGATCGACCTGGAGGACACCAACAGCCGGGACACGAAGGTCGTCGTCCCCCTGGTGCTCGTCTCGGTGCTGCTCATCCTGTTCGTCCTGCTGCGCAGTCTCGTCGCGTCGCTCATCCTGGTGGCCGCCGTGGTCGCGGTCTGGGGCGCGGCCCTCGGGATCGGCGGGCTGGTCTTCGGGCCGGTCCTCGGCATCGAGGGAACCGATCCGGGGCTCGGGCTGCTGTCCTTCGTGTTCCTCGTCGCCCTCGGCGTCGACTACGGCATCTTCCTCATGCACCGCATGCGGGAGGAGTGCCTGGCGGGCGCGGAACCGGCCGACGCCGCGCTCACCGCGCTGCGGAGCACGGGCGCCGTCATCGCGTCGGCCGGCCTGGTCCTCGCCGCGACCTTCGCCGTGCTGATGAACATGGGGCTCGTGCAACTCGTCGAACTCGGCTTCGTGATCGCCGTCGGCGTCCTCCTCGACACCTTCCTCGTACGGACGTACCTGGTGACCAGTGCCAGCGTCGCCCTGCGCCGGAAGATGTGGTGGCCGGGCGGCCTCTCCCGCGAACCCGCGCCCGGCTCCGGGCCGACCGAACCGACCGAGCCGCCGCGGCAGCCGGAGCAGGTCGGCGCCCCCTGACCTGCCTGGCTCACCCCGGCCGACCGGGCGCCTCTCCCGCCATCTGCCGGAGAGGCGCCCCCATGACGGAAGATGGAGCCGTGCAAGATCGGGGAGCGACCTCAGCTTCAGGGGACCTGAGAACCACCGTCGTACGGGGTGACGCGCGGCCCCGCCGCACCGAACGCGTCATGGCGGTCGTCAACCGGGACCCGCTCACCGCGCCGCACCGCACCCGCAACGACGCGTTCCTCGCCGTCGGTGTAGCCGTGCTCGCCCTCGTGCTCGCGTCGCTCACCGGCGACGGACGACCGCTCGGCCCGCCCGGCTGGGCCCTGCTGGCCGGCGCCCATGTGCCGCTCGTGTGGCGGCGCAGCCGTCCGCTGCTCGTGCTGCTCGCGGTGGCGGCCTGCGTCACCCTGTACCACGCCCTCGACTACAACCACGCCGTACCGATCCCCGCGACCCTCGTGGCGCTCTACACGGTCGCGGCGACCGGCACGGTACGCCGCTCGCTGCTCACCGCCGTCGTCGTCCTCGGCCCGACGCTGATCATCAACACCTTCACCAACCCCGACGGGGCACTGGAGCTCCTGCGGATCTCCGGCTGGATCATCGCGGTCCTGTTCTTCGGCGTCGACGCCCGCTTCTACCGCCAGTACGTCGCCTCGATCGTCGAGCGGGCCGAGCGGGCCGAACGGACCCGCGAGGAGGAGGCGCGGCGCCGGGTCGTCGAGGAGCGGCTGAGGATCGCACGCGACCTGCACGACCTGCTCGCCCACAGCATCACCCTGATCGGTGTGCAGACGTCCGTGGCGGCCCACGTCCTCACCGCGGATCCGGACCGGCTCGACCGCACGGCGGTCGCCCAGGCGCTCGACGGCATCGCGGACACCTGCCGGACGGCCCGGGGCGAGTTGCGTACGACGCTGGAGGTGCTCCGGGAGAACGAGACGGGCGTGGGCTTCGCAAGGGAACGGGAGCGGGCGGCCGCACCCGGCTCCGGATCCAGTTCCGGTTCGGGGCTCGGCTCTTCGGACGGGCGCGGGCCGCTGCCCGGGCTCGACGGGCTGGGCGCGCTCGCGGAGGCGGCCAGGGTGGCCGGGGCCAAGGTCGAACTGTCCGTCCACGCGGACGGCGTACCGCCCTCGGTGGGCGCGGCCGCCTACCGGATCGTGCAGGAGGCGCTCACCAACGCCGTACGGCACGGGGGCCGCGACGACCTCACCGTCCGGGTCGGACTGAGGACGGCGGAGAGGACCCTGCGGGTGACCGTCACCGACGACGGGGCGGGGCAGGGAACGAGCCGGGGGGCGGGCCAGGGCCACGCGGTGAGCGGGGCGGTGCGCAACGGGGCGGGGCACGGGCAGGCCTCCGGCGGCGCGCCGGGGTTCGGGCTCGTCGGGATGCGTGAGCGGGCCCGTAGCGTGGGCGGCACACTGGACGCCGGACCGGGCCCCACCGAGGGCTTCCACGTGACCGCCGAACTGCCGCTGCCCCGGGAGGAGCCCTCGTGACGGCCCCGATGCCCATCCGGGTACTGCTCGCCGACGACCAGACCCTCGTCCGGGCCTCGTTCGCGATGCTCGTCGCGTCCGCCGGGGACATGGAGGTCGTCGCCGAGGCGGGCACCGGGCGGCAGGCCGTCGACCTCGCCCGTTCCGCGAAGGCCGACCTCGTCGTGATGGACATCCGCATGCCCGACCTGGACGGCATCGAGGCGACCCGGCTCATCGCCGCCGACGAGTACCTGGCGGGCGTGAAGGTGCTCGTCCTGACGACGTACGACACCGACGAGCACATCGTCGACGCGCTGCGGGCCGGGGCATCCGGCTTCCTGGTGAAGGACATCCGGCCGGCCGAACTCCTCGAAGCCATCCGGACGGTGGCCGCCGGTGACTCCTTGCTGTCGCCGGGACCCACCTCACGGCTCATCGCCCGTTTCCTGCGCGCACCCGACACGGCGATGTCGGCGGTGGGTGGCCCGCACGGGCTGTCCGAGCGGGAGCGGCAGGTGCTCACCCTGGTCGCGCGCGGGTTCAACAACACCGAGATCGCCGAGGAGTTGGGGCTCAGCCCACTCACCGCGAAGACCCATGTCAGCCGGATCATGGGCAAGCTGGGGGCACGTGACCGGGCCCAGCTGGTGATCGTGGCGTACGAGTCGGGCCTCGTGATACCCGGGGCGGTCTGAGCACCGCCGCCGAGTCCCTTCCCCTGGAAGCTGTCGGCTTCACACGCTGTTTTTCGACTAGGCTCCGAAGGCGCCCGCTTTTGTGAATCCGGGCAGTGGAACGAGAAATATCGCTTTCGCTGATCACGCATGGTTGGCCAGTCGAATTTTCGGATATCGGTCCTTGCCGGCCCGGGCAGCGCAATCAGCACGTCGGATTCCCGCAGGAATTCCGTGCGGCCGATTACGGCGCGCGGGCAGAGCACCGGGGAAGTCCACAGGCCTCACAGTGATGACGCGGTGGGCCCCAGGGCGGAGACGAACTTGCCCAGCCGGGCGAGGCCCTCTCGCAGTTCGCCGGCCGAGGCCGCGTACGACAGCCTGACGTGGCTCTCGGCCGTCCCCACGCCGAAGTCCCGGCCCGGGGTGAGCGCCACATGGGCCTCGCTCAGGGCGCGGGCGCAGAAATCCCATGAGCTCAGGCCGGTGGCGGCGACGTCGAAGTAGGCGTAGAAGGCGCCGTCCGGCGGCACCGGCACCGGCAGACCGATCCGCTCCAGACCGTCCAGGACGAGCGCGCGGCGCTCGGCGAACTCCACCCGGCGGGCCTCGGCCACGGCCAGGGACTCGGGGGTGAAGCAGGCCAGGGCGGCGTGCTGGGCGGGGGCGGAGGCGCACAGGAAGTAGTTCTGGGCGAGGCGTTCCAGTGCGGGCACGAGGGCCTCGGGCACGACGCACCAGCCGAGCCGCCAGCCGGTCATGCCGAAGTACTTGGAGAAGCTGTTGATGACCACCGCGTCGGGGTCGTGTGCGAGGGCGGTGCCCGGCGGGCGGCCGTGGTCGTCGGGGTCTCCGAGGTCGAGGTAGATCTCGTCGACCAGCCGCCATGCCGCGCGCTCCCGGGCGAGGGCGCACAGCGTCCGCAGTTCGTCCGCGGGGACCGAGGTGCCCGTCGGGTTGGAGGGGGAGGCGATCATGACGCCGCGGGTGTCGTCCGTCCAGTGCGCGCCTACCGACTCCGCGTCCAGTTGGAAGCGGGAGGCCGGGGTGGTCGGGACGAGGGTGACACGGGCGCCGAAACTCTCCATGATCTGCCGGTTGCACGGGTAGGACGGGTCCGCGATCAGCACCTCGTCGCCGGGGTCGACCAGGGCGGCGGTGGCCAGCACCAGCGCGGCGGAGGCACCCGCGGTCACCGCGACCCGGGCCGGATCGACCTCGACGCCGTGCCGGTCGGCGTAGAAGCGGGCGATCGCCTGCCGTAGCGCGGGCAGTCCGAGAGCCGCCGTGTACGCCATGGGCCGGCCGTCCATGGCGTTGCGCATGGCCTCCAGGACGGCGGGCGGAGCGCCGAAGTCCGGCTCACCCAGGCTGAGTTTGACGACGTGGTGGCCCGCCGCCTCCAGTTCGGCGGCCTGCTTTCCGAACTCCATGGCGTAGAAGGGAGCGATGGCCCGGGCGCGCTGCGAGATCTTCATACCGTCGATTTTCCGGCATGCGGGCGGTCGGGGCACAAGTCAGCCGAAGCGGTCCTGCCGCGTGGTCCGCCGTCCGCCGGTCGGGTCGTCGCGGGGCCTCGGGCGGCCAGGTCTTTCGAGCCATCCAGCGACGACAGGATCACAGCCGTACCGGAACCCCGGACGCGGCGATCCTTCAACTCACCGCCTGGACCCGCGCCGGGAAGGCAGGACAAGCGCAGGCCGATTCGGCGTACCGTCAGCCGGGCCCTGCCACGGCAGGGGCGCCGGTCGAGCGCGGCGTCACGCTACTGAGGGCATGGCGGATCTTGCGAAAATCCCGGAGCAATCCGAATCGAATGCAGTCAATCGCCGCGCCCCTCCTTACCCTGGAGCGGCAGGTCTGAAACGGCTCAGTAAATGCATACGGTCCTTGCCGCGAGCGATCACATCAAGCCATGACGGCCTCAACCTCCTTGCAGCGCTTGCGGAATTGAAAGTTTAAATGGAACCTGAAAGCCTGATCACCGACGCGGCAGTTGTATGTCCTGATCGATGAGGTGTCCGTGCAGGCCAGGAGGGCGGGTACGGGCACGGGAACGGCTGTCGTGATCATGAACGTGTCTGACGACGATCAAGGATCAGGTGGGTGGCCGTCGAGGCCACGACAGCCGAGCGGACCTGGACAGCGGTGTCCGGGTCGCCGATGGCGGCGACGGCCGTCTGCTTCCCGCAGCCGGGGACGCGTCGATGTCGGTGCCGGCCGCCCGGGACTCGCGGATGCTGGGCAGGACGATGACACGGGGGATACTGATGGGGTTGGAGCGGTGTGACTGCTGGGCACTCCCAGAGGCTCTGGGCCGTGACGGGCCGTACGGGCTGAAGCACTTGCTCTCGCGCGGTGCCCGCAGTCATGACCTGGCCCGCGATCATGCCGCCGCCCGGACGGCAGGCAACTCGCCGACGACGAGGCCGCGCCGGTCGTCCACGGGGCGGGCGATGAGGGGTTCTGCCAGCGGCAGCCGCATCCGGCCGCCGCGATGTTGCACCGTGACCGTGAACTGGGGCTTGCCAAAAGCTGGTTCACCGGCGACGAGGTCTGTGGCACTCTGGAGTTGCGCCGCACCGCCCACACCCTGGGCTTCGACTGCGCCCTGGCTGTCAAGGCCGACCACCGCGCCACCGCCGCCGTCGGCCGTCGCGCGGCCACACAGCCGGCCGCGAAGGTCTCGGCCAGGACCTGGATGTGCTTGCGCATAGGCCACGGCACCAAGAGCGATCGGTACTACGACCGGGCATTGATCGACGTCCTGCCTCGCGACACACCGCCGGGCAGGGGTGCGCGCACCACCGGCCGCCCTTCCTCCTTCTGGGCCTTCGGCGTGCGCCGGAACCGATCAGTCTGTTCGCTGCCGCTCTCCTCGGCGTCACCCACGCCCGCACCCGCACCACCGACGGAGCCGGGCGCGTCCTGGAACGCGCCCCGGCCACTGGCCTCGTGTTCCTGGCCGTCCTGAGAGCCTCTGGCCAACCTGAGGATCACCGCATTCCGCACCCCCGATGCGACCGGGGCCGCACTCTGCACCGGTCCGCCTGGCGCCGCCATCAACAGCACCAGGCCACCGAGGCTCTCCGCCGGTGGAACGACATCACCGCCGCGGCGGCCGCGTGGCCCGAGCCCGTGGATCAAGACGTACAGCTGCCGTGACCGAAGGGACGGGGAGGATTTCACATGCCGCAAACGTCATTTCTGGCGGATTCTGCGCGCACATTTTCCGACGCTGGGACATGCGTCAAATGTCAGCTCATCCGGCAGGCGATAGCTCTCTGGATGAATGGCTGGTCGGATCGCAGTCTGCATCTCGCCGAGGAATCAGCCGCCATGACGGCCGGCGACTCATCATGCGAATGTGACCTGCATGCTGTGATGTGGTTGGCCTTCGTGCTGACCACGAGAGGTGAATCCGATCGCGTAAGGAAACTTCTCCACCATGCGGAGAGCGGGGACAGCAGTCTCTTCGGCCCGGTGATGGTGCCGGCCGGACTCTCGCTGGCCCGGTCGCACCTGGCTTTCATGGCCGGAGATCTGGACGTGGCGGCGGCCCTGAGTGAGCAGGTGCTTGCGCAGGCCGAAGGCAGCCGGGAAATCCGTATCGCGAGTCATCTCATCCTGGCATTGATCGCTCTGCGGCGTGCGGAAGTGAATGCGGCTTCGTCGCACATGCAGATGATATCCGACGACGCATTCATGGGGCGTCTCACCGTGTTGGCGGGGCCGTGCGCATGGGTGAACGTGCGGATGCGCGAGGCCCAATGGGGAGCCGAGGGCGTCGCGCCGGTCATCGAGGAGCTCGTCGACTTCGGCCCGGTCAGCAGGAAGATATTCCTGTCGCAGTCGGCTGCCGCCCCCTGGATCGTGCGGCTGGCGCTGAAATTCGACCAGAAGGCGACGGCGCACAAAGCGGTCAAGCTGGCTCAGAAGCTGGCTGAAAGGAACCCGCAGCATCATGTGTTGGCCGCATCGGCCCTCCACGCCCAAAGTCTGTTCGAGCGAAATCTGGTCGGTCTGCGGCTCGCTGCGAAGATGCATGTCCACCCCTGGGCGCGAGCTTCGACTACGGAAGACATCGGAAAGTTCTTGGCCCATGAGCGGTCGCAACAGGACCAGGCCATAGGAATATTCGAGCAGAGCGCTGACGCCTATATCAAGGTGGGAGCCCCGCGCGATGCTTTGCGGATCAAGAAGAGGCTGTGGGATCTCGGTGTCAGGCACCATCAATCCCGCTGGCGCGCAACTCCACCGGCGGCGATCGGGAATCTCACCGAAACAGAAGCCAAGGTGGCGCAACTGGTGGCACAAGGAATGACCAACACGCAGACGGCCAAGAACCTTTTCATATCTCCTCACACGGTGGCCTACCATCTGAAGAAAATCTTCTGCAAGTTGCAGATCTCCTCACGTGTGGAACTGGCCAGGGACTGGACCACTATCGAGGGTCCCCAGGGTGGCCCCCGGACGGCTGACGGCGGGACCGCAGGCAACGGACGGGGCTCCCGTGCCGTCGAGAGAGGTCTCTGACCGCTGACGCGACCAGCGCCGAACGGCCTTCGGTCCGGAGCTACCAGACCAGGGGATGCCTCGCGAAGCCCGCACTGTCTAGTGTCGTGCGGGTCAGCTCTCGATCTTCGCGGACCGACTGCGGTCTTGACGAACTGCCCAGCAGATCCAGGGGTCTTTGTGTCTTCTCTTCTTCACATCGATGCGAGCATCCGCCATGAGGGATCCACGTCGCGTCAGCTGACCTCGTACTTCGTGACCCGGTGGCGGCAGAACCACCCTGACGGCGGCTACGTCTACCGCGACCTGGCTGCCGAGCCCATCCCGCACCTCACCCATCCCGTGCGCGAATACCTCCTGGACCCCAGCCGCGATCACGGTCAGACGGACGAGGAGAAGGCGCTCGTCCACACGGTGGCCTCCGAGGTGGCCGACGCCGACACGATCCTGCTCGGCGTGCCGATGTACAACTACACGATCCCGTCACACGTCAAAGCCTGGATCGACCTGCTGGTCAGCCCGGCCCACATGGTCCTCCCGGGGGCCGATTCCGGTCCGCTCAGCGGCAAGTCGGTCATCGTGGTGACCGCGCGCGGCGGCTCCTACGCACCGGGCACCCCCCGCGAGGGCCAGGACCACCAGGAGCCCTACCTGCGGGACGTCCTCAAGGCGATCGGTCTCGCGGACAACCTCACCTTCGTCAACGCCGAACTGACCCTGGCCGCGACCGTGCCGGCCCTGGCGGAACTCAAGCCGCTGGGGGAGAAGTCCCTGGCGACTGCCCAGGAGACGCTCAGGAAGCTCGCCGCCTGATGCCCGCACGCCCGCAGATCTCCTAGGAGTCCGTACCCGCTTGCCGCCGCCCGCTGGAGACCGCGGGCGGGCGGAAGCGCGTCACCGGGCCGGCCGAGGACACAGGCTCCCTGCGGGTGCAGCAGGTCGCGAGCAGGTCGCCACACCGCACAGCACAGACCTACCCGCTTGCCTGACAGCAGTTGGCCGTCACCGATAGCCGGTTAGGAGTTCGAGCCGAGGTGCTTCCCGACCTGATCACCCCGCTACCGGTCATCCTGAGTGAGAACGCGGGCCGGTTCCCGGACAAGATCGCCTTCGAGGACGACCGGTACGCGGTCACCTACCGGGAACTCGACGCACGGACGAGGAGACTGGCCGGTCACCTGGTCGGCCTCGGTGTCCGGCGCGGCGACCGGGTGGCCCTGTGTCTCGGCAACTCGGTCGCGATGGTGGAGAGTTACCTCGCCGTGGTACGGGCCGGCGGCATCGGCGTGCCGGTCAACCCGCAGGCCGCCCCGGCGGAGATCGCATATCTCTTGGCGGACAGCGAGGCGACGCTCGCCCTCACCGGCACGGCACACGCGGAGACTTTCGTTCAGTCGCTTCCCCGCGTCACCCGGCGGGTGTCCGTCGTCGTGGCAGGCGCCCCCGACGCCGGGCGCCTGCTGCCCCCGGGCACCGTACCGTTCGAGGAACTCGCCACCACCGAGCCCGCCGACGAACCCCCGGACGACCTCGCTCTCGACGAGGTGGCCTGGATGTTCTACACCTCGGGCACCACCGGCCGCCCCAAGGGCGTCCTCTCCACCCAGCGCAACTGCCTGTTCTCCGTCGCCTCTTGCTACATTCCCGTGCCCGGCCTGTCCGAGCACGACCGCGTACTGTGGCCATTGCCGCTCTTCCACAGCCTGTCCCACATTGCCTGCGTCCTGTCCGTCACCGTCTCCGGCGCCACCGCCCGGATCATGGACGGCAGTTCGGCCGACGACATTCTGACCGCCCTGCGCGAGGACCGGTCCACCTTCCTGGCCGGCGTCCCCACCACCTACCACCACCTGGTCGACAGGGCCCGCCGCACCGGCCTCTCCCTGCCCGATCTCAGGGTCGGTCTCGTCGGCGGCGCCGTCACCGGCCCTGGACTGCGCCGCTCCTTCGAGGAGACCTTCGGCATCCCCCTCGTCGACGCCTACGGCAGCACCGAGACCTGCGGGGCCATCACCGTCAACCCGCCCGACGGCCCCGTGGTCGAGGGCTCCTGCGGCCTTCCCGTGCCCGGTGTCGGAGTCCGGATCGTCGACCCCCGCACCGGGCAGGACGTGCCCGCCGGACACGAGGGCGAGGTGTGGGTCAGCGGGCCGAACGTCATGGTGGGCTACCACAACAACCCGCAGGGCACCGCCGAGGCCCTACAGGACGGCTGGTTCCGCACCGGCGACCTGGCCCGGCGCGACGAAGCCGGCTACTTCACCATCAGCGGCCGCCTCAAGGACGTCATCATCCGCGGCGGTGAGAACATCCACCCCGACGAGATCGAGGCCGCACTGCGTGTGGCCGAGGGCGTGGCCGACGTCGCGGTCACCGGCATGGCCCACGACACCCTCGGCGAGGTGCCCGTCGCCTGGGTGGTCCCCGGTCCGGCGGGCGTCGACCTCGCCCGGCTGCTCGACCGGTGCCGTGCCCAACTCTCCGCGTACAAGCTCCCCGAGCGCGTGTACGAGGCCCGGGCCATCCCCAGGACCGCCTCGGGGAAGGTCGTCCGGCGTCTCCTCCCCGACCTGCCGGCCCGGCTGCGGTACGCCGCCGACGGTCACCACGAGGGACTGATGCTGAGGGACTGGAGCAAGGTGGCGGTCTCCTCTGACGCGCCGGAAGGGCTGCGCTGGGCAGTGGTCGGCCGGACCGCAGCCACCGACGGCCTGGTCGCCGCCCTTCGGAAGGCCGGTGTCGCCGACGTACGGCACTACGCAGACCTTTCCGCGTCACGCACCACCCCTGACGCGGCCGCCGACGTGACGGTCCTCGCAGAGGCAGAGGCAGAGGCAGAGGCAGACGCGGACACATGGGCGCCGGCCCGCGAGGGGGTGGGTCGGGAGACCGGGTCCCGGCTCGTCGTCCTCACCCGGGGCGCGATGGGCGTCACCGACCGGGACGGGACGCCGGACGGCGCCGAAGTCGCCCTGTGGGCAGCCGCACGGGCCGCACAGGCCGATCCGGGTGACGGCGCGCCGCTGACGATCGTCGACGTCGAAGCCGGCACCCCGGGGTCCGAGTGCGCCGTGGCGCTGATCACCGCCGTCTCCTCCGGTCTGCCCCAACTCGCTGTACGCGACGGGGAGCTGATGCGGCCCAGGCTCGTGCGCCTCCCCGTCGCCGACCGGCCGGATCCTGCCATGCCGGGGATCGAAGGCGTCGTGGTCGTCACAGGCGCCGACACCAGGACCGGCTCGGTCCTCGCCCGCCACCTGGTCACCGGGCACGGAACACGACACCTCGTGCTCGTCCAGGCGACGCATACCAACGACCGGTGGAGCCAGGACGAGCCGCTGCCGCAGGGGGTGGACATCGTCCGCGTCGTGGCCGACGGCTCGGACACGCTGGAGTTGTACGAGGCCCTGACCCGGACCGGTCCGGTGACCGCGGTCGTCCACACCGCCGATGATCCCGAACTCGCCCGAGCACTGCACGACTTCACCGCGGACGACGATGTCGCCGCGTTCGTCGTGGTGACCGACGCCGCCGCACTGGTGGGCGCTTCGGAGTCCGACGGCCTCGCCTCGACGGTGGTCACCGCCGCCCTCACCGAGGCCGTGGTCCGCGACCGGCGACTGCACGGACTGCCCGGCTCGCTGCTGGCCCTCGGCCGGCCGGACGAGGGCCCCGCCGCTTTCGACGCACTGATCGAGACCGGATCCCCGGCCCTGCTGGCGCTTTCGCCGAGCACCATCAACCCCGGCGACCGGGTGCGGACGCTGCTCGGCACCCTGACGGATCAGGAGCCCCGCGCCACCGCTCGGGCCGACGAGACGATCACCGCCGCCCTGCGCGCGCGTCTGGCCGACCTGGACGAGCGGGGCCAGCTCGCCCTGCTCGGCGAGATGATCCGCAACGAGACCGCCGCCGTCCGAACCCACGCGAGCCCCGAACCGATTCCGGCGGGCCGGTCCTTCCGCGACCTCGGCCTCGGCTCCCTCGCGGTCGTCGAGCTGCGCAACCGGCTGACCGGACGGACCGGGCTGCGTCTGCCCACCACCGTGACCTTCGACCACCCGACTCCCGAGGCCCTCGCCGCGCACCTTCGGGCCAGGATCCTGGGTCTGCACGACCCGGCCGGGGAGGCGACGGCGGACAGGGACCGGACCGGGGCCGCCGGCCCTGCGGAGCCGATAGCGATCGTGGGTATGGCGTGCCGCCTTCCAGGCGGTGTGGCGAGCCCCCAGGACCTGTGGCGGCTGGTCAGCGAGGGCCGGGACGGTGTGTCCGGCTTCCCGGAGGACCGAGGCTGGGATCTGGACGGCCTGTTCGATGCCGACCCGGAGAAGACCGGCACGTCGTATGTCGATCAGGGCGGCTTCCTGCACGAGGCGGGCCTGTTCGACGCCGGGTTCTTCGGGATCTCACCGCGTGAGGCACTTGCCATGGATCCGCAGCAACGACTGCTGCTGGAGACCTCGTGGGAGGCGCTGGAGCGGGCCGGGTTCGACCCGGGGACGCTGAAAGGCCGTGACGTCGGCATCTTTTCCGGCCTGATGGGACAAGGGTACGGGCTCTCGGGTGCGGCTCCGGCTGAGCTCGAGGGCTTCGGCGAGACGGGCAAGGCGTCGAGCGTGGCATCCGGACGCGTGTCGTACGTGTTCGGTTTCGAGGGCCCCGCGATCACCGTGGACACGGCCTGCTCATCCTCTCTCGTGGCCATGCACCTGGCGGTCCAGTCGCTGCGCCAGGGCGAGTGCTCCATGGCGCTGGCAGGCGGCGCGACGGTGATGGCGGAGCCGTCCACGTTCGTGGGGTTCTCGCGGCAACGTGCCCTGTCCTCGGACGGCCGCTGCAAGTCCTACGCGGATGCCGCGGACGGTACGGGCTGGGCCGAGGGCGCCGGTGTCGTCGTCCTGGAGCGGCTCTCGGAGGCGCGGCGCAACGGGCACCGGATCCTTGCGGTGATCCGTGGCAGCGCGGTGAATCAGGACGGCGCGTCGAACGGTCTGACGGCGCCGAACGGTCTTGCGCAGCAGCGGGTGATCCGTCAGGCGTTGGCGGCGGCCGGTCTCTCGGCGGCTGAGGTCGACGTAGTGGAAGGGCACGGCACGGGCACGGTCCTCGGCGATCCCATCGAGGCGCAGGCCCTGCTGGCGACGTACGGCAGTGACCGGGAACCCGGGAGCCCGTTGTGGCTGGGGTCGTTGAAGTCGAACATCGGTCACACGCAGGCGGCGGCGGGTGTGGCCGGTGTGATCAAGATGGTGCAGGCGCTGCGGTACGGGGTCATGCCGCCCACGCTGCATGTCGATGCTCCCTCGTCGAAGGTGGACTGGTCGGCGGGTGCCGTCCAGGTGCTGACCGAGGCCCGCGCGTGGCCGGAGACCGGGCGGCTCCGCCGTGCCGGTGTGTCGTCCTTCGGCCTCAGCGGGACGAACGCGCACCTGATCCTGGAGCAGGCCCCGGAGACGGAGCCCGTCGACGCGCGGCCCGTCGAGTCCGAGCCGACGGCAGAAGTCGTCGACGGCGTGGTGCCATTGGTCCTGTCCGCCGCCTCCGCGGCATCCCTCGTGGGGCAGGCCGAGCGGTTGGCGTCCTTTGCGGAGTCGACTGAGGTGTCACTGCCGCATGTGGCGGGTGCGTTGGTCGCTCAGCGTGCGGTGTTGTCCGAGCGTGCGGTGGTGGTGGCCGAGCCCGGGGTGGAGGCGTTGGCGGGGCTTGGTGCGCTGGCGCGGGGTGAGTCGAAGCCCGGTGTGGTCACGGGCAGCGCGGTGGGTGCGGGTAGGACGGTTGTGGTGTTTCCGGGTCAGGGTTCGCAGTGGGTGGGGATGGGACGTGAACTCCTCGACTCTTCGACGGTGTTTGCGGAGCGGGTGGGGGAGTGTGCGGCGGCGTTGGAGCGGTGGGTGGACTGGTCGTTGGTTGATGTGTTGCGTGGGGATGCTCCAGTTGATTTGTTGGAGCGGGTGGATGTGGTGCAGCCGGCGAGTTTTGCGGTGATGGTGGGTTTGGCTGCGGTGTGGGCGTCGGTGGGTGTGGTGCCGGATGCGGTGGTGGGTCATTCGCAGGGTGAGATCGCGGCTGCGTGTGTGGCGGGTGCGTTGTCGTTGGAGGATGCGGCCCGGGTGGTGGCGGTTCGCAGTCAGGTGATCGCCGCAAGTCTGGCGGGCCGGGGTGGTATGGCGTCGGTGGCGCTGTCCGAGGCTGAAGTGGCCGGCCGTATCGAGCGGTGGGCCGGGCGAGTTGAGGTGGCGGCGGTCAACGGTCCCACGTCGGTGGTGATCGCGGGTGATGCCGAGGCGCTGGACGAGGCGCTGGAGGTTCTTGGGGCGGATGGTGTGCGGGTGCGTCGGGTGGCGGTGGATTACGCCTCGCACACCCGGCACGTGGAGGCGATCGAGGAGACCTTGGGCGAGGCGTTCGCCGACGTCCGGGCTCAGGTGCCGCTGATTCCCTTCTACTCGACGGTGACGGGTGGGTGGGTGCGGGAGGCGGATGTCCTCGACGGTGGTTACTGGTACCGGAACCTGCGGAGCCAGGTCCGTTTCGGTCCCGCCGTCGCAGACCTTCTGGCCGGTGGTCACACCGTCTTTGTGGAGGCCAGTGCCCATCCCGTCCTGGTCCAGCCGGTCAGCGAGATCGTCGACCAGGGCGGCACAGACGCCGTGGTCGCTGGTTCGCTGCGCCGTGGGGAGGGTGGCCCGCGCCGACTGCTGACGTCGATGGCGGAGCTGTTCGTGCGGGGCGTCCCTGTCGACTGGGCGGGTGTCCTTCCGGCCGGTGCCGCCGCCGCTCACGTGGAACTCCCCACGTATGCCTTCGATCACGAGCATTACTGGCTGCGTTCCGCGCCTGCTGTGGATGCTGTCGCGTTGGGTCAGGTGGGTGGTGATCATCCGTTGATCGGTGCGGTCGTGGGTCGGCCGGACTCGGGCGGTTTCCTGACGACTTCGCGGTGGTCGGTGGAGGCGTATCCGTGGCTGGGTGATCACGTCGTGGGTGGTGTCGTCGTGGTGCCGAGTGCGGTGTTGGTGGAGTTGGCGATCCGCTTGGGTGACGAGGTGGGCTGTGCGGTGGTCGAGGAGTTGAGCGTGGATCGGCCCGTGCTGTTGCCGTTGCGGGGTGGCAGGGCGGTGCAGATGACCGTGGGGGAGGCGGACGGGCAGGGTCGGCGGGCGGTCGAGGTGTTTTCCCGTGCGGACGATGCCGGCCTGGAGGGGGTGTGGACCCGTCACGCGCACGGCATGTTGGTGCCCGGCCCGGTGCCCGGGTCCCCGTCGGCTTCCGGCGCGGTGTGGCCTGCCGGCAGCCCCGCAGCCGAGGTGGCCCTGGACAGGGCGGTGAGCGACGCCGACGGCTACGGCCTGCATCCGGCGTTGCTGGACGCGGCGGTGTGCACGGTCCTTCCGCCGGGCATGATCGCGACCCGGTGGAGCGGGGTCGCCTTGCTCGCTTCCGGTGCGGCAGCGGTCCGGGTACGCGCGGCCCGTGACTCCGCAGGGGTGAGCGGTCTCGAGTTGGTGGATGCCACGGCAGCTCCGGTACTGACCGCTGATGCCGTGGTCGCCGAGCCGTTCCAGCCGCCCCCGCCCGAACACGCGGAGACCACGGACACATCGGCTCCTGCCGCGCTGTTCCAGATCGATTGGACCGAGCATCCCCTTTCCCCGGGTGACATGGCTGTCGACGCCGGGACGATGGCGACCGTCGTCGATGCGGAGGACGTCGCCGCCCTTGCTGCGGGCGGTCCAGCGGCAGCGGGCATGCTGGTGTACGAGGCCGGGCACGCGCCCGCCGACCCGCGCGAGGCCGTCGCCGCCGCGTTGGCCGTTCTCCAGGCGTGGCTGGCAGCGCCCGCTCTGGCGCACACCCGCCTCGTCGTGATCGTCCCCGACGCCGAGGCCGATCTCACCGTGGCCGCCGTCTCGGGACTGCTGCGTTCGGCGCAGTCGGAGCACCCGGACCGCATCGTCCTTGTCGAGAGCGGCCCCGGCGAGCAGTGCGGCGCTGCCGAGCAGTGCGGTGGTGCGGCGCCCTCGGAGCACTCGACGGCCGTGAACGCCGTGCGGCTCGCGGTGGCCACCGGCGAGCCCCGGGTCCGTGTGCGTGGTGGCGTGGCCTTCGCCCCCCGGCTGAAGCGGGCCCCGCTCGCCGAAGATCCCCGGCACACCCCGCTTGCCGACGATTCCCGGCGCGAGCTGGACCCCGACGGCACCGTCCTCGTCACCGGCGGCACCGGGACGCTCGGCAGTCTCGTCGCCCGGCACCTGGCGAGCGGACACGGCGTGCGGCACTTGCTGCTGGCCGGCCGGAGCGGACCGGACGCCGAAGGAGCGGCGGCACTGTACGAGGAACTGACCGGCCTCGGCGCGACCGTCACCATCGCCGCGTGCGACACCGCCGACCGGGACGCGGTCAAGGCGCTCCTGGCCGCCGTACCGGACGCACACCCGCTCACCGCCGTCGTCCACAC
Organism: Streptomyces asoensis; assembly: GCF_016860545.1. NCBI lineage: Bacteria > Bacillati > Actinomycetota > Actinomycetes > Kitasatosporales > Streptomycetaceae > Streptomyces > Streptomyces asoensis. The sequence goes on along the minus strand of NZ_BNEB01000005.1, from coordinate 505,983 downwards.
CGCCGGAGTCCTCGACGACGGTGTGGTCACCGCCCTGACCCCGGACCGCTTCGACACCGTCCTGCGGCCCAAACTCGACGCCGCACTGCACCTGCACGAACTGACCCGGGACATCGATCTCGCGGCGTTCGTCCTCTTCTCCTCCGCCGCCGGGGTCCTCGGCAACCCCGGCCAGGGCAACTACGCGGCCGCCAACGCCTGCCTGGACGCCCTCGCCCTCCACCGCCGCCGCTCCGGCCTGCCCGGAGTCTCCCTCGCATGGGGCTACTGGAACGACGCCAGCGGCATGACCCGGCATCTCGGCGCCACGGACCTGCACCGCACCCGGCGCCTCGGCATGGCCGGGCTCTCCGCCGCCGAGGGCACGGCGCTCCTCGACACGGCGCTGCGGGCGGGCGACGAGACCCCTGCCGCGCTCGTGGCCACCCGGTTCGACCTGCCCGCCCTGAGGGCGTCCGCCCGAGCCGGAACTCCCGTGGCGCCGCTGCTGCGCGGCCTCGCGCCCGCTCCTCGGCCGGCGGCCGCGTCCCCGCACACGGGTGTTACCGACTCCTTGCGTGAGCGGCTCGACCGCCTGGGCGAGCGGGAGCGCACAGAGGCACTGGTGGACCTCGTCCGCCGGAACGCCGCCCAGGTGCTCGGCCACTCCGGCACCGACGCCATCCGCGCCGACCGTGCCTTCAAGGACGCCGGTTTCGACTCGCTGACCGCCGTCGAGCTGCGCAACCGGCTCGCGGCCGCGACCGCTCTCAGTCTGCCCTCCACCATCGTCTTCGACTATCCGAAGCCGACGCTGCTCGCCTACCACCTGCGTGCACGGCTCTTCGGCGACGACGAACAGCGGGGCGACGGCCAGGAGCGGAGCGGCGAGGAGCACACCACCGCCAACGGGGCCGTCCTCTCCGACGATCCCCTCGCCATCGTCGCGATGGCCTGCCGCTTCCCCGGCGGTGTGGAGAGCCCTGAAGACCTCTGGAGGCTGGTCGCCCAAGGCGTCGACGCCGTCGGGGAGTTCCCCGACGACCGCGGCTGGGACATCGACCGGCACTACGACGCCGACCCTGACAGCGTCGGCAAGACCTACGTACGGCACGGCGCGTTCCTCGACGACGCGACCGGCTTCGACGCCGCCTTCTTCGGGATCTCACCGAACGAGGCGCTCGCGATGGACCCCCAGCAGCGGCTGCTCCTGGAAACCTCCTGGGAGGCCTTCGAACGCGCCGCGATCGAACCGAGCGCGCTCGCCGGGCAGGACATCGGCGTCTTCGTCGGCGTCAACAGCCACGACTACACCGTACGGACGCACCACGCGTCCGGCATCGAAGGCTTCCGCCTGACCGGCAATTCCGGCAGCGTCATCTCAGGCCGGATCGCCTACCAGTTCGGCTTCGAGGGCCCGGCCATCACGATCGACACCGCCTGCTCGTCCTCGCTCGTCGCCCTCCACATGGCGGCCCGCGCACTTCGGCAGGGCGAATGCTCCATGGCCCTCGCCGCCGGCGTGATGGTCATGGGCAACCTGGAGACCTTCGTCGAGTTCTCCCGGCAGCGCGGCCTCTCCCCGGACGGCCGCTGCAAGGCCTTCGCCGACGCGGCGGACGGAACCGGCTGGTCCGAGGGGGTCGGCGTGCTCCTCGTGGAACGGCTCTCCGACGCACGCCGCCGCGGCCACCAGGTCCTCGCGGTGGTCCGGGGCACCGCGGTCAACCAGGACGGTGCGTCCAACGGACTGACGGCGCCGAACGGGCTAGCGCAACAGCGGGTGATCCGCAGGGCGCTCGCCGACGCCGGTCTGTCGACCTCGGACGTGGACGCGGTCGAGGGCCACGGCACGGGAACGGTCCTCGGTGACCCGATCGAGGCGCAGGCACTGCTCGCCACCTACGGGCAGGATCGACCCGCCGACCGCCCGCTGTGGCTCGGGTCGGTCAAGTCCAACATCGGGCACACACAAGCCGCGGCCGGTATGGCAGGCGTCATCAAAATGGTGATGGCGATGCGGCACGGCGTCCTGCCCCGCACGCTGCACGTGGACCGGCCCTCCACCCACGTGGACTGGTCCGCGGGCTCGGTGGAACTGCTCGCGGAGGCCCGCCGGTGGCCCGAGACCGGGCACCCGCGGCGCGCCGGTATCTCGTCCTTCGGCATCGGTGGCACCAACGCGCACATCGTGATCCAGCAGGCTCCGGTGGAGGACGCCGAGGCCTCCGACCGGGCGGCGACGAACGACCTGGCACCCGGCAACGGGTCGGCAACCGCGCCCGTCCCAGGACGGGTTGCCGATGCGTCAGCCGCCACAGAACCCATATCGCCAGGTTCCGCCCGCCTGCCCGCGCCCGCGCCCGTGCCCGAGCCCGCGGCCGTGCCTGTGTCCGTGTCGGCACGGACGGCGGCGGCGCTGTGCGCGCAGGCCGCGCGCCTCGCTCACTTCGTCGAGACACGCCCCGAGCCGGCCCTCACCGACATCGCACACGCGCTGGCCACCACTCGTGCCCGGCTCGACCACCGGGCGGTGCTGCTGGCCACCGACCGGCAGCAGCTCGCCGACGCGCTGCGCGCGCTCGGCGACGGCACGCCCGCCGACGGCACCGTCACCGGCAGCCCCTCCGAGGGCAAGCTGGCCTTCCTCTTCACCGGGCAGGGCAGCCAGTGGGCCGGCATGGGCCGCGAACTCGCCGAGCGGCACACGGTTTTCCGGAACGCCTTCACCGCCGCGTGCGAGGCGGTCGAACGGCACTTGGACGGTCATCTGGAACGTCCGCTGCGCGAGGTCGTGTTCGCCGGGCCCGGCACGGCGGAGGCCGCGCTGCTCGACCGCACCTTGTACACGCAGACGGGTCTCTTCGCCCTGGAGACCGCTCTGTTCCAGCTCCTCGCCTCCTGGGGTGTACGTCCGGACCTGGTCGCCGGACACTCGGTCGGCGAGATCTCCGCCGCCTGGGCCGCCGGAGTCCTCGACCTGGCGGACGCAGGCGAACTGGTCGCCATACGCGCCCGGTTGATGCAGGCCCTGCCCGAGGGAGGCGCCATGGTCGCCGTCCAGGCGACCGAGGCCGAGGTGACACCCCTGCTGGAGAGGGCCACGGGCGAGATCGCGATCGCCGCGGTCAACGGACCCGGCGCCCTCGTGCTCTCCGGTGCCGAGGACACCGTCCTCGACGTGGCCGCGCGACTGGCCGAACAGGGCCGCAAGACCAAACGCCTGAAGGTCAGTCATGCTTTCCACTCGCCCCTGATGGCCGTCATGCTCGACGAGTTCCGAGCCGTCACTGCCCGGCTGCGTCCCCGCCCGGCCGCCGTACCCGTCATCTCCACGCTCACCGGTGCCCTCGCGAAGGACGGCCACTTCGCCACCCCGGAGTACTGGGCCGACCAAGTGCGCCACGCGGTGCGGTTCGCCGACGCGGTCACCGCGCTCCGCGACCAGGGCGCCGGAACCTTCCTGGAGGTCGGACCCGGCGGCGGCCTGACCGCCCTCGCCCTCGACACGCTCGGCACGGACCACCGGGGCTGCTTCGCCACCCTGAGCGCGGACGGCTCGGAGGAGACCGCAGTCCTCACCGCACTCGCCGAACTGCACGTCCGCGGCACGGACATCGACTGGTCCGCCCTCCTCGGCACCCCGGCCACGGCGATCGGCACCGAGCTGCCCACGTACGCCTTCCAGCACCAGCGGTACTGGGTCGAGCCCGAGACCACCGCCACCGACGCCGAGGCGCTCGGCGCCCGCACCACCGGGCACCCCCTTCTGGGCACGGCGGTCGAGATCCCCGACGACGACCACGTCGGTCCGGTCGGCGACGGCGGCACCCGTGTGGTGCTCACCGGGCGGCTCGACCGGCGTGCCCTCGGCCGGCTCCTCGATTCCGGCACCGATACCGCTCCGGCCGCCGTACTCCTCGACCTGCTGGTCCACGCCGGAACCGAGGCGGGAAGCGGCGCCGTCGAGCAGATCGTCGTCGACACCCCGCTCACCGTGCCCGAACACGGCCACCTCCAGCTCCGTGTCCACGTCGATGTCCCCGGCCGCGACGGGCTGCGCCCGGTCGTCGTCCACAGCAGGCGGGCGGGCGACGAGGACAGCACCTGGACGCGCCACGCCCGCGCACTGCTCCGGCCAGGCCTGCCCACGCCGTCCTTCGACCTGCGCACCTGGCCGGCCACCACAGCCGATGCCCCGGCGGACCTCCTCGACATCCGCGGAGTACGAGGGATGCACAGCCTGACGGAACAGGACGGTCGGCTCTTCGCCGACGTCTCTCTGCCTCCGGAACTCGTCGACGAGGCCGCGGGGTTCACCCTCCATCCCGCACTCCTCGACACGGTCCTTCGCCTCCTGGCCGGCCGCACCGGTCAGAGCGGGCGCGAACTCACCGGCTGCGCCGACCTGGTCGTGTACGCCGAAGGCGCCACCGCCCTGCGACTGCGGGCCACGCCCGTGGAGGGCGGACGCCACCTCGTGGAGCTCGCCGACCACACGGGCGAACCGGTCGCCGCGCTCGGACCCCTGACCCTGGGCCGCACGGACAGCACCCTTCCCGCCGCCGAGGTCGGCACCCCCGCTCTTCGCGAGGCACGGGCGACGGAGGACGGCCCGCTCGTCCGACGGGTCGTGGGACGTCCGGACGCCGAGAGCGGCTCGCCGGCCCACCGGCTCGCCGCGCTCGGAGCCACCGAACAGCAGCGCGTCCTGCTGGACCTGGTGAAGGAGAGCGCGGCCGTCGTCCTCGGCCACACCAGCGCTGAGGCCCTCGACGAGGAGCAGCCCTTCAAGGATCTCGGCTTCGATTCCCTCAGCGCCGTCAGACTCCGCAACCGGCTGCACGACTTCACCGGCATGAGCCTCCCCAGCAGCCTCGTCTTCGACTACCCGACCCCGTCCGCGCTCGCCCGGCACCTGCGCACCGAACTGCTCGGTGAGGAAGCCGACGACCTGTCGGCTGGAGTCGTCCGATCCGGACCCGCCATGCCCGCGGACCCCGACGAGCCGATCGCCATCATCGCCATGAGCACCCGCCTGCCCGGCGGCGTCGACAGCCCCGAGGAACTGTGGCGACTGGTCACCGAGGAACGCGACGCGCTCTCCGGCTTCCCGCAGGACCGGAACTGGGACGTCGACAAGCTCTACCACCCCGACCCCACCCACCCCGGCACCACCTACACCCGCGTCGGTGGATTCCTGCACGACGCCGCCCACTTCGACGCCGGACTCTTCGGGATCTCGCCGCGCGAGGCCCTCGCGATGGACCCGCAGCAGCGGCTGCTCCTGGAGACCTCGTGGGAGGCCCTGGAACGGGCCGGGATCGACCCCCTCTCCGCCCGGGGCCATGACATCGGTGTTTTCACCGGCATCGTCCACCACGACTACGTCACCCGGCTGCGGCAGATCCCCGAGGACGTCCGGGGCTACGTGATGACCGGCACCTCGTCGAGTGTGGCGTCGGGACGCGTGTCGTACGTCTTCGGCTTCGAAGGACCGGCGGTGACCATCGACACGGCCTGCTCGTCCTCCCTCGTGGCGATGCACCTCGCAGCCCAGGCGCTGCGGCGCGGAGAGTGCTCGCTCGCCCTCGCGGGCGGTGCGACCGTCATGTCGAGCCCGGACGCCTTCGTGGAGTTCGCCCGCCAGCGCGGACTCTCCGCCGACGGCCGGTGCAAGGCGTACTCCTCGACCGCCGACGGCACCGGCTGGGCCGAGGGCGTGGGCGTCATCGTCCTGGAGCGCCTGGCGGAGGCCCGCCGCAACGGCCACCGGATCCTGGCGGTGCTGCGCGGCAGCGCCGTCAACCAGGACGGCGCCTCGAACGGCCTGACGGCTCCCAACGGACCCTCCCAGCAACGCGTCATCCGGCGCGCCCTGTCCGACGCGGGCCTGTCGGCGAAGGACGTCGACATGGTCGAGGGCCATGGCACCGGCACATCCCTGGGCGACCCGATCGAGGTCCAGGCACTGCTCGCCACCTACGGAAAGGACCGGCCCGCCGACCGTCCGCTGTGGCTCGGCTCGCTGAAGTCCAACATCGGCCACACCCAGGCAGCGGCGGGTGTCTCCGGCGTCATCAAGATGGTCGAGGCGCTGCGACACGGCGTCATGCCGCCGACGCTCCATGTGGAGGAGCCGACACCGCAGGTGGACTGGACGGCCGGCGCGGTCGAACTGCTCAGGGAGGCGCGCCAATGGCCCGACACGGGCCGGCCGCGCCGTGCCGCCGTCTCCTCCTTCGGCGCGAGCGGCACCAACGCCCACGTGATCCTGGAGGAGGCACCCGAAGAGCCCGTCGATCCGTCGGCGGCGGAGAGCGGCGCGGAACTGCCCGCCGCGCCCGTCGTGGTGCCGCTGGTGGTGTCGGCGCGGAGTCCTGGCTCGCTGGTGGGGCAGGCGGAGCGGCTGGTGTCGTTCCTCGGGCAGAACGCGGGCACCCTGCCGCATGTGGCGGGTGCGTTGGTCGCTCAGCGTGCGGTGTTGTCCGAGCGTGCGGTGGTGGTGGCCGAGTCCGGGGTGGAGGCGTTGGCGGGGCTTGGTGCGCTGGCGCGGGGTGAGTCGAAGCCCGGTGTGGTCACGGGCAGCGCGGTGGGTGCGGGTAGGACGGTTGTGGTGTTTCCGGGTCAGGGTTCGCAGTGGGTGGGGATGGGACGTGAACTCCTCGACTCTTCGACGGTGTTCGCGGAGCGGGTGGGGGAGTGTGCGGCGGCGTTGGGGCCGTGGGTGGACTGGTCGCTCATGGATGTGCTGCGGGGGGATGCTTCGGCTGCGTTGTTGGAGCGGGTGGATGTGGTGCAGCCGGCGAGTTTTGCGGTGATGGTGGGTTTGGCTGCGGTGTGGGCGTCGGTGGGTGTGGTGCCGGATGCGGTGGTGGGTCATTCGCAGGGTGAGATCGCGGCTGCGTGTGTGGCGGGTGCGTTGTCGTTGGAGGATGCGGCCCGGGTGGTGGCGGTTCGCAGTCAGGTGATCGCCGCAAGTCTGGCGGGCCGGGGTGGTATGGCGTCGGTGGCGCTGTCCGAGGCTGAAGTGGCCGGCCGTATCGAGCGGTGGGCTGATCGAGTCGAGGTGGCGGCGGTCAACGGTCCCACGTCGGTGGTGATCGCGGGTGATGCCGAGGCGCTTGATGAAGCGCTGGAGGTTCTTGGGGCGGATGGTGTGCGGGTGCGTCGGGTGGCGGTGGATTACGCCTCGCACACCCGGCATGTGAAGGCGATCGAAGACGTACTGTCAACGGCCTTCGCCGACATCCGTGCGCAGGCCCCGCTGATTCCCTTCTACTCGACCGTCATAGGTGAGTGGGTCAAGGAGGCGGATGTCCTCGACGGTGGTTACTGGTACCGGAACCTGCGGAGCCAGGTCCGTTTCGGTCCCGCCGTCGCAGACCTTCTGGCCGGTGGCCACACCGTCTTCGTGGAGGCCAGTGCCCATCCCGTCCTGGTCCAGCCGGTCAACGAGATCGTGGACGAGGCGGATGACACGGTCCGGCTGCGTGCTGTCGTGGGTGGTTCGCTGCGCCGTGGCGAGGGCGGTCTGCACCGGCTGTTCACCTCGATGGCCGAGCTGTTCGTCCGGGGTGTGCCGGTGGACTGGGCCGCAATGCTGCCTGCCGGTGCCTCGCCGGTCGAGCTTCCGACGTATGCCTTCGATCGACGTCACTACTGGTTGCAGGAGGCCGACGACGCCGACGGCAGCGGCTCCCCGGGCGAGGACATCGACGCGGACTTCTGGAGCGCCGTCGAGCGGAGCGACGCGGACTCGCTCGCCGGACTGCTCGCCCCGGATTCCGCCGGTCTGCGCGACGCCCTGCGCACTGTCGTCCCGGTGCTGGCGGACTGGCGCGGCAGGCGGCAGCAGCGGTCCAGCGCCGAGCGCCTCCGCTACGCCGTCACCTGGCGGCCCCTGGACCGGGAGGTGACGGGAGTACCCGCGGGCCGCTGGCTCGCCGTACTGCCGCCAGGATGCCCGACCGGAGACGCGACCGGTGTCCCGGCCGACTCCACGGCCGGCTCCCAGGTGCTCGAGCTCCTCGCGGCGCTCGCTGCCCAGGGACTCGACATCGTGCCCCTGGAGATCGCCACCTCTGCCTTCACCCGCACGGGGTTCACCGAGCAGCTGCGCGGCATCCGAGCCGCGTACGAACCGGCCGGGGTCCTCTCCCTGTTCGCCCTCGACGGCACGCAGGACGCCACGGTCACCGCCGCCAGGACCCTCGCGCTGATTCAGGCCCTCGGAGACGCGGGCGTCGACGGGCCCCTGTGGTGTCTGACGCGGGGCGTGGTGAACACCGGGGTCCAGGACACCGTCACCGATCCTGGCGAGGCCGCGCTCTGGGGCCTGGGCCGCGCGGTGGCCCTGGAGCACCCCGACCGGTGGGGCGGCCTGGTCGACCTCCCGGCGACCGTCAACTCCCGCACCATCCAGTACCTCTTGGGCGCGCTGAACGGCGCAGCGGGGGACGACCAGCTCGCCGTGCGCCGCTCCGGCGTCTACAGCAGGCGGCTGACCCGCAAGCCCGCACCCGAGGCGCCCGCCGACGGCGGCTGGCAGCCTCACGGCACGGTCCTCGTGACGGGCGGCGCCGAGGCCCTCGGCGCACATGCCTCGCTCTGGCTCGCCCGGTCCGGAGTGCGCCGTCTCATCATCACGACCACGGCTCAGGCGCCCGCCGACGCCGTCACCACGTTGCTGGACGAGCTCGCGGCCGCCGAGGTCGCGACGACCGTCGTCTCCTGCGCCGACGCCGACCGTGACACGCTCGCCCGGCTCATCGCCGAGACCCCGCGGGAGCAGCCGCTCACCGCCGTCGTGCACGCCGCCGACATCGCCTGGACCGGCAACATCGCCGACACCGGCCTCGCCGACCTCACCGAGGTCTTCGCGGCCAAGGTCGACACCGCCGTATGGCTCGACGCAATGTTCACCGAAACCGGCACCGGCGGGGCCCCGCTCGACGCCTTCGTGGTCTTCTCCTCGATAGCCGGAATCTGGGGCGGTGGTGGCCAGGGTGTCTCCGGCGCGGCCAACGCGGTCCTGGACGCCCTGGTCGAACGGCGCCGTGGCCGAGGACTCGCGGCCACCTCGATCGCCTGGGGAGCCCTCGACGAAATCGGCCCCGCCATGGACGAGGCGACCCTCGCGCAGCTGCGCCGCCGCGGTGTCCTGCCGATGACCCGGCAGATCGCGACGACCGCGTTCGAACAGGCCGTGCAAGCGCGGGAGAAGGCCGTGACGGTCGTCGACATGGACTGGGAGGCGTTCATCCCGGCGTTCACCTCCGGACGGGTCAGCCCGCTCTTCGCCGATCTGCCCGAAGCCGCCGCCGCCCTGCGCGCCTCCCAGCCCGATGCCGAGGACATCGGCACCACCTCTTCCCTGGTGGACTCCCTGCGCAACGTCCCCGAGGCGGAACAGAACCGTCTCCTGCTGCGGCTGGTGTGCGGACAGGCCTCGACCGTCCTCGGACACAGCAGCACGGACAGCATCGGCCCGCTCCAGTCCTTCCAGGAGGTCGGTTTCGACTCGCTCGCCGCGGTCAACCTCCGCAACAGCCTGCACGTGGCCACCGGCCTACGACTGCCCGCGACGCTCATCTTCGACTATCCGACCCCGGACGCCCTCGTCGGCTTCCTGCGCTCCGAACTGCTGACGGAAGCGGACGACGACCTGGACGCGCGGGAGGACGATCTGCGGCGCGTACTCGCGCAGGTGCCGCTCGCCCGGTTCCGGGAGGCCGGCCTTCTCGACACGCTGCTCGGTCTCGTCGGTCCCGAGGACGGCTCCGCGCCCGGGGTGACGACTCCCGTGCCGGACCCGGTGGTGCCCGTCGCCGCGGACGACGCCGACCTGATCGACGTCATGGACGTGGCCGACCTAGTGAAGCGTGCCCTGGGAGACGGCACCGACTTCCTCGGAGGCGACCGGGAGCTACCAGACCAGGGGATGCCCCGCGAAGGCGGCCCTGCCTAATCTCGTGGAGGCAGCCCTCGATATTCGCGGATCGTAGGGCCCCTGCGCTCTGATCAGGTCCCGCTCGTCCGGTTCCGGGAGGCCGGCCTTCTCGACATGCCGCTCGGCCCCGTCGGTCCCGAGGACGGCTCCGCGCCCGGGGTGACGACTCCCGTGCCGGACCCGGTGATGCCCGTCGCCGCGGACGACGCCGACCTGATCGACGTGATGGACGTCGCCGACCTCGTGCAGCGCGTCCCGGGAGACGACACCGACCGATCCACCGACTTGCCGACATTTGGTTGACCGACAGCGACTAAGACGGAGGACCTGCCGAGATGACGGCACCGGACGAGCAGATCGTCAACGCACTGCGTGCCTCGCTCAAGGAGAACACGCGGCTCCAGCAGGAGAACCAGCGTCTCTCCGAGTCCTCGGCCGAACCCATCGCGATCGTCTCGATGGCCTGTCGGTACGCGGGCGGCATACGCACCCCCGAGGACCTGTGGCGGGTGGTGACCGACGGCACCGACGTCTACACCACCTTCCCCGAGGACCGCGGCTGGGATCTGGAGGGCCTCTACCACCCCGACCCGGACAACCCCGGCACGACGTACGTCCGCGAGGGCGCGTTCCTGCACGACGCCGGTCAGTTCGACGCCGCGTTCTTCGGGATATCGCCGCGCGAGGCGCTCGCGATGGACCCTCAGCAGCGGCAGCTCCTCGAGGTCTCCTGGGAGGCCCTCGAACGAGCCGGCATCGACCCGCACTCCGTACGCGGCGCTGACATCGGCGTGTTCGCCGGCATGGTCCACCAGGACTATGCGCCCGACCTCAGCGGCCTCGAAGGCTTCCTCAGCCTGGAGCGCGCCCTGGGCACCGCGGGCGGTGTCGCCTCGGGACGGGTCGCCTACACACTCGGCCTCGAAGGGCCTGCCGTCACCGTCGACACCATGTGTTCCTCCTCGATGGTCGCCATCCACCTGGCCGCCCAGGCACTGCGGCGAGGCGAGTGCTCCATGGCCCTGGCCGGCGGCGCCACCGTGATGGCGACCCCCGGCGGGTTCGTCGGCTTCGCCCGGCAGCGCGGCCTGGCCTTCGACGGCCGCTGCAAGTCGTACGCGGCCTGCGCGGACGGTTCCAGCTGGGCCGAAGGCGCAGGCGTGATCCTGCTCGAGCGGCTGTCGGAGGCACGCCGCAACGGACACCGGGTCCTCGCGGTGATCCGCGGCTCCGCCCTCAACCAGGACGGCGCTTCCAACGGCCTGACGGCGCCCAACGGACCCGCGCAGCAGCGCGTCATCCGCAAGGCGCTGGAGAGCGCCGACCTCACCACGGCCGACATCGACATGGTCGAGGGCCACGGCACCGGCACCGTTCTCGGCGACCCGATCGAGGCACAGGCCCTGATCGCCACGTACGGCCAGGACCGGTCGGAGGACCGGCCGCTGTGGCTCGGCTCGGTCAAGTCGGTGATCGGCCACACCCAGGCCGCCTCCGGTGTGGCCGCAGTGATCAACATGGTGCAGGCGCTGCGGCACGGCGTCATGCCCGCCACCCGGCACGTCGACGCCCCCACCTCGCAGGTGGACTGGACGGCGGGCTCGGTGGAGCTGCTGACGGAGGCCCGCCCGTGGCCGGAGGTGGGGCGGCCGCGCCGGGCCGGTGCGTCGTCGTTCGGCGCCAGCGGTACGAACGCCCACCTGATCCTGGAGCAGGCGCCGGAAGAGCCCGCCGCGGAAACCGCCGCCGGCCCCTCTCCGGCTCCAGCGGTCGACGGCGTGGTGCCGCTGGTGCTGTCGGCGGCCACGGCCGCCTCGCTCACCGGCCAGGCAGAGCGTCTGCTGTCGTTCGTCGAGACCGCCGGCGTCGCCGGCACGGCCGCGCTCGCCGACGTGGCGACCGCGCTGGCCACCGGCCGGGCGACGCTCGCCGAGCGCGCGGTCGTCGTGGCCGACTCGCCCGAGGAGGCCCTGGCGGGCCTGGGCGCGCTGGCGCGGGGCGAGGCCGCACGCGCGGTGGCCGTCGGCAGCGCGTCGACGCCCGGCGGGGCCGGAAAGGTCGTGCTCGTCTTTCCCGGGCAGGGTTCGCAATGGACCGGCATGGGCCGCGAACTCCTCGACTCCTCACCGGTGTTCGCGGAGCGGATCGCCGAGTGCGCGGCGGCGCTCGAGCGGTGGGTCGACTGGTCGCTGGTGGACGTGCTGCGAGGGGATGCTCCGGCCGAACTCCTGAAGCGCGTGGACGTGCTACAGCCTGCGAGCTTCGCTGTGATGATCGGCCTGGCCGCCGTCTGGTCGTCGGTCGGTGTGGTGCCGGACGCCGTGGTCGGTCACTCGCAGGGTGAGATCGCCGCCGCGTGCGTGTCGGGCGCGCTGTCCCTGGAGAACGCTGCTCGCATCGTGGCCGTACGCAGTCAGGTCATCGCCGCGAGTCTGGCGGGCCGTGGCGGTATGGCGTCGGTGGCGCTGTCCGAGGAAGAGGCCGTCGAGCGGCTGGAGCGGTGGGCCGGCCGGATCGAGGTCGCGGCGGTCAACGGCCCGGTGTCCGTGGTGATCGCCGGCGACGCCGAAGCCCTCGACGAGGCCGTCGACGTGCTGGAGGACCAAGGCGTACGCGTGCGCCGCATCGCGGTCGACTACGCCTCGCACACCCGGCATGTCGAAGCCGTCCAGGAGACCCTGAGCGAGGCCTTCGCCGACATCCGCAGCCAGGCTCCCGCCGTGCCGTTCCTCTCCACCGTGACCGGCGAGTGGATCAGCGAGGCGGGTGTCCTCGACGGCGGCTACTGGTACCGCAACCTGCGCCGCCAGGTCCGCTTCGGTCCCGCGATCGCCGACCTCCTGGCCGGTGGCCACACCGTGTTCGTGGAGTCCAGCGCCCACCCCGTCCTGGTCCAGCCGATCAGCGAGATCGTGGTCCGCGCCGAGGCCGACGCCGTCGTGACCGGCTCCCTGCGCCGTGAGGACGGCGGCCCGCGCCGCCTGTTCACCTCGATGGCGGAGCTCTTCGTCCGAGGCGTCCACGTCGACTGGAACGGCGTCCTCGCGGCCGGAACCGACGCCCACCGCGTCGACCTCCCCACCTACGCCTTCGACCACCGGCACTACTGGATCCAGCTGACCGGCACCGCCGACGACGCGGCCTCGCTCGGCCTGACCGGCACCGACCACCCGCTGCTCGGCGCGGTGGTCCCGCTGCCGCAGTCCGACGGTCTGGTCCTCACCTCCCGGCTCTCGCTGCGCACCCACCCGTGGCTCGCGGACCACGCCATCGCAGGCGCGGTCGTCGTACCCGGGACCATCTACGTCGATCTGGCGGTCCGGGCCGGCGACGAGTTCGGCTGCGGCGTCCTGGACGAACTCGTCATCGAGTCACCGCTCGTGCTGCCCGAGCAGGGCGGCGTCCGGATCCAGGTCGCCGTCAGCGGCGCCGGCCCCAACGGCTCGCGCACCGTGGATGTCTACTCCCTCCGCGAGGAGACCTCCGACGGGGCGGGACAGGGAGAGTGGACCCGGCATGCCACCGGCCTGCTCTCCCAAGCCGCCCGGGCCGACGCCACGACGCCCGCCGGCGACTTCGCCGTCTGGCCCCCGGCCGGCGCGCAGCCCGTCGCCGTCGACGGCTTCTACTCGGATCTGGCCGCCCGCGGATACGCCTACGGTCCGGCGTTCCAGGGCCTGCGCGGTGTGTGGCGGCGCGGCGACGAACTGTTCGCCGAGGCCGTCCTGCCGCCCGAGCAGCGCGAGAACGCCGACCGGTTCGGCATCCACCCGGCCCTGCTCGACGCCGCTCTGCACACCAACGCCTTCGCGAACCCCGACGACGACCGCAGAGTGCTGCCCTTCGCCTGGAACGGTCTCGTCCTGCACGCCCAGGGCGCCTCCGCCCTGCGCGTACGAGTCGCCCCGAGCGGCCCGGACGCGCTCTCGTTCCAGGCCGCCGACGAGACCGGTGGCCTCGTCCTGACCATGGACTCACTGGTGTCCCTGCCGGTCGCCGCCGAGCAGCTCGGCTCCGGCGCGGCCGGCCGGGACAGCCGCGACTCGCTGTTCCGCGTGGAGTGGACCCTCCTGCCCGCCCCCGAGGGCGCCGCCGCCCCCGCCTCCTGGGCGTCTCTCGCCGGCGTCGACGACGTGACGGCGCTCGCCGCCCGCGAGACCCTGCCGCCGGTCGCCGTCCTCACGGCGACGACCGGCGACGGCGAGGATCCGCTCGGCCTCACCACCCGCGTCGTGGCCGTGGTCCAGGCATGGCTGGCCGCCGCACCCGCCCTGGACGCCGTACCTCTCGTCGTCGTGACCCGGGGCGCGGTGCCCGCGGGCGGTGACGCCGACGTCACGGACCCGGCCGGTGCCGCGGTCTGGGGCCTGATCCGCGCCGCCCAGGCCGAGAACCCCGATCGCATCGTGCTCGTCGACCTCGACCCCGCCGGGTCCGCCGGAGCGGGTCCGGTCCTCGGGCCCGTGCTGGCCACCGGGGAGCCGCTGGTCGCCGTCCGCGGCACGGCCCTGTCCGCCCCGCGTCTGGTACGCGCGGCCGCCGTCGAGACCGAGCGAGCTGCCGACGCCGACGCTGGCGCCGAGACCAGGACCAGGACCGAGAGTGCGTACGCCTTCGCCCCCGGGGGCACCGTCCTGGTCACGGGCGGGACGGGTTCCCTGGGTGCCATGGTCGCCCGGCACCTGGTGGCCGGGCACGGTGTGCGGCGTCTGCTGCTGGTCAGTCGGCGTGGTTCCGATGCGGAGGGCTCGGCTGAACTGGTTGCCGAGCTGGGTGAGTCGGGTGCGGTGGTGACGGTCTGCGCGTGTGATGTCGCCGATCGGGACGCGGTAGCGGCCGTTCTGGCGGCGGTGCCTGTCGAGCATCCGCTGACCGGTGTCGTCCATCTCGCCGGGGTCTTGGACGACGGGGTGATCGGCGCGCTGACGCCGGAACGGATCGAAGGCGTCTTCGCCCCGAAGGTCACCGCCGTCCGCCACCTGGACGAGCTGACCCGTGAGCTCGCCCCGCAGTTGGCCTCGTTCATCGTCTTCTCCTCCGCCGCAGCCTTGCTCGGCTCCGCCGGTCAGGGCAGTTACGCCGCTGCCAACTCCTACCTGGACGCGCTCATGGCCCATCGGCGGGCGGCGGGCCTGCCTGGTGTCTCGATGGCCTGGGGTCTGTGGGAGCAGAGCACCGGCCTGACCGCCCGCCTCAGCGAGATCGACCAGGCGCGCATGAGCCGCGGCGGTGTCCTGCCCCTCCCGCCCGCCGAGGCCCTCGCCCTGCTCGACACCGGCCTGCGAGGCGGACACACCCTGCTCGTACCGATCAAGCTCGACCTGCGGTCCTTGCGTGCCGCCGCGGCCTCCGGGGGCACCGTCCCGCACCTGCTGCGCGGCCTGGTGAGCGGTGGCCGCCGCCTCGCACGCGCCGCCGCAGGCGACGGCAGTGACCTGCTCCGGCGCCTCACCGGACTGCCCGAGGCCGAACAGGAAGCCGTCCTCCTCGGCATCGTGCAGGCCGAAGCCACCGCGGTCCTCGGCTTCAACGCCGCCGAACTCGCCCAGGGCACCCGAGGGTTCAGCGAGATCGGCTTCGACTCGCTCACCGCGGTCGAACTCCGCAACCGGCTCAGCGCCACCACCGGCGTCAAGCTCCCCGCCACCCTCATCTTCGACTACCCCACGCCGGTGGCACTCGCCCGCTACCTGCGCGAGGAACTCGACGACGACACAGCCGGTGCCACCGCCGCCGCCACCCCCACCGTCCCCGCCGCCGAGCCCGACGAGCCCATCGCCATCGTCGGCATGGCCTGCCGCCTCCCCGGCGGCGTCGAGGACCCCGACGGCCTCTGGCGTCTCGTGGCCGAGGGCCGCGACGGCATGGTGGCCCTTCCGGACGACCGCGGCTGGGACCTCGACGGCCTGTTCGACGCCGACCCCGACAAGCCCGGCACGGCCTACGTCCACAAGGGCGGATTCCTGCACAGCGCCGCCCAGTTCGACGCCGGCTTCTTCGGCATCTCGCCGCGCGAGGCGCTGGCGATGGACCCCCAGCAGCGGCTCCTTCTCGAAACCTCGTGGGAGGCCCTGGAGCGATCCGGCATCGACCCCCGCTCCGCACGCGGGGAAAACATCGGTGTCTTCTCGGGCGTGTCCATCCACGACTACGTCGAGTCCCTCAGCAGCATGCCCGACGAACTCGAAGGCTTCGTCACGACGGCCACCGCCGGCAGCGTGGCCTCCGGCAGGGTGTCCTACGTGTTCGGCTTCGAGGGCCCCGCGGTGACCGTCGACACGGCCTGCTCCTCGTCCCTCGTCGCCATCCACCTCGCTGCCCAGGCACTGCGGCAGGGAGAGTGCTCGCTCGCCCTGGCAGGCGGTGTCGCCGTCATGGGCTCACCGATCGGCCTGCGCGGCATGTCGCGCCAGCGCGGTCTCGCCGCCGACGGCCGGGTCAAGGCGTTCTCGGCCGGTGCCGACGGCACCATCCTGTCCGAGGGCGTCGGCATCGTCGTCCTGGAACGCCTCTCGGAGGCCCGCAGGCGCGGCCACCGGGTGCTCGCGGTCGTCCGAGGTTCGGCCGTGAACCAGGACGGCGCCTCGAACGGTCTGACGGCGCCGAACGGTCCGTCGCAGCAGCGGGTCATCCGCAAGGCGCTCGCCAACGGTGGCCTCGCCGCGGCCGACATCGACGTCGTGGAGGCGCACGGCACCGGTACCGAGCTCGGCGACCCCATCGAGGCACAGGCCCTGCTCGCCACGTACGGCCGGGACCGCGACCCGGAGCGCCCGCTCCGGCTGGGCTCGCTCAAGTCCAACGTAGGCCACACACAGGCCGCGGCCGGTGTCTCCGCCGTGATCAAGATGGTGCAGGCGCTCCGACACGGCATCATGCCGCCCACGCTCAATGTGACGGAGCCGACGCCCCAGGTCGACTGGACGGCGGGCGCGGTCGAACTGCTCACCGAAGCCCGCGCTTGGCCGGAGGAGGGCAGGCCCCGCCGCGCCGGTGTCTCCAGTTTCGGCATCAGCGGCACGAACGCCCACCTGATCCTGGAACAGGCCCCGCAGGAGCAGCCCGCCGCGCCGGCCGCATCGACCCCGGGAGTGGTTCCGCTCGTCGTGTCCGCGGCCTCCACGGCATCCCTGGCAGGACAGGCCGCACGCCTCACCTCGTTCCTCAAGACGGAGACGTCCGAGACGGCGGAGACTGCGCCGCTGGATGCTGTGGCTGCGGCGTTGGTCGCTCAGCGGGCGGTGTTGTCCGAGCGTGCGGTGGTGGTGGCTGGTTCGCGGGGTGAGGCGGTGGCGGGTCTGGAGGCGCTGGGGCGGGGTGACTCCCATCCTGGTGTGGTCGCAGGCGGGTTGTCGTCGTCTGTGGTCGCTGGTCGGACGGTTGTGGTGTTTCCTGGGCAGGGTTCGCAGTGGGTGGGGATGGGGCGTGAGCTGCTGGATTCGTCGGGGGTGTTTGCGGAGCGGGTGGGGGAGTGTGCGGCGGCGTTGGAGCGGTGGGTGGACTGGTCGCTCATGGATGTGCTGCGGGGGGATGCTCCGGTTGATGTGTTGGAGCGGGTGGATGTGGTGCAGCCGGCGAGTTTTGCGGTGATGGTGGGTTTGGCTGCGGTGTGGGCGTCGGTGGGTGTGGTGCCGGATGCGGTGGTGGGTCATTCGCAGGGTGAGATCGCGGCGGCGTGTGTGGCGGGTGCGTTGTCGTTGGAGGACGCTGCTCGGATTGTGGCGGTTCGCAGTCAGGTCATCGCGGGTGATTTGGCGGGCCGGGGTGGTATGGCGTCGGTGGCGCTGTCCGAGGCTGAAGTGGCCGGCCGTATCGAGCGGTGGGCCGGGCGAGTTGAGGTGGCGGCGGTCAACGGTCCCACGTCGGTGGTGATCGCGGGTGATGCCGAGGCGCTTGATGAAGCGCTGGAGGTTCTTGGGGCGGATGGTGTGCGGGTGCGTCGGGTGGCGGTGGATTACGCCTCGCACACCCGGCATGTGGAGGCGATCGAGGATGTACTGTCAACGGCCTTCGCCGACATCCGTGCGCAGGCCCCGCTGATTCCCTTCTACTCGACCGTGACGGGTGGGTGGGTGCGGGAGTCGAATGTCCTCGACGGTGGTTACTGGTACCGGAACCTGCGGAGCCAGGTCCGTTTCGGTCCCGCCGTCGCAGACCTTCTGGCCGGTGGTCACACCGTCTTTGTGGAGGCCAGTGCCCATCCCGTCCTGGTCCAGCCGGTCAACGAGATCGTGGACGAGGCGGATGACACGGTCCGGTCGCGTGTCGTGGTCGGTGGCACGCTGCGCCGCGACGAGGGCGGTCTGCACCGGCTGTTCACCTCGATGGCCGAGCTCTTTGTCCGGGGTGTGCCGGTGGACTGGGCCGCAATGCTGCCTGCCGATGCTGCACACGTCGAACTTCCGACGTACGCCTTCGATCACGAGCACTACTGGCTGCGTTCCGCTCCCGTTGTCGATGCTGTTGCGCTGGGGCAGGCGGGTGCTGATCATCCGTTGTTGGGTGCGGTGGTGGCGGTGCCGGAGACCGGTGGTGTCCTGTGCACGTCTCGGTTGTCTTTGCGGGCGCATCCTTGGTTGGCGGATCACGCGGTGAGTGGGGTGGTGCTGGTTCCGGGGACGGGGCTGGTGGAGTTGGTGGTTCGTGCGGGTGACGAGGTCGGTTGCGGTGTGGTGGAGGAGTTGGTGATCGAGGCGCCGCTGGTGGTGCCGGAGTCGGGTGGTGTGCGGGTTCAGGTGGCGGTCGGTGGTCTGGACGAGAGTGGTGCTCGGGCGGTCACGGTGTATTCGGCGTCCGAGGACACCGCCGGGGATCACGACAGTGGCGTTTGGACCCGGCATGCCGCCGGTCGGCTGAGGCCGGCCCTGGCTGGGGATGCGCGCTTGGTCGGCTTTGATGTTTCGGTGTGGCCGCCGGTGGGTGCGGAGCGGGTGCCGCTCGATGTCGGTGGGCTCTATGAGGAGATGCGTGGTCGGGGTTATGCGTTCGGTCCGGCGTTTCGGGGGCTGCGTGCGGTGTGGCGGCGGGGTGAGGAGGTTTTCGCGGAGGTCGTCCTGCCTGAGGAGCAGCGGGAGACCGCGGTGAGGTTCGGTATCCATCCCGCCCTGTTCGACGCAGCTATGCACGCCCGGCAGCTTGTCCGGCCGGATGAGGCTGTTGCCGGATCGGGTGGGTCGCGGACGGTGCTGCCGTTTTCGTGGAACGACGTGGCGTTGCATGCGGTGGGTGCTTCGGCGTTGCGGGTGCGGCTGGTGTCTCCCGGTCCGGACGTGCTGTCGTTGCAGGCAGCCGACGAGACCGGCGAGCCTGTCCTGACGATGGACTCGCTCGTGTTCCGGGAGGTCTCGGCAAACCGGTTGGGGGCGGCGGCCGGTGCGGGGGGCGGTGACGGTTCCCTGTTCCGGGTCGAATGGGCCGAACTGCCCGTGCCTGCCATGAGTTCGGATCGGGTGGCGTCGTGGGTGGCGCTCGCCGGTGCCGAGGAGGTGGCTGCTGCGGCCGTCGATGCTCCGGATGTGGTTGTTCTGGAGGCTTACGGGGACGGGACCGGCGGCGGTGACGAGGTGCTCGCTCTGACGGTCAGGGTGCTGGGAGTGGTCCAGGCCTGGCTGGTGGCCCCGGCCTTCGAGAACGGCAAGCTGGTGGTGATCACCCGGGGTGCGATGCCCGCGGGCGGCGACGCCGACGTCACCGACCCGGCCGGTGCCGCGGTCTGGGGCCTGATCCGCGCCGCCCAGAGCGAGAACCCCGACCGGATCATCCTGCTCGACACCGCTGCCGGCTCCGGTCTCGACGTCGGTGGCGTCGACATGGGATCGGTCCTGGCCGCTGCACTCGCGACCGGCGAGCCCCAGATCGCCATGCGGGGCGCGGCGCTGTCCACTCCGCGTCTGGTCCGCTACACGACCGGAGCTGCCGTCCCCGACGTCCCCGCGGTCTTCGATTCTGAGGGGACGGTTCTGGTCACGGGCGGGACGGGTTCCCTGGGTGCCATGGTCGCCCGGCACTTGGTGGCCGGGCACGGTGTGCGGCGTCTGCTGCTGGTCAGTCGGCGTGGTTCCGATGCGGAGGGCGCGGCTGAGCTGGTTGCCGAGCTGGGTGAGTCGGGTGCGGTGGTGACGGTCTGCGCGTGTGATGTCGCTGATCGGGACGCGGTGGCGGCCGTTCTGGCGGCGGTGCCTGTCGAGCATCCGCTGACCGGTGTCGTCCATCTCGCCGGGGTCTTGGACGACGGGGTGATCGGCGCGCTGACGCCGGAACGGATCGAAGGCGTCTTCGCCCCGAAGGTCACTGCCGTCCGCCACCTGGACGAGCTGACCCGTGAGCTCGCCCCGCAGTTGGCCTCGTTCATCGTCTTCTCCTCCGCCGCAGCCTTGCTCGGCTCCGCCGGTCAGGGCAGTTACGCCGCTGCCAACTCCTACCTGGACGCGCTCATGGCCCATCGGCGGGCGGCGGGCCTGCCTGGTGTCTCGATGGCCTGGGGTCTGTGGGAGCAGAGCACCGGCCTGACCGCCCGCCTCAGCGAGATCGACCAGGCCCGCATGAGCCGCGGCGGCATTCTGCCGCTCACCCCCGCCGAAGGAATGGCGCTGTTCGACGCGGCTTTGCGGGGTTCCGCAGCTCTGGTGGTGCCGATCAAGCTGGATCTGCGGAGGCTGCGTGCCGATGCCGCGGCCGGCCGCGGCCTGCCAGAACTTCTGGCTGGTCTGGTGCAGGGCGGGCGGCGGCAGGTTCGGGCGGGGGGCAGGCAGGTGGGGGTGGGGGAGAGCGGTGGCGGTCTTGCCGCCCGGCTCGCAGGGCTCTCAGCGCAGGAGCAGGAGGCGTTGCTGCTCGATTTCGTGCGTGGTCATGTGGCGGTGGTCCTCGGCCATGCCGGGATGGCGAAGGTGGGGGCGGAGACGGCGTTCAAGGATTCCGGGTTCGATTCGCTGACGTCGGTCGAGTTGCGTAATCGCCTTCGTGGGGCCACCGGCCTCAAGCTTGCCGCCACCGTCGTCTTCGACTACCCCAACCCGCTCTCCCTCGCCCGCCACCTCCACCGCGAACTCGGGACCACCACGCAACCCGTGGTCGCAACGCATCCGCTGCTGGCTGAACTGAGCAGGCTCGATGCCGCCTTGGCCACGACGCCCGCCGACGATTCGGTCCGCGCCCAAGTGACAGCCCGGCTTCAGGGTCTTCTGGCCTCCTGGTCGCTGGCGAACGGAACCCCGCCCGCCGAAGAGGAACTCGACTTCGATGCGGCCTCGGACGACGAACTCTTCGACCTGATCGACACCGAGTTCGGCAACTAGCAACCGCCGCCTGTCACAGCCTCTAGGAGCTGAGCCCGATGGCAGATGAAAGCAAGCTTCGCGACTACCTCAAGCGCACCCTCGCGGAGGCACGCCGTTCCCATCAGCGTGTGCTGGAGCTCGAGGCCGAGAAGTCGGAGCCGGTTGCGGTGGTGGGTATGGCGTGCCGTCTGCCCGGTGGTGTGGCGGGTCCTGACGATCTGTGGCGGCTGGTCAGCGAGGGCCGGGACGGCATGTCCGGTTTCCCGTCCGATCGTGGCTGGGATCTGGAGGGCGTGTTCGACTCCGCCCCGGGCCAGGCCGGCACCTCTTACGTGCCCCGGGGCGGGTTTCTCCACGACGCGGCGGAGTTCGACGCGGGCTTCTTCGGGATCTCGCCGCGTGAGGCGCTGGCGATGGACCCGCAGCAGCGGTTGCTGCTGGAGACGTCGTGGGAGGCGCTGGAACAGGCCGGGATCGACCCGGGGGCGCTGAAGGGCCAAGAGGTCGCGGTGTTCTCCGGCGTCTACGAACAGGGGTACGGCTTCAGCACCGCGGAACTGGAAGGGTTCATCGGCACGGGCGCGATGACGAGTGTCGCCTCGGGCCGGGTGTCGTACGTGCTCGGTCTTGAGGGTCCGGCGGTGACGGTGGACGCGGCGTGTTCGTCCTCGCTGGTCGCGATCCATCTGGCGGCGCAGGCGTTGCGGCAGGGGGAGTGCTCGCTGGCGCTGGCGGGCGGCGCCACGGTGATGGCGACACCGGGGGCGTTCGTGGCGTTCTCCCGCCACGGCGGCCTCGCCGTCGACGGACGGATCAAGGCGTTCTCGGACGCCGCGGACGGTACCGGCTGGGCCGAGGGCGTCGGGGTGGTGGTCCTGGAACGGTTGTCGGAGGCCCGGCGGCGCGGGCACAGGATCCTTGCGGTGATCCGTGGCAGCGCGGTGAATCAGGACGGTGCGTCGAACGGTCTGACGGCGCCGAACGGTCCGTCGCAGCAGCAGGTGATCCGTAAGGCGCTGGCCAACGCGGGTCTTTCGCCGGCGGATGTGGATGTGGTGGAGGGACACGGCACGGGCACGGTCCTCGGTGATCCGATCGAGGCGCAGGCGCTGATCGCCACCTATGGACAGGACCGGCCCGAGGACCGGCCGCTGTGGCTGGGGTCGTTGAAGTCGAACATCGGTCATACCCAGGCGGCGGCGGGGGTGGCCGGTGTGATCAAGATGGTGCAGGCGCTCCGGCACGGGATCATGCCGCCCACGCTGCATGTCGACGCCCCGTCGACGAAGGTGGACTGGACCGCGGGTGCGGTCGAGCTGCTGACCGAGGCTCGCGCCTGGCCTGACACCGGCCGGCCGCGCCGCGCGGGCGTGTCGTCCTTCGGCGTCAGCGGGACGAACGCGCACCTGATCCTGGAGCAGGCCCCGCAAGAGCAGTCCGTGACGCCGCTGGAGTCTGTGCCTGAGTCGATGGTCGACGTCGGCGATGGTGTGGTGCCGCTGGTGGTGTCGGCGAAGAGTGCCGGATCCCTGGCGGGCCAGGCCGAGCGGTTGGCGTCCTTCGTGGAGTCCGGCGAGACGGTGTCCCTGACGGACGTGGCCGGGGCGTTGGTCGCTCAGCGGGCGGTGTTGTCCGAGCGTGCGGTGGTGGTGGCTGGTTCGCGGGGTGAGGCGGTGGCGGGTCTGGAGGCGCTGGCGCGGGGCGACTCCCATCCTGGTGTGGTCGCAGGCGGGTTGTCGTCGTCTGTGGTCGCTGGTCGGACGGTTGTGGTGTTTCCTGGGCAGGGTTCGCAGTGGGTGGGGATGGGGCGTGAGCTGCTGGATTCGTCGGGGGTGTTTGCGGAGCGGGTGGGGGAGTGTGCGGCGGCGTTGGAGCGGTGGGTGGACTGGTCGCTCGTCGATGTGCTGCGGGGGGATGCTCCGGTTGATGTGTTGGAGCGGGTGGATGTGGTGCAGCCGGCGAGTTTTGCGGTGATGGTGGGTTTGGCTGCGGTGTGGGCGTCGGTGGGTGTGGTGCCGGATGCGGTGGTGGGTCATTCGCAGGGTGAGATCGCGGCGGCGTGTGTGGCGGGTGCGTTGTCGTTGGAGGACGCTGCTCGGATTGTGGCGGTTCGCAGTCAGGTCATCGCGGGTGATTTGGCGGGCCGGGGTGGTATGGCGTCGGTGGCGCTGTCCGAGGCGGAGGCGCTTGAGCGTCTTGCGCGGTGGGCTGATCGAGTCGAGGTTGCGGCGGTCAACGGTCCGTCCTCGGTGGTGATCGCGGGTGATGCCGAGGCGCTCGACGAGGCCGTCGACGTGCTGGAAGACCAAGGCGTACGCGTGCGCCGCATCGCCGTCGACTACGCCTCGCACACCCGGCATGTGGAGGCGATCGAGGATGTACTGGCAACCGCCTTCGCCGACATCCGTGCGCAGGCCCCGCTGATTCCCTTCTACTCGACCGTGACGGGTGGGTGGGTGCGGGAGTCGAATGTCCTCGACGGCGGTTACTGGTACCGGAACCTGCGGAGCCAGGTCCGTTTCGGTCCCGCCATTGCCGACCTCCTGGCTGGTGGTCACACCGTCTTCGTGGAGGCCAGTGCCCATCCCGTCCTGGTCCAGCCGGTCAACGAGATCGTCGACCAGGCCGGCACAGACGCCGTGGTCGGTGGTTCACTGCGCCGCGGGGAGGGCGGCCCGCGCCGACTGCTGACCTCGATGGCCGAGCTGTTCGTCCGGGGCGTCCCCGTCGACTGGGCGGGTGTCCTCCCGGCCGGTGCCGCCACCACCCACGTGGAACTCCCCACGTATGCCTTCGATCACGAGCACTACTGGCTGCGTTCCGCTCCGGTTGCCGATGCTGTTGCGCTGGGACAGGCGGGTGCTGATCATCCGCTGATCGGTGCGGTGGTGGCGGTGCCGGAGACCGGTGGTGTCCTGTGCACGTCTCGGTTGTCTTTGCGGGCGCATCCTTGGTTGGCGGATCACGCGGTGAGTGGGGTGGTGCTGGTTCCGGGGACGGGGCTGGTGGAGTTGGTGGTTCGTGCGGGTGACGAGGTCGGTTGCGGTGTGGTGGAGGAGTTGGTGATCGAGGCGCCGCTGGTGGTGCCGGAGTCGGGTGGTGTGCGGGTTCAGGTGGCGGTCGGTGGCCTGGACGAGAGTGGTGCTCGGGCGGTCACGGTGTATTCGGCGTCCGAAGACACCGCCGGGGATCACGACAGTGGCGTTTGGACCCGGCATGCGACCGGCAGGCTGAGGCCGGCTCCGGCCGGGAGTAAGGGCATCGCCGGGAGTACGGATATAGCTGGTTTTGATGTTTCGGTGTGGCCGCCGGTGGGTGCGGAGCGGGTGCCGCTCGATGTCGGTGGGCTCTATGAGGAGATGCGTGGTCGGGGTTATGCGTTCGGTCCGGCGTTTCGGGGGCTGCGTGCGGTGTGGCGGCGGGGTGAGGAGGTTTTCGCGGAGGTCGTCCTGCCTGAGGAGCAGCGGGAGACCGCGGTGAGGTTCGGTATCCATCCCGCCCTGTTCGACGCAGCTATGCACGCCCGGCAGCTTGTCCGGCCGGATGAGGCTGTTGCCGGATCGGGTGGGTCGCGGACGGTGCTGCCGTTTTCGTGGAACGACGTGGCGTTGCATGCGGTGGGTGCTTCGGCGTTGCGGGTGCGGCTGGTGTCTCCCGGTCCGGACGTGCTGTCGTTGCAGGCAGCCGACGAGACCGGCGAGCCTGTCCTGACGATGGACTCGCTCGTGTTCCGGGAGGTCTCGGCAAACCGGTTGGGGGCGGCGGCCGGTGCGGGGGGCGGTGACGGTTTCCTGTTCCGGGTCGAGTGGGCCGAACTGCCTATGCCCGCCGTGGGTTCGGATCGGGTGGCGTCGTGGGTGGCGCTCGCCGGTGCCGAGGAGGTGGCTGCTGCGGCCGTCGATGCTCCGGATGTGGTTGTTCTGGAGGCTTACGGGGACGGGACCGGCGGCGGTGACGAGGTGCTCGCTCTGACGGTCAGGGTGCTGGGAGTGGTCCAGGCCTGGCTGGTGGCCCCGGCCTTCGAGAACGGCAAGCTGGTGGTGATCACCCGGGGTGCGATGCCCGCGGGCGGCGACGCCGACGTCACCGACCCGGCCGGTGCCGCGGTCTGGGGCCTGATCCGCGCCGCCCAGAGCGAGAACCCCGACCGCATCGTGCTCGTCGACCTCGACCCCGCCGGGTCCGCCGGAGCGGGTCCGGTCCTCGGGCCCGTGCTGGCCACCGGGGAGCCGCTGGTCGCCGTTCGCGGCACGGCCCTGTCCGCCCCGCGTCTGGTACGCGCGGCCGCCGTCGAGACCGAGCGAGCTGCCGCTGCCGACGCCGACGCCGACGCCGACGCTGGCGCCGAGACCGGAACCAAGACTGAGAGCGCGTACGCCTTCGCCCCCGAGGGCACCGTCCTGGTCACCGGCGGCACCGGCTCCCTGGGCACTCTGGTCGCCCGGCACCTGGTGGCCGAGCACGGTGTCCGGCACCTGCTGCTGGTCAGCCGCCGTGGCATGGAGGCCGAAGGAGCGCGGGAGCTGGTCGCCGAGCTCGGCGAGTTGGGTGCCGAATCGGTGGTGGTGACGGCGTGTGATGTCGCTGACCGGGCCGCGGTGGCCGAGCTTGTGGGTTCTGTGTCGGCGCAGCATCCGCTGACCGGTGTCGTCCACACCGCCGGCGTCTTGGACGACGGTGTGATCGGCGCGCTGACGCCGGAACGGTTGGCGTATGTGTTCGGGCCGAAGGTGGCGGCCGTCGGTCATCTGGACGAGCTGACGCGGGACATGGATCTGTCGGTGTTCGCGGTGTTCTCTTCCGCGTCGGGTTTGATCGGTTCGGCGGGGCAGGGCAATTACGCGGCGGCCAATGCCTACCTCGACGCGGTGGCTCACCGGCGGCGCGCGGCGGGCCTGCCCGGTGTGTCGATGGCCTGGGGCCTGTGGGAGCAGTCCGCCGGACTGACCGCTCACCTGGGTGCGGTCGACCAGGCCCGTATGAGCCGCGGCGGCATTCTGCCCATCGCCCCCGCCGAAGGAATGGCGCTGTTCGACGCGGCTTTGCGGGGTTCGGCCGCTCTGGTGGTGCCGATCAAGCTGGATCTGCGGAGGCTGCGTGCCGATGCCGCGGCCGGCCGGGGTCTGCCCGGGCTTGTGGGCGGTCTGGTGCAGGGCGGGCGGCGGCAGGTTCGGGCGGGGGGCAGGCAGGTGGGGGTGGGGGAGAGCGGTGGCGGTCTTGCCGCCCGGCTCGCAGGGCTCTCAGCGCAGGAGCAGGAGGCGTTGCTGCTCGATTTCGTGCGTGGTCATGTGGCGGTGGTCCTCGGCCATGCCGGGATGGCGAAGGTGGGGGCGGAGACGGCGTTCAAGGATTCCGGGTTCGATTCGCTGACGTCGGTCGAGTTGCGTAATCGCCTTCGTGGGGCCACCGGCCTCAAGCTTGCCGCCACCGTCGTCTTCGACTACCCCAACCCGCTCTCCCTCGCCCGCCACCTCCACCGCGAAGTGATCCCCGACGGCGTCACGGCCGACCCGGACGTGGACGTGGACGAGGCGCGGCTGCGGCGCGGGCTCGCATCGCTCCCCCTCGCCCGGCTCCGGGCGGCCGGACTGTTGGACGCCCTGGTCAGGCTGGTGGAACTCGATGACCACGAACCGCCGATCGGCATGGTGGACGACGCCGATGACGAGACCGCGATCGCCGACCTGAACGTCGACGATCTCGTGCAGCTGGCGCTCGGCGACAAGTGACCCTGCGGCACCTGATAGTTGAGGATTTCAAGTGAGTGCTCCTTATGAAAAGGTCGTCGAGGCGCTCCGGGCATCGCTCGAAGAGGTCGGCTCGCTGAAGAAGCAGAACCGCCGGCTCCTGGAGGCCTCGGGGGAGCCGGTTGCGATAGTGGGTATGGCGTGCCGTCTGCCCGGTGGTGTGGCGGGTCCGGAGGATCTGTGGCGGCTGGTCAGCGAGGGCCGGGACGGCATGTCCGGTTTCCCGTCCGATCGTGGCTGGGATCTTGAGGGCTTGTTCGACTCCGAGACGGGCGAGGCGGGCACCCGCTATGTGCCCCGGGGCGGGTTCCTTTATGACGCGGGGGAGTTCGACGCGGGCTTCTTCGGGATCTCGCCGCGTGAGGCGCTGGCGATGGACCCACAGCAGCGGTTGCTGCTGGAGACCTCGTGGGAGGCGTTGGAACAGGCCGGGATCGACCCGGGGACGCTGAAGGGCCAAGAGGTCGCGGTGTTCTCCGGAGTCATGGGCACCGACTACTTCGCGGACGGCACCGTGCATGCCGAGCTGGGGGGTATCGGCACGGGGGCGGCGTCGAGTGTGGCCTCGGGCCGGGTGTCGTACGTGCTCGGTCTTGAGGGACCGGCGGTGACGGTCGACACGGCGTGTTCGTCCTCGCTGGTCGCGATCCATCTGGCGGCGCAGGCGTTGCGGCAGGGGGAGTGCTCGCTGGCGCTGGCGGGTGGGGCCAAGGTGATGGCGACGCCGGGGGCGTTCCTGACGTTCTCCCGCCACGGCGGACTCTCCGTGGACGGCCGGTGCAAGTCGTATGCGGACGCCGCGGACGGCACGGGCTGGGCCGAGGGCGTCGGGGTGGTGGTCCTGGAACGGTTGTCGGAGGCCCGGCGGCGCGGGCATCGGGTGCTCGCGGTGATCCGTGGCAGTGCGGTGAATCAGGACGGTGCGTCGAACGGTCTGACGGCGCCGAATGGTCCGTCGCAGCAGCGGGTGATCCGTAGGGCGCTTGCGAATGCGGGTCTTTCGCCGGCGGATGTGGATGTGGTGGAGGGGCATGGGACGGGGACGGTTCTGGGTGATCCGATCGAGGCGCAGGCGCTGATCGCGACCTATGGGCAGGACCGGCCCGAGGAGCGGCCGGTGTGGCTGGGGTCGTTGAAGTCGAACATCGGTCACACGCAGGCGGCGGCGGGGGTGGCCGGTGTGATCAAGATGGTGCAGGCGCTCCGGCACGGGATCATGCCGCCCACGCTGCATGTCGATGCTCCGTCGACGAAGGTGGACTGGTCGGCGGGTGCGGTCGAGTTGCTGACCGAGTCGCGTGCGTGGCCTGACACCGGCCGGCCGCGCCGCGCGGGCGTGTCGTCCTTCGGCGTCAGCGGGACGAACGCGCACCTGATCCTGGAGCAGGCCCCGCAAGAGCAGTCCGTGACGCCTCTGGAGTCTGTGCCTGAGTCGATGGTCGACGTCGGCGATGGTGTGGTGCCGCTGGTGGTGTCGGCGAAGAGCGTCGGGTCCCTGGCGGGCCAGGCCGAGCGGTTGGCGTCCTTCGTGGAGTCGCGTGAGGTGTCACTGCCGCACGTGGCGGGCGCGTTGGTCACTCAGCGGGCGGTGTTGTCCGAGCGCGCGGTGGTGGTCGGTTCGCGTACTGAGGCGTTGGCGGGGCTTGGTGCTCTGGCGCGGGGTGAGTCTCATCCCGGTGTGGTCACGGGCAGTGTGTCGGCACTGGGTGGGGCCGGAAAGGTCGTGTTCGTCTTTCCTGGGCAGGGTTCGCAGTGGGTGGGGATGGGGCGTGAGCTGCTGGATTCGTCGGGGGTGTTTGCGGAGCGGGTGGGGGAGTGTGCGGCGGCGTTGGAGCGGTGGGTGGACTGGTCGTTGGTTGATGTGTTGCGTGGGGATGCTCCAGTTGATTTGTTGGAGCGGGTGGATGTGGTGCAGCCGGCGAGTTTTGCGGTGATGGTGGGTTTGGCTGCGGTGTGGGCGTCGGTGGGTGTGGTGCCGGATGCGGTGGTGGGTCATTCGCAGGGTGAGATCGCGGCTGCGTGTGTGGCGGGTGCGTTGTCGTTGGAGGATGCGGCCCGGGTGGTGGCGGTTCGCAGTCAGGTGATCGCCGCAAGTCTGGCGGGCCGGGGTGGTATGGCGTCGGTGGCGCTGTCCGAGGCTGAAGTGGCCGGCCGTATCGAGCGGTGGGCTGATCGAGTTGAGGTGGCGGCGGTCAACGGTCCGTCCTCGGTGGTGATCGCGGGTGATGCCGAGGCGCTTGATGAAGCGCTGGAGGTTCTTGGGGCGGATGGTGTGCGGGTGCGTCGGGTGGCGGTGGATTACGCCTCGCACACCCGGCATGTGAAGGCGATCGAAGACGTACTGTCAACGGCCTTCGCCGACATCCGTGCGCAGGCCCCGCTGATTCCCTTCTACTCGACCGTCATAGGTGAGTGGGTCAAGGAGGCGGATGTCCTCGACGGTGGTTACTGGTATCGGAACCTGCGGAGCCAGGTCCGTTTCGGTCCCGCGATCGCCGACCTCCTGGGTGAGGGTTACTCGGTGTTCGTGGAGTCGAGCGCACACCCGGTTCTGGTGCACCCGGTCAGCGAGATCGTGGACGAGGCGGATGACACGGTCCGGCTGCGTGCTGTCGTCGCTGGTTCGCTGCGCCGCGGGGAGGGCGGCCCGCGCCGACTGCTGACGTCGATTGCGGAGCTGTTCGTGCGGGGCGTCCCTGTCGACTGGGCGGGTGTCCTTCCGGCCGGTGCCGCTGCCGCTCACGTGGAACTCCCCACGTATGCCTTCGATCACGAGCGTTACTGGCTGCGTTCTGCGCCTGCTGTGGATGCTGTCGCGTTGGGTCAGGTGGGTGGTGATCATCCGTTGATCGGTGCGGTCGTGGGTCGGCCGGACTCGGGTGGTTTCCTGACGACTTCGCGGTGGTCGGTGGAGGCGTATCCGTGGCTGGGTGATCACGTCGTCGGTGAGGTGGTCGTGGTGCCGAGTGCGGTGTTGGTGGAGTTGGCGATCCGCTTGGGTGACGAGGTGGGCTGTGCGGTGGTCGAGGAGTTGAGTGTGGACCGGCCCGTGCTGTTGCCGTTGCGGGGTGGCAGGGCGGTGCAGATGACCGTGGGGGAGGCGGACGGGCAGGGGCGGCGGGCGGTCGAGGTGTTCTCCCGTGCGGACGATGCCGGCCTGGAGGGGGTGTGGACCCGTCACGCGCACGGCATGTTGGTGCCCGGCCCGGTGACGGGGTCCCCGTCGGCTTCCGGCGCGGTGTGGCCTGACGGCAGCCCCGCAGCCGAGGTGGCCCTGGACAGGGCGGTGAGCGACGCCGACCGCTACGGCCTGCATCCGGCGTTGCTGGACGCGGCGGTGTGCACGGTCCTTCCGCCGGGCATGATCGTGACCCGGTGGAGCGGGGTCGCCTTGCTCGCTTCCGGTGCGGCAGCGGTCCGGGTACGTGCTGCCCGTGACGCGGCAGGGGTGAGCCGTCTTGAGCTGGTGGACGCCACGGCAGCTCCGGTACTGACCGCTGACGCCGTTGTCGCCGAGCCGTTCCAGCCGCCCTCGCCCGAACACGCCGAGACCACGGACACATCGGTCGTCCGTGCCGGCCGTCGGACCACTCGGCAGGTGGCAGCCTCCCGCCTGGGCGGCCTCGCCGAACAGCTGGCCGCCACGCCTCCGGTTCAGCGGGAGCAGCTGCTGCTGGATCTGATCCGGCGCGAGGTCGCCTCGGTCCTGGGCCATTCGGCACCCGGCAAGGTCGACCCCGACCGGGCATTCCAGGAGGTCGGCTTCGACTCGGTGCTGGCCGTCGAACTCCGCAACCGACTCACCGGACTCGTGGGGATCCGCCTTCCTGCCACGATCATCTTCGACCATCCCACCCCCCGGGGCCTGATGCGCCGGCTGCTCGCGGAACTGTGCCCCGACGCCGTCGGCGAGTTGGCGGGTCGGGAGGACGAGATCCGCAGGGTCCTGGTCAGCACGCCTCTGTCCCGGTTCCAGGAACTCGGGCTCATGGAGAAGCTCCTGCACCTGGTGGCGAGCCCCGGTGGTGAAGGTGCCACGGCGCCGGACACCGCCGGACCGGAGCAGGACGCCAGGCTGCTGATCGAGGAGATGGACGCTGACGATCTGGTGGAGCGGGCGATGAGGAAAGCCGGGAAGCAGTAGCGGACCCACGACCGGAACGAGGGGAGACAGGGAATGACCAGCTCAGAGGAAAAGCTTGTCGAGGCGCTGCGGGCTTCACTGATCGAGAACGAGCGGCTCGAATCCGAGATCAAGAAGATCCGCGACAGCTCCGATGAACCGATCGCCATCGTGGGCATGGCGTGCCGGTTCCCCGGTGGGGTGTCCTCCCCCGAGGAGTTGTGGGAGTTGATCGCCGATGGCCGTTCCGCGGTCGGCCCGTTCCCCACCGACCGGGGCTGGGATCTTGAGAACCTGTACGACCCGGACCTCGATCGCACCGGCACCACATATGTACGCGAAGGCGGGTTCCTGCACGACGTGGGCGAGTTCGACGCCGGTTTCTTCGGCATCTCACAAAGCGAGACGCTGGTCATGGACCCGCAGCAGCGTCTGATGCTGGAGACGTCGTGGGAGGCGATCGAACGGGCGGGCATCGACCCGGCTGCTCTGCGTGGCAGGAACGTCGGGGTGTTCGCCGGCGTGGGCGGACACGATTACGCCACCGGTTTCCACAGCGTCCCCGACGAGCTCGAGGGCTACCTGATGACCGGCGGTTTGGCGAGCGTCCTGTCGGGACGGGTTTCCTACACGCTCGGGTTCGAGGGGCCCGCAGTCACGATCGACACGGCCTGCTCGTCGTCCCTGGTAGCCCTGCACATGGCAGTACAGTCCCTGCGTTCGGAAGAGTCGTCGTTGGCGCTGGCCGGGGGCTCCAGCGTGATGTGCACTCCGGCTGGCTTGGTGTTGGCCTCGCGTATGCGCAGTCTTGCGACGGACGGCCAGTGCAAGGCGTTCGCGGCATCCGCAGATGGAACGAACTCTGCCGAGGGCGTGGGTGTTCTGCTGTTGGAGCGGGTTTCCGATGCCATCCGTGACGGACATGAGATTCTCGGCGTCGTACGGGCCACCGCGGTGAACCAGGACGGCGCGTCCAACGGACTTACCGCGCCGAACGGGCCGTCGCAGCAGCGGGTGATCCGCCAGGCACTCGCTTCGGCTGGTTTGTCGTCCGCCGATGTCGACATCGTCGAGGCGCACGGCACCGGGACCCCTCTGGGCGACCCGATCGAGGCACAGGCCCTGCTCGCCACTTATGGTCAGGGCCGTGACCCCGGACTGCCCCTGTGGCTCGGTTCGGTGAAGTCGAATCTTGGACACGCGGGCCATGCGGCAGGCGTCGCCGGTGTGATCAAGATGGTGATGGCCATGCGGCATGGTGTGCTGCCGCGGACTTTGAACGTGGACGAGCCCACGCCTCAGGTGGACTGGTCCACGGGAGCTGTTGAGCTGCTGGCCGAGGCGCACGAGTGGCCCGAGACCGGCCGTCCTCGTCGTGCGGGGGTCTCCGGCTTCGGCGTCAGCGGCACCAACGCGCACGTCATCCTGGAGCAGGCGCCCGAGCAGACATCCGTGACCCCGCCCGACGGGAAGGCGCGTGTGCTGGGCGACTCGGTCGTGCCGCTGGTCCTCTCGGCCCGTGGCGAGGCGGGCCTCGCCGGCCAGGCCGGGCGCCTCGCTTCGTTCCTGGGGCAACGTCAAGAGCTGGACCTGCTCGACGTGGGCCGGTCGCTGGTGCGGAGCCGGGGTCTTCTCCCCGACCGTGCGGTCGTGCTCGCCGAGGACCGGGAAGAGGCGCTGGCCGCATTGGACGCCGTGGCCGCCGGGGAGTCCGCGACCGGAGTCGTCAGGGGAACGGCCGAGAGCGTGGTGGGCCGGACCGTCTTCGTGTTCCCCGGCCAGGGCTCGCACTGGGCGGGCATGGGGAGGGAACTGCTCGAGGCGTCGCCCGTGTTCGCGACGCGCATGGCCGCGTGCGCCGAGGCGCTCGACCCGCTGACCGGCTGGTCGTTGCTCGACGTGGTGCGGCAGGCGGAGGGCGCCCGGTCCCTGGACGACCTCGACGTCGTGCTGCCGGTGTCGTGGGCACTGATGTTGTCGCTCGCCGCGCTGTGGGAAGCGTGCGGGGTCGTCCCGGACGCGGTCGTGGGCCATTCCCAGGGAGAGATCGCCGCTGCCTGTTTTGCCGGTGCGCTGTCCCTCCCGGACGCCGCCCGCCTCGTGGTCTACCGGGCCGAGGCCATCCGCGCCGAGTTGTCGGGACGCGGGGGGATGGCATCCCTCGTCGCCGGGGTCAAGGCCGTGTCCGTGCTGGTCGAGGAATGGCCGGGCCTGGAGATCGCCGCGGTCAACGGACCCTCCACGGTGGTCGTGTCCGGTGAACTGCCCGCCCTGGAGGAGCTGCTCGCCCGGTGCCGGACCGAGGGCATCCACGCCCGCAGGATTCTCGGGGCCAACGCCGCCGGGCACTCCTCACAGATGGAGGTGCTCCGCGAGTCCTTCCTCGAGGCGATTGCTGCGATCCCCTGCGGGCCTTCGCGTGTGCCGCTCTACTCCACGGTGACCGGGCGACTCCAGGACACCACGGAACTGGACGCCGAGTACTGGTACCGCAACCTGCGGCAGACCGTGCAGTTCGACCCGGCCGTTCGGACCCTGGCCGGTGAAGGACACGGGGTGTTCGTCGAGATCAGCTCGCACCCTGTGCTGGCGCAGAGCGTCCAGGACGTGCTGGAGGAGCTCCAGGCACCCGCTGTCGTCACCGGGACGCTGCACCGCGACGAGGGCGGGCCCCGCAGGTTCCTCGCCTCGCTGGCCCATCTGCACACCCACGGCGTCCGGATCACCTGGGAGACCGTCCTCGGCAGCGGTACGGAGCGGCCCGTGGATCTGCCCACGTACGCCTTTCAGCGTCGGCGCTACTGGCTGGACGCGGCGGACGCCGGCGGCGACGCACCGGGCCTCGGTCTCGACGCGGCGGACCATCCCCTGCTCGGCGCGGTCACCGAGATCCCCGGCTCGGACGGCGTGCTGTTCACGTCCCGGCTCTCGCTGCGCACGCACCCCTGGCTCGCCGACCACGCGGCCGCCGGAATCGTCCTCGTGCCCGGAGCGGCCTTCGTGGAACTCGCGGTCCGCGCCGGCGACGAGATCGGGTGCGGCCTGGTCGGCGAACTGGTCATCGAGCGCCCCCTGCTGCTGCCCGGGAGCGGCGGTGTCCAGGTACGCGTGTGGGTGGGCGAGCCCGACGGATCCAGCCACCGCACCGTCCAGATCCACTCCCGCCGGGAGGAAGCCGGTCCACGGGGGAGCTGGACCCGTCATGCCTGCGGACGGCTGGTGCCGGAGGAGGGCGGGGCCGATTTCGACCTGACCCGGTGGCCGCCGCCCGGCGCCACCGCCGTCGACCCGGACGCCCTCGCCGACGCCTACGACGGCATGGCGCAGGCGGGATACGGCTACGGTCCGGCCTTTCGGGGCCTGCGCCGGGCGTGGACGCGCGGGGAGGACGTGTTCGCCGAGGTCTCCCTGCCCGAGGCAGCGGGCAAGGGCGATCACTACGGCCTGCACCCGGCCCTCCTGGACTCCGCCATGCATGCCTGTGCCTTCCGCACCGACATGGCAGGTGAGAGCCCGAAGCTCGCTCTGCCGTTCGTCTGGCGCGATGTCAGACTGCACGCCGCCGGAACCTCCGCACTGCGGGTCCACCTCACACCGCTCGCCCTCGACACGATCCGCTTGCGCCTGGCCGACGCCTCCGGCGCACCCGTGGCCGCCGTCGACTCGATGGTCCTGCGGCCGGTGGTCCCGGAGTCGCTGCGTGTCGGCTCAGGAGCGTCCCAGGAGCAGATGTTCCGGGTGGCCTGGGAGCCCGTCTCCGTCAGGAGCGTGCGGGACGAGCCCGACGTCGCACGCGTGACGACTGCCGAGGACGTCCGTGCCGTGGCCGCAACGCCCCCCGGCATGCTCCTCCTCGATGTGTCCGGCAACGGACGAACGGACCTCGCCGCCGTCCGGGACCTCACCGGGCGCGTGCTGAAGGTCGTCCGGGCATGGCTCGCGGAACCCGCCTTCCAGGGCGTTCCTCTCGTCGCTCTCACCCGGG
This sequence comes from Streptomyces asoensis, assembly GCF_016860545.1. Lineage (NCBI taxonomy): Bacteria > Bacillati > Actinomycetota > Actinomycetes > Kitasatosporales > Streptomycetaceae > Streptomyces > Streptomyces asoensis. Next base: position 470,921 of record NZ_BNEB01000005.1, on the reverse strand, counting down.
CCGGTGCCGTCGTCCGGGACGGGGACCCGGTTCCCGATCCGGCCGTCGCAGCGGCTGCCGGCCTGCTGCGTTCGGCGCAGTCCGAGAACCCGGGCCGCATCGTCCTGGTCGACACGGACGGCACGCAGGCGTCAGCCCGGCGCCTGCCCGACGTACTCGCGTCCGGGCAGCCTCAGGCGGCACTGCGCGGCGGCGCGGTGGCGGTGCCGAGGCTCGTCAAGGCAGCCCCCGCCGATGCCCCTGGCCGTCCGCTGGACCCCGAGGGCACGGTCCTGATCACCGGCGGTACGGGCCGGCTCGGTCGCCTGGCGGCCACGCACCTGGTTTCCAAGCACAAGATCAGAAACCTCGTCCTGGTCAGCCGGAGGGGCCCGGACGCACCGGGCGCGGCCGAGTTGGAAGCCGAAATCGAAGGGCTCGGCGCGTTCGTCCGGATCGTGGCGTGCGACGTGTCCGACCGGGACTCCATGGTCGCGCTTCTGGCCTCGGTTCCCGAGGACGCCCCCCTCACCGGCGTGATCCACACAGCCGGCGCGCTGGATGACGGCGTGGTGACGTCCCTGACGCCCGAACGGCTCGACGCGGTGCTCCGCCCGAAGGCCGATGCGGCACGCATCCTGGACGAACTCACGCGCGATCTCGACCTCGCGGCCTTCGTCCTGTACTCCTCCCTTTCGGGGATCTTCGGTTCAGCGGGGCAGGGCAACTACGCTGCCGCGAACTCCTACCTCGACGCGCTGGCCGTACGCCGTCGTGCCGCCGGACTGCCGGCGACCTCACTGGTGTGGGGTTGGTGGGGGCGGGGATCGGGCATGCTGGACGAACTCGACGAGGCCAACCTGAAGCGTTTCGACCGCTGGAACAACGCCGAACTCACGGCGCAGGAGGGCATGGAGCTGTTCGACCTCGCGCTGCTCCACCGTGACGCCGTTCAGGTCCTGGCGAAGATGGAACTCCACACGCCCGGGGACCGGACCGACTCCGCGTCCGTCCCCCCACTGCTGCGCGGCCTCGTCCGGGTCGGCCGGCGGCCCGCCCGTGAGGGGGCGACCGGGGCCGACACCCTGGCGGACCGGCTGGCCGGGGCGGCCCCGGACCAGCGAGGGAAGATCCTGGTCGACCTGGTCCAGCGCGAGGTCGTCGCGATCCTCGGCTACGTCTCTGCGGACGAGGTCGGACCGGACACCTCCTTCTTCGACATCGGTTTCGACTCGCTGACCGCCATCGAACTCAGGAACCGGCTGTCGGCGCTCACCGGCGTCCGCATCCCGGCCACCTTCGCCTTCGAGTACCCCACCGCGGAACTGGCCGCCGAGGAACTGGGGGAACGGCTCGAACTCCCCATGGGCTCGCCGGACACGTCCGGGACGTGATCGAACGCCGGACCGGCGCACCGGTCACCGACCCACCCCCTCCGCCCCTCGCCGACGAAGAACACCCAAGGAGACACAGCATGTTCGACAAGGACAAGTACCTGGAACACCTCGGCTTCTCGGGAACGCCCGACGCGAGCCTGGAGACCCTGCGGAAGATCCACCGCGAGCACCAGATGCGGATCCCCTACGACAGTGGTTACGCCCTGGCCCTGGACAGCAGCGGTGACGCCCTCGGCCTGGCCCAGGCGCATTTCGACCTCGACGCGGCCTTCGAGACGATCGTGCTCAGCGGCCGGGGCGGCATCTGCGTCGAGTTGAACTTCATGTTCCATCGCCTCCTCGTCGAGTTGGGCTTCGAGGTGCAGGTACTGGCCGCGAGCACCCTCCTGCCGGGAGGAGTGTGGGGCCCTGAGGTCGAGCACATGGTCATGCGCGTCACCCTCGACGGCGAGGACTGGCTCGCCGACGCCGGGCACGCGGGCATCTCCATCGTGGAGCCGCTGCCGTTCTCCGGAGAGACCGTCGTCCAGGACGGCATCGAGTTCCGGCTGACGCGACGGGAGGAGTACTACTTCCTCGAGTACAAGACCCGCGCCAAGGACTGGCGCGACTCCTACCGGTTCCTGCCGGAGACACGTACCACCGCGGACTGGGCCCGCTGGCGCGACGCCCTGCCGGTGGAAGAGCTGGTGGCGCACCCGCGGCGCCGCCGACGGGTCATCGACAACGGGCAGGTCACGCTCACCGCGAACCTCTTCGTGTCCGTCGAGGACGGCAAGGAGCGGCTCCGTCTCATCCGGGACGAGAACGAACTCGAGAAGATCGTCGGCACCTACTGGCGCTGAGCTGACGAGACAGCGGCGGGGTGGCCGCCCCGGCGCGGCACCGGCTTCCACAGGACGGAGTGAGGCGGAGTGAGAGAACAGATACCGGGCCACGTCCTGGAGCCGGCCGTCGGCTCTGCGCTCCGGCACGCCGGGACCGCCGGGGTTCCGGAGCGCATGCCACGGCGGCCATTCGGGCAACTCACCGGTCCGGCATGCCTCCATGGAACGGGAGCCCCGCCGGCATGACGCGCTCGTCAGAGGCCGCGCACGGCGAGGTCCGGGGCAGGAACACGCGGGACGCGAGGCTCGCGGACCGCCTCGCCGCGGCCCTGGACCGACCCGCGGCGCAGCAGCCCGAGTGGCCGGACCCGGCCCGGGCCCGGACCGTCGTGGAACTGCTGCGCACCGCACCCCCGATCGTCGCCGAGCCGGAGACGGCACAGCTCTCCGAGCGGCTCGCGGCGGTCGCCCGCGGCCAGGCGTTCCTGTTGCAGAGCGGGGACTGCGCGGAGACCTTCGCCGAGACCACCGCATCGCACCTGCGGGCCAACCTCGGTCTCCTGAAGCGCATGTCGCTGCTCCTGGCCCGCGCCGCCGGGCTGCCGGTGGTTCCCCTCGCCCGTATGGCCGGACAGTACGCGAAGCCACGCTCCCGGTCCGTCGACGCGGACGGCCTGCCGGTCTACCGGGGTGACATGGTCAACTCCGCCGAACCCACCCTTGCCGCACGCACGTGTGACCCGGACAGGATGCTCCACGCCCACGAGCACGCGGCCCGCGCGATGACGCTGGCCCGCCGGGCGTACGCGCGGGAGCAGTCGAACCCGCGCACCGGCCCCTCCTCGTACCCGCACGGCACGGCCGGCGGCCGCCTCGTCGGCACGGCCGAGGAGACCGGCCGGGACCAGGGCCCGAGGAGCGAACAGATCTATGTGGGCCACGAGATGCTCCTGCTCGACTACGAATGCGCTCCGCTCCGCGCCGCCGGGCTCACCACCGGCCCGGAGCCGCTGCTCGTCAGCCCGCTCGCGCACTTCCTCTGGATCGGCGAGCGCACGCGAGGCCTCGGCGACGCGCACCTCGCCGTCGCCGAACTGCTCGCCAACCCCATCGGGGTGAAGATCGGCCCCAGCACGACCCCGGAAGAAGCCGTCGAGTACGTCCGCAGGCTCGACCCCCATGCCACGCCCGGGCGGCTGACGCTGATCAGCAGGATGGGCCGCTCCCAGGTCCGCGAGGTGCTGCCGCCGATCGTGGAGAAGGTCACCTCCACCGGCCACCAGGTGGTGTGGCAGTGCGACGCGATGCACGGCAACTCCCGCACGACGCCGGACGGCCGCAAGACCCGCCACTTCGACGACATCGTCGCGGAGATCGAGGGATTCTTCGAGGTCCACCGCAGCCTCGGCACCCACCCGGGCGGCCTCCACCTGGAGGCGACCGGCGAGGACGTCACCGAGTGCCTGGGCGGGGCCCGCGGCCTCGGTGAGGCCGACCTGCCGGCCCGCTACCGTACCGCCTGCGACCCTCGCCTGAACGAGGAGCAGTCCATGGAACTGGCCTTCACCGTCGCCGATCTGCTCGCGGAGGCCATGCGGCCGGCTGGGACCGGATCGCCGTGACCGGCCCGGTCCTCGTGCGAGTTCCTCCGCCCGCGCGCACCCGGAACCGGTGACGCGCACCCCGGCGGACGGCTACCAGACCGGGGGATGCGGGGTGGTCAGCGCGGTGCCTACCGTGAAAGTCGCACTCTTGGGTCTGCTCCTCGATCTGGAACCTCCGTCGGCCACGTGCCCCGCCCGCCTCATGCCCTCCGGCGGCCATCGGCCGAGAAACGTCCGAAGTGGAGATGTGGAGATACATGAACGCGCGACCGGCACCAGAGTTTCCCTCCTGGCCGCAGTACGACGACGGCGAGCGCACCGGCCTGATCCGGGCCCTGGAGCAGGGTCAGTGGTGGCGCGTGGGCGGGTCGGAGGTGGACTCCTTCGAGAGTGAGTTCGCCGACTTCCACGGTGCCCCGCACGCTCTGGCCGTCACCAACGGCACCCACGCCCTGGAGCTGGCGTTGCAGTGCCTGGGTGTCGGTCCGGGCACCGAGGTCATCGTGCCGGCCTTCACCTTCATCTCCTCGTCCCAGGCCGCTCAGCGGCTCGGCGCGGTCGCCGTCCCCGTCGACGTCGATCCCGACACGTACAACATCGACGTGGCCGCCGCGGCGTCCGCCATCACCCCCCGCACCAGGGTGATCATGCCCGTGCACATGGCGGGGCTCATCGCTGACATGGACGCGCTCGACAGGCTTTCCGCGGACACCGGCGTGACCCTCTTGCAGGACGCCGCCCACGCGCACGGTGCCCGCTGGCAGGGCAAGCGGGTGGGCGAGTTGGGCACGGTCGCCGCGTTCAGCTTCCAGAACGGCAAGCTGATGACGGCCGGCGAGGGTGGTGCACTGCTCTTCCCCGACGAGGAGACGTACGAGGCCGCCTTCCTGCGGCACAGCTGCGGCCGCCCCGTCACCGACCGCCGCTACCTGCACCGGACCGCCGGCACCAACATGCGGCTCAACGAATTCTCCGCGTCCGTGCTCCGCGCCCAGCTGAGCCGCCTCGACGCCCAGCTCACGCTGCGCGAACAGCGCTGGACCCTGCTGTCCCGGCTGCTCGGCGAGATCGACGGCGTCGTGCCCCAGGGAGGCGATGCGCGCGCCGACCGGAACTCGCACTACATGGCCATGTTCCGGATCCCCGGCATCTCCGAGGAGGGCCGCAACGCCCTCGTCGACACGCTCGTCGAGGCCGGGCTGCCGGCCTTCGCCGCCTTCCGGGCGATCTACCGCACCGACGCGTTCTGGGAGACGGCCGCGCCCGACACCACCGTCGACAAGCTCGCCGGAAGCTGCCCGCACACGGAGGCGATCAGCACCGACTGCGTCTGGCTGCACCACCGGGTGCTGCTGGCCTCCGAGGAAGCCCTCCACATCACGGCCGAGATCGTCGCCGACGCGGTGGCCGCACGATGAAGCTCCGCGCCGCCGTCGTCGGGCTCGGCTGGGCAGGCCGCGAGCTGTGGCTCAGACTGCTGAGCGAGCACGAGGACTTCGAGGTGGTCGCCGCCGTCGACCCCGACCCGGCCTCCCGGGCAGCCGCCGTGGCGATGGGCCTGCCCGCCCACACCACCATGGACGCCCTCGACTCCCGCACGGTCGACCTCGCCGTCGTCGCGGTACCCAACCATCTGCACGCCGAGGTGGCGGCCGCCCTGCTCCGCCGCGGGATCTCCGTCTTCCTGGAGAAGCCGGTCTGCCTGACCACCGCCGAGGCCGACGCCCTCGCCGCCGCCGAACACAGCGGCGGGATGCTGCTCGCGGGCAGCGCCGCCGCCCACCGCGGCGACGTCCAGCGGCTCGCCGGGCTGCTGCCCCAGGTCGGCCGGATCCGCCATGTCACCCTGGCCTGGGTCAGGGCGCGCGGCGTGCCACAGCCCGGCGGCTGGTTCACCCAGCGCAGCAAGTCCGGTGGCGGTGTACTCGTCGACCTCGGCTGGCACCTGCTCGACGTCCTCACCCACCTCCTCGGCCCCGCCCCCGTCACCCAGGTGATCGGCTCGGTCTCCGACGACTTCGTCAGCAGCGGTGCCTGGTCCGCTGCCTGGCGCGAGGACCGGTCCACCGACGTCCCGGCCGGCAACGTCGAGGACACCGCCCGGGGCTTCCTGCTCCGCGAGGACGGCATCTCGGTCGCGCTGCAAGCCAGTTGGGCCTCCCACGAGGCGCTGGACGCGTCCGTCGTCACCGTCGAGGGCAGCAGGGGAACGGCACGGCTGCACTGCACCTTCGGCTTCAGTCCCAACCGGGCCCCCGAACGGGTGCTCACCCTCACCCGGGAAGGCACCACAGAGCGGATCCCGCTGCCCGCCGAGCCGATCGGCGCCGAGTACGGACGCCAGCTCGACGGCCTCGCCGGGCTCCTGGCCGACCCGGGCCGACGCGGCGTGGCCGTCGCCCAGGCCCGTGACACCGTCCAGCTCGTGGAGAGCTTCTACGCGTCGGCCCGCGGCGCTCGCCCCACGGACCACGCGCCCCGGTGCACCTCCCACCAGGAGGTGAGTACCGCATGACCACTGGGTCGCACCACCATGCGGGAACGACCTCCGAACAGCGCTCCCCGGTGTCCAGACACGCAGTCGTCTTCGATCTCGACGGAGTCGTCGTCGACAGCTTCGCGGTGATGGGCGAGGCCTTCTCCCTCGCCTACGCCGAGGTCGTCGGCCCGGGCGAGGCGCCCTTCGAGGAGTACCGGCGCCATCAGGGCCGCTACTTCCCCGACATCATGCGGATCATGGGCCTTCCGCCCGAGATGGAGGAGCCCTTCGTCCGCGAGAGCTACCGGCTCGCCCGGCACGTCCAGGTGTACGACGGTGTTGCCGATGTGCTGAGGACGCTGAACGAGCGCGGCCTCCGGCTGGCCGTCGCCACCGGCAAGGCGGGCGAGCGCGCCCGGTCCCTGCTCGACGTCCTCGGGCTGCTTCCGTACTTCGCCCACGTCATCGGCTCCGACGAGGTGCCCCGGCCCAAGCCCGCCCCCGACATCGTCCACCGCGCGCTCGAACTCCTCGGCGTTCCCGCGGAACGGGCCGTCATGATCGGCGACGCCCCCACCGACCTGGCCAGCGCCCAGGGCGCCGACGTCACCGCCGCGGCCGCGCTGTGGGGCTGCCACGACGTGACCGGACTGCTCGCCGCCGGCCCCGACATCGTCCTGCGCCGGCCCGCCGACCTGCTCGTCCTCTGCCCGGCCGTCCCCGGCCGCTGAGACGCCGCGGCCGTCCGCGGAGCCTGTCCGACCGAACTTCTCCCCCCATGGACCGCCGAGGCGCACGGGGGACCGAAACGACATGGGGAACCGTATATGTGTTCATTAAGCATTCAAGAGGTCTGTGCATAACGTGGAGGAGACGACGAAGGCACACTCATCCCCCGCACGGATCCGATGGCTCACCGACGAGCAGCAACGCGTCTGGCGCTCCTTCGTCCACGCGACCACGCTCCTCGAGGACCACATGTGCCGCCAACTGCAACGTACGGTGAACATGCCTCACAGCTACTACCTGCTCCTGGTCAACCTCGCGGAATCCCCTCACCAGCGGCTCCAGATGTCGGAGCTGGCGATGCATGCGAAGATCACCCGGCCCCGGCTCTCGCACGCCGTGGCACGTCTGGAGAAGGACGGCCTGGTGAGGCGCGAGGAAGCTCCCTCCGGCAAGCGCGGCACGTTCACGGTGCTCACGGAGGAGGGCCTGGAGGCCCTCGGGCGGGCCGCTGCGGGCTATGCCACGGTCGTGCAGCATGCCCTGTTCGACCGGCTCACCCCCCAGCAGCAGGAGTCCCTCGGCGCGATCATGCAGATCGTCACCGAGGGACTCCAGACGGACAGGGCGGGCGCCGACCTTCCCTGGCTGCGCTAGAAGCGAGACGGGGAGGCCGGTGGCGGTCGGTCAGGTCGTGCCCGGCCGGACCGTGCTCGGGCCGGCCGTCGGGTCAGGATCGGGAGGGCTCGTCGTACCGGTGGAAGCCGTGGCCCGTCTTGCGGCCCAGTCGGCCCTCCTGGACCATCCGCGTGAGCAGCGGGGGCAGGTCGAGGACCAGGCCGTCGGAGTTCTCCGCCATCGAGCGGGCCACGTCGGTGATCGTGTCGATCCCGATCAGGTCGAGCAGCGCGAGCGGACCCATGGGATGTCCGCAGCCCAGCACCATTCCCCGGTCGATGTCGTCTGCGTCGGCGATGCCCTGCTCGTACATCCTGACCGCCGCCATCAGATACGGCACGAGCAGGGCGTTGACCACGAACCCGCTTCGGTCCGCGGTGCGGATCACCTCCTTGCCGAGCGTGTCCCTGGCGAAGGACTCGGCCGACGCGGCGCACTGCTGCGAGGTGCGGTCCGTCACCACCACCTCGACCAGGGGCATCAGCGGCACGGGATTGAAGAAGTGCATTCCCACCACGGACCCGGCTCTGCCGGTGGCCTCCGCCAGATCGCCGACCAGCAGGCTGGAGGTCGTCGAGGCCAGGACGGCCGCAGGGTCGGTCAGCACCTCGTCCACCGCCTTGAGCACCCGTTGTTTCACATCGAGTCTCTCGGTCACGGCCTCCACGACGAACTGCCGGTCCGCGAGGCCCCCGACATCGGCGGTGACCCGCAACCGGCCCATGGCCGCCGCCTGTTCCGGCTCCGTCATCCGGCCCTTGGCCACCGCGCGGGCGAACGCGGCCGTCAGCCGTCCGACCGCGTCCTCGATCCGGTGCGGGGCGGAGACCAGGACCGTCACCTCCACCCCGGCGCGCAGGCTCACCTCGGCAAGGCCGGCGCCCATCGTCCCGCCGCCGACCACGCCCAGTCGTTCCACCGTCGTCCTCATCGGGCCCCGCCCTCGGTCCCGGTCCAGCGCAGCAGGGCGGCACCGGCCGCCATACCCGCGCCGAAGCCCGCCAGAAGCACCAGATCGCCGTCCCGCAGCACGCCGGAACGGTTGGCCGCGTCAAGGGCCACCGGCACCGACGCAGAGCCGATGTTGCCGCTGTGACACAACGGCAGATGGGTCCTTGCCCGCTCCAGACCACTGGCCTCGGCCAGTTCCGCCACCAGTCGGCCATTGGCCTGGTGCGGTACGAAGTGCCGCACGTCGGCCGGTTGGCAGCCGGAACGCTTGAGCAGCCCGGCGATGAGGCCGGGGACGTTGTCCAGGACGAAGTCGCGCACCCCCCGGCCCCGCATGCTCAGCAGATGGCCGCCGTCCGCGACCGTCTCGACGGAGGCGGGACGGCGGCTGCCCCCGGCCGGCATGCTGATCAGCTCGTGGGCGTCGGCCCGGCTCACCAACTCGACCTTGAGCAGGCCGCGTTCGGGGTCGCCGGGCGCATGCGGGACGGAGCCGACGACCGCGGCTCCGGCTCCGTCCCCGAACAGGACACTGGTCGCCCGGTCGCCGAAGTCGATGAACCGGGTCCACACGTCGCTGCCGATGACCAGGACCTTCGTCGCCGGGTCCAGGGCCACGTACGCCCGGGCGATGGACAGCGCGGTGACGAACCCGGTGCAGGCGATGTTGACATCGAAACAGGCGGCCCGTCGGGCACCGAGCGCCAGTTGCACCAGTGACGCGGTGGAGGGGATCGGGGCGTCACCGGTCGTCGTGGCGACGATGATGAAGTCGATGCCGTCCGCGTCCACTCCGGCCTGGTCCAAGGCGGCGCGCGCGGCGTGGACGGCGAGGTCGGACGCTGCCTCGTCCGGTGCCGCGTACCGCCGTTCGAGGATGGCGGTCCGGTCGGCGATCCACCCGGCGGACGCACCGGGCACCCGGGCCTCGATCTCCTCGTTGGTCACCACCCGTTCGGGCAGGTAGGAGCCGGTCCCCAGCACGGACGTGACGTACCCCTGATCCCTTTGCACGGTCACGCCGCCCGCACGCCGTCGTGCGCGTACGCGCGCATCAGCGTCAGTCGGTCCTCGCCGATCCGGGCGCGCCGCTCTGGGTCGGTCACACCCAGACCCGGACGGTCGGCCAGACAGAGCACGCCCACCTTGCCGATGTGCTGGTTGAGCTGCACCAGCCGCGTCGCCTCGCCGGTCTCCTCCAGCGGGAACAGCGAGGTCAGTGCGGGCACCAGCGACCCCTGGTCGAACAGTCGCGCGGTGTCGACCTGTTCCTGGAGGTTCGCCACATGGCTGCCGACGATGCGCTTGAGCCGCATCCACAGATAGCGGTTGTCGAACCGGTGCTGGTAGCCGGTGCTCGAACCGCAGGTCACCACGGTGCCTCCGCGCCGCGCGAGGAACACCGAGATACCGAAGGTGGATCTGCCCACGTTGTCGAAGACGATGTGCGGATCCTCGCCCACGCCGTCACGGATGAGCCGGCCCAGCCGCTTCCCCTGCGCCACCGCGACTTCGGGCTCGTCGTCGGTGTCACCGCCGAAGTCGTGCTCCTGACGGTTAATCACCAGGTCGCAGCCGAGGGCGCGCGCCGCTCGCGCCTTCTCCTCGGAGCCGACGACTCCGACGGCGATGCCGCCGCCGTTCTTCACCAACTGAACGGCATAGGACCCCAGTCCGCCGGACGCGCCCCAGATCAGGACCACGTCGCCCTGCTTCATCCGTGCGCCGCGGTCGCTGACCAGCATCCGGTAGGCGGTTCCGCCGCAGGCCGGGATCGAGGCGGCCTCCTCCCAGGCCAGGTGTGCCGGCTTGGGGATCAACTGGCTGGCCCGGGCGATGGTGTAGTGGGCGAGACCGCCGTAGTTGGTCTCGAAGCCCCAGGCGAGCTGGTTCTCGCTGAGCATCCCGTCGGCCTGGACGGACGCCTCCTGATCCTCGACACAGGCCGCGTTGACCAGCACGTGGTCACCGACCCGCCAGCGCCGCACACCGGAACCGGCGCGGACGATCACTCCGGCGGCGTCCGAGCCGAGGACGTGGAACGGCCGGTCGTGCCGCTTCGCCCAGCCGCCCTGGCGCCCGTAGGCCTGGAGGAAGCCGAAGGTCGACAGCGGTTCGAAGGTCGCGGACCAGACCGTGTTGTAGTTGATGGAGCTGGCCATGACGGCGATCAGCACCTCGTCGGGCGCGAGTTCCGGCATCGGCACCGCGCCCACGTGGAGGGTGTTGCGCACGTCGCGGTCGCCTTCGATCCCCTCGAAGGTCTTCTCGTCCTCGATCCGCAGGTGCGCGGCGAGGAACTCCGCAGGTACTTCCGCGGCGGCCAGTTCCCGCGGCCCGGCACCGGCACGTACTGCATCGGAGAGTGACATCATCGGGCTCCTCGTCAAGCCGTGTGAGGCTGGTGGAACGATCGGTTTGCGCAGGCCGGCGGTGGCTGGAGAAGGCCGGTGCGAGGACGGCGGGGACCCTGGTCCGCAGAGGTTCCGGCTGCGCCTGGTCCACCACGCCGCCGGGCCGGAGCAGGCCTGCGACGCCGGCTTCGTGCCGCGATGTCGCGGAGGTCCTTCAGAACGGCCCCAGCCGCCGGGCCACCAGGCCGACGACCTCGGCCATGTGGTCCACGAGGAAGAAGTGGCCGCCCCGGAAGACCTTCGTCTCACTCGTCCCGGTGGTGTGCTCGGCCCATGCCTCGGCCTCGTCGAGGGAGACCCGGGGGTCCCTGTCTCCGGTGAGCACGGTCACCGGGCAGTCGAGGCGTCGGCCGGGCTCGTGCCGGTACCGTTCGATGGCGGTGTAGTCGCTGCGGATGGCCGGCAGGATCATCGCCAGCACCTCCGGGTCGCCGAGCAGCATCTCGTTGGTTCCGCTCAACTCCCGCAGCTCGGATACGAGTTCGGCGTCGCTCCCGGTATGCACCCGCCCGCCGGCACCACGGGACGGCGCCCGCCGACCGGACGCGAACAGCCGTACCGGCGCAGGCAGCCCGGCGTCCTGCATGCGCAGCGCCACCTCGTACGCGAGGACGGCGCCCATGCTGTGGCCGAACAGGGCGAGTGGCTTGTCGTCCAGGTGCCGCAGCGCGGCGAAGATCTGGTCCGCGAACTCGGGGACGTTGTCGATCCTCGGTTCGTGGAGCCGGGTCTGCCGCCCCGGGTACTGGAGGGCCAGCACCTCCACCGATGGGTGCAGTGCTCTGGACACCGGGAAGAAGAAGCTGGCGGAGCCGCCCGCGTACGGAAGGCACGCGAGCCGCACGCTGCTCAGCGGCGCGGGGTGCGAGACACTCACCCATTTCTCGAACTGCGCCGTTGCTCGATGCATGGCGGACGAGCTCCTCGTGGTCGGTGAGGGAATACCGGAAGCCTAGGTTCGTGCAGGTGGCACCGCGTATCCCCAGATCTGATAGTCCGGGGCCCTCGAGCGGTCCCGACGCCGGTACGGATGGTTAGTCTTGCGCCGTTCCCATTCCGGCACACGTACCTGCGCCAGCCGCCCTGCGACGAGGGGTTTCCCGTGCCCGAGACATCACCGCACAAGCAGCCCGCCGGCGCGGGACCCGAGACGGACGCGGACGTGATCGTCGTCGGCAACGGCCCGGTCGGGGCCACTCTCGGGATCCTGCTGGCACAGCGCGGCCGCCGGACCGTCGTCCTGGAACGGCGCGGACGCCCCTACACCCTGCCCAGGGCGACGAGCTTCGACGGCGAGACGGCACGGCTGCTCGCCGGCTGCGGGACGGGCCCGGGCCTCGGCCGGATCACCGAGCCCGCCACCGGTTACCAGTGGCATTCCGCCGACGGTGAGGTCCTCCTCGACATCGCCTTTCGCGCAGAAGGCCCGTACGGGTGGCCCGACGCCAGCACCGTGCACCAGCCCGCCCTCGAGGAACTGCTGGCCTCGCGGGCGGCCGCGCTGCCCGGATCGACCGTGGTCCGGGGCCGCCGGGTGGTGGGAATCGAGGAGCAGGACGACCGGGTCGTGGTGACGGCCGAGGACGAGGACGGCGCGGCCCGGACGTACACCGCGAGGTGGGTGGTGGGCTGTGACGGTGCCAACAGCTTCGTCCGGGACCATCTGGAGGTGCCGGTCACCGATCTCGGCTTCTCCTACGAGTGGCTGCTGTGCGATGTGCGGCTGCACGAGCCGGGCGAGTTCGTCCCCACCAACGTCCAGATCTGCGACCCTGCCAGGCCTACCACCCTGGTCGGCAGCGGTCCGGGACATCGGCGCTGGGAGTTCATGCGGCTGCCCGGCGAGCGGGCCGCCGACCTGAACCGGGAGGAAACCGCCTGGCGGCTGCTCGCGCCCTACGGGGTGACCCCCGACACGGCGACGCTGCTGCGCAGCACCACGTACATCTTCCAGTCCCGCTGGGCCGAGCGGTGGCGGGCCGGCCGGGTACTGCTGGCCGGGGACGCGGCCCATCTGATGCCGCCGTTCGCCGGGCAGGGCATGTGCTCGGGCATCCGCGACGTCGTCAACCTGGTGTGGAAGCTGGACCTGGTGGCGGGCGGCCTCGCCCCGGAGTCGCTCCTCGACACCTACACGGAGGAACGCCGCGCGCAGGTGCACCGGTCGATCCTGTCCTCGGTCCAACTGGGTCGGGTGATCTGCGTGACGGACCCCTCGGCTGCGGCCGAGCGCGATTCCACCATCCTGGCGGGCCGCCGCGGCCGCGGTCCGGCGCTCCCGGACCTGGCGTCGCCCCTCACGGAGGGGCTCCTCCACCGCAGAGCGGACGGGTCGCCCCTGTCCCCGGCGGGCGAGGTGGTGCCGCAGGGCCGGGTACGCGGCCTCAGTGGCACCGGCCTCTTCGACGATGTGGTCGGCCGCGGCTTCGTCCTGATGCTGGCAGAGGGCGCGGACGCCGGCCTCGACGCGGAGCGGTCGGCGTTCCTCGCGGATCTGGGCACGCACGTGGTGACGCTGCTCCCCGAGGACGGGACGCCGCAGAGCATGTCGGTGGCCGACGTCGGCGGCGTCTACCGTGCCTTCCTGGCTCGCCACGGGGCCGACGCGGTACTGATCCGTCCGGACTACCACGTGTACGGGGCGGCCTCAGGCCTGGGGGCGGCGGCCGCACTGGTGGACGACCTGCGGGCCCGCCTCTCCAGCAGCAGTAAGGAGCCTACCAACTGCCCCACGTGACAACGGGGTTCGACCCACGTGAACCGGCCTGCGATCCGGCCCGCCGCGAACGCCGCTGCCGACCGGCGGGTAGACTGTGACCTGGGGGCACCGCATGATCGTTCGTCTTCACACACCGATGACGGACGGCGGCCGCACCCGTCTCCACCATGCGTCAGGGGCGCGCTGGCTCGCCTGCCGTCCCGTGTCAGGAGGACCTGTGCAACGTGGCGAAGTCTGGTGGGTGGGGTTCGACGAGCGGCGGCTGTTCGTCCTGCTGTCGGCCGAGGACGCGTCCGGGATCCAGGCGATGCAGGTCGTCGAGCCGGCGGGCGTCGACATCAGCGGTCTCGCCGTCGAAGTGCCCGTCGGCGCCACGGAAGGGCTGCCCTTCGAAGGCGTGCTGCGGTTCGCGTTCACGCGTCCGGGCTTCATCCCCTGCACCTGGCTGACCACCGTGGCCCGGGACGACCTCGTCGAGCGGGCAGGCGTGCTGTCGTCCGAGAAGCTCGGTGAGATCGAGGACGCCCTCCGCATCGCCGGACAGCCACAGGAGTGGACCGCGACGGCAGCCGCGAAACTCAGCGACATGAAGGACGCCCTCCGCCTCGGTCGCCCGGAGTAGGCGGACGAAGGACGGACGCCGCCGATGGTGGGGGCGACCCGGTCCAGATGATCGACACCGCCCGCCTCCAAGGCGTCCCACACCGGCAAGATCATGACCCACGCCCGGCACATCAGACCCTGTCTCCCTGATCACCTACAGGCCGGGGCGTCTGCGGGTGGTCCATGGTGGTGCCGTCGGGCTGCCGCCCGAAGGCGGCCTCCAGAACGTCGGGGAGGTCCTCCTCGGGGACCATGGCGCGCACGTCCGCCAGAACCTGGGGAAAGGCGTCGTCGTCGATGACGCCCATGTGCTCCTGACGGAGTCGGTGGATGATCTCGACGAGCTCCGGCCTCAGCCGCATCCAGGCGCGCGAGGTGCGGATCTCTTCATCGACCTGCTGCATGAACCAGCGCATGACCTCGTACGGGACGTCCACGTGCTCTGCACGCGGGTCGAAGCACACCGTGGGTTCCCGTGCCGGATCCTCGTCGGGGACGATCGCGGTCACGAGCGCCCGTTGCCCCGCCACGAGATCCAGTTCCAGATACCAGGCGTCATCGGGCACGGAGTACATCGCGGTGATCGCGAAGTCGCCGTCAGGGTGTCGGAAGGCCATGGCCGCATGCTGCCACGCTGGACCGGGAAGGCCGTCGCCGCGTCATGCGGCCCGACGGCCCTCTGTCGGGTCGTCGCCCGGGCATGGAGTGATCCGGGGTCAAGCGGTGCTGAGGGGATGGGCGGCCGTGGCCGAGCGTGGGGGCCAGACATGGGGCGCGAGTATGCCCAGGACGTAGGCGCGGGCGACGAGCGCCGGACGGGTCGCCGCGCCCAGCAGGTGGCGCAGCCGGCTGAGGTGGTAGTCGAGCGTCTGCCGCGAAAGGTGCAGCGAGGCCGCTATGTCGCCGTTGCTGCTGCCCTGCGCCAGCAGTGACAGGATGCGGATCTGCGCGGCGGTGAGCGGCGGGTGCGCCTCATGGGCGAGGCTCTGATGGGTGATCACGGCCCAGACGTGCCGGGCCCGGCCGGCGGAATGGCCGATAGTCGTCAGGTGCAGCTCCGCCCGTCGTTGCAGGCCATGGGTGTCGACGAGCACGGCGGTGGTCTCGACGCGCCGGGTGCGGCGGGCTATCAGGCTGTTCCACCGACGGTGCAGCCGTTCGAGGTCGGGTACCGGTTGCGGGGCGAGCAGCGTGTGGGCGCGGCGGCCCACGAGGTCGGTCAGTCCGAGGTGGAAGAGTTCCGCGGCCGCGACACTCGCCTCGATCACCCGCCCGTTCGCCGACAGCAGGGCGCACGGCAGGCCGCTGTGGTCACGCAGGGCACTGAGGTTCTCCTCGGCCTCCTGGCGCTGCTCCGTGGCCCGCAGGTGATCGGTGATGTCCACGTAGATACCGGCGACGCACGTGCGGGACTCCTCCCGTACGGGGAAGCGGTGGCCGACCGCTCGGCCCGTCGTGCCGTCTTGGCGCAGATAGCGCAGCGTGTGCCGCACCGGCGTGCCCCGGGTGAGTATCTGCTGGTCGAGGGCCCGGAACCGGTCGGCCTCGGCCGGGGCGTCGAAGTCCTCGATGTATCTGCCGACCAGCTGCTCCGGCACGGTGCCGTAGAGGTGCGCGTAGGCGTGGTTCGCCCACAGGTAGCGTCCGTCGCGGTCCCGGATGAAGGCGGCCGCGGGAGCGAGGCACACGAGGTCCGCGAAGGCCGCGTAGCCGCGGGACACCGCGGGCCCCCCTTCCACCGGCCCGTGGTCCGGGGCGTGCTGTGAGCCGTCCGGAGCGGCGGGGCCGCCGGTGCACTGCTCTCCTGCCCGGCGGGGTCCGCCGGGATTCGCATCCTCCGTCTGCCACGGCTCGTCGACTTCCGTCCAGAACACGGGAAGGTTCTTGAGCGGTGTCTTCAGGCTCGGGTCACCCACAGCGGTCTCCGTTCGTACACGACTGGCTGACGCACAGTCACATGACGGATATACCGGCCGGTACAGCACAAGCTCGATTCCCGGCCGAGTTGCCGGCACCGGCCGGTGGCGCCGGCGCCTTACCGGTCGGCGCGGGTGCGGGGACCGGAAACCGACGGATCGCCACCGCGACTCAGGCATTTGCCTGAGTCGTGAGCGTTCTCTGCGGCGATATGAGCGGTTACAGCCTGGTCCCCTGGAGTGTGCGAGGGGGACGGGCCGGACGGCGTCCCCGCGCACGATCCCCGGGCCCACCGCGCCGACGGCGCCGAGGCGGGCCTCTGCCGACCAGGTGAATGGAGACGGATTTCTGTGAGCACGGTGCTGTTGGTGCATGCCAAGGGTGGTCCGCCGCTCGGCCATGTCCTGTCGCGGACGGCTGCCAGGGCGGACGTGCACCTGCTGGCGCTGAGCGCTCTTCCCCCCGCCGTGGCCGGATCCGCCGGGAGACTGTGCGCCTCGGTCACGACGCCGGACGACAGGGGACGGCGCGACCTGGTCTCCCTGATCGTCTCGCATGCCCGGGAGGTGGGCGCGGACGCCGTGACCACCTTCTCCGAGTACGCGGTCGTGGCCGTCGCCGAGGCCTGCGAGACGCTCGGCCTGCCGGGCGCGGGCCCGGCCGCCGCACTCGCGCGCGACAAGCGGCTGATGCGCGGCACCTGGCAGCGCAGCGGCCTGCCGCAGCCCGCGTTCCGTCCCGTCGCCACGGAGGCGGATCTTCAGGACGCGGTGGACTCCTTGTCCTGTCCGCTGCTGCTCAAGGCGGCCTGGAGCGCCGGATCCACGGCCCACCAGATCATCGGCTCCGCGGCTGAGGCGTCCGCCGCCTGGGCCCGCTCGCGGCAGGTCATGGAGGACTCCGCCCGGCTCGGGTACGCGGAGCTGCACGTCGCCGAGGCGGACGCCGACTTCGTGGTCGAGGAGATCGTCAGCGGGACGGCCGCGGACTGGTTCGACGAGCCCGGCTGGGGCGACTACCTGAGCGTCGAAGGCGTGGTGGCGGACGGCGTCTTCCACCCCGTCTGCCTCAGCGGCCGGATGCCCACCGTCGAGCCTTTCACCGAGCGCGCCGGCATCACCCCCGCCCTGCTCTCCCCGGAGGCCCAGGACCGTGTCGTCGACCTGGCGCGCCGCGCCGTCGACGCTCTGGGCCTGCGCGACTGCGGGACGCACACGGAGATCAAGCTCGGCTCCGACGGCAGCATGTGGCTCATCGAGACCGCGGCCCGGTTCGGCGGCGCGATGACGGTGCCGCAGATCGAGGAGGTCTTCGGACTGGACCTGGTGGGCATGCTCGTCGATCAGCTCCTGGGACGCCCTGTCGCCTGGCCCGCGCAGGCCCTGACCCCGGCGCAGGCCCGGGGCGCGGCGGGCTCCCTCGTCGTCCTCGCGGTCGACGGCCGCGGCGAGGCCTGGCAGGACCGCCGGATCTGGGACTTCCCCGTGGTCGCCTCGCACGTGCCGCTGAGCCCGGACAGCGAACTGTCGGTCGTGGCGGAGAGTTCCCTGCCCGACGGCGGTGTCGTGCCGGTCTACGACCCCGCGGCGGGCGCCAACACCATGGCGGCCCTGTGCCTGCTCTCCGCCGCCGACCCGCGCACGGTACTGAAGGACTTCGAGACCCTGGTGGACGCCCTGCCCCGGGTGCTGCCCGCCGCGCAGGGCGAGGAGGTCCCCGCATGAGCACCCACCTGGCCACCGGCACCGCCGAGCCCGCCACGGACCGCACGGTCGTCGGCGAGAACCTGTCCCTTCCGCTCTTCCGGACCCTGTCGGGGGTCCTGGCCGGGCACCCCTACCTCAAGGTCGTCGTCGACCGCGAGGAGAACGTCTGGCACCTCCTCGACACCGCCGCGCACCCCTTCCACGTCGACTACGTCGCCACCCGGGTGCTGGGAATGGACCTGGCGGCCCTCGACGCGCGACTGGACGCGTTCAACGCCTCCGTCTACACCGACCCCGAGCGCCGGTTCCTGCTCGGCGTGCTCTCCCTGCACACCGAGCAGGAGGACGGCAGGGAACGGCCGTTCCTCGTCCTGGAGACGACCGAGGCCGACACCATGAACGGCGACATGCTCACGTACTTCTACGAGTTCGTGCGCGCACGCCTCGACAGCGGGCTGCCGCTGCTCCTCAAGCCCGCCAACCACGGCCAGGAGGAGCAGCTCTCGGCGATCGGCGAGCAGCGCGTGCCCCGCGTTCTCGGCCACGAGCTGTTCGGCTCCCGGGAGCGCACACCGCTGAACCCCGGCGACGCCACCGGGCGGCTGCGGTTCTTCCGCACGGCCGAGGAGTACCGGGCGGCGGAATTCGGCCTCGGCTGGGCGGACATCGTGGCGATGCCCTGTCTGCCCGACGACGTGCCCCGCGTCGCCGGCTTCGTCAACACGGCCCCGATCACCCCGCTCTCGCACACCAACGTCCTCGCCTCCGGATGGGGCATCCCCAACGCGATCGTCCGGGATCTGGAGCAACTCGTCGACCAGGAAGGTCTCGACGGTGCCTGGGTGCGTTACCGGGTCGACGAGGACGACATATCCCTGCAACGCCTCGACCACGAACCCGACCTGCGCGCACCGGCCTGGCACCAGCAGCGCATCCGGCTCGAACCGCCGCTGCTCGAGGACGCCCCCGTGCTGTCCCTGCACCGGCTGCGCGGCTCCGACCGCGACCGGTACGGCACGAAGGCGGCCAACCTCGGCGAGCTGCACCACGTCCTCGACAGCCGTACGGTGGACCTGACCGCCTACTACGGCCGTCCCCGCCCCCCTCGCGAGGACCTCTACGGCCACCTCGCCGCCCGCCTCGGACTCACCGACTTCACCGCTGAACAACTCCGCTTCCGGGCAGCCGAGTTCGTCGCCGAGGCCGTCGGCGCCCCGGACGGCGTCGCCCTCCCCTTCGCGCTCCAGCAACGGTTCCTCGCCTCCTCGCCCGCGCTCCAGCAGGGCATCGGCAAGCTGAAGATGGCGCTCGAACTCGACGCCGTCGACGTCCTCGACTCGCTCTGCCTGCACCTTCAGCACCTGATCCGGCACACCCCCGTCCCCGAGGCGGTCACCCGGCAGATCGAGCACGCCTTCCCCGCCTCGGCGGCCTCGCGCGGACGGCTGGTGGTGCGCTCCTCCTCCAACGCCGAGGACCTGCCCGGCTTCTCCGCCGCGGGCGTCTACGACTCCGTCACGACCGTCCACGGCACCGGCGAACTCCTCGACGCCGTACGCCAGGTGTGGGCCTCGCTCGTGTCGCCGCGCAGCGTCCGACTGCGCCACCAGGTCGGTATCTCCCTCGACGAGACCTACATGGGTGTGATCATCCAGGAGTACGTGCCCGCCTCCCTCGGCGGCGTCCTCGTGACCTGCAACCCGACCCGCCGCGAGGACTTCCGCAACGTCTACCTCAACTGCTCCCCGGGATCCCCCGAGCAGGTCGTCGACGGGACGGTGCTGCCGCAGCAGTACCTGTACAACACCGTGGAGGGCGGCGGCCGTACCGTCGCGCTGGGTTCGTGGGGCGAGGGACTGTCCGCCGCCGTCCGCGCCCGGCTCGGCGACCTGTCCCTGACCGGACGGCTCCTCCAGTCGCACTTCAGCGGGACCGACGTGGACAAGCCCCTCGACATCGAGTGGCTGATGACCGAGCAGGGCGATTTCCGGCTGGTCCAGATCCGCCCCTACGCGCTGTGAGGGCCCGCCTCGGACGGTCGCGCCCCGGCAGCGAGGCGGCCACCGGCCTGACCGACACCGCCCGCCGGATCATCCGGCTCAACTACGGCTTCCAGCTGCTGTTCAACCTGCTGTGGTGGATGCCGGTGTTCTACGCGTACCAGAAGGCGGCGGGCCTCTCGGACGCACAGATCTTCGGCATCCAGAGCATCTACTACGTGGCCTTCTGCCTGCTGGAGATCCCGACCGGGCTGATCGCCGACCGGATCGGCACCCGCAACTGCCTGCGGGCCGGCGCGGTGGTGATGACGGCCGCGAACCTGGCCCCGGTGGTCAGCGCCTCCTACACGGGGTTCCTCCTCCATTTCCTGGCCATCGCCGCCGGGCGCTCGCTCACCTCGGGCGCGGCGAGCGCCTACCTGTACGACGGACTGCGAGCGCAACGGTGCGACGAGCACTACCTGCGGGCGGAAGGCACCGCGCGGGCGCTGGGGCTGGCGGCGAAGGTCGTGTGCTGGCCGCTGGTCGGGCCGCTGATGACGCTCGCGCACCCGGCACCGTACGTGCTGAGCGCCGCGAGCGCCGCGGGCTCCCTCGTCTGCGCGGTCCTGCTGCCCCGGCTCGCCGGGACGGAAGCCGCCGCGGACCCGGGCCGGAGCAGCGGCGGACGCCGGGGAAGCGCCTTCCTGCGGGACGCGGGGACCGCGCTGCGCTGCGTCGCCTCGTCACCCTGGCTGGCCCTGGTGATGGTGCAGGGCGTGGCGGTCTTCACGCTGTCGCGCATCTGCCAGGTGAACCTCTTCCAGCCGATCCTGCTGGACCACGGCATCGGCGAGTCCTCGCACGGCGGGGTGCTGGCCGCGATGACCGTGGCGGAGGCGGTGGCGTCCGCGCGGCCGCAATGGCTCAGCCGCCGACTGCCACCGGTCGCCTGGGTGTCCGTCCTCAGCCTCGCCCTCGCGGGCACCCTGGCGGCGATGACCCTCGGCGGGCCCTGGGTCGTCGTCGTACTGCTCTGCCTGTTCGCCGCCGCCACCGGCTTCGCGTTCCCCGTCCAGCGCAAACTCGTCAACGACGCGGTTCCCGCACACGCGCCGCGCGCCACCCTGCTGTCGGTGGAGAGCATCGTGGACCGCGCGGTGTGCGCCCTCGCCGCGATCGCCGCGGGCGCCTACCTGTCGGCCGGGCACCTCGACGCCCTGCTGTGGCACAGCGCGCTGGCCACGGCGCTGCTGCTGGGGGTCTTCCAGCTGCTGCTGCGCAGCGGGGCGGTCGCCCGCGACGGCTGGGACGGGGAGGCGGCGCCACCGCGGCCCCGGCCGGACGCCGGCGCGGAGGCGGACGACACCTCGCCGGCGGCGGCCGGCGAGGGTGCTCCCGACCGGGCGGAGGCGGCGGACGCCGGCTTCACGGAGGTTCTCGAACCCGACCGGGCCCGGCGGGCACCACGAACGCCCTGACCCACGGCGACGGGCGGGCCGGCGGCCACGGCAACCGTCAGCCGGGGCGGCGGCCGAGGAGTTCGACCAGCCCCGCCGGCAGGAACGCAGGCCGGTGCGGCAGGCCGACCTGGTAGGAGACGAAGCCCACGGAGGAGGCCACGGACACCTCCTGGGCCGTCTCCGCCTCGTAGACGACCCGGCAGCCGCCCGAGCCCTCCTTGGCGCGCTGCCACAGGACCGGGGACGGTTTGCGTTCGGCCTCGGTGCGCGGCGTACGGATCCGGTCGCCGAAGTCCGCCCACGCGAACGCGGTCGGGCCCCGCCACGTCGCGTCGACCTCCGTTCGCAGCCGTGCCGCGCGTTCGGCGTCCGTCGTGCCCCAGGAGGGCGGGACATTGGTGATCAGGCCGACCCTGATGTGGCGTTCCCGCAGGGTCCGCAGATACGAGGCAGCCCCTGGCAGGTAGGCCGTGCTGCCGTCGTCGGCCGTGTGCACCAGGGTCTCGCCCAGGTCGAAGTACACGACGGGACACGACCGTTCGCCGGGTGCGGGTGCGGGTGCGGGTGCGGGTGCGGGTGCGAGTGCGGCCGCGCCCCGGACCGTGCCGCCCTCCTCCGGCGCGGCCGTGGTCGCCGGCGCGCACAGCAGCGTCGACGCCAGGGCCGCACCCAGTGCGAGACCCGCACGGGCCGAAGCGTTGGAAGCGAATCCGTTCACGTGCACCGTCCCGTCGCCGCCTGTCATAGCCATGACACGCTAACGCTCCTGTGGCGCGTCCGTGGGCCTGGCCCACTACTGGCTTGATTCCGCCCCCCTTCGGGGGCGCCCCTGACGGGCGGGCCGCCAGACGGGAGTGCGGTCCTTGTCGACCAGGGCCGCACGGACGCCCTCCAGGAAGTCCGGGGTCCGGATGAGCGTGCGGGTGAGGGCGAGTTCGGCATCGAGGCACTCGCGCAGCGTGCGCTGCCTGCCCCGGGCGAGCAGGTCATGGGTGACGTCCAGGCTGTGCGGTGAGGCCGACTCCAAGGCGGCCAGCGCGCTGCTCGCCCACGCGGTGCCGAGGTGTCCCAGCCGGTCCTCGATCTCCCCGAGGGTCGGCGCGCCGAACGCCCGGTCGACGTCACCTCGCACCGCGGCCAGCCTGCTCCGCGCCACCGGGGAACGGCCGGCGAGGCGGCTCAGGACCACGTCCACCGGCTCGTCGGGGTGGTCGGCCAAGGCGTCGCCGACCGCTTCGAGCTCGTGCGAGGGGACGAAATGCGTGCCGAGCCCTGTGTACAGGGCGTCGGCCGCGTCGAGCCGGTGCCCCGTGAGTCCCAGGTACATCCCGATGGCTCCGGGCAGCCTCGGGAGGAAATAGCTGGCCCCGACATCGGGGAAGAAACCGATCGCTGTCTCGGGCATCGCCAGTACCGCGCGTTCGGTGACGACGCGGAAGCCGCCGTGGACGGACAGACCCAGACCGCCACCCATGCACAGGCCGTCGATGAGCGACACGACCGGCACGCCGTACTCGGCGATCCGGGCGTTGAGCCGGTACTCGGAGGCGAAGAACCGCTCGCTGGCCCCGGCGTCCCCCGCGAGGCTGTGCTCGCGGATCGTACGGATGTCTCCACCGGCGCAGAACGCCTTCGGGCCGGTACTGGCGAGCACCACGCGGGACAGCCGTGCGTGCTCCCACTCGGCGAGCACACGGTCGATGGCGAGGACCATGTCCGTGGTCAGGGCATTGAGCGCCTCGGGGCGGTTCAGGAGGATGCGGCCGACGCCCCGGTGGACGTCGGCGAGGATCTCACCAGCAGCGTTGTCAGTCATCGGTCGCCAGTATCGGTCATCCGGTCCTACGGCTCGTACCAGCCGGACGGCGACACCACAACCCGGCACCTGACGGAGGGCGGCCGCCCGGGTGCGCCCGTACGCTCCCGAATTGTCAGCGTCCCTAAGGGAACAAGGAGACTTCACGTGCGAACTCGTATGCTGGGCCGCCTTCTCGGAGGTCTGCTCGCGGCCGGTCTGGTCATGGGCACGGCGGGTGCGGGGCATGCAGCACCGACGGCTTCCGGTACGACGGCGGCCGCCCCGGCCCGTACGTCCGCGACGGCGGCCAAGGCCGCGGCCTACCCCAAGGTGTACCTCAACACGGTGGTCAACCAGTGGACGCACTGGACCCCCGACTACTACGACTCCACTCACGCGGGGTGGCTGTACGCGGGGTCGAACTACTTCTACTGCCTCAAGGAAGGCGTCTACTACACCGACAACGGTCGCCGGAGCCGCTACTGGCTCCTCACGGACGACGACAGCGGCAACCGCAACGTCTACGTCAGCGAGGTGTACCTCGACCAGTGGGGCTGGGACAACGTCTACAGCCTCCTCGACTACTGCTGACGTGCTCCTGATGCCCGGCCGCATCAGCCGGCGAGCAGGGCACGCAGCCACTGCTCCTCGCGCTCCTCGATGTACTCGGCGTCGTTGCGCCAGGCGGTGCCGTGGCCCTCGGCCCACAGTGTCGCCCAGGGCTGGACGCCCCGGGCGGCCCGGTCGCGCAGGAAGTCGTGCATGGAGCGCGTTCGGCGCCCCAGCAGGGGGACCGTGTGACGGCGTTCGGCCTCGTCCAGGCCGTAGGCGTCGGCGAAGACCCGCAGCCGGGCCGCGGCGTCGGGGCGCTGCCAGTCGGGATGCGCGGACAGCGGAATGAACCCGTGCATGGCGTACGCGACGTCCCACAGGCGGGAGCCGGGGCCGGCGGTGTCCCAGTCGATGAAGGCCCACCGCCCCTCGTCACCGGCCACGAGGTTCCACGGCGCAAGATCCTGATGGGCGATGATGTCGCTGCCCTCGGCGGGGATCAGCACCTGCCAGTGCGCGTCGGGCGGTGGTGTGAAGCCCCGCACGGCCTCGTGGAAGTCCCGGATCAGTCGCGCCACGTCGGCCAGGTGCCCCTCGGCGTCCAGCAGGGAGAACCGGTCGGGCCAGACCACGTGTCCCGGCATGAAGGTCAGGACCTCCCGCCCCTGGTCGTCGATGCCCAGCGGGCGGGGCGCCGCCCGGTACCCCACCTCGTACAGGTGGGTCAGCAGGGCGTGCACAGCGGGGGTCCACGGTCCGCTCGGGCGGCGGACGGTGTCTCCGACCCGGACGACACCGGCGCTGACGTTCCCGCCCGGCAACGGCTGTTCCTCATCACGCCGTTCCTCATCACGCTGCACCGGGCCAGCATTCCCGATCGGCCCGCAGCGCTCACCCCATTTACGGTGGTCACCCCGGGCGACGGATCTCCGCTCGTGCCGAGCCCGCCCGGAAGCCGTCGGCCGCCCTCCCGGAGGAGCATGTGGCGCCGATGACGTGGTCGACGACATCGTGGAGGCTGGAGCGGTGACGGTAGGCGGCACGCTGCCGGTCGGCTCCGCTGCCCTGGGTGCGCAGGCGCCGCCACTGGCTGCGTACGAGGTCGAGGTCACCGCTGTGGCGCAGGGCAGGGGACAAGGCACGCAGCATGCGCTCGACCTGCGCCGCCGCAGGGACCAGCCGGCGGGTGATGGGGTCGAGGGCCTGTCCGGCAAGTCCGTCGCGTGCTGCCCGCCAGGAGGCCGCACGCAGGATCTCGGGGCCGGGGCGGGGAGCCGGCTCACCGGCGCGGATCGCCTCGAGGGCGGTGGCGACCAAGGCGCGCACGACGGCCGCGAGCAGGACCGTGTCCTCGGGAGTGAGTGCCGCGTCGGCGACGCGTACCTCGACGGTGGGCAGATGATGGGAGGGACGGACGTCCCAGTACAGGCCGCCCCGGTCCAGAACGGTCCGCGTGAGGATGAGTTCGTCGACGAGATCCTCGAAGTGGGCGGGGGAGTCGAAGTAGGGCGGCGGTCCGGCGACCGGCCATCGCCCCCAGGCGATGGTGCGCCAGCTCGCGTAGCCGGTGTCACGGCCTTCCCAGTACGGGGAGTTCGCCGCCAGCGCGGTCAACGTCGCCAGCCAGGGCCGCAGATGGTTGCTCACTTCGATCGCTTCGCGGGGGTCGGCGACGCCGATGTGCACGTGGCACGCGCAGGCGCTCTGCTCGTCGTCCAGCGCCCGGAAGAGGGACATGCTCTCCGCGTACCGCGGGCCCGGCGTGAGGGGGACGGGTGCGACAGGGCCGGTGATCGGTGATCCGCTGGAGGCGATGCGCAGACCCCGCTCGGCGGCGGCGCGCGCCAACCCCGCCCGTACGGTGCGGAGTTCCGCGACTGCCTCGTTCAGGCAGGTGTGGGGTTCGGTGCGGCCTTCGACCTGATAGCGGGTCAGTTCGGTACCGACGCGGTGCCCGAGTTCGTCGGCGGCCGAGTCGGCCACCTGCGGGCCTTCGGGCCTGAGCGTGCGGCTGACGGGGTCGACGAGGAGGAACTCCTCCTCGATCCCCACCGACAGCGCGGCGGGCACCTCCCGGAACGAGGAGGGGCAGCCGGCCGGGGCATCGTCCGGCGGTAACTGCTGCTGCGGCTGACTGGTCACAATGTTCGACTGTGGCAGAGAGTTCCGCCACGGAGGCCGCGAAACGGCATGCTCGTCCGATTCTGAACCCGGCAGCCGGTGCATGAGCCGTGAACTCGGCGGACCCCACCGGGGAAGAGAGAGTGTGACCACATCCGATCAGAGACGGAGACCCCGTGACCGGCCCACCGGACGTCGGGCACGACGACCACGAACACCACCACGACGACTCGTCCGCCATCGCCCAGTCTCTGCGGCGGCCCGAGGTCTTCGCGGTGTTGTACGACCGGTACGCGGCCGACGTCCACAGATACGTCATGCGGCGGCTCGGCGACGCGGCCGCCGACGACCTCACGGCCGACACTTTCCTCGTGGCGTTCCGAGCCCGTTCGCGCTACGACCTGACCCGCACGAACGCCCGGCCCTGGTTCTTCGGCATCGCCGCCATTCTGATCAGCAAGCAGCGCCGCACCGAGGAGCGCGCCCTGAGGGCGCTCGCCCGCACCGGCCACGACCCGGTCACCGAGTCGTGGGTCGATCACGCGGACGACCGGATCACCGCGCAGGCCGTCCACCGCCTCCTCGCCGGCGCGCTCGCCTCGCTGTCCGGCGGCGACCGGCACGTACTGCTCCTCGTCGCTTGGGCCGACCTCAGCTATCAGGAGGTCGCCGAGGCGCTCGCCATCCCGGTCGGCACCGTCCGTTCCCGACTCAACCGGGCGCGCAGGAAGGTGCGCTCCGCGCTGGGTGACGACCCCACTCTCGTGCAGGATTTCGCCCCGGAGGCCGGACATGGATGAGATGACGACGCTGAAGAACTTCCGGCCGGACGCGCCCGCCTGCGACCGGGCCCGGCTGGTGCCCGGGCGGCAGAGGCTCCTGGACGCCGCCGCCGCACAGAGGCGGCGCCGGCGCTTCTGGCCACGGGCCGGCTGGAAGCTCGCCGCTGCGGGCGCTGCCGCCGGGGTGGCCGTGGCGGCGGTGCTGGTGGCGCAGGTGATGCCGACGAACCACACCCACCGGGTGGAGGCCGAGTACGCAACGTCTCCCGAACCCGCCGACGGGCAGTGGCTCTACCAGAAGACCCTGACCCGGCAGTCGACGCTCAACTTCCGCGACGACCTCAATCCCGTTCCGGAGAAGGGCGCCCCGGCATACGCGGAGTTCACGCAGGAGACCTGGACGCAGTACGGCAGCGGCAAGACCCGCCGCATGCTGATGCAGGGTGGCCTGGATTCCGTAGTGGGCAAGGCGGTGGCCGGATCGCCGAAGGAGCTGCGCCGGAAAGTGCAGAAACTGCCGAGCGAGCCGCAACTGCTGCTGCGGTCTCTCTCCAAGATCATCCGCCACGGGGGCGATTACGAGCGGATCGCGTACACGTTCTCCAGCGCGGACACCATTCCCTTCGAAGTCCGCATCTCGCTGTTCCGTGCGCTCGAAACGATCCCCGGCGTGGTGGTCCGTCCGCAGCTCGTCAAGGACGCGCTGGGCAGGCCTGCGCTGGCCGTCCACCCCACGGACGACAACTCGTTCACCAGGCAGACCCACCGCCGGGAGGAGCTGCTCCTCGATCCGAAGACCTACGAGTACCGGGGTGAACGCACGATGATGCTCGCCGGCGGAGTGATCGACTCCAAGGTCACGACAGAGGAAACCCTGATCAGCGTCTCAGCCGTGCAGAGGTTCGCGGCTGCCGTGGACGAGCCGGGCGTGCGTCCCTGAGCTTTCGTCCTGGCGGTGCGCCTTGCCGGGTGCCGACGCGGCCGGGTGGGCGGAGTGGGATCAGTCGGTGTCGAGGCCGTCGATCAGGCGGTTGAGGAACCGGGTGAAGGTGGCTTCGGGCGTGAGGGGGCGTCCGGGGGCGGCGAGGGCTTCGGCGAGTTCCGGGTGACGGCCGTCCGCGGCGACAGCCGCGAGGTAGCGGGCTTCGGCTGCGGCTCGGTCGGGGGACTGCGAGGCCGCCGTCCGCGCGATCTCATGGGCGACGTGCCCGGCCACGAACGCGGTGAGCTGGGCGAAGACCTCCAGCTTCGCCGCACCGTCCAGCCCGGAGGGCCGCAGGGCGGCCAGCGCGCGTTCCAGGAAGGCCAGCGTGTTGGGGCCGGGGATGCGACGGGCGGCCAGAGCGGCGGGCAGCCAGGGGTGTCGCAGCATATGGGCGCGCTGGAGGCGGGCGATGGCCTTCAGGTCGGTGCGCCAGTCGCCGGTGGGGGTGCCGGTGGTCGGCAGTTCGCCGCTGACGTGGTCGACCATCAGCTCCAGCAGCGTCTCCTTGTCGGGGGCGTAGCTGTAGAGCGACATGGCGCCGGCTCCTACCTGTGCGGCGACCTTCCGCATGGTGACCGCTTCGAGCCCCTCCGCGTCCGCCAGCGCGACGGCTGCCGCCGTGATCGCCTCTCGGCTGTAGGCGGGCTTGCGGCCCCTGCGGGGCCGGGCCGGGCTCAGCCAGAGCTGCTCCGGGCTGATGCCTGGGGCGTCGGCCCCTTCGTCACGGGGCATGGTCCACGCTCCTCCCTTGATCGAGGTGGCCCTTGCGCGCCTCATCCAAGCATCCTCTATTCTCGTACACCGTACGGATATGGAGGAGAGGGACGATGGCATCACGCACGCACGGTCCTGTGCCGAGGCCGACCTGGGCACCGCCTTCCGGTAGGCCGCCACTGGCCTCACGGATCATGAGGGCGACGTGGCGCGGCCTGCCGGCCGGGCGACACGATGTCGGGTGGGAGCCGGGTCTGCCGGTGCCGGCCGCCGACGGCAGCCAACTGATCACGGACCACTACTTCCCGCGCGCCGAGGGCGACTTCCCCACCCTCCTGGTGCGCTCGCCGTACGGCAGGGGTCTGCCGTGGTCTCCCATGTACGGCGTCCTCTTCGCCGAACAGGGCTTTCACGTGGTGCTTCAGAGCTGTCGCGGCACCGGTGGCTCCGGAGGCGAGTTCGATCTGTGGCGCAACGAGGTCGCCGACGGCCGGGCCACCGTGTCCTGGCTGCGCGAGCAGAACTGGTTCGACGGAAGGCTGGGGACCGTCGGCCCCAGTTACCTGGGCTACGTGCAGTGGGCCCTCGCCGTGGACCCGCCGCCGGAGCTGAAGGCGATGGTGGTGCAGGTGGGGCTGCACGATCCTCACGCCCTGTTCCACGCACAGGGCGCGCTTCGTCTGGAGAACGCCCTCGCCGTCGGTGTCGGCATGACGTATCAGCACCAGGGGATGCGAGCGTTCCTTACGGCGACCCTTCGTCTGCACCGGCGCCTGCGTGATGTCGTCACCGCGCAGCCGCTGCGCGGGGCGTACGTGACCGCCCTCGGCGGCGATGTGCCCTGGCTGGACGACGTGATGTCCCACCCGGAGGCCGAGGACGCGTACTGGCAGGGTGCGTCGCTGGCGACGGTGGCGGAGCGGCTGGATGTGCCGACCGGCTTGATCACCGGATGGCACGACGCGCTGGGCGACCAGACGTTCGAGCAGTACCGGCGACTGCGTGAGGCCGGTTGCCGGACCGCCTTGCTCGTCGGCCCCTGGACCCACACGTCCGCGCTGCAACAGGGGTGGCCCGAGGTGTTCGCCGAGAGCCTCGCCTGGCTGCGCGCGCACCTGTACGGCGATCGCTCCGGCCTCCGTCCCACCAGGGTCCGCGTGCACGTCGGCGGCGAAGACGACTGGCGGGACAGCGACGACTGGCCGCCGGCCGCGGCCGTGAACCCGTGGTTTCCCACCGCGCAGGGGCACCTCACCCGGCAGGCTCCCACGGACTCCGCACCACTGACGTCGTTCCGCTACGACCCGGGTGACCCCACCCCCTCCCTCGGCGGCCCGCTGCTCTCCCGTACGGCCGGGCCTCGCGACAACCGAACTCTGGAGACGCGGGACGACGTACTGACGTTCACCGGCCCCCCGCTGACCGAGCCCGTGGACATCCTCGGCCCGGTCTCCGCGCGCTTGAGCATCTCCACCGACACCGGCCACGCCGACGTCTTCACCCGCCTGTGCGACGTGGACGCACAAGGCCGCTCCGTCAACATCTGCGACGGGCTGGGCCGGCTTCGGACCGCCGGACAGGCGCCCTCGCACATCACCGTGCCGATGAGTTCCACCGCCCACCGCTTCGCCGTCGGTCACCGCATACGCTGGCAGATCAGCGGCGGCGCCCATCCTCGCTACACCCGCAATCCCGGCACGGGTGAGTCGCCGATGGACGCCACCACCTTCACACCGGTGCGCATCACGCTCCATGCGGACTCGGCGCTGATGCTCGCGACACCACGGGCGGCGCGCTCTCCCCGCGATTGACGAGCACAACGGGCTCGGGCGCCGAGAATGCCGTGGTGCGACCCGGCGCCGTCACCGGGCCGGTGCGGGGCCCGGAGGTGGGGGTGGGGTTCGGGCGGGGCGGGTGGCTCCCGGGTCGCGGGCGGCCAGGAGTGCCACGCCGATTTCCGACAGGGCCCGGGGGTCGGAGAGGGAGCGGCCCGTGAGTTCCTCGATGCGGCGGAGGCGGTAGCGGACCGTGTTCGGGTGGACGAAGAGGGTCCGGGCGGCCTCGGTGGCCGAGCCGGCGGCGGCGAACCAGTGTTCCAGGGTGTCCAGCAGGCGGGCGCGTTCGGCGACCGGGAGGTCGATCAGGGGCTGGAGCACCACGCCCACCAGATGCGCGGCCTCGGCGGGGGCGGCGGCAACGACCATGGCCAGCGGGTCGTCGTCGAACCGGGCGACCCCGGCGCGCGCCTCGCGCAGGCCGGCGAGTGCCAGGCGGGCGAAGCGCAGGGCCTGCGGGGTGTCGCGCAGGGAGGGGAAGGACGGGCTGACACCCACCCGGGACTGTGTACCGCGCAGGACGCGCAGGAAGGTGCTCTCCGCCTCCGCCGTCGGCAGCGCGACCAGGCCGATGCGATGGTCGGGCAGCAGCCGCCAGGCCGAGGGCAGGCGGGCCCGGCGCAGTGCGGCCTCGACTCCCGCGAGCGGTTCCTGGCCCGGTACGGCGGCCGTGGCCGCGGCGACCGCGTAGGGACCGTGCTCGGGCAGACCCAGCTCCCGGGCCGCCTCCCACAGCGTGCTGCGGTCGGCCATGACGCCGGTGAACAACGCCTCCACCAGGGCGGAACGCCGGGCACGGCCCTGTGAGGTCAGCTCGGCGGAGGTCTCACGGTAGGCCGCCGCCACCGCTTCCGCGTACAGCCCGAACAGCGACCAGATCTCCGCCGACTGGGACACCAGCTGATCGTCCGTGACGCCGGGGTGGGTGCGTGACTCCAGCAGGATCTCCGTCCACAGCTGCTCGAAGCCGACCCGGTAGGCGTGCAGGGTGTCGGCGAGCGGCACCCCCTGTTCGGCGCGCACCCGCCCCGTCTCGCGGGCCGGGCTGGCGTCAGGGGCGTCCGCGCGCTCGAGGTGGCTCAGCACGAGGTCCGCGTTGGCCGTGCACGAGCTGCGCAGGGAGTCGAAGGGGATCAGTGATTCCTCGTCGTACGCCTCGACGTCCGAGCGGATGCGCCGCGCGATCCGCTCACCCAGTTCCGGCAGCCTGGCATGCAGCGCCGCGGCCACGCCTGAGATGTCCATCACCGCAGCTTAACGGCACCGTTTTGTTCCTGCGGACAATCCCGCGGGGGCGGCGCTGTCCTGGCGCCCATAGGCCACCGTCAGGAGCGGCAGCACCATGTCGTCGAGATGAACAGCGGATTTCGACGGTGATGTTCGTGGAGGCGGTCATGGCCAATCTTGCGCAGTACCTGGTGGAGACGGCACAGCGGCAGCCGGGACGTCCCGCGCTGCGCCTGGGCGAGCACGTCACCACGTACGCCGAGCTCGACGAGCGCAGTGCCCGCGCCGCCGCGCTGCTGCGGGCTCAGGGCGTGCGCCCCGGGGACCGTGTCGCCCTGATGCTGCCCAACGTTCCCGAGTTCGTCGTCCTGTACTACGGGGTGCTGCGCGCCGGCGGGATCGTCGTCCCGATGAACCCGCTGCTGAAGACGCGCGAGACCGCCTATCACCTGGAGGACTCCGGGGCGGTGCTGCTGTGCGAGTGGCATCTGGCGCCGGGCGAGGGCGCACAGGGCGCGGAAGCCGCCGGGGTGCGGCACCTGGCCGTCGAACCCGCCGCCTTCGCGGCGCTGCTCGCCGGGCACGAGCCCGTGCGCGAGGTGGCGGACGGCGTCGACGACGTGGCCGTGCTGCTGTACACCTCCGGCACCACCGGGCGTCCCAAGGGCGCCACCCTCACGCACTCGGGGCTGCGGCACAACACCGAGGTCAACGCGGTCCACGTGCAGCGCATCACGCCGGACGACGTGGTGGTGGGCTGTCTGCCGCTGTTCCACATCTTCGGCCAGATCTGCACCATGAGCGTGGCCGTCCGCGCCGGCGCCTCGCTCACCCTCGTGCCCCGCTTCGAACCGCAGGCCGTCCTGGAGGCCATCGCGCGCGACCGCGCCACGGTCTTCGAGGGGGTGCCCACGATGTACGCGGCCCTGCTCCAGCACCCCTCGCAGGCGGACGTCTCGACGCTGAGGATGTGCATCTCCGGCGGCGCCTCGCTGCCCGTCGAGGTGCTGCACGGCTTCGAGCGGCGCTTCGGGTGCGCGGTGCTGGAGGGCTTCGGCATGTCCGAGACCAGCCCGGTGGTCACGTTCAACCATCCGGACCGTCCGCGCAAGGCCGGTTCCGTCGGCACGCCGATCCGTGACGTGGAGGTGCGGCTCCTGGACGCCGAGGGCCGGGACGTGGCGCCCGGCGAGGTCGGCGAGCTCGCGGTGCGCGGTCCGAACGTGATGAGGGGGTACTGGAACCGCCCCGAGGAGACGGCGGCCACCGTCCAGGACGGCTGGCTGCGCAGCGGTGACCTCGCCCGCCGGGACGAGGACGGCTACCTGTACATCGTCGACCGCAAGAAGGACATGATCATCCGGGGTGGCTACAACGTCTACCCGCGCGAGCTGGAGGAGGTCCTGCACGAGCATCCGGCCGTGGCCCTGGCGGCCGTGGTGGGCCTGCCGCACACCCACCTGGGTGAGGAGATCGCGGCCGCGGTCGTCCTGCGCCCGGGTGCCCGTGCCACCCCCGACGAGCTGCGGGAGTTCGTCAAGAGCCGGGTGGCCGCGTACAAGTACCCGCGCGAGGTGTGGCTCGTGGACGCCCTGCCGACCGGCCCGAGCGGCAAGATCCTCAAGCGGGAGATCACTGCTCCGGCCGGCTGACCCCGGGGGCCCTGTCCCGGGCCCGGCCGGGGGCGTGCGGCGCCAGGCCGGGCGCCGGGCGAAAACCGGCGGTGACGGGGCCGCGCCGGATGGCAGGGTGGGCGGTCGTATCCGCCCGACGCGACAGGAGCCCCCGGCATGGCCGTCATCCACCGCACCGTCCTCGAGCCGACCAAACTGGAACTCCTGGCCGCCTGGCTGCCCACCCGGCCCTGGTACGTGCCGGGCGCGGGCGGGCCGGAACTGACCAAGGCCGGCGGCTTCCGGCTCGACGACCCGCAGGGCGAGGTCGGCATCGAGTTCATGGCGGTCACCGACACCGCCGGCGATGACGCGGTCACCTACCTCGTGCCGCTCACCTATCGCGGAGCGCCCCTGGCCGGGGCGGAGCACGCGCTCGTCGGCACCATGGAACACGGGGTGCTCGGGCGTCGCTGGGCCTACGACGGCTGCCACGACCCGGTGCTGCGCACCCAGCTGCTCGCCCTGCTCCGGGGACGGGTCCTGGCCCAGGACCAGAACACCAGCGACACCCCCGACCGGGAGGTCACCCGCTCGTACGACGGTGACGGCGGCGACCTGGCCGACCTCGCGGCCGGTGCGGTCGACGACCGCGAGGGGACCCGCCTGTCCGCCGGGCGGGGTTCCACCCTGTTCCTGCATCGCGTCCTGCGTCCGGCCCCGGACGGCCCGCCGTCCCTGCCGCCGGGGACGAACGGCCACGTCGCGGGCTCCTGGCGGACGCCGGACGGATCCCGCGCGCGAGGGCTGTTCGTCGTCCTGCGGAGCGGCCCGGGGGACCGGTACGGGCGGACCGGCCGCCCGGCCTGAAGGGTGCGGGGACCGGTGGGTCCGAGAACCTCCGCCCGGCACCGTTGGACGACGCGGATCGGGGTACCAGGTCCCGCATGGCACAGAAAAAAGATCACGTCGAATCGGTGCGTGCCGTGCGGCAGTTGCGGCGCGTCCGCCCTCTGTACGCGGGAGGCGCTCTCCTGTGGGCCGCGTCGGCGGCCTGGACCGGGTGGGACGAACCCGGAAGCCGGCAGATGTGGGTGTCGGTGCTGTTCCTCGTCGTCTTCACCGGACTGCTCTCCGTCACGTCGGTGTGGCTGTCGCGTCAGCGGGCCGCCGGCGCGGGCCGGTCCGTGCACCACGCCGCGCCGCGGCGCGCCTTCGCGAACCGCCATGCCAGTGCCTGACCCCTGAACTCCGCAGAGGACGCACCGCCCGCCCCGCCCACGAAGACCGGGCCCGCCGCGCACGCGGCGGGCCCGGTCGTTGCGTGCCACCCCGCGGCGGTCGTGCCGTTGCCCCACGGGGCGTTCGGTGGTCCCATGAGGTCGCGGTGCCGTCGTGTGTGCGGCGGGCCGAACGGGACATGACGTCCACACGTGTGCGACCGGACCGACGAGGAGTGCGCATGGCAGGGCAGTTCGAAGCGACGGTGGAGGTCGATCGGGCTGTCGAGGAGGTGTTCGCCTACCTCGCCGACGGACGCAACGACCCGCAGTTCAGCCCCCGGGTGCTGCGGATCGACCGGACCCCCGACACACCGACCGCCGTGGGCACCGTCTTCCGCAGCACGGTGAAGGACGCCGGGATGAAGACGGCCAGGGAGTTCCGCATCACCGCGTTCGAGGCACCGGTGAGGATCCGCTGGCAGGAGGCCTCCAAGAACTCCGTGACGGTACGCGAGGGCGGCTACGACCTGGAGCGGCTGACCGACGGCAGGACCAGGGTCCGCATCTTCAACTCCCTGGAGGGGCACGGCGTGGGCAAGCTG
Source organism: Streptomyces asoensis (assembly GCF_016860545.1). NCBI lineage: Bacteria > Bacillati > Actinomycetota > Actinomycetes > Kitasatosporales > Streptomycetaceae > Streptomyces > Streptomyces asoensis. The sequence goes on along the minus strand of NZ_BNEB01000005.1, from coordinate 436,027 downwards.
CTCGTCGGCCTGGCGCTGGCCGCGGCCCGCAAGGACGCCGACGCCTTCGGCGCCCGCATCAAGGCGGCGGCCGAAGCCGCGATCCCCGCCCGCTGACGTCCGCCGAGCGGGGCCGCGGCGGAGGCGGAGCGACGGCTCAGCGGGCGATGCGGTGCCTGCGGCCGCCGCGGCGGAAGCGGAGCCCCACGTAACAGAGGTCGGCGACGAGCACCACGGCGCCGATGATCAGCAGGTAGAACAGCCCGTGGACCGCGAATCCGATGATGCCCAGGACCAGCGCCAGCAGGATCAGGAACAGGAACAGACTCATGGGCCCTCCCGCGGCCTCGGGGGTCAGCGACGGGCGAGGCGCCGCTCGCCGCCGGCCCCCGGCGCGTAGTCCAGTGCGTAGTGGGCGAAGACCTTCGGCTCGTCGGGGGCGAGCAGCTCGCCGTCCGTGTCGATCGACGGCGCCTTCTTCACGGCGTTCTTGTCGTGCGCGACCTTGAGGTACCCCGGGCCGACGGTCGCCCCGAGGAGCGGCACGAACACCAGGCGGCGCCTGGTGGGCAGCCCCACGGTCACCGTGGCGAAGGACGGCAGGTCGGTCCCGGTGTCCACGTAGACCGACTCCAGGACACCGATCCTGTGCCCCTGCGCGTCGACCACGTCGTGACCGCGCCACTCCCGGATATCGCTTGCCTCGACCATCGTTCGACCTCCGCAGATCCGTGTACCCGGGTTCTTGTCACCGATGTCATGTACGTGAGTCACAGGGGCCGGGCCATGAGCACCGCCACGTCGTCCTGAGCCGGATGGGGCAGCATCTCGCCGAGCACGCCGTCGCAGAGCGCGGCCAGCGGCTGCCCGGGGAAGCGCAGCGCCCGGGCGAGCCGGTCGAGCCCCTGGTCGAGGTCTGCGGCCCGCGTCTCGATGAGCCCGTCGGTGTACAGGACGAGCACACTTCCCGGGGGGAGGGGGATCCGCTCGGTGCGGAACTGCCGGCCGCCCGTGCCCAGCGGGGTGCCCGGTGAGCCGTCGAGGAAGGCGGGGGGTCCGCCGGGCGGCACCACGGCCGGCGGCGGGTGACCGGCCCGCGCCACGAGACATCCGCCGGACGCCGGGTCGTGGACGGCGTAGACGCAGGTCGCCATCTGGTCCTCGCCCATGTCGGCCACCACGGTGTCCAGCGAGCGCAGCAGACGGGCCGGGTCGACGTCGTGCCGGGCCAGGGCGCGCACCGCCGTGCGGAGCTGGCCCATGAGCGCCGCCGCGTGCACACCGTGCCCCATCACGTCGCCGATGACGAGTCCGGTGCGGCCCTCGGGCAGCGCGATGACGTCGAACCAGTCACCGCCGACGTCGTGCTCACTGGCGGGCAGGTACCGTCCCGTGAGTTCGAGGCCCGGGACGGCGGGCAGCGCGCTGTTGGTCAGGCTGCGTTGCAGGGTCAGCGCCGCCGCGCGCTGCCGGGTGTACATGAGCGCGTTGTCGATGTTCAGGGCCGCGCGCGCCGCCAGTTCGTCGATGAGCACACTGTCCTGCTCGTCGAAGGGCTCCCGGCTGCGCAGCCGGGTCACCACGACCGCCCCGAGCACCTTGCCCCGCGCCACCAGCGGGATCAGCCGCGCGGAGCCCAGACCCATCAGGTAGGCGCGCAGTTCGTCGGCGCGGGGGTCGGTGACCAGCGCCGGGACGTCGGACCGGTAGAGGTCGGTGGGACGGCCGTCCGCGATGACCCGTTCATAGAGGGAGCCGCGCGCGATGCGGGACGTCATGCCCGGCAGCAGCCGCGCCGTCGGCGCCGACGGGTCGGGGAAGAGGGCGGCCATGCGCCGGACGACGCCGTGGGTGGCGGCGGTGGACTCGTCCGGTGCGAGCACCTCTTCGAGGAGCTGTACGTCGGCGGAGTCGGCGAGCTGGGGGACCAGCATCCGCACGATCTCCTCCGAGGTCTGCCGCAGGTCCAAGGTGGTGCCGATCCGGGTGCCGGCCTCCGCCAGCAGGGCGAAGCGGCGCCGGGCGCGGGCGGCCTCGTGCTCGGCCCGCTGGCTCTCCGTGATGTCGATGAGCGAGGCGATCAGCCCCAGGGTCCGTCCGGCGCCGTCGACCAGGGGGGCGTAGGAGCACGACCAGGTCCGCTCGCGGTCGGGGTCCGCCGGGGTGCGCCCGGTGCGGCGCACGTCGACGACGGCCTTGCCCCCGTCCAGCACCTCCCGCATCGTCGACTCGAGCGCGACGGCGTTGACGCCCGGCACGACCTCGGTCAGCCGTCTGCCCGTGTGCGCGGCCGCGGAGACGCCGTTCATCCGGGCGAGCGCGTCGTTGACCCGCAGGAACCGCAGGTCGGTGCCGAGGGTCGCCAGGCCGATGGGCGACTGGCTGAACAGGCTCTCCAGCGCCGCCAGGGAGTCACGCATGCGCAGCACCTGCGAGGTCTCCACGGCGATCAGCAGAGCGCCGGTGCGCCCCCGAGCGTCGGCGGCCGGCACGATCCACATCTCCATCGTGACCTCGTGCCCGTCCCGGTGCCGCACCGCGAGGGTGCCGACCACGGTCTCGCCGCCCTGGACACGGTAGGTGAGCTGGTCGGCGAGCTCATGCCGTCCCTCGGGCACCAGCAGGGCCGCCGCGGCACGGCCGAGGACGTCCTGCGGCCGGTGTCCGAGCAGGTCCTGGGCGGCCAGCGACCATTCCACGATGCGCCCGTCCGAGTCCTCCCGCCACAGGGCGATCGGCAGCAGCTCGCGCAGCACACCCGCGTACCCGACAGCACCCAAAGGCTGCTCCGGCGTCCCGCCCGCCGTCTGGGGGGCATCCACCGTACGACCTCCCCGTCAGGCGATATGGCGTATGAAAAGACCATATCCGGAAGTTCGCCAACCACCCCTTGTCGACGTCCGCCACCGGCCGCCCGGTGACGGTGTCCGGCGCGTCCGGGGTCAGGCCGTGGCCGCCTTCTCCTTGCCCGCGGCCTTCGCCCCGCCCGCGGCCTGCGGAGCGTCGGCGACGGTGTAGAAGACGGACGTCCCCTGCTTGGAACGGTGTGCCTGGGCCTTGGCGACGAGGCCCTCCAGCGTGGTCCGCACCACGGTCGCCTTGACGCTGCGCTCCGGGTGCGCCTGACCGAGGGCCGTGGTGATCTCGGCCGCCGAGCGGGGCTCCTTCTGCTCGGTGAGGTGGCGCCGGACCAGGTCGACCAGAGTGGGCTGTGCGGAGGACGCGGAATCGGCGGCGGGTCCGGCGGCGGCCGCCCGCTTCGGCGCGGCCGGCTTTTCAGCCTTGCGGGTGACACGCGACGCGCTCTTCTTCGGCTGCGCCCGCTTGCCCGAACCGGAAGCGGCGGCCTTGCGGCGGGGCGAGGGCACCGGGGCGGCCGCGGACGGCCGGTCCGCGCCGGCGGGCGCGGGCGCGGCGGCGATGGCCTCCCGGATGCTCACCAGCACGGAGTGATCGTGCCGGAGGGCCGTCAACTGCTCCTCCAGGGAGGCGATCTCCGCGCCGATCCGTTCCTGCTCCTTGGTGTTGCGGTCCAGGTCGGAGGTCACCTGCGCGGTGTAGTGGGAGGCGAGTTCGGTGGCGGACGCGTTCTCGGACATGGGGGCACGACCTTTCGTCGGTGCGGTGCGGCGATCGCTCGTCTGCCGTACGCGCCGCGGCGGTGGTGCTCGTCGGGCACGCAGCGACAGGTGTACGTACATGGGGCCCTGCTGGACAGATAGTACGGACAACCGGCCTGAATGGTTCCGTTCGTGTGTTCCGCCGCGACGCGCGGACGCGGCGGCGCGAGGTGCCCGCACCCGCGCCGGCACCCCCGCCGATGGGCCGGCGACGGTGCCGTCATGTCCCCGGCGCTCACCCGTTCGTCGTCGCGGACCCCAACACTTGGGCGAAACACGGCCGTCGCCGTCTGGTGGGGGCCGGTTTCGCCGTGTAGCGTCGCCCTCAGATGTCGTGGTTGGTTCGCAGTACCCGCCCGCGCTGCCGCGCGGGTGTTTTGCTGTCCAGTGCCGTACCAGGGCGATCACCTCCGGGTTCCGCGCGGTGCGGTTCCCGACAGCGACTGAGAGGCACCAGCATGGCCAGCGGAACCGTCAAGTGGTTCAACGCCGAAAAGGGCTTCGGCTTCATCGCCCAGGACGGCGGCGGACCGGACGTCTTCGCGCACTACTCCAACATCAACGCCACCGGCTTCCGTGAGCTCCAGGAAGGCCAGGCGGTCACCTTCGACATCACCCAGGGTCAGAAGGGCCCGCAGGCCGAGAACATCACGCCGGCCTGATCCCACGCACCCGGCAGGTCCCAGGGGGGTACGCCCCCTGGGGCCTGTTCGCGTTCACCCCCCGACGGTGACCGATCCCTCACGGATTCCTTGCCCGAAGGAATGGACCGCGGCCCCGGCCGCACCGATCGTTGGCCCTATGGACGATCACCGCGCAGCACCCGGCGGCCCCGGCGCCCCCACCGGACCCGCTCCGGCCCCCGCGCGAGCCGATGACGGGGCCCGTGACGAGGCCGCCGAGGTCAGGCGCTTCTGGACGGAACTCGGTCTGCCGGGTCTGGTCGACGTCCACACCCACTTCATGCCCGAGCGGGTCCTGCACAAGGTCTGGGACTACTTCGACGCCCTGGGCTCCCTCACCGGCGGGCTCCGGTGGCCGATCACCTACCGGCAGGAGGAGGCCGAACGGACCGCCGTGCTGCGCGGGTTCGGCGTCAGGGCGTTCACCGCGATGCTCTACCCGCACAAGCCCGGCATGGCCCGGTGGCTGAACGGCTGGGCGGCCGACTTCGCGCACCGCACCCCCGACTGCCTGCACACCGCCACCCTCTATCCGGAGCCGGGCGTGGAGACCTACGTCCGCGAGGCGGTCGAGGCGGGGGCACGGGTCTTCAAGGCGCACGTCCAGGTGGGGGCGTACGACCCGGCCGACGAACTCCTGCGGCCGGCCTGGGGGTTGCTGGCCGAGGCCGGGATCCCCGTCGTCATCCACTGCGGCTCCGGTCCCGCCCCCGGCAAGCACACCGGCCCCGAGCCGATCGCCCGGGTGCTGGCGCGCCATCCACGGCTGCGGCTGGTCGTCGCGCACCTCGGGATGCCCGAGTACGAGGAGTTCCTCGGACTCGCCGAGCGGTACGGGGAGGTGCGGCTCGACACGACGATGACGTTCACCGACTTCGCCGAAGAGCTCGCGCCGTTCCCGCACCGGGCCCTGCCCCGGCTCGCCGCGCTCGGGGACCGGGTGCTGCTCGGCTCCGACTTCCCCAACATCCCCTACCCGTACCTGCACCAGCTGCATGCCTTGGAGAGGCTGGGACTGGGGGAGGACTGGCTGCGGGCGGTGTGCCACGACAACGGGGCGCTGCTGTTCGGACTGTGAGAGCCGTGCCGCCGGTGTGCGGGCCGACGGCCCGGCCGTGTGGCCGGCGTGTGCCGGGGTATCCGCTCCGCACCTGACCGTCGGGCCGGTCCCGACCCCAGCTACCGGGAGAGAGGTTCCCCATGTCCGCGTCCCTCGTGGAGACCGTCGACGTCGAAGCGCCAGTGAGCGTCGCCTGGGCGCTCTGGAGCGATGTCACACGTTGGCCGTCCTTCCTGACCCACGTACGGCTCGTGGAGCGGCTGGACGCCCACCGGTTCGCCTGGCAGCTGCAACTGCCGGGCGCCGACAAGAACTTCGTCGCCGAACTCACCGAGGTCGTTCCCCAGGAACGCATCGCCTGGCACACCGTGGAGGGGGTCGACCACGCGGGCGTGGTCACCTTCCACCGGCTGAGCGACACGACGAGCCGCGTCACCGTGCAGATCGAGTACGACCCCAAGGGCTTCGTCGAGCGGCTCGGCGCCCTCACCAACCTGGACTCCACCCTCGCCAACTACGACCTCGGCGAGTTCCAGCGGCTGGCGGAGGAGACCGCGGCCGCCTGACCCCGCCGGGCCCGCGGTAATCCGATGGAGCGGCCGATTCCCCGCTCCTATAGTGGCCCGCATGCCTACCCCCTACCCCCGGACCCCGCATCTGCCCTGGTCACCGGGTGCGTCCTCGGACGATGTGCGGTCCGGCGGGCTGGGCGGGTTCGCCGGCCGTGAGGTCGTCGTCACCGAGAAGCTCGACGGGGAGAACACGACGCTGTACGCGGACGGACTGCACGCGCGGTCCGTCGACTCCGCGCACCACCCCTCGCGGGCCTGGGTCAAGGCGCTCCAGGGGCGGATCGGCGCGCGGATACCCGAGGGCTGGCGGGTGTGCGGGGAGAACATGTACGCCCGGCACTCGATCCCCTACGACGACCTGGAGAGCTACTTCTACGGCTTCTCCGTGTGGGACGACCGGGACCGGTGTCTCGACTGGGACGCGACCGTGCGGTTCCTGCGCGCACTGGGGGTGCCGGCGCCGCCCGTGGTGTGGCGCGGCACGTGCGACGAGCGGGCGTTGCGCCGGCTGCGGGTGGAGACCGGCAGACAGGAGGGCTTCGTCGTCCGCACCGTCGAGGGGTTCACGCGGGCGGACTTCGCCGCTCGGGTCGCCAAGTGGGTGCGGCCCGGACACGTGACGACGAGCACGCACTGGATGCACACGGGCGTCGTGCCCAACGGACTCGGCCCGGCCGCCGCGCTGTGGGCCGTACGGTCCGGGGCCGCCGCGGACCCGCAAGCACTCGCCCTGCACCTGGGCGCCGCGCAGGACGACACCGACCCCGAGGCCGCCGCCGAGGCGGGCGCCCGGCTCGACACGCTGGGCACCCGGGGCGACGCACGGCTCGCGGGCGTGCTGGCCGCGCTGCTGCACCGCACACCGCGGGCCCGGCTGATGACCCGGTCCGCCGCACCGCTCGGCGTCCCGCTCGCGAGACGGGTCGCCGACCTGGTCGGTCTGCACGGCGCACTGCACCGCCCTTACCCGGACGCGGAGCGGCGGGCCGGACTCGTCCGGATGTCGTTCGCGGCCCGGCCCGCGGTGCTGCACGCGGTCGCCGCGGCGACCGCGCGGGAGAAGACGGCCCGGGAGCAGGCGGAGTGGTCCGCCCTGCACGCGGAGGAGGCCGCGCTGATGAGCGAGGCGCCGCTGCGCCCCTTGCGGGACGGACTGCGCGAGGAACTGGCGCGGGACGGCGTCGGGGGCGAGGCCGCGGACCGCTGCTGGGCGGAAGCCCGCGAGATGTACGCGCAGGGGCGGGTCGGCTCCGTGCGCGAGGCCGTCGCGGCGACCTGGCGGTGGCGCGACGGCGGGTTCCCCCGGCTGATCCACCTGGTGGGGCCGTCCGGCAGCGGGAAGAGCGCCTTCGCGGCCCGCACCGAGGGCCCCTTCACCTGTGTCTCGCTCGACGGACTGCGCGCGGCGCGCGGCTCGCGGGCCGACCAGAAGGCCAACGGGGACGTGCTGCGCGAGGGCCTGGGCCGGCTGGACGACGCCCTCGGGGCCGGTGGCACGGTGGTGTGGGACGCCACCTCCCTCAACCCGCACCAGCGGTCCCTGGTGCACGCCGTGGCACGCCGGCGCGACGCGCTGATCACGCACGCCGTGTTCCTCACCGACGAGGACGAACTGACGCGGCGCAACGCCACCCGGGCGCATCCGGTGCCCGCGGACGTACTGGCGGCGCAGCTCCGCCGATTCGTGCCGCCGTACCCCGGCCAGGCCCACCGCAGCTGGTACGTGGACGCGGAGGGGACCGTGGGGGACCGCGACGGCTCACTCGACGGGGAGGACCCCTGATGCGCACCAGTGACGAGATCTACCACCGGGTGCGCTGGGACCCGCGTTTCGACCCGGCGCGGTTCGTGCTCGGCATCCTCCAGCGCGGCGCCGAACCCAAGCGGGTGCCGCTGCCGCTGTTCGTACCGGGCGGCGAGATCCCCTGGCACCGGGTGCTGTTCGTGGAGGCGGACGGGGAGGTCGTATGGGACCGCGCCACCGGTGTCGACCGCGTGGACGTCTCCGGCGCGGGCCGGGTGCGCGAGGCGCGGCGGCTGCGCGCGCCGTACTTCACCGCGCGTACGCCCCACACCTGGGACGCGGCCGCCGGGCGGTGGTCCGCCGCCGCGTCCGCCCCGGCGGAGCCGGGACGCGACCGGATCCGGGTGCTGACCTGGAACACGCTGTGGGACCGCTACGACAGCGATCGCATCGACACCGCCCTGCGCCGCCCGCTGCTGCTGGCGGCGCTCCGGCAGGCCGACGCGGACGTCATCGCCCTCCAGGAGGCCGAGCCGGCCCTGCTGACCCTGCTGCTCGACGCACCGTGGGTGCGGGAGGGCTACACCGTCACCACCGACCCCGGCGGCAAGGACGTCGACGAGTGCGGTCTGCTGCTGCTCAGCAGGCTCCCGGTGCGCGAGGCGGCGCTGCACGTCCTGGGCCGCCACAAGGCCGTCACCGCCCTCGTCGTGGACACCGCGTGCGGACCGCTGACCCTGGCCGCCACCCATCTGACGAGCGACCACTCGCAGGACGGCCCGGCCCGGCGCGGCGCCGAACTGGCCCGGCTGGCCGAGGGACTGGCGGGCGTCGAGGGCGGGCTGGTCCTGGTCGGCGACTTCAACGACGGCGGGCCCGGTCCGGCGCGCACGCTCGGCATGCTCGACGCCTGGACCGAGACGCACGGCCCGCACGACGACACGCCCACCTTCGACCCCGGCGCCAATCCGCTGGCCGCCGTCTCCTCCCTGTCCGGCCGGGCCTCCCGTCTCGACCGGGTGTTCGTGCGCCCCTCCGGCGGCGTCCGGGTCACCGCGGCGGCCCTCCTGGGCACCGAGCCCACCCCTGAGGGGCTCCACGTCTCCGACCACTACGGGGTCGCCGCCGACCTGCACTTCGGCGCCGGCGCCCCCGTCGACGTGCTCGACGTCGCGCCCACGGCCCGTACGGCACTGGCATGGGTCCCGCCGCACGAGTCGTGGCCGATGCTCCAGGAGGTGCGCCGGGACCACGACGTGCAGATCCGGCGCTGGCCGCCGCACGTCAACGTGCTCTTCGGATTCGTCCCCGAGTCGGACTTCGAACGGGCGGCCCCCCTGCTGGCCGCGGCGGCCGCCGGGGTCGAGCCGTTCACGGCCCGGCTGGAGGGACTGCACACCTTCGGTCACCGCGACGACGCCACGGTGTGGCTGGACCCGGCGGCCGACGACGCGACACCGTGGGCGCAACTGCGGCAGGCGTTCGTGCGGCGCTTCCCCCGCTGCCGCGGGCGCCACGACGGGTTCACCCCGCACCTGAGCCTCGGCCGTACCGCCGATCCGCAGTCCGTCGCCGCCGACTGCGCGGCCCGGCTCTCCCCGGTGGGCGCCCGGGTCGGCGAGTTGCTTCTGCTGTCCCGGCGCGGCGACGAGCCGATGCGGGCGAGGGCCACCGTCGCCCTCGGCACCGGAGAGGTGCGGTGGCTGCCGGAGCCCGCCACCGGCCGCCCGGACCGGGGGCACGAGGAGTGGGCCGCGCCCCCGGCCGGCGCGGCCGTGCGGCCCGCCACGGACGACGCGGCGGCCGAGCGGGTGGTACGCCGTCTGACGGACGCGTTCGCCGAGGGCGTCGTCCACCTCGCGGGGTCACGGCGCATGGGCTGCGCGCTCGCGGGGGCCGACGTGGACGTCGTCGCAGTGCTGCCCGGCGCCGTGGACCTCGCGGCCGTACGGGAGCGGGTCACGGGCGCGCTGCCGGACGCCGTCCGGGTGCGGGAGGTCGTCGGCGCCCGCGTACCCGGGCTGCGGTTCCACGTCGACGGGCTCGACGTGGACCTGGTCGTGGTGGCCGCGGGAACGGTCCCTGCGGGGGAGGCGGTGGCCCGGCGGGCCGAACTGGGCGAGGCGGCGGCGGTCGCGCTGAGTTCGGTCGCCGACGCGGTCGAGGTGCTCGCCGCCGTGGGTCCGGCCGGACGGGCGCGGTTCGCGACGCTGGCGCGGGGCGTGAAGGCCTGGGCGCGCGCCCGCGGCCTGGACGCGGCCCCGTTCGGCGGCCTGCCCGGCGTGGCGTGGGCGGTGCTCGCGGCCCGCACGGTCCGGCAGTCGCCCGATGTCACGGACGGCGGCGACCTGCTGCGGCTGTTCTTCGCCACCTGGGCCGCGTGGGACTGGCGCGAGCCCGTCGCCCTCACCGGGGACGGGCCCGGCTCCGGTGACGCCCTGACGGTGCTGACCCCCGCCGAGCCCGTGCGCTCCTGCACCGAACAGGTCGGCCCGCACGGCCGGGACCTGCTGAGCCAGGAGCTCTACGGCGCCTGGGAGACAGTGGAGGCGGCGGCCGGTCCGGGCCCGGATCCGTGGCCCGCGCTGCTGTCCCCGCCGCCCCTGCACCGACGGCACGCCGCGTGGGCCCTGGTGACGGTCGCGCCCCGGCGGGCGGAGGACTTCGACGAGCTGAACGGGCGGGTGCGCGGACGGATGCGCGCGCTGCTGCGGGCCCTGCGGGAGGCGGGCGCCGAGGACGCGCACGCCTGGCCGCGCCCCCTGGCCCCGGCGCCCGTCGCCCGGTCCTCGGACGCGCCCACCGGCGCGCGATACGTCGTCGGACTGGGACGCACGCCCCTCGGCGCCGACCGGTTCCGGGACGTCGCCGCGCGCTGGGTCACGGGTCTGCACGGCGTCGAGGTGACGCGAGTCGAGGGCGGGACCCTTCCCACGGTGGGCTGAGCGGGGGCCGGGCGGCCCGGGGCCGGCCGGACGCCGGGCCGTTCATGCGGCCCGCTCGTGGTCGGTGAAGAAGCGGACGAGGCTGTGCGGGGCGTCGGCGTCGAAGCACAGGTGGTGGACGCGGGTGGCTTCGTCGGCGGCCGCGGCGCTCCGCGGGAAGAGCGCCTTCTCGTAGGCGGTCAGCGCCCCCTCGATGTCGTCCGGGTGTGCCGCGAGCGCCTCGCCGAGTTCGGCGCCGTCGTACATGGCGAGGTTGGCGCCCTCGCCGGACGGCGCCATCAGGTGGGCGGCGTCGCCGAGCAGCGTCACTCCGGGCACGCGGTCCCAGCGGTGTCCGGCGGGCAGCGAGTGGACGGTCCGCAGTACCGGTGTGGTCTCACCGTCCGTGACCAGGGCGCGCAGCGCCGGGGCCCAGTCGTCGAACTCGGCGGCCACGCGGGCCCTGGCCGCTTCCGCGTCGTCGAAGTCGATCGCCTCGAACCACTCCAGCGGCTTGTCGAGCGCCACATAGGTGTGCAGGACGCCGCCGGGCTCCCGGTGGGCGAGGATCCCCCGGCCGGGGGCGAGGGCGGAGAGCGAACCGCCGCCGACCGTCCCGGCGCACACCGGGTGGCGGGTGTCCGCGTCGAACAGGTACGTCTCGACGAAGGACCTGCCGATGTACGCGGGCCGGGCGTCCGACAGCAGCGGGCGGATCCTCGACCAGGCGCCGTCCGCGCCGACCAGGAGACCGGTGCGCACGGTGCTTCCGTCGGCGAACGTCACCTCGTGCCGGCCGTCGCCCAGCGGGCGCGCCGCGGTGACCTTGCGACCCCAGGCGACGGTGCCGGCCGGCAGCGAGTCGAGGAGCAGGCGGCGCAGGTCGCCGCGGTGCACCTCCGGGCGCCTGCCGGTGCCGTCGTCGGGTTCGTCCAGGAGCACGGTCCCGTGCCGGTCGAGCACACGGGACGCCTCGCCGCCCCGGTGCACGAGGCCGAGGAACCCGTCGAAGAGGCCGGCGGCCTTGAGGGCGAGCTGCCCGTTGTGGTCGTGGATGTCGAGCATGCCGCCCTGGGAGCGGGCGGCGGGCGAGGGCTCGGCCTCGTGGACCGTCACCGGGATGCCGTGCACGTGCAGGACACGGGCGAGGGTCAGTCCGCCGAGACCGGCGCCGACGATCGTGACATGAGGGGTCATGAGGGCTCCTTGCGTGGGCACGCCTGTGGGCCGGACATCCGGCGGCACCGGTCTGGAATGTTGTTCCAGAACCAGACTGGAACCCCGTTCCAGAGATGTCAATCTGGAACGGGGTTCCAGATATGCCAGGATGGGCGCATGGCACCCAGGACGCGTCGCGCGGAGCGACGGGAGGAACCGCTCTCCCGGGAGCGCATCGTCGAGGCGGCGATCGCCCTGCTGGACACGGCGGGGGAGAGCGGACTCACGTTCCGGGCCCTGTCCGAGCACCTCGCCACCGGGCCCGGGGCGATCTACTGGCACGTCACGGGCAAGGACGAACTCCTGCTGGCCGCCGCCGACGCCGTCGTCACCGGCAGCCTGTCCGCCGACACCGCCGACGCGACGCCCCAGGACGCCATCCGCGCGCTGGCGCTCGGCGTGTTCGACGCCATCGACGCCCATCCCTGGATCGGTGCGCAACTCGCCCGGACGCCCGCGCAGTCCCCGCTGCTGCGGGTCTTCGAGCGGCTCGGTCGCCAGGTCCGGGCCCTCGGCGTACCCCACGCGGCCCAGTTCACCGCCGCGTCGGCCCTGCTGAACTACATCCTCGGGGTGGGCGGACAGAACGCGGCCAACGCCCGCGCGAACCACCCGGCCGGGAGCCGGACCGAGTTCCTCGAGACCGCCGCCGCGGCATGGGCCGCGCTCGACCCCGACGAGTACGCGTTCACCCGGGACGTCGCGGCCCAACTGCGCGACCACGACGACCGGGTGGAGTTCCTCGCCGGCATCGACCTGATCCTCGGCGGCATCACCGCGGACCGGTAGCCGGCCGCGCGGGCGCCGCCGGGGCCCGCCGGCCGGGTACGGACGCACCGCGCCGGCCACCGGATGCGGGAAGGCGCGGGCGGGGTGAGTCTGGAGGGTATGCCCGATCCGCCCGTGCCGTTCCGCGCGAGCGGGCCGACCGTCCGAGAGGAACCCCATGTCCGAGAAGGACGACCTGAGCAAGGGCGACGAGGTCTCCTGGAAGAGCCACGGCCAGAAGGTGACCGGGAAGGTGAAGAAGAAGATCACCGACCGTACGGAAGCGGCCGGCCGCACCGTCCGGGCCTCGGCAGAGGAGCCGCAGTACGAGGTGGAGAGCGGCAGGACCGGCCGCTCCGCCGTGCACAAGCCCGGCGCGCTGCGCAAGAAGGGCGACCGGTCCTGATGGCGCCGGAGCGGCGCGGCTCCGACCGTGACGGGACGGTCGAGGCGTTCCACGACGCGGCCAACATGAACTGGGGCCACGATCCAGTGAAGTGACACCCGGTCACCGGGTGCGCCGGCCCGTCCACCGGAGCCGCGGAGACCCCCGCGGGGCCGGTGGGCTCACCCGTGCCCCGGCCCGGGCTCCCACGCCTTCGGTCCGCCGCCCCGCCACTCGATCAGCGCGGACGAGACGACGTACGCCTCGTCGACCTCGCCCATCCCGGCCTCCCGCAGGAACTCGGCGATGTCCAGCAAGCCGTACGCCATGCCCAGGAAGTGGTCACCGGCGCGCACCCGTCGCCCGCCGTCCGCGGCGGGCGGATAGACGACGACGGGATGCACAAGGGTCATGGGAACAGCCTGGGCCCTGCGCCGGACATACGCATGCCGGCCCGTGGCGACCGGGCGGGCCCCGGCGCGGGAACCGCCGGGACCCGCCCCTGCGGACCGCTTACGCCGAACGGGTGAAACGTACGGCGCGCCGTTCCGGGCGGCGCATGGCGGTCGCCCGGCCGGGGAGAAACCGGACGAGTGATGCCGTGCCCTGCGACAGAGGGAGACCGCGGTGAACGCAGTCGTCTTCACAGCTGATTTCGCCTCCGACCGCCAGTGGGTGGCGGGGCGCTCCTGGGCCTATCCCGACGGCGGCCCCACCAACCCCGGTGACAACAAACTGGACCATCTCACCGCCGACCCCGCCTACTCCCGCAGCGGCACCTTCCGCGCCCGGCGCAGATCCGACGGCTTCTGGAACGCGGGCCTGCTCACCACCGAGGAGAGCCCGGACGGCTTCATGGTGCGCACCGGGGACCGGCTGGACACCCGGGTGCGTCTGCCCACCGGGATGGGCGCCTGGCCCGCCATCTGGACCTGGCGGGACGGCGGCAACGAGGTGGACGTGTTCGAGTACCACCCCGACAACCCCGACCTCCTCGAACTGAGCAATCACGTGCGCGACGGCCACAGCTACGTACGGGACGAGGCCGTCCGCCCCGGCGGCGTCATCGACCTGAGCGTGACGTTCGGCAGGCGCAGCGTCGACTGGTCGCTGAACGGCGAGCGGGTCTTCGCCGACGGACGGGGAGTCGGGTCCTCCTGGCACGCCTACCTCATCGTCAACCTCTCGGTCTGCGCGGGCCGTTACCATCCCCGCCCGCAGGCCGGCGCCACCGAACTGTCGTACCGCGTGGAGAGCCTGGTGGTGAGCCGGGGCCTCGACCGCCGCGCCGCCGCGGAGGAACCCGGCCGGGACGAGCTCGCCGGACAGGGGGACGCTAATCCCGCGTCGGCGGGGTAGAGGGACGTCGACCGGCCCCACACCGTGGCGGCCGGGACCTCCCCGCCCAGAAGGAGCCGAGCATGACCGACGACGCCTACCTCTTCCTGCTCGACGACGGCGCGACGGCGCTGGGCGTGGCACCGGCCGCCGTCGGTGACCTCGCCTGCATGGACACCCCGGCCGTCCGCGCATGGCTGGACGCCCAGGGCAGCACGGCCACGTCCCCCCGGCTGCGGCTCGTGCCGCCGGAGGAGCGGGGAGCCGTCCCCGAGGGGGCCGAGCGGCTGCCCGTGCCGCTGAACGAGGAGGAACTGAGCCGCGTGCGGCAGCACATGGCGCCGGCCGTGCACGCCCCGGTCGAGGAGGAGCTGCTCGCCTACCGGCACAGCGCCGACGGCAGGGACGACCTGATCGGGCGGGCCCTGGCCGTCGGCGTGCCGCCGCACCGCATCGTCGAACTGACCGGCGTCGACCCGGCGACGGTCACCGCCGCGGCCGGCGGTCGCTGACCCGCCGCCGGTCCGTCGGCAGGTGTGCCTACAGGCGTGCCGGCCGGCCCGGGCGCACGGCCGCTCCCGTTCGTCGAGGTGCGCCTCGCGCGGCCGCGCGAGGCGCTACGGGCGGCCGGCGAGGTCGGCGGCCCAGAACGCGCCGTCCGGGTAGCGGTACTCGGCGAGGGACTGGGGGTGCATGGCGGCGGAGAAGCCGGGGGCCAGCGGCGCGGTGTAGTGGCCGTCGCGGATCACCACCGGCTCGGTGAAGTGCTCGTGCAGGTGGTCGACGTACTCGATGACCCGGTCCTCGGTGGTGCCCGACAGGGCCAGGTAGTCGAACATCGACAGGTGCTGGACCAGCTCGCAGAGCCCCACCCCGCCCGCGTGCGGGCACACCGGCACCCCGAACCTGGCGGCCAGCAGCAGGATCGCGAGGTTCTCGTTGACGCCGCCCACCCGGGCCGCGTCGATCTGGAGGACGTCGACGGCACCCGCCTGGAGCAGCTGCTTGAAGACGATGCGGTTCTGGACGTGTTCGCCGGTGGCGACCCTCACCGGTGCGACACCCTCACGGACCGCGGCGTGACCGAGGATGTCGTCGGGGCTGGTGGGCTCCTCGATCCAGTACGGGTCGAACTCCGCGAGGGCCCGCACCCACGCGATCCCCTCACCGATGTTCCAGCGCTGGTTGGCGTCGATCGCGATGCGGACCCGGTCGCCGACGGCGGCGCGCGCGGTCCGCAGCCGCCGGACGTCGTCGGCGAGGTCGGCGCCCACCTTCAGCTTGATCTGGGTGAAGCCGTCGGCGACCGCCTCCTTGGCCAGCCGGGTCAGCTTCTCGTCGGAGTAGCCCAGCCAGCCCGGTGAGGTGGTGTAGCCGGGGTAGCCGCGTTCCAGCAGGTCCGCCTCGCGTCCGGCGAGTCCGGCACGCCCGCCGCGCAGGAGGGCCAGGGCGTCCTCGGGGGTGAGCGCGTCGGCGATGTAGCGGAAGTCGACCTGGGAGACCAGCCATTCGGGATCGGCGTGGGCGAGCAGCCGCCACAGCGGCTGTCCCGCGCGCTTGGCGGCGAGGTCCCACACGGCGTTCACCACCGCGCCGATGGCCATGTGCATGACCCCCTTCTCGGGGCCGAGCCAGCGCAGCTGGCTGTCGCCGATCAGGTCACGGCTGAGCGAGCCCGGGTCGGCGCACACCTCGTCCACGGACCGGCCCAGCAGATGCGGACGCAGCGCGCCGATCGCCGCGACCTGGACGTCGTTGCCGCGCCCGATGGTGAACGTGAAGCCATGGCCTTCGAGCCCGTCGCCGGCGTCGGTGCGCAGCACCACGTACGCGGCCGAGTAGTCGGGGTCCGGGTTCATCGCGTCGGAACCGTCCAGCTCCCGGGAGGTCGGGAAGCGGATGTCATGGGTGTCGACCGAGATGATCCGGGCGGGGGTTGCAGACAAGGGGGTGCCTTTCACGCTTGACCGGAGGTCTGCCGCCGTCCGCCGGGCCCGTCGATCTCGGGCTCGGCGGCGTCGCCGGGACGGAGGAAAGGGGTGCGGGTGGGACCACGTCCACGGTCCGGACTCGATCCGGATTCATCGGAGGAATGGAGACTCGCCGACTGTAAAGGCGGACGGGCCTCGGAGCAATGGATTCCTCGGATGTATTCGGCGGGGCGGGGTAACTCACCTGAACGGACCAGGTGATCTGTCCCCATTCGCCGCAGTCTCCCGGGCGGCTTGGTGCAGACCATCGGACGAATCGCCGTTCCGTCGCCGGATCCGACGATGCCGCTGTGCCCGCCGCCCTCTTCCCGGCCCGGACCCGGCGGACCGCCGCTCCGTCGATCCGCCGCCCCGGACGCCGCACGGGGCGGCGGCCGCGACGACCCGCGACGCCCCCGCTCCTTCCCTCATGGCGCGACCCGGGCCGATGCGTGAACTCCGTTCCCTGGCGCGCCCGCAGCGGGCGCCGGAGGGCAGGCGCAGGTCGGCGCAGCTTCGCAGGGCGGCGGTGGCGGCCACGGTCCGGCTCGTGGCGGCGGACGCGGTACCGGCGGGGAAATCGTTGGCGAACGGACCCTTGTCAACGTCGGCAACGCCGTCGTAACGTCCACGTCGTCCCGGATACATCGGAGGAATCGGCTTCGCTGTCTCCCTTGGCTGTCCAAGTCCGCTTTACCGGCCCCTTGTTCCGTCCCTGTCCCGTCCCCGCCGGCACGGTCCGCGCACGCCCTCGGCAGCGGCCGCCCGCACGGTTCGAGCGCACGTCCCGCCCACCGGGCGCGGACGCCCCTGCCGCCGCGCACCGCCCCCGCCCTGGCTAAGGAGAAACACACGGCCATGAAGCTCGCTCGCACACGCTCCGCCGCAGCCACCGCCGGCACCGTCCTCGTGGCACTCGCCCTGGTCACCGCATGCAACCGCGAGAGCGGCGGCTCGGGCGGTTCGGGCGGCGGGGGCAAGCCCGCCATAGGCATCGACCTGCCGCGCTCCGACTCGGACTTCTGGAATTCCTACGCCGACTACCTCAAGAAGGACGTCAAGGCGGACGGCATCAACGCGCTGCCGCTGAGCAACTCGCAGAACGACGTCACCAAGCTGGTGGCCAATGTGCAGGTGTTCCAGAACACGGGTGCCAAGGCGGTCGTCATGGCGCCCCAGGACACCGGCGCCATCGCCTCCACCCTCGACACCCTCGCCGCCAAGAAGATCCCCGTGGTCAGTGTCGACACCCGTCCCGACAAGGGCGACGTCTACATGGTGGTACGCGCCGACAACAAGGCGTACGGCACCAAGGCCTGCGAGTTCCTCGGCAAGCAGCTGGGCGGCACGGGCAAGGTCGCCGAACTCCAGGGCGCCCTGGACTCCATCAACGGCCGCGACCGCTCCGAGGCCTTCGCGGCCTGCATGAAGGAGAAGTTTCCGAAGATCAAGGTGTTCGAGCTGCCCACCGACTGGAAGGGCGACGTGGCCTCCGCGAAGCTCCAGAGTCTGCTCGCCCAGCACCCCGACCTCAACGGCATCTACATGCAGGCGGGCGGGGTCTTCCTCCAGCCGACCCTGGCCCTGCTGGAGCAGAAGGGCCTGCTCAAGCCGGCCGGCCAGAAGGGCCATATCTCGATCATCTCCAACGACGGGATCCCGCAGGAGTTCGACGCGATCCGCAAGGGCAGCATCGACGCGACCGTCTCCCAGCCCGCGGACCTCTACGCCAAGTACGCCCTCTCCTACGCGCAGGCGGCGGCCGAGGGCAAGACCTTCCAGGCGGGTCCGACCGATCACGGCTCGACGATCATCAAGATCCCCAACGGGCTCGAGGACCAGCTGCCCGCGCCGTTGGTGACCAAGGAGAACGTCGACGACAAGACCCTGTGGGGCAACACCGTCGGCAAGTGACCCGAGGGGCGGAAGCCCGCTGAGGGGATTCTCCCTCCGGTCCCTTCCCTCCCCGAGATCCCTCCGGCGCTTGCTTCCGACCCGCCCCCACGCATCCGGACCACAGAAGGACGGTACTCACCATGGCGGACTCCGCGACCGCCCCGGCGACGGGCTCCGTGCGCCGCGCCCCGGTGGCCGAGGCGGCCGGGATCAGCAAACGGTTCGGCGCCACCGTCGCCCTGCGGGACGCCCGCATCACCGTCGCCGAGGGCGAGTCGCACGCCCTGGTCGGCCGCAACGGAGCCGGCAAGTCGACGCTCGTGTCCATCCTCACCGGACTCCAGCAGCCCGACACCGGCACCCTGCGCTTCTCCGGCGAACCGGCCCCCGCCTTCGGGGACATCGACGCCTGGCGGTCCAAGGTGGCCTGCGTCTACCAGCGTTCCACGATCATCGCCGAACTGACCGTCGCCGAGAACCTCTTCCTCAACCGGCAGAGCGAGGCCGCCCTGCGCCCGATCCGCTGGAAGGAACTGCGCCGACGTGCCGAGCAGTTGCTCGGCGAGTACGGGGTGGACGTCGACCCCACGGCCCGGGCGAGGGATCTCACCGTGGAACAGCGGCAGTTCGTCGAGATCGCGCGGGCCCTGTCCTTCGGGGCCCGGTTCATCGTCCTGGACGAGCCGACCGCGAAGCTCGACGCCCGCGGCATCGACCGGCTCTTCGGCAAGCTCCGTGACCTCCAACGGCAGGGCGTGGCCTTCCTCTTCATCTCCCACCACCTCCAGGAGGTCTACGACCTGTGCACGACCGTGACCGTCTACCGCGACGCGGCGCACATCCGCACCGCCCCGGTGGCCGGCCTCGGCAAGCACGAGCTGGTCGAGGCCATGACCGGCGAGTCCGTGGCCGGCTCGGTGAGCGCCGGTGCGCCCGAGACGCGGTCCCGCGCCGGTTCCGAGGAACTCCTGACCGTCGACGCGCTGACGCTGTCCGGTGTCTGCCGGGACCTGTCGTTCTCCGTGCGCGGCGGCGAGGTGCTGGGTCTCGCGGGCGCCACCGCGAGCGGCAACGTACAGGTGGGTGAGGCCGTCGCCGGACTGCACCGCGCCGCGGGCGGCAGGATCGCGGTCGGCGGCCGGGCGGTCCGCACCGGCAGCGTCCCGGCGTCCCTCACCGCGGGCGTCGGACTCGTGCCGGAGGACCGGCACCTCCAGGGGCTCGTCCACGACCGCAGCGTGGCGGAGAACGCCACCCTCACCGTCACCGACCAGCTCGGGCCGTTCGGCACGGTCCTGCCGGCCAGGACCAGGACCTTCGCCCGGCGCATGATCCGTGACCTCGACATCAAGACGCCGGGGGCGGGCACCCCGGTCTCCGCGCTCTCCGGCGGCAACCAGCAGAAGGTGGTCGTGGCCCGGGCCCTGGCCACCGACCCGAGCGTGCTGGTAGCCGTCCGGCCGACCAACGGGGTGGACGTCAAGTCCAAGGAGTTCCTCCTCGCCAGGATCCGGCGGATCGCCGACGACGGGAAGGCCGCGCTGATCGTCTCCGACGAACTGGACGACCTCAGGGCGTGCGACCGGGTCCTCGTCATGTTCCACGGCCGGGTGGTCGCGGAGTTCGACCGCGGCTGGAAGGACGAACAGATGGTCGCCGCCATGGAGGGCGTCTCCGGCGGACCCGCGGTCCCCGGCACCGAAGACCACGACACCGAAGAGCACGGAAGGTAGCCATGTCCGCCACCTCAGACGTCACCGACCCCGCGGCGAACGTGGCCCGGCCACCCGCCGAGGGCGCCGCCCGGCGCGGGCCCGGCCTCGGCCGCTTCCGTGAACTGTCCCTCGTCCCGGCCATCCTGGTCCTCGGCCTGATCGGGTTCATCGTCTCCCCGGCCTTCCTCACCTCCGACAACCTCATCGGCGTCGCCCAGCAGTCCACCGAACTCAGCCTGCTCGTGCTCGCCACCGCGCTGATCCTCATCGTCGGCCGGATGGACCTCTCCCTGGAGTCCACCATCGGCGTGGCGCCCGTCATCGCCGTATGGCTCGTCCTGCCCACCAGCGGCGGCCGGTTCAACGGCCTGGGACTCCTCCCGCAGTGGACGGCGATCCCGCTCTGCCTCTTGGTCGGCGTGGCGATCGGCGCCCTCAACGGCTTCCTCATCCTCAAGCTGCGCCTCAACGGGTTCATCGTCACGCTCGGCGGTCTCACCATGCTGCGCGGGCTCCAGGTCGCCCTGTCCGAGGGGCAGTCCATCGTGGACCTCCCGCCGTCCTTCACCTACCTGGGCAAGGCGTCCTGGTTCGGCGTCCCCGCCGCCATCTGGATCTGCGCCGTGCTGTTCGCCGCCGGCGGCTGCGCGCTGGCCTGGCTGCGCCACGGCCGGGCGCTGTACGCCATCGGCGGCAACGCGGAGGCCGCCCGCACCGCCGGCATCCGGGTCGACCGGATCGTGTGGGTCGTCCTCGTCGTCGGCAGCCTCCTCGCCGCCTTCGCGGGCATCCTCTACAGCGGTCACTACGGGTCCATCTCCGCCACCCAGGGCAGCGGCTGGATCTTCCAGGTGTTCGCCGCGACCGTCATCGGCGGTGTCAGCCTCAACGGCGGCAAGGGCTCGGTGTTCGGGGCCCTGACCGGTGTGCTGACCCTCCAACTCGTCGTCAACGTCATGACGCTGGCCGGTGTACCGCCCCTGTGGAACCAGTTCCTGAACGGCGCGATCATCATCGTCGCGCTGATCATCTCCCGTTTCGCCTCCGGCGAGAAGCAGGAATAGCCGGCGCGACCGGGAGCACCGCTCGGGCCCGTCGGTCCCCAGGACAGAGAGGCACCCCCGTGGCACTGACCGACGAGGCGATCGAGAACATCAAGGCGATGATCGTCGCCGGTGAACTCGCGCCCGGCTCGCGCCTGCCCAAGGAGGACGTCCTGGCCTGCCAGCTCGGGCTGTCCCGCAGTTCGCTGCGCGAGGCGGTCCGCGCGCTGACGGCCATGCGCATCCTGGTCACCCGCCAGGGCGACGGCACCTACGTGTCCAGCCTGGAGCCGCACCTGCTGCTGGAGACGCTGTCCTTCGCCGCCGACGTCTCCCAGGGGCGCGCCGCCCTGCAACTGCTCCAGGTCCGCAGGCTGATGGAACCGGCGGCGACCGCACTGGCCGTCACCGCGCTGACCCCGCAGGACCTGGAGGAACTCGGAGACATCCTCGGACGGTCCCGGACGGCGGCCACCGTGGACGAGTTCGTCGCCCATGACATCGCCTTCCACCTGCGCATCGTCGAGGCCGTCGGCAACCCCGTGCTGTCCATGCTGCTGCGTGTGCTGTCCACCCGTACCCAGCGGGTCCGCATCGTGCGCGGGACCCGGACACAGCGCTCCGTGGAGCGCGCGCACGCCGAACACGAGGAGATCCTGCGCGCCCTGCGGGCCCGCGACGCCCAGCTGGCCGCCTCCGCCGCGACCGTCCATGTGGCGGCCGTCGAGCACTGGCTCGCCGGAAGCCTCGTCGACGGCGACGAGCCACCCGCCGACGACTGATCCGCCCCCGGGCCGTGCGCCGCCCCTTCCCCCCTCGCCCGCGACCCGCCCCCTGTGAACGAACCGACGACCGTGCCGGGAGATTACTGTGACCGACGAACCCCGACCGCAGAGGCGAAGCGTCCTCAAACTCGGCAGCGCCCTGGCCGCCACCCCCCTGGTGACCCAGCTGACGGGACTCACCCCCACCGGCCGGGCCGGCGCCGCCGAGGCCTCGGCATCCCACGACACCCAAGGGCCCACCTTGTCGCGCAACACACTGTGGTACTCCGTACCCGCCGCCGACTGGCAGTCGCAGGCGCTGCCGGTCGGCAACGGCCGGCTCGGCGCCATGCTCTTCGCCGATCCCGACGCCGACCGGATCCAGTTCAACGAACAGAGTCTGTGGGGCGGAGTCAACGACTACGACAACGCGCTCGCCGGCAGACCCGACAGCGACTACGACACCGGCATGACCGGCTTCGGCTCGTACCTGAACTTCGGCGACCTCGTCGTCACCTTCGCCTCCCGCCCCAGGGCCACGGTCACCGCGCCGGGGGGACCGTACAGCTCCTCCCCGTCGGAGGGCGTCGACAAGACCCACGACGGTGACCCGGACACCAAGTGGTGCATCGAGGGGCCCGGCGCGAACGTGCGGTGGCAGGTCGAACTCCCCGAGCCCGCCGCCGTCACCTCGTACCGGCTCACGAGCGCCGACGACGTGCCGCAGCGCGACCCGCAGCAGTGGACGTTCTCCGGTTCCCCCGACGGCACCGGCTGGACCGTCCTGGACAGCCGCCGGACGGACACCCCCTTCGAAAACCGCTTCCAGACCAAGGAGTTCACCTGCTCCGGCACCGGTAGCGGCACCGCGTACCGGTTCTACCGGTTCGACTTCGTCCCCAAGGCGGGGGTCAGCCACTTCCAGGTGAGCGAGATCGCACTGGTCGGCGTCGACCTGGGCACGCCCGGCACGATCTGCCTCTCCTCGCCGAGCGGGCACTCCGCGGGCTCCGGGCCCCGGTCCGGGTCCGCCGGCCGTGCCGGGGGCATCGCCGCCTCCGTGGACCGCGACCCGGCCACCGTCTGGCGGGTCGACGGCTCCGCGCCCGCGGTCGTCTGGCAGGCCGACCTGCCCGCGCCGGTCGCCCTGGGCTCGTACACCCTGACCTCGGCCCTGGACCGGCCGCGCGACGACCCCCGGCAGTGGACGCTCCAGGCGTCGCGGGACGGGAACACCTGGGTCACCCTCGACACACAGAACCCCGGCGCGCCCTTCGCCGGCCGCGGGGAGAGTCGCACCTTCGCCCTGACCGGCAGGACGCCCTACCGCTCCTACCGGCTGACCCTGAACCCCGGCAGGTCCTCCGGTGGCTTGCAGATCGCGGAGATCAGGCTGGAGGCCGAGAACTTCGACACCCGCACCCGGCGCACGGTCGTCGACTACCGGCGGTCCCTCGACTTCTCCGAGGGCGTCCACGCCACCCGCTTCGGCGCGCCGGGACAGCGGATCCTGCGCGAGGCCTTCGCCGTCCGGTCCGCGGACGTCCTGGTCCTGCGGTACGAGACGGAGAGCGACGAGGGACTCTCCGGGGCGATCTCGCTGACCTCCGGCCAGGAAGGGGCCCCGACGACCGCCGACGCCGGCGCCCGGCGGATCGGCTTCAGCGGCGTCATGGGCAACGGCCTCAAGCACGCGTGCGGCGTCCGGGCCGTGCACACCGACGGCGACTTCAGCGCCGACGGGCCGGTGCTCAGGTTCCGCGGATGCACGACCCTGACCCTCCTCCTGGACGCCCGCACCGACTACAAGCTCGACGCGGCCGCCGGATGGCGGGGCGCCGATCCGGGGCCGGTCGTCGACAGGACGCTCGGCAAGGCGGCCGCTCCGTCCTACGCCGGTCTGCGCGCCCGGCACACCGCCGACACCCGCGCCCTCATGCGCCGCGTCGCGGTCGACTGGGGAGACTCCGAGCCCGCCGTCGTCGCGCTGCCCACCGACGCGCGGCTGGCCCGCTACGCGGCGGGCGGGGCGGACCCGGCACTCGAACAGGCCATGTTCGACTACGGCCGGTACCTGCTGATCGGTTCCTCCCGCCCGGGCGGACTGCCCGCCAACCTCCAGGGCCTGTGGAACGACAGCAACCAGCCGGCCTGGGCCTCCGACTACCACACCAACATCAACATCCAGATGAACTACTGGGGAGCCGAGACGACGAACCTGCCGGAGTGCCACGAGGCGCTCGTCGGCTTCGTCGAGCAGGTCGCGGTGCCCAGCCGCGTGGCGACGCGCAACGCCTTCGGCGAGGACACGCGCGGGTGGACCGCCCGCACCAGCCAGAGCGCCTTCGGCGGCAACGCGTGGGAGTGGAACACCGTCGCGAGCGCCTGGTACGCGCAACACCTCTACGAACACTGGGCGTTCACCCAGGACCTGACCTACCTCCGCACCGTCGCCCATCCGATGATCAAGGAGATCTGCGCGTTCTGGGAGGACCACCTCGAGGAGCGCGCGGACGGACTCCTCGTCGCGCCGAACGGGTGGTCGCCCGAGCACGGGCCGCGCGAGGACGGCGTGATGTACGACCAGCAGATCATCTGGGACCTGTTCCAGAACTACCTCGACTGCGAGGCCGTGCTCGACACGGATCCCGTCCACCGGGCCAGGATCGCGGACCTCCAGGCGCGGCTCGCCCCCAACCGGATCGGCCGGTGGGGCCAGCTCCAGGAGTGGCAGGAGGACCTCGACGACCCCGCCGACATCCACCGCCACACCTCGCACCTGTTCGCCGTCTACCCGGGCCGCCAGATCACCCCGCGGCACTCCGGTCTCGCCGCCGCCGCCCTCGTCTCGCTCAAGGCGCGCTGCGGGGAGAAGGAGGGGGTGCCGTTCACGGCCGCGACGGTGTCCGGCGACAGCCGCCGCTCGTGGACCTGGCCCTGGCGCGCGGCCCTCTTCGCCCGGCTCGGCGACGGCCGGCGCGCCGAGATCATGCTGCGCGGGCTGCTGACCTACAACACGCTCCCCAACCTGTTCTGCAACCACCCGCCCTTCCAGATGGACGGCAACTTCGGCATCTCGGGCGCCGTGGCGGAGATGCTCCTCCAGAGCCACGACGGGGTGATCCACCTGCTGCCCGCCCTGCCGGACGGCTGGAAGGCGAAGGGCTCCTTCACGGGCCTGCGCGCCCGCGGGGGCTACGAGGTCAGCTGCGAGTGGCGGCACGGAAAGGTGACGTCCTTCCGTGTCGTGGCCGACCGGGCCCGCACCCGGAAGGAGGTCACCGTCCGGGTCGACGGCGTCGAGCGGAAGGTGAGGCCCGGCAAGCCCTGACGGCGGGTCCGCCACCGCCGGGCCCGGACCGCCGGCGCCGGTCGCAGCGCGAGCCGCCCGCCGACCCGCGATCCGCGGTCTCCGTATGCCTTGCGCAGTGTTTCAGCGCCCTGGAACCGCGGCGGGCCCGGCGGGCGGACCGGGCCGGGCGGGCGTTCCGGGCCGGTGGCCGCCGTCGTGCCCGGTGAGAGGTGTACCGGCAGTACATCGCTCTCCCCGCGCGCGGGGCGTACGGTCGTGGCATGGCACTGATCCTGGTGACGGGGGCGGCCGGCGGGCTCGGACGCCACACGGCGGACGCGCTGGCCGGCGACGGGCACGACGTCGTGGTCCACGCCCGTGACCCGGACCGCCTCACCGGCGCGGGGGACACCGCCCGCTGGAAGGGCGTCGTGACGGGGGACCTCGCCGACCTCGACGAGATCCACGGCGTCGCCCGTCAGGCCGCCGGGTTCGGCCGCTTCGACGCGGTCATCCACAACGCCGGTGTCCTGCACTCCTCCGACACGGCCACCGTCAACACGGTCGCGCCCTACCTGCTGACGGCCCTGATGGAGAAGCCGGCCCGGATCGTCCACCTGAGCAGTTCCATGCACCTCTCCGGCTCGACCGACCTGCGCGGGCTGGCCGACGGCACCGCGTCCTACAGCGACAGCAAGCTGTGGCTCACCGCCCTCGCGCTCGCCTTCGCGTCCCGGTGGGAGGGGACCGCCAGCCATGCCGTCGACCCCGGGTGGGTCCCCACGCGCATGGGCGGCCCGGGCGCCCCCGACGACCTGACCGCCGGGCACCTGACGCAGGTGTGGCTCGCCACCGATCCCGGCGTGATCCCGCCGACCGGCGGCTACTGGTACCACCGGCAGCCGCGGACACCGGCCGCCGCCGCGCGGGACGAGGCCTTCCAGGACCGGCTGATCCGCGCCCTGGAGAGCCACACGGGCGTCACGCTCGACTGACGGCGGCCTTGGCCGGTGCTCAGCCGGCCGCGGGGCGGGACGGGGAGCCCGCGGTGACACGGGCGTTGACGCGCCTCATCCACTCGCGGTCGGTGTGCCACATGGGGTGGTGCGGGGCCGCGTTCGACGTCAGGACGACTCCGAGGAACCCCGCGGCGAGACAGCGGTCGACGACGAACTCGGCGATGTCCTTGCCGACGGCGTCCTCCTCGAAGCGCGTCAGCAGCGGGGTGTACCCCACGACGCCCTCGCCGAGGACGGCGGGGACACCGCGTGCACGGGCGAACCCGGCGACGGCGTCGACCCATCCGGCCAGCGTCTCCCGCATGGCCTCGCGATGCGCCGCGTAGTTCTCGTAGAGCCACAGGTCCCAGCGGTCGGGGTCCACCCAGTCGTGCGCGTAGAACAGTTCGCGCGGTATCCCCGTGGCGGCCAGCCGCCAGGGCTCGTCCGGCTGGTGGTCGGCGAAGGCGGGCGCGTCGGCGCGCAGCATGGCGGCCAGTTCGGGGGTGGGCCAGGCGGCGGTCTCGGGCGCCGTCTCGGTGCCGTGTCCGAGCCCCACCGCCTCGTACAGCGCGCCGAGCACGCCGTAGACGTAGAAGTGGAAGTGCGCGATCTGCGCGAGTTCGGGCAGGTCGTCGAGCTCGGCGGGCCAGGGCTCGCCCAGGGAGTAGGTGACGAGGACGTCGGGATGACGGGACCGCAGCAGCTTCACGGCGCGTTCCAGGGGGCCGCGCAGCCGGGCGTAGTGGGCGGTGGTGCCGTCGGACGGCACCAGGGAGCAGTTGTCGACCTCGTTGTGCACCTCGGCGTAGGCGACGCGGTCGGACAGTCCGCGCTCGGCGAGGAAGTCCAGCAGGCCGGCGAGGGCTTCGGCCACGGCCTCGGCGCGGTCGGGGCCGGGCACCTCGGCCAGGGCCCGGTGCCAGGCGTCGGTGTCGGCGAAGCTGGGGGACTGCTGGTACTCCCAGGACGACACGATCACCTTGCAGTCGTGGCGGGCGGCCGCCTCGAACAGCTCGACGAGGCGCCGTCGGCCGTCCAGCGCATAGCCGCCGCGCACGTCGTACCAGCGGGTGCGCTGCCCGAACTCCTCGCCCAGGCCGCGGACCCGTATGGAGTCGGCGTCCCGGACACGGCCGGAGAACAGCAGAAAGGGCATGGCGCAGACGCGCACGGTGTTGAAGCCGCGGTCCACCGCCTCGGCGAAGGCCCGGTCGAGGTCGGCGAACGGCTCACCGGGTCCTGCCTGGGTGTACCAGCTGAAGTCCCACAGGGTGATGGCCAGTCGGCCCGTGCTCTCGTGCGAAGCGCCGGCTTGCTGCTGTGCGGGCTGTGCGGTCATGGGGTCACCCGTCGTTCGTCGTGCGGAGAAGGCCGTGCGCGGGGGTCGTCGGCGGTGCGGCGGCGTCACGCTCACTGAATTCATTATTTATGAATAATCCTTGACGAGGGTGACCCGGTTGTCCAGGCTGTGGGGCGAACGAGATCGCACGTGTCCCGAGGAGCCGCCCGACATGACCGATTCCACCCACCCGTCCCGTCGCGCCGTCGTCACGGCGTTCGGCGCCGCCGCGTTCGTCGCCCTGCCGGCCTGGCCGGCGACGGCCCGAGCGGCGAAGGGCGCGACCGCCGCCGCGGCGAACGGCCCGGTGCTCGACACCCACCCGGCCACCGAACCCTCCGGCACCCATGTGCGCGAGGTGGGGGGCACCTCCGTCGTCTTCCAGTACGGCGCGGTGCTCCCCGCCTTCGACGGCTGGCGCCACCGCGAGCCCACCCGGGAGTACCTCTCCCTGGACAAGCGGTGGCGCTTCCGCTTCGACCCGGCCGACCAGGGGCTCGCGCAGGGCTGGCAGTCCCCGCACCACGACGACGGGGCATGGGGCCGCATCGACGTCCCGTCGGCCTGGGACCTGCTCGACACCCCGGGCTTCGGCTCGCAGACCGCTCCCTTCGGCGAGGGCACGGCGTTCGAGGACGGCTACGCCTGGTACCGCACCACGGTCGACGTGCCCGCCTCCTGGCGCGCCCGGCACCTGCGCATCGCCTTCCTGGCCGCCGGGTACAGCGCCGAGGTCTGGGTCGACGGCAGGCACGTGGGCAAGCACGAGGGCGCCAACTCGCCCTTCGCGCTGCCCGTGACGGGAGCGCTGCGGGCGGGAGGCCGCCGGACGATCGCGGTGCGCGTCTTCCGCCGGGCGAGCTACACCGACTACACGGCCCCGGACGCGCAGCCGGTGACCGACGACCACGAACTCCCGTACAGGCCCGTCGACCACTGGCCCTACGCGGGTCTGACCCGGTCGGCCTGGATCGAGGCGGTCCCGCAGGTCACCGTGACCAAGCTGCTGGTGAGCGCCGCGGACGGGCGGCTGGAGGCCCGTGCGGTCGTCGAGAACCACGGTGACGCCGACTTCGACGGCCGGCTCACCCTGGATCCCGGCCGGGGGAGCGGCGGCAGGCCCACCGCGGTCGCGGCCAGGATCGCGGCCCGGTCGGCGGGCGTGGTGCGTGTCACGGTCCCCGTCCCCGCGGCCCCGCGCTGGAGCCCCGCCTCGCCGCACACCCTCACCGCCCGGGCCACGCTCACCGCCGGCCGGTCGGCGGGGCACCGGGTGGACACGCTGTCCACCACGTACGGGGTCCGCGAACTCACCGTCGCCGACGCACAGTTGCGGCTGGACGGCGAGCCGCTCTTCCTCAAGGGACTCAACTGGCACGAGGAGACGGCCGCACACGGCAGGGCGATGACTCAGGCCGAGTACGACCGGGAACTGGGCCATGTCACGGCCGTGGGCGCCAACTTCGTCCGCAACTGCGTCTACAACCGCCATCCGTACGTCTACGACTGGGCCGACGCGCACGGCGTGCTGGTGATGGACGACATCGACACCATGTGGCTCAACACCGCCCAGGAGAAGCTCCAGACCGAGCGCTACGGTCTCGCCCGCGCCCTTGCCCTGACCATGGCGTGGAACCAGCACAACCATCCCTCGGTCATCCTCTGGGGCCTTCAGAACGAGTCGGAGATCGATCCCGACGGCGCCCCGGTCTACCGGTCCTGGCTCGCCGACCTCAAGGCGGCCGTGAAGTCGGTCGACCTCACCGCCCGCCCGGTCACCTGGGCGTCCAACACCAGCAACGACCCCGCCTTCGACCTCGCCGACGTGATCGGGTTCAACGAGTACTTCGGCTACTTCTACGGCAAGGACGCCGACCTCGGCCCCACGCTGGACGCGGTGCACGCGAAGTACCCCGACAAGCCGATCCTGATCACCGAGAACGGCACCTGGGCCATCGCCGGCACCCACGGTCCCGGCACCACGCAGGGCACCGAGGAATGGCAGGCGGCGAGCTTCACCGCCCACTGGGCGCAGGTGAGCGCGCGCAGCGCGTTCGTCGCCGGGTTCACCTACTGGGTGCTCAAGGACTACAAGGAGCGGGCCGGGTACAACCAG
The DNA here is from genome assembly GCF_016860545.1 of Streptomyces asoensis. Lineage (NCBI taxonomy): Bacteria > Bacillati > Actinomycetota > Actinomycetes > Kitasatosporales > Streptomycetaceae > Streptomyces > Streptomyces asoensis. Next base: position 406,600 of record NZ_BNEB01000005.1, on the reverse strand, counting down.
TCGTACAACGGCATTTCCGTCATGGGCCTGCTCACCTTCGACGAGGAGCGGCCCAAGCTCGTCCACGACGCGTTCCGCGCGGCGGTCAACCCCAGGGGCTGACCTGTCGGGGCACGGCAGCGGGGGGAGGGCGCACCCCCCTCCCCCCGCTGCCGTACGGCTCCTGTCCGGTCGGTCACGCCTCCGTCAGGACGGCCACTCCGGCTCCCGGCAGGGTGACGCGGTCGGCGGGAGCGCCGCCCCGGGCCAGGAGGTCGGTCATCGGCCCGGGGAGGCCGACCTCCACCTCGTCCCGGCCGTGGTTCAGCAGGAAGACGAACCGTCCGCCGTCGCCCTCGCGCACCGTCGCCTGGACGTGTTCCGGAAGCCCGGGAAGGACGGGGCCGACGTCCGCCGTGCGGCAGACGTCGTCGATCAGCGCCCGCATGGCCTGCGGCGCGAGACGCGTCGCGACGTACCACGCGTGCCCCTCGCCGAAGGAGTGCCGGGTCACGGCCGGCTGCCCGGCCAGCGGCCCGGCGCCGAACTCGGCCACCACCGCGGCGCCTTCGGGCACGACGGCCTCCGACCACAGGTCGGCGCGGCCGACCGACCCGTCGAGGTGGCGGACCTCGACGGTCTCCGCCTCCGCCAGCGGCCAGAACTCCTCGACGCGCAGGCCCAGCACCTCGCGCAGCGGTGCCGGATATCCGCCCAGGTGCACCCGGTCGCAGCCGTCGACGATGCCCGAGAAGAACGACACCAGCAGCCGGCCGCCACCGCGCACGAACCCGGTGAGGCGTTCGGCGTCCCGCTCCTTGAGCAGGTAGAGGTTGGGCACGACGACCATGCGGTAGCCGGACAGATCGCGGTCGGGGGGCACCACGTCGCAGGGGATGCCCGCGTCCAACAGCGGCCGGTAGTGGGCGAGTACGAGGTCCATCTGGTTCAGCGCCGTGGACGGGTGCGAGTCGAGCTCCAGCGCCCACCAGCTGTTCCAGTCCAGCACGAGAGCGACCTCTGCCGTCGAACGGCTGCCGGCTATCTGCGGCACGGAGGCCAACTCGCGCCCCAGCTCGCTCACTTCACGGAAGATGCGGGTGTCGGTGCCGCCGTGCGGGACCATCGCCGAGTGGTACTTCTCGGCGCCGCCCCGGGACTGGCGCCACTGGAAGTACAGCACCGCGTCCGCGCCCTGGGCGACCGCCTGCCAGCTCCACAGCCGCATCCGCCCCGGCTGCTTGGGGCCGTTGCGCTCACGCCAGTTCACCGCGCTGGGGGCCTGCTCCATCAGCATCCACGGCTGACCGGAGCGGGCGGACCGGCTGACGTCGAAGATGAACCCGGCCGCCGCCTGCGTGTCCTCGTCGTGCGGGTCCTGGTAGACGTCGACCGAGACGACGTCCTCCTCGGCGGCCCACCGGAAGGCGTCTACGGGCTTGTGCACGCCGATGAAGTTGGTCGTCACCGGAACGTCGGGGGTGATCCGGCGCAGCACCTCCTTCTCCGTCAGGTAGCACCGCAGCAGCGCGTCGTCGGAGAAGCGGGCGAAGTCCAGCTGCTGCGCCGGGTTCGGGAAGGTCGGGGCGAGCCGGGGCGGCAGGACCTCGTCGAAGCTGTCGTAGTGCTGTGCCCAGAAGGCCGTGGACCACGCGTCGTTCAGTGCCTCGACGTCCCCGTACCGGTCGGACAGCCAGCGGCGGAAGTCGGCGGCCGACTCGTCGCACCAGCACTGCGGGGTGTGGCAGCCGTACTCGTTGCCGATGTGCCACATCTCCAGGGCCGGGTGATCGGCGTAACGGGTGGCCAGGCGCTCGACCAGGCGTGCGGCGTACCGCCGGTACACGGCGCTGGAGGGACAGTAGTGCTGGCGTCCACCGGGCCACATCCGGCGGCCGTCGGCGGTCTCGGGGAGGATCTCGGGGTGCAGCCGGGACAGCCACGGTGGCGGGGACGCCGTCATGGTGGCCAGGCACACGGCGACACCCACGCCGGCGAGGTTGTCCATGACGCGGTCGAACCAGGCGAAGTCGTACTCGCCGGGCCGTGGTTCCACCTTGGCCCAGGAGAAGATGCCGGCCGTCACCATGGAGACGCCCGCCTCCTTCATCAGCGCGACGTCCTCGGCCCACACCTCCTCGGGCCACTGCTCGGGGTTGTAGTCGCCGCCGAAGGCGATCCCGTGGGGGCGCAGACGGCGCCGGCTGTCGATCGGTGGTTCAGGTGTCTTGTGCAAGGTCGTATCCATGATCGGTGGGAGGGGGACGGCGTCAGCCCTTGACGCTGCCGTCGGTCAGACCGCTGCGCCAGAAGCGCTGGAGGGCCACCATGGCGATCATCAGCGGGACTACGGAGACGAAGGCGCCTCCCACGGTCAGCTGATAGAGCTGCGGTTGGCGGTCGGCGAAGGACTGCCACGACGTCAGTCCGAGCGTGATGGGGTAGAGCTTGGCGTCGGACAGCATGACCAGCGGCAGGAAGTAGTTGTTCCAGATGCCGACGAACTGGAAGAGGAAGATCGTCACCAGGGCGGGGGTCATGATGCGCAGGGCGACGACCGTGAAGATACGGACCTCTCCCGCGCCGTCGATGCGGGCCGCCTCCAGCACTTCGTCCGGTATGGACGCCGCGGCGTAGATCCGGCACAGGTACACGCCGAAGGGACTGACGAAGCTCGGCAGCAGCACGGCCCAGTAGGTGTTGGCCAGGCCCGCCTTGCTGAACAGCAGGTACATGGGCAGCGCCAGCGCGGTGGCGGGGATCAGGACGCCGCCCAGCACGACGTTGAAGAGCGTGTCGCGGCCGGTGAAGGAGAACTTGGCCAGCGCGTAGCCGCACATCGCGGCCAGCAGCGTCGCCACCCCTGCGCCGACGCCCGCGTACAGGATGCTGTTGGCGGCCCAGCGCAGATAGATCGCGTCGTCGTAGGTGACCACCTGGTGCAGGTTGCTCAGGAACTGGGGGTGGGAGAACCACAGCCCGAAGCTGCCGAACAGATCGCCGGTGGACTTGGTGGACGCCACGACGAGCCAGTACACGGGGAGCAGGAAGTATCCGGCGGCGGCCACGAGCAGGCCGGTGACCAGGATGCGGCTGCGCGTGGTGACCCCGGTGATGCCGCCGCGGGGCGGCGTGCGGTCGTCGGAGGCCGTATTGCCGCCGCTCGGCGGGACGGTGCGGGCCGGTGTCTGGAGACTCACGCGTCCCCGCCTCTCTTGTTGATCAGCCGCAGGAAGCCGAAGGAGAGCACGAACGCGGCGAGGGCGAGCAGCACCGCCTCGGCAGCGGCGAGGTGGTAGTTGTCGTTGGTGAACGCCTCGTTGTAGGCGCTGAGGTTGGGGGTGTAGGCACTGTCGATGCTCGACGAGACGGGCTTGAGCACCAGCGGTTCCGCGAAGAGTTGCAGGGTGCCGATGATGGTGAAGACCGTCGTGAGGATCAGCGCCGGGCGCAGCAGCGGCAGTTTGACGTGCCGCACGGTCGCCCACGCGCCGGCGCCGTCGATGCGGGCGGCCTCGTACAGTTCGGCCGGAATGGTGCGCAACTGGGCGACGAGGACGAGGACGTTGTAGCCGGCGAACTCCCAGGTGACGATGTTCGCGATGGACCACAGGACCGTGTCCCCGCCCAGCAGGTCGACCGAGATCCCCAGGTGGCGCATGCCCTCCACGAGGGGGCTGACGCCCGGGACGTAGAGGAAGCCCCACAGGATGGAGGCGATGACGCCCGGGACGCCGTACGGCAGGAAGTAGGCGGCGCGGAAGAACCGCACGCCTCTGGCCGAGGCGCTGTCCAGCAGCAGTGCGAGCCCGGCGGACAGGGCGACCATCACCGGCACCTGGACGGCCGCGAACAGCAGTACGCGGCCGATGCTGCGCACGAAGGCGTGATCGGACAACGCGTCGGTGTAGTTGCGCAGTCCCACGAAGACGGTTCGGCTGCCGCCGAGCCCCAGGGCTCCGGTGTGCTCGACGTCCATGACGCTCTGGTGGACGGCGTAGCCGATGGGGAGGGCGAAGGTCAGGAGGAACAGCAGGAGGAACGGCGCGACGAAGGCGAAGGGCGCCAGTTTTCTGCGGCGGCGGGGCGCTCGGGTGGGCATCAGGGTTCTTTCTGGAGTCCGGAGGGAGGACCGGCGGTGGCCGCGTCGCGCCCTCCGGAGACGGTCACTTTCCGGTGGAGACCTTCAGGCCCTTCCTCTTCAGGTCCTCGACGGTCTGCTGCTGCGCCTGCTTGACCGCGGAGACGAAGGTCCCCTTGCCGGCCAGCGCCGCCTGGAAGCCGTCGTTGAGGTGCTGGTAGGTGGCGTCGATCGTCGGTATCCACTTCCAGGAGTTGTCGATGCTCTTGTCCGCCTGCGCGAAGACCTCGTTGTACTTCTGGCCGCCGAAAAACGGTGACGGCTTGTCCAGTGAGGACCCCTTGTACCCGTCGGCCGAAGCGGGCCAGCCGTAGCCGCCCTGGAGCAGCAGGTCGACGCTCGCCGGGTCGGTGTTGAGCCATTCGGCGAACTTCAGGGCCTCGGGGATGTGCTTGGCGCCCTTGAGGACGGCCGTGGAGGAACCTCCCCAGTTCGCGGACACGTTCGCGCCCTTCGTCCACTGCGGCATGGGTGCGACCGCCCACTTGCCGGTGGTCCGGGGAGCGTTCCCGCTGATGATCGCGTCGCCCCACTGGGCACTCACCCATGAGGTGATGCCACCGGTCTGGAGGTCCTTGTACCAGCCGTTGGCGAAGTCGGGCTCGGTCTTGATGACCTTCTTGGTGCGCAGGTCGTCCCAGAAGGCGGCGACCTTGAGGGTCTGCGGGGAGTCGATGTTCACCGACCAGGTGTCCCCGTCGACGCCGAACCACTTGGCGCCGGCCTGCCACGCCAGGGCGGTGAACCAGGCGGAGTTGCCGGCGGGGAAGGTGCTGATGTAGGCCTTCGGGTCGGCGTCGTGGATCTTCTGCGCCGCCCGGGCGAACTCGTCCCAGGTCGCGGGCGGCGCGACGCCCCACTTCTCGAAGAGGTCGGCGCGGTAGAACAGGCCCATCGGACCGGACGCCTGGGGGATCGCGTAGACCTCGGAGTCGAAGACCCCCTGCTGCCACTGCCAGTCGACGAACTTCGACTTGTCCTTGTCCGCGCCGTACGGGGACAGGTTCACCAGGCCGTTCTCCAGCAGGAACGAGGGGATCTCCTGGTACTCCACCTGTGCCAGGTCGGGAGCGTTGCCGCTCTTGAGCGCGGCGCGCATCTTCGCGTAGCCGCCGCTGCTGCCCGCCGGGATCTTCTCCAGTTTCACGTGGATGTCCGGGTGGGTGGCGTTCCACTTGTCGACGGCCTTGTCGACACCGGGGACCCAGGACCAGAAGCGCAGGTCGACCTTCTGACCGGGCTTGACGGGTGCCTGGACCGCGGGGTCCTTGGAACCGGTCGAACCCCCGCAGGCGGAGACGGCGAGGGAGACGACGGCAAGGGTGACTGCGAGGGCGCCCCGGCTTCTGCGGCGGGGTGTGGTGCGGCTCATGGGAGGAGGGTCCTTCCTGCTTTCGTGCCAGAGGTGCCTGTGGCATGCCGGTCAGTCTCGGAGCGGCATCGTCACGCCGTCAAGATATATTCATAATTAATTGAAACAGCTATGGTGGGTGCGTAGGCAGTCACGAGGGGAGACACACGCGATGACGGAATGCCGCAGGATGAGCGGACGCGTGGCGGTGATCACCGGCGCCGCCCACGGCATCGGCGCGGCCACGGCTCACCGGCTCGCGGCCGAGGGGGCCCTGGTGGTGGTCACGGACGTGGACGACACCGCCGGCAAGGAGGTCGCGGCGGCCATCACCGGACAGGGAGGCCGCGCGGAGTACGTACGCTGCGACGTGACCTCGGCCGCCGACTGGGAACACCTGGCCCGCCACATCGAGGAACACCACGGCCGGCTGGACGTGCTGCACAGCAACGCCTTCGCCCAACTGAACAAGCCGGCCCACGAGTTGAGCGAGGCCGAATGGGACGGTCAGATGGCCGTCCTGCTCAAGCCGGCCTGGCGCGCGATGAAGACCTTCGCGGCCGTGCTGCGTGAGGCGAAGGGCTCGGTCGTCCTCACCTCCTCGGTGCACGCCGTCATCGGCCTGCCTGGCCACGCCGCCTACGCCGCCGCCAAGGGCGCGCTCTGCGCGCTGGGACGGCAGCTCGCCGTCGAGTACGGTCCGCAGATCCGGGTCAACACGGTGGTGCCCGGACCCATCCTCACCGCCGCCTGGGACGGGATCCCCGAGCCGGAACGGGCCCGCAGCGTCGCGGCCACGGCGGCCGGGCGGTTCGGCCGGCCGGAGGAGGTCGCCGCCGCCGTCGCCTTCCTGGCGTCGGAGGACGCCTCCTATGTGACCGGGGCGAACCTCGTGGTCGATGGAGGATGGAGCGTCATGAAGGAGTCCTCGTGACCGGCGCGCACAGCGGGGTTCACCCCGCGCGGCACGGACGGACAGGACCGACACGGAAACGGAGAACGTGGTGACCCAACCCGGTAGGGGGCTGCACGGCCAGGCGGTGGAGGAACTGGGCCGGCGCATCATCCGCGGCGACTACCCCCCGGGGTCCGTCGTGGACCCGGTCAAGTTCGAGACCGAACTCGGCGTCAGCAAGACCGTCGTGCGGGAGGCGCTGCGCGTCCTCGCGGCCAAGGGCCTCCTCGAATCACGGCAGAAGCGAGGGACGACCATCCGGCCCCGCGCCGACTGGAACCTCCTGGACAGCGACCTGCTGCGCTGGCAGGGCAGCAGTGCTCCCTCCGACGGCTTCCTGGAGGACCTCGCCGAGGTCCGCGCCATAGTGGAACCCGCCGGGGCCCGGCTCGCCGCGGCCCGCCGCACCCCGGCGGACATCGACGCGATGCGGCGGGCCCTGGACGCCATGGGAGCCGCGGGCACCGACGCCGACGCGATGGTCGAGGCGGACCTTGCCTTCCACCGCGCCCTGCTGGACTCCGCGCACAACGAACTCCTCAGCCGGATGGAGGTCGTCATCGAGGCGGGTCTGCGCGTGCGCGACCGGATCGTGCACGGCGCCCGGCACTTCTCCGACTCCATCCCCGTGCACCGGGACCTGCTGGCGGCGGTCGAGGCGGGGGACCCGGACGCGGCGGTGGCCGCCGTCGAGTCCCTCCTCGCGCAGGCGTCCCACGACCTGGCCGCCGTCCAGGCGCAGGAGCAGCACGACGGCCACCCGACCGACGCGATCCCCGAGGAAACCCCTTGAAGATAACCGGACTCGAGACCTTCCTGGTCGCTCCGCGCTGGCTGTTCCTGCGCGTCGCCACCGACGAGGGCGTCACCGGATGGGGCGAACCCGTGATCGAGGGCCGCGCCGAGACCGTCCGCGCGGCGGTCCACGAACTCGCCGACTATCTCGTCGGACGCGACCCGCTGCGTATCGAGGACCACTGGCAGGTGCTCACCAAGGGCGGCTTCTACCGCGGCGGCCCCATCCTCTCCAGCGCCGTCGCGGGCATCGACCAGGCCCTGTGGGACATCGCCGGCAAGACTTACGGCGTCCCCGTGCACCGCCTGCTCGGCGGCCCCGTCCGCGACCGCGTGCGGATGTACGCCTGGATCGGCGGCGACCGTCCCGCCGACGTCGCGGAACTGGCCGAGGAACAGATGAAGGCGGGCTTCACCGCCGTCAAGATGAACGGCTCGGCCGAACTCGCCGCCATCGACACCCCGGCCCGCACCGCCGAGGTCGTCGAACGGGTCGCGGCCGTCCGCGAAGTCCTCGGCGACGAACGGGACGTCGCCGTCGACTTCCACGGCCGGGCCTCCACCGCCATGGCCCGCAGGCTGCTTCCCCTGCTGGAACCGCTGCACCCGCTGTTCGTCGAGGAACCCGTCTCACCGGAACACTCGGGCCACCTGCGCAGCCTGGTGGAGTCCACCGGCGTTCCCCTCGCGACCGGCGAACGCCTCTACTCCCGCTGGGACTTCCGCGAGGTCATGGCCAGCGGCATCGCCGTCGCCCAGCCCGACCTGTCGCACGCCGGCGGCATCTCCGAGGTCCGCCGCATCGCTGCCATGGCCGAGACCTACGACGTCGCCCTGGCCCCGCACTGCCCCCTCGGCCCGATCGCCCTGGCCGCGAGCCTCCAGATCGCCTTCTCCGTACCGAACTTCCTCATCCAGGAACAGAGCATGGGCATCCACTACAACCGGCAGTGCGACCTGCTGGAGTACGTGATGGACCCCGAACCCTTCCGCTTCCAGGACGGACACGCCGTGGCCGGCTCCCGCCCGGGGCTCGGCGTCGACATCGACGAGAAGGCCGTACGCCACGCCGCGCGCACCGGACACCGCTGGCGCAACCCCGTCTGGCGCGGCCCCGACGGCGCCTTCACCGAATGGTGACCGCACCACGCGACCGCGGCACGTCCGGCCCCCGCACCCCCTGCCCGAGCCCTGTCCGAGGAGAACCCGCTCCCATGAACCTGGTGGAATCCCTACGAGCCCACCGCCTGTTGGCGATCGTCCGCGGCAAGGACCCCGCCGCGGCCCTGCGCACCGTACGCACCCTCACCGAGGAGGGCATCGCGGCCGTCGAGGTCTCGCTCACCACCACCGACGCCCTCACGGTGATCAGGCGGGCCCGCGAGGAACTCGGTCCCGGTGCGCTCCTCGGCGCCGGCACCGTACGCTCCGCGGCGGACGCGGCCCGCGCCGTGGACGCCGGTGCGTCCTACCTCGTGACCCCCGCGCTCGTCGACGGGCTCCAGCACTGCGGCGTGCCCGTCCTGATGGGCGCCCTGACCCCGACCGAGATCGAACGCGCCCTCGCCCGGGGCGCCGCCGCGATCAAGCTCTTCCCCGGCGCCCTCGGCGGCCCCGGCTATCTGCGGGCCCTGCGCGACCCCTTCCCCGAGGTGCCTGTCGTGCCCGTGGGCGGAGTCGACGCGCGGGCCGCCCGTGACTACCTGGACCTGGGCGCGCTCGCCGTCGGCGTCGGCTCACCCCTCGTCGGGGACGCGGCCGAGGGCGGGGACCTGGACCTGCTCCGTTCCCGCGCGGCCGAGTTCCGCGCGGTGGCCGCGGGGGAGACCCCGTGACGGCACCCGGCCCGCAGGCGCCGCCCGAGGTGGTGACCTTCGGCGAGACGATGGCGGCCCTGCGCGCGCAGGGCGCGCTGCGCCTCGGCGGCAGCCTCGGTCTGTCCGTGGCGGGAGCCGAGTCCAACGTCGCCATCGGGCTGGCCCGGCTCGGCCACCGGGTGCGCTGGGCCGGCCGGGTCGGCGCGGACGAACTCGGGGCACTGGTCCTGCGCACGCTGCGCGCCGAGGGCGTCGACACCGCTCACGCGGTCACCGACGACACCGGCCGCCCCACCGGACTGCTGCTCACCGAACCCCGGCTGGGCACCCTCACCCGCGTCAGCTACTACCGCGCCGGCTCCGCCGGTTCCGCGGTCCGCCCCGCCGACGTGCTGCCCGCCCTGGCCGCGGGCACCCGCGTCCTGCACCTCACCGGCATCACCCCGGCGCTCGGCCCGTCGGCGGCCGAGGCCGTCTCGGCCGCCGCCACCGCCGCCCGCGAGGCCGGCGTCACCGTGTGCCTCGACGTCAACCACCGCTCGCGGCTGTGGACCGCCGACCGGGCCCGAGCGGCCCTGCGCCCGCTGCTGGCCCGCACCGACCTGCTCGTCGCCTCCGAGGACGAGCTGCCGCTGGTGCTCGAACACCCCGGCGCGGACGAGACGGACGCCGTGCACGAGATCCTGGCCGCGGGGGTCGGCGAGGTGGTCGTCAAGCGCGGCGCGCGCGGCGCGAGCGTGTTCACCGCGGACGGGGTGACCGACCGGGCGGCGCGCGAGGTCGACGCCGTCGATCTGGTCGGCGCGGGGGACGCCTTCGTGGCGGGCTACCTGTCCGGGCTGCTCACCGGTGCGGACACCGGGGCCCGCCTGCACCGGGCCGTCACCACCGCGGCCTTCGCCGTCGCCACCCGCGGCGACTGGGAGGGCCTGCCCACCCGCGACGAACTCGGGCTGTTCGACCAGCCCGACGGCACGACGATCCGCTGACCCGGGAGAGCGAACATGACATCGACGGCAGCCACGGCGGCGGTCCTCGTGGACGGCGGGTACGAACTCGCCGAAGGCGGTCGCTGGGCCGACGGCCGGTACGTGTACGTCGACATCCTCAGCGGCAGGCTCTTCGAACTGCCCGGCACGGTCGGCGCGGTCCCGCGTCAGCTCGCCCGGCTCGACGTGCCGTTGGGCGCCGTGGCGCCGGTGGCCGGTCGGCCGGGCGCGTGGATCGCCGCCGCGGGGACCGGTATCGCGCTGCTCACCGACGACGGCGCACCGCAGTGGCTGGACCGTCCCGAGGACCGCAACCCGGTCCCCAGCCGGATGAACGACGGCGTCGCCGACCCCGCGGGCCGCTTCTGGGCCGGCAGCATGGCCTACGACGCCACCCCCGGCGCCGGCTCCCTGTACCGCACGGACCCCGACGGAACGGTGGTCCGCGTCCTGGACGGTCTGACCATCGCCAACGGCCCGGCGTTCACCGCGGACGGCACGACCATGTACTTCGCCGACACGGCCGTCGGCACCGTGCTGCGCTGCCGGGTCGACCCCGTCTCGGGCGACCTCACCGGCGGCCCGGAGACCTTCGCCCGGCTCGGGGAGGGCGAGGGCGGCCCCGACGGGATGGCCGTGGACGTGGAGGGCTGTCTGTGGGTCGCGCTGTGGGGCGCGGGAGCCGTCCGCCGTTACCACCCCGACGGCCGCGTGCTGGAGACGGTGACCGTGCCCGCCCCGAACCCCACGTCGGTGTGCCTGCGCCCCGACGACCACCGTCTCCTCGTCACCACGGCCAGGTACGGAGTGCAGCGTCCGACGGCGGCCTCCGGCGCGGTGCTCGCGATCCCGGCCCCGGTGCGGGGAACACCCGCCTGCTCCTGGGGCCCCCAGGGCTGACGCCCCGCGGCCGCGCCGCGGGCAGCGGCCTCGGTGCGTGCCGGTGACGGGCCCCGTGCACGAGAGCGGTGACCGTCAGGTGCCTTCGCCCCGCCGGGGCGAGGTGAGGTCCGCCGGACCGGCGCGGCGCATCGCCCGCTCGAGGGCGTCGTGCTCGGGAGAGGCGGGCAGGGACCCGCGGGCGGGGGCCTCCAGGGACTGGATCATCAGGGCGACGACCCGCCGCCAGGCGTCGGGGGCGGCGTCGCCGGTGGCGTTGATGACACCGGCGTTGGCCATGTGGATCAGGACCAGGTCCGAGGGGTCGAAGTCCTCCCGGAGGCGGCCCGCCGCCTTGGCGCGGCCGATGAGTTCCACCATCGCCCCGTACGCCTCGTCGCGGCGCTTCTCCATCGCCGCGGCGGTGGGGAAGGTCATGGTCAGGACGTCGGCGAAGCCGTAGTCGGCCGCCTGCATCGCGCAGGCCGTCTCGAGGTAGCCGACGAACCCCTGCCAGGGGTCGGGGTTCTCCAGGGCGACGGCGACCGCGTCGGCGTACGCGTCCATGCGGTCGGCGAAGACGGCGGCGACCAGCTCCTCCTTGGTGGGGAAGCGCCGGAAGATCGTGGCGATGCCCACGCCCGCCTCACGTGCCACCGAGGCCATGGACGCGTTCAGACCGTCGCGTGCGAACACCCGGCGCGCCGCGGCGACGATCCGCTCCCGGTTGCGCTCGGCGTCGCTGCGCAGGGACGGGGCGGCGGAGCCGTCGGAGTGCGGTGAACCAGGCGTCATACCGGCCATCGTAACAACCGGATCGACCTATCCACTTATGGTGGTACGGTAGCTCCGGAGAAACGGAGAGGCCTTTCCGGATCCGGAAACGGATAGGCCTGTCCATATCGCTTCTCCGTGCGTCCGCACCCCTTCCATCCTTCCTTTCTTCTCCCTTCCTGCGAAAGGACTGCCATGAGCAGCATCGCCATCGTCGGAGCCGGCCCGCAGCTGGGCCTGGCCATCGCCCGCACCTTCGGCGCCCACGGCTACGACGTCGCCCTGATCTCCCGCGACCCGGTCAAGCTGGACGCCCTCGTCGGCAAGCTCGCCGCCGAGGACATCGGCGCCGCCGCCTTCCCCGCGGACGTGCTCGACCGAGCCGGTCTCACCCGCGCGCTCGACGCCGCGTCCGCCAGGTTCGGCGGCATCGACGTCCTGGAGTACTCCCCGGTGGGCTCGTTCGGTGTCACCACCCTGACCGCTCCGGCCGGGACCGAACCGTCCCACGTGGAGTTCGAGATGAACTTCCAGCTGTACGGGGCGCTCGCCGCCACGAAGGCGGTCCTGCCCGCGATGCGGGCGGCCGGTGCGGGCACCCTGCTCTACACCACGGGCGCGGGCTCCCTCCGGCCCGACCCCAGGGTCGCGAACGTGAACGCGGCCGCCGCGGCGCTGCGCAACTGGGCGGTGAACCTGCACGGCGAACTGGCCGGGGACGGCGTCCAGGCGGCCCATGTCGGCATCGACTCCTCGATCGGTGTCTCCGTCGTTCCGGGTGTGGAGGCGGCCCGCCCGGAGCAGATCGCCCCCTTGTACTGGGACCTGCACACCACCAGGCGTGACGAGGCCGAACTCGTCTTCCGCCTCGACGGCACGGGCGCCCCGCGCCCCTGACCTCGCCGGAGGTCCCGTCGGCGGGGCCCCGCCAGACCGTTCGTCGTGGACACCCGACCGCGCCGTGGCATCCCTTTGCCGCGGCGCGGCCCGCGACGGGCGCGCGAGAGGGGCGGGCCCGTCTTCAAGTGGTACGGGCGTCAGGCCCTCGTGCCGGTCACGGTGTCTCCCGACCTGACCACGTGGTACGTCACCGACGTGCCGCTCCAGAAGTGGAAGGTGAGCGTGACCTCGGAGCCGTCCTTCAAGGACTTCACGAAGTCGGGCGTCAGCTTGACGGCGTCATCGGTGTAGGCCGTGAAGGCGGTGTCCCACTGCTGATAGGCGGTCCAGCTCGCCGGGCCCGCGTTGCTCCCGTCGTCGTACCTGGCCTCCATGGTGGCGAGTCTGTCCCCGCGGAACTGCGTCGGGACGGTCAGTCCGGCGGTGTCGCCCGAGGCGTCCGACAGGACCGGGACGTCGTACGAGATGACGTCGATACGCCACGGGACACCCCGGGAGAACCGGGCCTCGATCGTCGCGTCGACCCCGTACGCGCGGTCGCCCGCCAGCTCGGTGAGCGCCTCGGCCGTCAGGGTGAGCCGGTCGCCGGAGACGGTGTAGTCGCGGCCCCGCACCAGGTCACGGGAACCGTGCCGCAGGCCCTGGAAGTCGGTGCCGTTGGCGTTCAGCGTGAGCGTCCGGGCGCCGACCGGAGCCGACCGGGCGAGGAACACCGTGTCACTGGAGGCGGTTCCCGAGCGGGTCGTCCAGCTCGACCTGATCTGGCCGAACAGCTCCGGGTCGCGCCAGCGCAGGGTGCCGCGGTCCAGGAACTGACCGGCGTCCCACAGCATGGTGGTGAGCCTGCGGCTGCGAGCGGCGTCGCCGAGGAACTCGAAGTACTTGCGCACCTCGCCCCGTTCGATGATGCCCGGCCGGTTGTGGTCGTAGGCCAGCAGGGCGTACTCCCCGATGATGACCGGGATGCCGCGCGAGACGAAGGCGGTGTGCACCCGGTCGAACGTGTCGGTGAGGTCCTGCTCCGAGGTGGCGTCGAACCGTGTGTAGCCGGCGATGTTCACACTGAACGGCCACCAGCCGTAGAAGTGGACCGTCGTGGCGATCATCGGATCGTGCAGGGCGACGAGTTCGGCGGCCAGCGCGTCGATCCGGCCGCTGTCGGCGTTGGTGTACAGGGTGGGCAGCACGAGCAGCCGGTTCGCGTTGCGGCCGCCGGATTCGCGGACGATCCCGTGGAACACCCGGTTGAGCTCGGCCAGCAGCCGGTAGTTCTCCTCGTCGCCCGAAGTGCCGCTGAAGGTCGGCTCGTTGACGCTCTCGAACAGCAGCCTCGGCGACTCGTCGCGGAACTCGGCGGCGATCTGGGTCCAGGTGGCGCGGTAGCGGGCGAGCACGGTGTCGTGGTCCGCGGAGAGGGTGTTGACCCACATCCACGAGTCGTGGTGCATGTTCAGCAGGACGTACAGGCCTTCGTCCAGCGCCATGTCGGCGACCCGGCGGACCTTCGCCGTCCAGGCCGGGTCGGTGGCGTAGGCGGGGGCGGCGCCCTGGTGGATGCCCCAGGTGACGGGCAGCCGGATGCTCTTGAACCCCTGGGACCGCACCTTCTTGAACAGCGCTCTGGTCACGGGCGGGTTGCCCCAGGACGTCTCGTCGGGGATGGCGTCGTAGGTGTTCCCGAGGTTCCAGCCGGGCTGCATGGCCGCCACCGTGCTGCGGGCGGCCGGGGCGCTCGGCGGCGGCACGGGCGGATCGTCGGCCCGCGCGGTGGTGGGCAGCAGCGCCAGCAGGACGAACGCCAGGAGCAACGCGGCGGGTCTGGACACGGAACGGGAGGACCGGCGTCGTCCTGGGTGTAACCGGGGCGGTCTCGTCGTCATCGCGTGCACCTTCCGGTCGGGGGCGGCGCGGACCCGGGCGGGTCCCCGCCGGACGCGCCCGGCACATGGTGGTCGGGCCGGCCTGGTCGTGGCCGTGTCATGACCGGGAGCTGAGGAAAGTTTCGTGCCGTGCGGCGGAGAAATTAACACGCGGAAGTGCCCGGGGCCACAGGTCCGACGGCGGGAGATGCCAGAATGGCCGGGGTACACCCACACGACCCGGCTCACCCGACCGTCGCGGCAACCGCGCCCGGAGGGAGCGGTCACACCCTCGGGAAGGCGACCTTGGCGGACAGCGCAGCGGGCGGGCCGGTGGATCCGGCGGACGGCGACGGCAAGGAGCGCGGCGACACGTCCCGGCCGGTGACCATCGCCTACATCGCCGAATCGGCGGGCGTCTCCGTCCCGACCGTGTCCAAGGTGATCAACGGCAAGTCGGGGGTCTCCGCGGACACCCGCGCCCGGGTCGAGGCCCTGGTCAACGAGTACGGCTACCGCAAACCGTCGGGCGCCAACCGGAACAACGTCGTGGAACTCGTGTTCCGCGAACTCGAGCACATGTGGGCGATCGAGATCATCCGCGGCGTGGAGCGGGTGGCCCGCCGGCATCGCGTCGGTCTCATGGTCTCCGAGTTCGGGCTGCACGACACCGGCGAGCCCACCTGGGACGACACCGTGTCCAGGCGCCCCAACTGCGTGCTGTCCGTGGCCCAGCTCTCCGAGGCCGAGCGCGAGCAACTGAGGGCGAAGGGGATCCCGTTCGTCGTCTTCGACCCGGCCACGGAACTGCCCGACGACGTCCCGTTCGTGGGCGCCACCAACTGGTCCGGCGGTCGGGCCGCGACCCGCCACCTCACCGAACTCGGTCACCGGCGCATCGCCATGATCGGCGGCCCCGAGGACCAGCTGTACTGCTGCGCCCGGCTGCACGGGTACCGCTCCGCCCTCCAGGCCGCCGGCCTCCCGGCCGACCCCGCCCTCGTCGTGCACGCCGCGCTCACCCACGAGGACGGGTGCACGGCCGCCAGGGCCCTGCTCGCGCTGCCGGAACGCCCCACCGCGATCTTCGCCGCCAACGACCTCCAGGCGCTGGGCGTCTACCAGGCGGCCCGCGAGGCCGGGCTGCGGATCCCCGACGACCTGAGCGTCGTGGGCTTCGACGACCTGCCGGTCGTGGCCTGGGTCGATCCGCCGCTGACCACCGTCCACCAGCCCCTGACCGAGATGGCCGTGGCCGCCACCGAGCTGGCGCTCACGCTGGGGCGGGGCGAGGCCGCGCCCCAGGTGGGCCTGGAGATCGCGACCACGCTCACGGTCCGGGGCAGCACCGCCCCGCCCAAGGACTGACCCACCGGCGTCCCGGGCCCCGGCACCGGGAGGCCGGGTCAACAGCCCTTCAGCCCGGCGGCCGTTCGGCCCGCAGCCGCCTCGCCCGCGGCCGTTCCGACGGCCGCGGACCGCGTCCTGGCTGCGGGCGGAGCCCGTACCGCGCCGGACGCCCGCACCGGCGCCGGCATCGGCACCAGGTCGGGTGTCGGCCGCACAGGCGGGACAGTCACCATCCCGCCGCGCCGCCGTGCCCTCCGCCCGTTGACCGCCCCGACGCCCCTCGATAACCTCCTCCGGAAACTATCTGCCATGAGTGAACGAAAGTTTCGCAAGCGCGAGGAGGCTGGTGATACTCCGCAGCCGCGCGGACCATGAACGCCGTCCTCGTTCCATCCGCCTCGCTCACGTCCCCCAGGAGGAGCTCATGCGGAGGCCGGCACTCTGGTCACGCGCCCGATCGGCCGGCCCGGCCGCGGCGCTGGTACTCGCCCTGGCAGGTCCGGGCATCGCGGTCCCGTCGTCGGCGGTGGCCGCTCCCGTCGCTCCGATCACTCCCACCGCGGTCAGCGCCTCGGTGTCGGTCGACGCGGGCCGCGCCCTGGCGACGGTCCCGGCGACCGGAGTGGGCATGAACGTCGCGGTCTACGACGGCAACATGAACCACTCCTCCGTCCCCGGCCTGTTGAAGGACGCGGGCACCGGGGCTGTCCGCTACCCGGGCGGCAGCTACGCCGACGGCTACCACTGGCAGACGCACACCGTCGAAGGCGGCTACGTCGCACCGGGCACGGAGTTCGACGCCTTCATGGGCACGGTACGCACCGTCGGAGCGCAGCCGATCATCACCGCCAACTACGGTTCGGGCACGCCCGAGGAGGCCGCGGACTGGGTCCGGTACGCCAACGTGACCAAGGGCTACGGGGTGAAGTACTGGGAGATCGGCAACGAGGTCTACGGCAACGGTCTCTACGGCGCCACCTGGGAGACGGATCACCACGCGAGCAAGACCGCCACGACGTACGCGACGAACCTCGTCCGGTACGCCGCCGCCATGAAGGCCGTCGACGCGTCGATCCGCATCGGAGCGGTGCTCACCACCCCGGGTGCCTGGCCCGACGGCATCACGGGCACCGGTGACCCGGCGGACTGGAACCACACGGTCCTCTCGATCGCCGGAGCGAAGATCGACTTCGTGGTCGTGCACCACTACCCGATCGGCAACAGCCAGGCGGACCTGCTCGGCAAACCCCAGGCGGAGATCCCGGGCATGGCGGCCACCCTGCGCTCGCTGATCGACCGGTACGCGGGCGGCAACGCGCCGAACGTGGGCATCGCGGTCACCGAGGTCAACGCCAACGCCTACAAGAACACCTCCCCGAACGGCCTGTTCGCGCCGGACGAGTACCTGACCTGGATGGAGAACGGCGCGTTCACCGTCGACTGGTGGAACCTGCACAACGGCACCGACTGCACGCACGTGACCACGGTCGAGGGGGCCAAGGACTACGACGACGGCGGCATCCTGTCCAGCGGAGCCTCCTGCGAACCGGCGCTCGACACGCCCTTCCCGCCCTACTGGGGCACCCGGATGATCACCAAGCTGGGCGCACCGGGCGACGTGCTGGTCCGGGCCGCCGGATCGACCCCGGCCGTGTCCGCGCACGCCGTCCGGCGGGCCGGCGGTGACCTCGCCGTCATGCTCGTCAACAAGGATCCCGCCGCCGACGCGACCGTCACCCTGTCGTACGCCGGCTTCACTCCCTCCCCGGCCACCCCGGCGGTCTTCTCCTACCGGAAGAACGCCACGTCCATCGGCTCCACGACGACGGGCACCGCCACCCGTCAGACCGTTCCCGCCTACTCCGTCGTGGTCGTCCAGCTCCGCCCCGCCCGCTGAACCGGACCTCCCGGCCCGGCGGGCGGGTTCCGCACGCGCACACCAGTGAAAGGACCCGATGAGGGTGTCGAGCAACCCCGAACAGCGCAGCACCGTCCGCAATCCGGTGATCCCGGGTTTCTATCCCGACCCGTCCGTCTGCCGGGTCGGTGAGGACTACTACCTGGTCTGCTCCAGTTTCGAGTACTTCCCGGGCGTGCCGGTCTTCCACAGCCGGGACCTGGTGCACTGGACGCAGATCGGGAACGTGCTGGACCGGCCGGAACAGCTGCGCCTGCCGCTCGACTCACCCTCCTCGGGAGGCATCTACGCCCCCACCCTGCGCCATCACGACGGGCGGTTCTGGCTGATCGTCACCAACGTCAGCGGGGACGGCAACCTGCTGTTCACGGCCACCGACCCGGCAGGCCCCTGGTCCGACCCCGTCAGGCTGCCGGGCGTCCAGGGCATCGACCCCGACCTGGCCTGGGACGAGGACGGCACCTGCTGGTGCACCACCGCCGGAGTCGGCCAGATCCGTATCGACCCGTACACCGGGGAGACGTCCGGCCCTTCCCGTCGGCTCTGGTCCGGCGCCCCCGGCGCCAAGGCCCCGGAAGCACCGCACCTCTACCGCATCGGCGACTACTGGTACCTGCTCATCGCCGAAGGCGGCACCGAACGCTGCCACGGTGTCTCGATCGCGCGCGGCCGCACCCCCACGGGCCCGTTCGAGCCGTGCCCGGACAACCCGGTCCTGACCCACCGGGGCACCGACCACCCGATCCAGAACACCGGCCACGCGGACCTGGTGCAGGGGCCCGACGGCTCGTGGTGGATGGTGCTGCTCGGTGTGCGGCCCGGCGGGGGGACCCCGGGGTGGCACGTCCTGGGCCGGGAGACGTTCCTGGTCCCGGTCGACTGGGTCGACGGCTGGCCGGTCGTGGGCGAACTGTCGGCGTCGATGCCCGCGCCGCCGTGGCCGCTGGTGCCCGGGGTCGCCGTGCCGGACCGCGACGACTTCGACCTGAACGAGCTCGCCCCGCACTGGATCTCGCTGCGGCACCGGCCGCCGGAGGCGTGCGGCACCAAGGAGAGGCCCGGCTGGCTCACCCTGCGGGCGCGGGGCGGATCGCTCGACGAGACGGACGTGACGTTCCTCGGCCGGCGGCAGCAGCACGGGTCGTGCCGGGTGCGGGCCCTCGTCGACGTGGCGGACGGCCGCGGCGGCCTGGCCGTCCGTCTCGACGAGCAGCATCACTACGACGTCGAGGTCTCGTCCGGCGAGGTGCGGGTGCTGGCCCGTATCGGTCCGCTGAGCACGGTCGTCGCGTCCCGCCCGGCGGCACCCGGCCCCCTGGTGCTGCGCATCGAGGTGGCCGCCGTCCGCGAGCTGACCGACGCGCGAACCGGCCCCGACACCGTCACGCTCGGCATGGAGGAGCCGGACGGAACGGTGGTCGAACTCGCTTCCCTGGACGGCAAGTACCTCTCGACGGAGGTGGCGGGAGGTTTCACCGGCCGGGTGATCGGCATGTTCGCCGGTGACGGCGCGGTGCACTTCGACTGGTTCACCTACGAGCCGGTCGACGGCTGACGTCCCCGCCGGGACGGCGCCGCCCCGGCACCACCTCCGCCACGACACGGCTCTCGGTCCGGTGGGCCCGGTCCACGCCCACCGGACACGGGGCCGTCGACGGTCGCCGGCCCGCTAGTTGTCGCGGATGAACGTCTGGGCCAGCCGGTCGCCGAGGCTCACCGCCGCGCTGTGGCTCTCGATGGGGGACACCTGGGAGTTCTTGAACAGGATGTAGGTGACCCCGGAGTCCGTGCCGCCGTTCTCCGGGTCCGGATCGATCCCGAGCGCCTTGGCCGTGGCGTACGAAGCCTCACCGATGATCTTCGTGGGCCCGGTGTCGCCGACGACCGCGTACTCCACCTTGTTCTGGTAGATCACGGCGACGACCCCGCCGCCCTTGATGCCGGCCGAGCCGTAGTTCCAGATCGAGCTGGAGCTCGGCACGACGACGTAGGGGAGGGTGTCGGCGCGCAGGGGCTTTCCGTCGGACTGGTGGAACGCCGTGTCGTCCTGGTACCAGGGGTCGGTGGACTCGCTGCACTTGGACGTCCGCTGGCCGTCGCAGTCGATGTCCATGTCGGCCTTCCAGAAGACCGCGCCGTTCTTCCCGCAGACCGGGACGGTGGCCGAGGTCTCGTCGTCCGTCTTGTACTTGCCGCTCGATATCTGCGAGCAGGACGTGACCTTGGCGAGCAGGTCGGCCGCGCTGACGGAGCCCTCCTGGGTCGCGGCGGGGCCCGCGGCGGCCGCACCCCGGGTGAGGCCGGAGGCGTTCGCGGGGAGGACGGCGGAGGCGAGGAGCGCGGCGCCCGCGGCCGCGGTGAGGGTCAGTGTTCGAGAGCGCACGGTGGGGGGACCCTTCTGTTAGGAAAGTTTCCTTACGGGGTGCGGTACAACGTGACCCCTGGGCGGTGTCCCCGTCAAGCCCTCTGAGGCAAAAGGGAATTGGCCTGAAACGGATCCGACCTCATCGGTCCGGACCATTGACCGCACGGGGCCTGGCGAGGACTCTGTTGCTCGCACCCCGACCCACACCGTGAACCTGGTGCACAGATGTGAACGCCCAGCGTTCCCGTGGGACATCCCCGCACGTCACGCGCTCGACGCCCCCGTGAAAGCGAGCTCGGCCCATGAGCGAGGAACCCTGGGACGGTCAATCCTCCGGAACCGTTCCTTCAGAAGACATCGGATGACCAGCCGCTCCGGACGCCCCTCCGGGAACAGGGCGTCGCGCGGCGATCCCCCACGCAGAAGGCGATCCCCCACACAGAACGAGGTGAGTCAGTCATGAGCACATCCCGCAGGACCCTGCTCGGCGCGGCGCTCGGCGGCGCCGCGGCCACCGTCGCCGGCCCGGCCGGCCCCGCGCACGCCGCCTCCTGGCAGCAGAAGTGGGCGCCCTCGGCCGCCCGCGACGGCCTCGGCGCCTTCGAGACCGTCGAGGACGACCGCGCGGACTCCCACCCCGGGGGGCAGCCGCACATCTACGCGACCGGCGACAACTGGCGCTTCGACATGCACACCGCCGACCGCGACACCTCCACCGACCGGCAGCGGCAGGAGGTCACCGGTCTGCGCAACGGCAGCGGCGGCAACTACCTCAAGTGGACCTCGGGACAGACCTGGCGGGTCACCTACTCGATGTACATCCCGAGCTCGCTGAAGGCGACCACCACCTTCACGCACATCATGCAGATGAAACAGCCCGGCAGCGGCACCTCCCCGATCGTGGTGCAGTCGCTGCGCCGGGTGAACGGCAGGCAGACCATCGAGCTGAAGCTCGCCATCGACGACATCCTCGTCGGCCGCACCGACCTGGACCCCCTGCACGACCGGTGGACCGACGTCGACTTCCAGATCAAGGTGGGCAACGGCTCGGCCGGCTCGGTGCGCTGGATCCTCAGGAGCGGCGGCTCGACCGTCGTCGACGCCTCGAAGACGGGCGTCGACACCTTCCTGGCCGATCGCGTACGCCCGAAGTGGGGCATCTACCGCTCCCTCGGTGACACCTCGGGCTCCCTCCAGAACACCTACCTCCTGCTCACCGGCCTGCGCGGCTACCAGCTCGGCTGAGGCGGCGGCCCGTGGGGACCACTCTCTTGCGGTGCGGCGAGCGCGCCGACGGTCGGGGGGATCGGCAAGGATCCGGCAAGTGGCCACGGACGGACGGAAAGGAGGTGACAGGCTGGTCCTGACACGCTCCCGCATACCCGATGTCACGTCTGGAGCGTGGTGATGACAGCTTCCGCAGATCTTTTCGACGAGAGCCCGGACGACATACCCGACTACCCCATGCCCAGGGCCGAGGGGTGTCCCTTCGACCCACCGCCGGCCCTGCGTACAGCACGCCGCAGGTCGGCGGTCACCAAAGTGCGTTTGTGGGACGGGAGCACACCCTGGCTGGTGACCGGCTACGCCGCGCAGCGCGAGCTGCTCGCCGACAGCCGGCTGAGCTGTGATGTCACGCTGCCCGGTTTCCCGCACATCAGCGAAACCTTCAAGGCCCGAAGGACGGCGAAGCGACGCAGCTTCATCAACTTCGACGATCCCGAGCACGGGCGGCTGCGTCGCATGGTCACCGCCCCCTTCACCGCTCGCCGGATCGAGGCGATGCGTCCGCACATCCAGCGGATCGTCGACGATCTCATAGACGGGATGGCCGCAGGGCCACGCCCGGTGGACCTCGTGGAGTCGTTCGCGCTCGCCGTGCCCTCGCTGGTCATCTGCGAGCTGCTCGGGGTGCCCTACGAGGACCACGGGTTCTTCCAGCAGCAGAGCCGAAACCTGATCAACAGCGGTTCCGCGCCGGACACCGCGCTCGCTGCCCAGCGCGCCCTGCACCAGTACCTGGACCGGCTCGTCGAGGCGAAGAACGCGGAGCCCGGCGACGACCTGCTCTCCGAACTCGTCGTCCATCAGGTGCGCAGCGGCGCGCTCACCTCGGCGGACGTGACGCTGATGAGCACCCTGCTGCTGGTCGCGGGGCACGAGACGACGGCCAACATGATCGCGCTGGGCACCCTCGCGCTGCTCGAACACCCCGATCAGCTGGCGCTGCTGCGCCGCTCCGACGACACCAGGACCGTGGCGCAGGCGGTCGAGGAGCTCCTGCGCTTCCTGACCGTCATCCACACGGGCCGGGGGCGGGTCGCGCTGGCGGACCTGGACGTGGAGGGCAAGGCCATCCGCGCCGGAGACGGCGTGATCCTCGTCAACAGCGAGGCCAACCGTGACGAGACGGCCTTCCCCGACCCCGACCGGCTGGATCTCACGCGAGACGCGCGACGGCACCTGGCCTTCGGTTTCGGGGCCCACCAGTGCCTGGGCCAGGCGCTGGCCAGGGTGCAGCTCCAGGTCGTCCACAGCACCCTGCACCGCAGGCTGCCGAATCTGCGTCTGGCCGTGGACCGGGACAGTATCCGGTTCAAGCGCGAGGGCCTTGTCTACGGCGTGTGGGAACTGCCGGTCACCTGGTGAACAAGAACACGATGTGCCGTGCGGTGTACACGCCGCACGGCACATCGGCGACCGGCCCCTCGGGTCAGCCGGCCGGCTCGTGCCGCCACCCGCCGAGCAGCTCGACCACACGATCCACGACCTGGTGGTCGGCCACGGCTATGCGGACGGCCGCAGGCAGGCTGGGCAGCCCCGACAGATCCCGTACGACATAGCCCTGGTCGTAGAGGAAGGCGGTCGCCGCGGCGGCCTCGGCGGCCCCGGGCACGTCGAAGGTGACGAAGTTGGCTCCGCTCGGACGAGCCCGCCATCCCGGGCGGCACTCCTCCACCCGCCGGGCCAGGTCTCCCCGCAACCGGCGGACGTCCGCCCAGATCTCCTCGAAGACGTCGTGCCGGCGCAAGGAGGCGTCCAGTAGCGCCAGCGCGGTGGCGGAGACCGACCCCTCCGCGTCGATGTCGAAGAGGTGGCACGCCGTCTCCGGATCGGTCGCGATCACGCCGATCCTCGCCCCGGACAGCCCGTAGCACTTGGAGAAGCTGTTGACCCGGACGACTCCGGGCCGCCCCATGATGTCCCGCACCAGTTCCTCACCGCCGTCGGTGAAAGCCAGGTACGCCGTGTCCACGACGAGCAGGCTGCCCCGGCCGGTGACCGTGTCGGCGAGGGCGGCGAGCTCGTCCGCCTCGTGGAACTGGCCGGTGAGGCTGTGCGGCTGGGTCACCACGACGAAGGCGGGCGGTCCCTGCTCCAGCCGGGTCCCGAGGTCCGCCAGGACGAACCGGCCCGTGCCCGGGTCCGGCGGCACCCCGTCGATCCGGCAGTTGCCGAGATGCGCGAACTTGTCCCAGCCCTGATAGGTGGGGTGGTGCGTGACGATCCGCGTCGCCGTGGGAAAGGCCCGGACGAGCAGACCGAGCCCCGGATCGCTGCCGGCCGTCAGTACGAGGCTCTCGGGGGCGACTCCCATGCGCGCGGCGAGTGTGGTGTACACACCTCCGAGCACCGGATAGGTCAGTACGTCGACGGGGTCCAGGGCCTGGAGCGTCCGCCGGTGCAGCGCCGCCGCGCGGGGGTCCAGCAGGCCGGTGCTCTTCAGGTTCACCTCGCCCGGCCGGGAGGTCCGCCTGCGCCGGTAGAGGCCGCCCCGGCTGGGCGCGAGGAACGGCGACACCTGCACGGCGCCGGAGACGGAGGACGTCGTTCGGGAGATCATGAGGCCACCAGCGGTGTCGGGTCGGTTCTGAAGGTCGGTCACGTCACCTGCCTGACGAAGCATGCGACGAGCAGCCTGCCGAACACTCGCCCCGCTCCTTGCGGTCCGCATGCGTGACACCGGGCCGCCGGGCACGACGGTCGGGGTGACGGCGGCGGGGGAGCTGCACCGGTGGGCTCCCCGACCTTGACCCCGGTTCGGTGCTCCAGGATGCTTTGTTGCGGCACAAGGAAAGCGTGCCGCACTAAGCAACACCGACTCAGGTCTCGTACCAGCCGAGGAGTGGTCATGGCTCACCAGGTCCGTGCGGTCGTCGCACGCGGCAAAGGCGCCCCCGTCAGCCTGGAAACGATCGTCGTGCCTGATCCCGGCCCGGGCGAGGCGCTCGTGAAGGTGCAGGCCTGCGGGGTCTGCCACACCGATCTGCACTACCGGCAGGGCGGGATCAACGACGAGTTCCCGTTTCTGCTGGGGCATGAGGCGGCGGGTGTCGTGGAGTCGGTGGGGGAGGGTGTCACGGATGTGGCGCCGGGCGATTTCGTGATCTTGAACTGGCGGGCGGTGTGCGGTCGGTGCCGGGCGTGTCTGCGGGGGCGTCCTTGGTACTGCTTCGACACGCACAACGCGAAGCAGCGGATGACGCTGCTGGACGGCACGGAGCTGTCGCCGGCGCTGGGGATCGGGGCGTTCGCGGAGAAGACGCTGGTGGCGGCGGGGCAGTGCACGAAGGTCGATGCGTCGGTGTCGGCTGCGGTGGCGGGGCTGCTGGGGTGCGGGGTGATGGCCGGTATCGGTGCGGCGATCAACACGGGCGGTGTGGGGCGTGGTGACAGTGTGGCCGTCATCGGCTGTGGCGGGGTCGGTGACGCGGCGGTGGTGGGTGCGCGGCTCGCCGGTGCGGCGAAGATCATTGCCGTCGACATCGACGACCGCAAGCTGCGGACGGCCGCCGGGATGGGTGCGACGCACACGGTGAACTCGAAGGAGAGTGATCCGGTGGAGGCGATCCGGGAGCTGACCGGGGGTTTCGGTGCCGATGTGGTGATCGAGGCGGTGGGCCGGCCGGAGACGTACCGGCAGGCCTTCTATGCGCGTGATCTGGCGGGCACGGTGGTGCTGGTGGGTGTTCCGACGCCGGAGATGAAGCTGGAGCTGCCGTTGCTGGACGTCTTCGGGCGTGGGGGTGCGCTGAAGTCGTCCTGGTACGGCGACTGTCTGCCCTCGCGGGACTTCCCGATGCTGATCGATCTGCATCTGCAGGGCCGGCTGGATCTCGGGGCGTTCGTCACGGAGACGATCGCGCTGGACGAGGTGGAGAAGGCCTTCGAGCGGATGCACCACGGCGACGTGCTGCGCTCGGTGGTGGTCCTGTGACGGCCGCCCGTATCGAACGCCTGGTGACCTCGGGGCAGTTCAGTCTCGACGGGGGTACCTGGGACGTCGACAACAACGTGTGGATCGTCGGCGACGACCACGAGGCCATCGTCATCGACGCCGCCCACGACGCGCAGGCCATCGCCGAGGCCCTCGGCGGACGTACCCTGCGCGCCGTCGTGTGCACCCACGCCCACAACGACCACATCGACGCGGCCCCCGAACTCGCGGCGCGCACCGGTGCACCGATCCTCCTCCATCCGGACGACCTGCCGTTGTGGAAACAGACCCATCCGGACCGGATGCCCGACGGTGAACTGGCCGACGGCTGGGTCCTCGCGGTCGCGGGTGTCGAACTGACCGTGCTGCACACTCCCGGGCACGCCCCGGGCGCGGTCTGCCTGTACGCGCCGGCCCTGTCGGCCGTCTTCGGCGGCGACACGCTCTTCGCGGGCGGACCGGGGGCGACGGGAAGGTCGTACAGCGACTTCCCGACCCTCGTCGACTCGATCCGCGACCGGCTGCTGACCCTGCCGGGCGACACCGTCGTGCACACCGGCCACGGGGACACCACCACCGTCGCCGCCGAGGCCCCGCACCTTCAGGAGTGGATCGACCGGGGCTTCTGACCGCCCCGCGCACCGAGGCCCGCGCGCCCGTCCCGCCGTCCGTTCGCCGGACGGCGAGGCGGGCCGTCTTCATGCGCGCGCGGTCCGTGAACGGTCCCGCCGTACCTCCGTCATGTTTCCTATAGTGCGCGGTGTTGCGTGAGGAGCAACTTCGGATGCCGGGTTCTCCCGGCCTGTGAACTCCTTGACAAGGATTCGGGCCGACTCCAGACTGATGTTGCGCTTACCGCAATCCGTTTCGTTATACGCACCGAGGTGTCATGATGATTCCCGTGTGCCGTCTCGCGGACCTGCCGCGAGGTGAGGCCTTCAGGCTCGACATCGACCCACCGGTCTCGGTGTTCCACACCGACGACGGCGAGGTCTTCGCCATCGACGACACCTGCACCCACCAGGACGCCTCCCTCGCGGACGGCTGGCTGGAGGGCTGCGAGGTGGAATGCCCGCTGCACGCCTCGAAGTTCGACCTGCGGACCGGCGCCGTCGACGCGCCGCCGGCCAAGCGCCCGGTGCGGACCCACGGGGTCCTGGTCGAGGACGGCATGATCTACGTGCGGGTGTCCACGGACGCCCCCAACCTGCCGCCGTGCGTCGCGTCCCGGCTCGCCGGGGGACCCGCGTGAGGACCGTCGCCGTGGTGGGCGCCTCGCTCGCCGGACTGTCGGCGGCGCGCTCGCTGCGCGGGCGGGGCTACGACGGGCGGCTGGTCGTCATCGGCGACGAGACGCACCGCCCCTACGACAGGCCCCCGCTGTCCAAGGAGTTCCTGGCCGGCACGCTCGGCGAGGCGGACCTCTCCCTGGAGGCCGACGACGAGGACCTGCGGGCGGAGTGGCTGCTCGGCGCCCGGGCCACCGGACTGGACCGCGCCCGGCGCGCCGTGCGGCTCGCCGACGGACGCGAGGTCCGCACCGAAGGCCTCGTCATCGCGACCGGTGCCGCGGCACGCACCCTGCCGGGCACCGAGGGCCTTGCCGGCGTGCACAGCCTGCGCACCCTGGACGACGCCCGCGCCCTGCGTGACGAACTGGCCCGCGGCGGACGGCTGGTGGTGATCGGCGGCGGCTTCATCGGCGCCGAGGTCGCCTCCACCGCCCGCGCGCTCGGCCTGGAGGTGACGGTCGTCGAGGTCGCCCCGACCCCGCTCGCCGCACCGCTCGGCGCGACCATGGGCGGCCTCGTCTCCGCCCTGCACGCCGACCACGGCGTCCGGCTGCTGTGCGGTGTGGGCGTCAAGGGGATCGGCGGCGAGAGCAGGGTGGACGCGGTCCACCTCGAGGACGGGCGCAGCATCCCGGCCGACATCGTCGTCGTCGGCGTGGGGGCGCGCCCGTGCGTGGAGTGGCTCGAAGGCTCGGGCCTCGCACTCGACAACGGCGTCACCTGCGGTGCCGACGGCCGCACCGGCCTCGCCGGGGTGGTGGCGGTCGGCGACTGCGCCAACTGGTACGACCCCCGCGCGGGCGCCCACCGCCGTGTCGAGCACTGGACGGGGGCCCGGGAGCGACCCGATGCCGCCGTCGCCACCCTGCTGGCGGGCGGGGCGGTGGAACCGGGTGTGCCGAGACCGCCGTACTTCTGGTCCGACCAGTACGGCGTGAAGATCCAGTTCGCCGGGCACGCGGGCGGCGCCGACAGCGTCACCGTCGAGGAAGGCTCCCCGGACGGCCGGGACGTCCTCGCCGTCTACCGGCGCGCGGGCCGGCCGGTCGCCGTGCTCGGGATGAACCAGCCCCGGTCGTTCACACGCTGGCGCAAGCAGTTGAGCGCTCCGCCGCGTCAGTCGTGACGCGCCGTCGTCCGTCCGCGGCGCCCATGGCGCCGGCCACGCAGTTCCCCGCGCCCCCTCGGGGCGCTCCGCAAGCCTGCTGCGTACGCGTACGGCGCGCAGCGCCGCCCCCTCCACGACGTCTTCCGAGGAGTGCATCGTGACCTCGACCGGTCTGCCGGACAGCCTGATCGCCACCCTGCCCGGCTCCTCCTACACGGACCCGGCGGTCTTCGCCCAGGAGCAGGAGCACATCTTCGAGACCATGTGGTTCTGCGTGGCGCGCGCCTCGGAACTGGCCAGGCCCGGCGCCTTCCGCACGGTCGACGTGGGACGCGAGAGCATCCTGCTCACCCGTGCGCGCGACCACTCGGTCCGGGCCTACTTCAACGTGTGCCGGCACCGCGGTGCCAAGCTCTGCACCGAGGAGGCCGGCGAGGTCAAGCGCGCCTTCCAGTGCCCGTACCACGCCTGGACGTACGACCTGAACGGCAAGCTGGTCGCCGCGCCGAACCTCACCAAGATGCCCGACGTCGGACGCACCGAGTACGGCCTGGTGAGCGTCGCCGTCCGCGAATGGCTCGGCTACGTCTGGGTGTGCCTGGCGGAGAACCCGCCCTCCTTCGAGGAGGACGTCGTCGGCGAGGTCGTCGGACGCCTCGGTGACGTGGAGTCGATCGAGCACTACGACATCGACCACCTCTCCGTCGGCCGGCGGATCGTCTACGACGTCCGGGCGAACTGGAAGCTCATCATCGAGAACTTCATGGAGTGCTACCACTGCGCCACCATCCACCCCGAACTCACCGAGGTGCTCCCCGAGTTCGCCGACGGCTACGCCGCCCAGTACTACGTCGGCCACGGCGCGGAGTTCGGCGAGGGCGTCGAGGGCTTCACCGTCGACGGCTCCGAAGGGCTGGACCGCATCCCCGGGGTGGCGCAGGACCAGGACCGCCGTTACTACGCGATCACCGTGAAACCGCAGGTGTTCATCAACCTCGTCCCCGACCACGTGATCTTCCACCGGATGTATCCGGTGGCCGTCGACCGCACGGTCGTCGAGTGCGACTGGCTCTACCTCCCGCACGTCGTGGAGAGCGGAAAGGACGTCAGCCGGTCCGTGGAGCTCTTCGACCGGGTCAACCGCCAGGACTTCGACGCCTGCGAGCGCACCCAGCCCGGGATGAGCTCCCGCATGTACGCCAAGGGCGGTGTGCTGGTGCCCAGCGAGCACCACATCGGCGCGTTCCACGACTGGGTGAACGAGCGGCTGGGCGGCGGCCCGCGGTAGGGGTCAGCCCAGGAAGCCCATCCGGTGACTGATCTCCTCGGCGCCCTTGAGCAGCACCGGGGAGAGCTCGTGCAGACGCTGCTCGGTGAAGCGGTAGGCGGGGCCCGACGCGCTGAGCGCCGCGATGACCTCGCCGTCGCGGTTGCGGACCGGGGCGGCCATCGCGTGCAGGCCGATCTCCAGCTCCTCCAGGGTCCACGCGTAGCCGCGCTCCCGTGCCTCCGCGAGGTTCTTCTCGAGCTTCGTCTTCGCGGTGATGGTGTGCGGGGTGACCTTCTTCATCCCGGCCTCGGTCAGCAGTGCCGCGCGCTCCTTGGCGGGCAGGTGGGCCAGCAGGACCTTGCCGCTGGAGGTGGCGTGCAGCGGGGTCAGCTCGCCGACCCAGTTGTGCGCGGTGACGGCGCCGGGGCCGCGCACCTCGTACAGGTTGATCGCGTAGTGCTCCTGCATGACCGCGATGTTGACGGTCTCGCCGATCTCCTCGGCGAGCCGCTCGCAGACCGGGCGGCCCTGCTGGGTGATGTCGATCCGTCCGGTGACCGCGCCGGCCAGGCGCACGATGCCGAAACCGAGCCGGTATTTGCCGCGCTCGCCCGCCTGCTCCACCAGACCGCGGGCCTCCAGCGCGCCGAGCAGCCGGAACGCGGTGGACTTGTGAACGTCGATCTCGGCGGCGACCTCGCTGACGCCCGCCTCGCCGCGCTGGGCCAGGATCTCGAGGACGCTGATGGCGCGGTCGACCGACTGCACTCCGCCGGCCTGGGGACTCGATGCTTCGGTGTCTTGGCTGTGGTTGCTCACAACAAAACTATACGCGTAGTAAACAACAGCGCGGCAAGCAAGGACCCGCTCCGAAGAGCTGGCAAGTTGCGCCGTTCGCAACCTGGTGCGTATGGCGATGCCGGTATTACGATGCCTCGCGTATCTACGGCGCGAGCGAGACGAGGCACCATGGCTCCCCTGCAATACGACTTCGTCATCGTCGGCGGCGGTTCGGCCGGCAGTGCGCTGGCGAACAGGCTCTCCGCCGACCCGGCCAACCGGGTCCTGGTGCTGGAGGCCGGCCGGCCCGACTACCCGTGGGACGTCTTCATCCACATGCCCGCGGCGCTGACCTACCCGATCGGCAGCCGGTTCTACGACTGGAAGTACGAGTCCGAGCCCGAGCCCCACATGGGCGGCCGCCGCGTCTACCACGCGCGCGGCAAGGTGCTGGGCGGCTCCAGCAGCATCAACGGCATGATCTTCCAGCGCGGCAACCCCATGGACTACGAGCGCTGGGCGGCCGACCCCGGCATGGAGAACTGGGACTACGCGCACTGCCTGCCGTACTTCCGGCGCATGGAGAACTGTCTCGCGGCCGACCCCGACGACGAGTTCCGCGGCCACGACGGCCCGCTCGTCCTCGAACGCGGCCCGGCGACCAACCCGCTCTTCGGCGCCTTCCTCCAGGCCACCGAGGAAGCCGGATACGCGCCCACCGACGACGTCAACGGCTTCCGGCAGGAGGGCTTCGCCCGGTTCGACCGCAACGTCCACCGCGGACGGCGCCTGTCGGCCTCGAAGGCCTATCTCAAGCCGGTCAGGAAGCGTCCCAACCTCACCGTCAGGACCAGGTCCCTGGTCACGCGCGTCCTCTTCGAGGGCAAGCGGGCCGTCGGCGTCGAGTACCGGCGCGGCAAGGGACCGCTGAGCCGGGTGCGCGCCGGGGAGGTCATCCTCTGCGGAGGCGCGATCAACTCCCCGCAACTGCTCCAGCTCTCCGGGGTCGGCAACGCCGAGGAACTGCGCGCCCTCGGCATCGACGTCGTCCACGACCTGCCGGGCGTCGGCGAGAACCTCCAGGACCACCTGGAGGTCTACGTCCAGTACGCGTGCCGCCGGCCGGTCTCCATGCAGCCGTACATGGCGAAGTGGCGCGCCCCGTTCATCGGGCTCCAGTGGCTCTTCCGCAAGGGGCCGGCCGCCACGAACCACTTCGAGGCAGGCGGGTTCGCGCGCAGCAACGAGGACGTCGCCTACCCCAACCTGATGTTCCACTTCCTGCCCGTCGCCGTCCGCTACGACGGCTCCTCCCCGGCCGGCGGCCACGGCTACCAGGTGCACGTGGGACCGATGTACTCCGACGCCGTCGGCTCGGTGAAGATCAGGAGCAAGGACCCGGCCGAGCACCCGGCGCTGCGCTTCAACTACCTCTCCACCGAGCAGGACCGCCGTGAGTGGGTGGAGGCGATCCGGGTGGCCCGCAAGCTGCTCAACCAGCCCGCGCTCGCCCCCTACAACGCGGGTGAGGTCTCGCCCGGCCCGTCCGTGGACAGCGACGAGGAGATCCTCGCCTGGGTCGCCGAGGAGGGCGAGACCGCGCTGCACCCGTCCTGCACCTGCAAGATGGGAACCGACGAGATGGCCGTCGTCGACCCCGCCAGCATGCGCGTGCACGGCGTCGAGGGCCTGCGGGTGGTGGACGCCTCGGTGATGCCGTACGTCACCAACGGCAACATCTACGCGCCCGTGATGATGATCGCGGAGAAGGCGGCCGACCTGATCCTCGGGAAGCAGCCCCTGGCCCCCTCGAAGGCCGCGTACTACCGGCACCAGGACACCCAGAAGCAGGCCGGGTAGACCTTGGGCGCCCCCGGACTCGCGACGCTGCTGGGCAGCGTCCGCTACGAGGTGCTGCCCGCGAGGGCGACCGAGGACAAGGTCCTCGCCCACGTGCCACGGGACGTCGTCGTCACCGTGACGGCGTCGCCGGTCAAGGGCCTGGAACCCACCCTCGACCTCGCCGCCCGGCTGTCGACGCACGGCTACCGGGTCGTCCCGCACGTGCCCGCACGGCTGCTGCGCGGCGAAGCGCATCTGAAGGAGGTCGTCGACCGCCTCCGCGAGGCGGGGGTGGACGACGTCTTCCTGCCCGCCGGGGACGCGGACCCGCCCGCCGGGCCCTATACGGGCGCGCTGCCGGTGCTGCGGACCCTGGGCGAGCTGGGCGCGCCCTTCGCCCGCGTCGGGGTGACCGGATACCCCGAGAGTCATCCGCTCATCCACGACGACGTCACCGTCCAGGCCATGTGGGACAAGCGCGAGCACGCCACGTACATCGTGAGCAACCTGTGCTTCGACGCGCGCGTGCTGGGGGAGTGGATCGCCCGGATCAGGCGCCGGGGAGTCGCCCTGCCCCTTCATGCGGGCGTCGCCGGCCCGGTGCAGCGGGCCAAGCTGCTGGCGATGGCGACGAAGATCGGGGTGGGGGAGTCGACGCGCTTCCTCACCCGGCACCCCGCGTGGTTCCTGCGGTTCGCGGCACCCGGCGGCTACGCGCCGGAGCGGCTGCTGGCCCGCGCCGGGGCCGCGCTCACCGCTCCCTCGGCGGGGGTCGCGGGCCTGCACCTGTTCACCTTCAACCAGATCGCCGAGACGGAGGCGTGGCGGCGGGCCCTGCTGGAGCGGCTCGCGGGCTGAGCGCGCGGCGGGCGGCGCGACGACGCCGGACGCGCCCGTGCGCCCGTCCGGCGTCCGTCCTCGCGCGCACCCCCGCGGGTGCGGGAGGACGCGGGATCGTCAGCGGAAGACCACCGTGCGGTTGCCGTCCACCATCACCCTGCTCTCGCTGTGCCACTTCACCGCGTGGGCGAGGACCTGGGCCTCGACGTCCCGGCCGACCGTCACCAGTTCCCCGGGGTCGAGCGAGTGGTCCACCCGGACCACGTCCTGCTCGATGATCTGTCCCTCGTCCAGGTCCGGTGTCACGTAGTGCGCGGTCGCGCCGACGAGCTTCACCCCGCGGTCGTAGGCCTGCACGTACGGTCGGGCGCCCTTGAAACTGGGGAGGAAGGAGTGGTGGATGTTGATCGCGCGGCCTTCGAGCTGCTTGCACAGGTCGTCCGAGAGGACCTGCATGTAGCGGGCCAGCACCACCAGGTCCACGCGCAGTTCGCGGACCAGCTCCAGCAGCCGTGCCTCGGCCGCGGGCTTGTCGTCCCGGGTCACCGGGATGTGGTGGAAGGGAATGTCGTAGGTGTCGGCCAGCTTCTCGAAGTCCCGGTGATTGGAGACGATCGCGGGGATCTCGATGTTCAGGGCGCCGGTGCGCCGGCGGAAGAGCAGGTCGTTGAGGCAGTGGCCGAACCTGGACACCATGAGGAGCGTGCGGGTCGGCGTGGAGGCGTCCCGCAGGGTCCAGGAGATGCGGTGGGCCTCCGCCACCGGACCGAACCGGTAACGCAGATTTTCCAGATCCGCCCGGGGATCGGAAACGTCGAAGTGGACCCTCATGAAGAAACGGCCCTGAAGCCGGTCGTCGAACTGCTGGCTCTCCAGGATGTTGCCCGAGTTCCGGACGAGGAAGCCGCTCACGGCGTGGACCAGGCCCGCGCTGTCGGGACACGAGAGGGTGAGGACGTACTCACGGCCGGGTTGGGGGCGAGGGGACATAAGCGGCCTCCGTCGGTGCGTATTGCACAACTGGATGAGCGATACGCAACATGGTCGGCTCGGCACCCCCCGCGGTCAAGGGCGGCACGGCAACTGCCCGCATGGCGAAATCGTCATCGGCCAACCTCTTGACGTATGTCTGCACATTCGCCAGGGTGTTCCACCACAAGCAATTGGATGCACAATGCGCAACGCATTTCGGTCGAAGGGCATGGCGCGTGGCAGACCTGTATGTGGACGGTGAATGGCGGGAGCCGGCGGCCGGCGGCCTTCGGGAAATCCGCTGTCCCGCCGACGGCACGCTCGCGGCGACCGTGTCCGAGGGGACACGTCCCGACACCGAGGCGGCGATCGCCGCGGCCCGCCGCGCCTTCGACGAGGGCCCCTGGCCCCGCACCCCCGAACGGGAACGCGGCGCCCTGCTGCTGCGCACCGCCGACCTCGTCGAACGCGACGCCAAGGAGTTCGCCCGCGCCGAGTCGCTGGACACCGGCAAACGCCTGGTGGAGAGCGAGTACGACATCGCCGACGTCGTCTCCTGCTTCCGGTACTACGGCGGCATCGCCGGCACCGACGCCGGCCGGGTGATCG
The DNA here is from genome assembly GCF_016860545.1 of Streptomyces asoensis. Classification (NCBI taxonomy): domain Bacteria; kingdom Bacillati; phylum Actinomycetota; class Actinomycetes; order Kitasatosporales; family Streptomycetaceae; genus Streptomyces; species Streptomyces asoensis. The sequence goes on along the minus strand of NZ_BNEB01000005.1, from coordinate 372,597 downwards.
ACACCGGACGGGACGACGCCGTCAGCCGCGTCGTGTACGAACCGGTCGGTGTGTGCGGGCTCATCACGCCCTGGAACTACCCCCTGCTGCAAGCCTCCTGGAAGGTCGCGCCCGCCCTCGCCGCGGGCAACACCATCGTCCTCAAGCCCAGCGAACTCACCCCCTCCACCTCCGTCCTGCTGATGAGGGCGCTGGCCGAGGCCGGACTGCCGGCCGGCGCCGCGAACCTCGTGCTGGGCAGCGGTCCCGAGGCCGGCGCCCCCCTCGCCGAGGACCCCGCCGTCGACCTCGTCTCCTTCACCGGAGGCCTGGACACCGGCCGCCGCATCATGGCCACCGCCGCCGCGACCGTGAAGAAGGTCGCGCTCGAACTCGGCGGCAAGAACCCCAACGTCGTCTTCGCCGACGCCGACTTCGAGACGGCCGTGGACTTCGCCCTCACCGCCGTCTTCCTGCACTCCGGGCAGGTCTGCTCGGCGGGCGCCCGGCTGATCGTCGAGGACTCGCTGCACGACCGCTTCGTCGACGAGGTCGTGCGCCGCGCCCGCCTGATCCGCCTCGGCGGCCCCTTCGACCCCGACGCCGAGACCGGCGCGCTGATCTCCGCGCGGCACCTGGAGAAGGTCGAGGCGTACGTCGCCGCAGGACTCGCCGAGGGCGCCGTACTGCGCTGCGGCGGGGAACGCCCCGGCGACCCCGCCCTCGCCGGCGGCCACTACTACCCGCCGACCGTGCTCGACGCGTGCACCCAGGAGATGCGGGTGGTGCACGAGGAGTCCTTCGGACCCGTGCTGACCGTCGAGACCTTCACCGGCGAGGACGACGCCGTCCGCATCGCCAACGACACCGAGTACGGACTCGCCGGCGCCGTCTGGACCCAGGACGCCGGCAAGGCACAGCGGGTCGCCCGGCGACTGCGCCACGGCACGGTGTGGATCAACGACTACCACCCCTATGTGCCGCAGGCGGAATGGGGTGGCTTCGGGCACTCGGGCGTGGGCCGGGAGCTGGGACCGTCCGGGCTGGACGAATACCGAGAGCCCAAGCACATCTGGCAGAACATCCAACCCCGGCCGCAGCGCTGGTTCCGCGGCTGAACGCCGAAAAGAGGTCGATCGTGACCCCCACACAGACCGAGGTGGCGCAGCGCCGCGGCGCGCCCCAGGACTCGGACGGCTCTGCGGTCATATCCGTGCGCGATCTGTGGAAGGTGTTCGGGCCGAAGGCAGACCGGGTACCGGGCTCCGCCGAGCTGTGCGGCCTCACCCGCCGCGAGCTCATGGACCGCACCGGGTGCACCGCCGCCGTACGGGACGTGAGCTTCGACGTCTCGCCCGGCGAGGTCTTCGTCGTCATGGGCCTGTCCGGCTCGGGCAAGTCCACCCTGGTGCGATGTCTGACCCGGCTGATCGAACCCACCGCCGGCGAGGTCGTCTTCGAGGGCGAGGACATCCGGCAGGCGGACGCCCGGCGCCTGCGCGAACTGCGCCGCAGCAAGTTCTCCATGGTCTTCCAGCACTTCGGGCTGCTGCCCCACCGCAGGGTGGTGGACAACGTGGCCTTCGGCCTGGAGATCCGCGGGCTCAGCCGGGCCGAACGGACCGGACGGGCCAGGGAGGTCGTGGAACTGGTTGGCCTCGCCGGCTACGAGAACTCCTACCCCGACCAGCTGTCCGGCGGCATGCAGCAGCGCGTCGGTCTCGCCCGCGCGCTGGCCGGCGACCCTGACGTCCTCTTCTTCGACGAGCCGTTCTCCGCGCTCGACCCGCTGATCCGCCGCGACATGCAGAACGAGGTCATCCGGCTGCACCACGAGGTCGGCAAGACGATGGTGTTCATCACCCACGACCTCTCCGAGGCCCTCAAGCTGGGCGACCGCATCCTGATCATGCGTGACGGCCGGACGGTCCAGTGCGGCACCGGAGACGAGCTGGTCGGCGCCCCGGCCGACGACTACGTACGCGAGTTCGTCAAGGACGTGCCGCGCGGCGACGTGCTCACCCTGCGGTGGATCATGCGCCCGCCGCAGGACGGCGACGCCCTGGACGGCCCGGAGCTCGGCCCCGACGTCGTGGTGCGGGAGGCGACCCGGGCCGTGCTGGCGGCGGACAGACCGGTCAGGATCGTCGCCGACGGCGAACTGCTCGGCCTCGTCGGCGCCGAGGAGATCCTGACGGTGGTAGCCGGCCGGGAAGGCGACATGTGATGACCGTCGCCGTGGAGGAGTCCGAGAAGACGGACCCGGCCGACGCCGTGCCGACGGCCGCCCCCGCCGAGCCGGTGCGCAGGCCCGGGCGGGCCCTGACGGTCGCCGCGATCCTGCTCGTCTGGCTGGTGCTCTTCGCCGTGCTGCGCGGGAAGCAGACCCTGTCCCTGGCGGCGGCCGACCTCACCGATCTGCACCGGTGGCTCAACGACATCCGGGACTCCGTCGGCGCCGACCGCAACTCCAACCCGCTGTTCCTGTACTTCTTCAACGAGATCCGGCTGGTCATCGACAACCTGGTGACCTTCGTCCAGGACCTCATCTCCCAGCCGTCCGGCGACCGCCCGCTGCCGCAGATCGGCTGGCTCGGCGTCGTCGGCCTCACCGGCTACGTCTCCTGGGCCGTCGGCAACTGGCGGGTCGCGCTGCTCGCCGTGGCCGGCTTCACGTTCTTCGGGCTCCAGGGGCTGTGGCAGGAGAGCATGGACACCCTGGCGCTCGTCCTGTGCGCGGTGTTCGTGGCGCTGCTGTTCGCGATCCCGCTGGGCGTGCTGGCCGGGCTCTCCGACCGGTGCAACCGGATCCTCACACCGTTCCTCGACCTGATGCAGACGATGCCGACCTTCGTCTATCTGGCGCCGCTGACCCTGATCTTCCTCATCGGCGGTGCCTCCGCCACGATCGCCACCGTGATCTACGCGGCCCCGCCCGCGATCCGCATCACCGCGCACGCCATCCGTTCCGTTCCGGAGACGACCGTCGAGGCGGCCGACTCGCTGGGCGCGACACGGCGCCAGTCGCTGACGAAGGTCCTGCTGCCCATGTCGAGGCGGACTGTGGTGATGGGCGTCAACCAGACCATCATGGCCGCCCTCGCGATGGTGACCATCGCGGCCCTGATCGACGCCCCCGGCCTCGGCAAGACCGTCATGCAGGCCCTCCAGTCCCTCGACGTCGGTACGGCCTTCAACGCGGGTCTCGCGATCGTCGTCATGGCCATCGTGCTGGACCGCGTCACCACGGCGGCGAGTGCGCGCGCCGAGGCGGCGCGGCGCTCGGACGGCCGCTTCACCCGGTGGCGGCGGCCGCTGCTCGCGGCCGGGGCGGTGGCCGCCGTGGTGCTCGTCTACCTCTCGCACACCTATGTGTGGGCGGCCGAGTTCCCCGGCGAGGGCGGCGCGGGCCGCACCGTCGCGACCACGGCCGACGACGTGACGACCTGGGCGCAGGACCACCTCTCGGGTCTGACGAACGGCTTCCGTGACGTCATCACCGACGGCCTGCTCAACCCGTTCCAGTCGCTGCTCACCGACTCCCCGTGGTGGCTCGTCGCCGCCGTGCTGATCGCGCTCGGCGCGGTGCTCGGCGGGTGGCGGGCCGGGGTCACCACCGCGGTCTGCGCCGGTCTGCTGATCGGCACGGGGCTGTGGTCGGACGCCATGACGACGCTCGCCTCCACCCTCGTGGCGACCGTGCTGGTCATGCTGCTCGGCGTCGTCTTCGGGGTCTGGATGGGGCGCAGCGCGCTCGTGGACCGCGTACTGCGGCCCAGCCTGGACGCGGCGCAGGTCATGCCGCCGTTCGTCTATCTGGTGCCGTTCCTCGCGCTGTTCGGCGCGACGCGCTTCACGGCGATCGTGGCCGCGGTCGTGTACGCCGCGCCGGTCGCGATAAAGATCATCGCGGACGGGGTGCGGGCCGTGCCCGGCACCACCGTGGAGGCCGCCACCTCGGCCGGGTGCACCACCTGGCAGATCATCACCAAGGTTCAACTGCCGATGTCACGCAGTGCCCTGACGCTCGCGACCAACCAGGGTCTGATCTATGTGCTGTCGATGGTTGTTGTGGGCGGCCTGGTAGGAGCGGGCGCCCTCGGCTACGACGTCGTGGCCGGATTCTCGCAGGGACAGCTGTACGGGAAGGGGCTCGCGGCGGGTCTCGCCATCGTCCTTCTCGGCGTGATGTTCGACCGGATCACTCAGGCAGCGGCGCGACGCACCAGCGCGTAAGGAGCACTGACCATGGCAAGGCAAGCAAGACAGTGGAGAGCCGGCGTCTCCGGTACAGCGGTCCTCACTGCCCTGGGGCTCGCGCTCACCGCCTGCGGCGGGGCGAAGGTCGGTGACGACACCGCCGCCTCCGGCGGTTCGGGCAGCTCGGGCAAGTGCGGGACCTTCAACCTCGCCGTCAACCCGTGGGTGGGCTACGAGGCGGACGCGGCGGTCGTCGCCTATGTCGCCGAGCACGAACTCGGCTGCAAGGTCACCAAGAAGGACCTCAAGGAGGAGATCGCCTGGCAGGGCTTCGGCACGGGCGAGGTCGACGCCGTGCTGGAGAACTGGGGTCACGACGACCTCAAGGCGAAGTACATCACCCAGCAGAAGACCGCCGTGGAGGCCGGCTCCACCGGCAACAAGGGCATCATCGGCTGGTACGTGCCGCCGTGGCTGGCCAAGGCGCACCCGGACATCACCGACTGGAAGAACCTCGACAAGTACGCCGACAAGTTCAAGACCTCGGAGTCGGGGGGCAAGGGCCAACTCCTGGACGGCGACCCCTCGTACGTCACCAACGACGAGGCGCTGGTGAAGAACCTGAAGCTGGACTTCAAGGTGGTGTACGCGGGCAGCGAGACCGCGCTGATCCAGGCCTACCGCAAGGCCGAGAAGAACAAGGAATGGGTGATCGGCTACTTCTACGAGCCGCAGTGGTTCCTCTCCGAGGTGCCGCTCGTCAAGGTGAACCTGCCGGCCTACAAGGCGGGCTGTGACGCCGACGCGGCCAAGGTCGCCTGCGACTATCCGGTCTACGACCTCGACAAGATCGTCAGTGCCGGGTTCGCCAAGTCGGGCAGTCCGGCCTACGACCTGGTGAAGAAGTTCAACTGGACGAACGACGACCAGAACACCGTGGCCAAGTACATCGCGGTGGACAAGATGACGCCCGACGCGGCCGCGAAGAAGTGGGTCGAAGCCAACAAGGACAAGGTCGACGCCTGGATCAAGTGACACGGCGGTCACCAGCGGTCGGACATGCCCGGTGGGCGGTGCGCGAAGGCGTACCGCCCACCGGGCATCGCCATGTCCCGGACCGTGTCCTGCGGCCGTCGTCCGGGCGTGCCGCGGGCCGTTTTCCCGACGTCACGGACCCCTTGACACCCCCTCCCCGCGACAGGCACATTGAGTTGCGCAACCTGAAGCTTGTTGCGTAGACAGCAACCGGATCGGTTCTCAATTCGGAGGTGCGGCGATGGCGGGACCCCGAGTGGTGATCATCGGAGCGGGTGTCGTGGGAGCGGCACTCGCGGACGAGATCTCCGCGCGCGGCTGGACCGAAGTGACCGTGGTCGACCAGGGCCCGCTGCCCGCCACCGGGGGCTCCTCGTCACACGCCCCGGGTCTGGTCTTCCAGACGAACTCCTCCAAGACCATGACCGAACTGGCCCGCTACACCGTCGAGAAGTTCAGCTCCCTCGACGTCGACGGCAAGCCCTGCTTCCTCCAGGTGGGCGGCCTCGAAGTGGCCACCACACCCGAGCGGCTCACCGAACTGCACCGCCGCCAGGGCTGGATCACCGCCTGGGGCATCGAATCGCGGCTGCTGAGCCCCGAGGAGTGCGTCGCACAGCACCCGCTGCTCGACGCGGACCGGATCCTCGGCGGCCTCCTCGTCCCCACCGACGGCCTCGCCAAGGCGGTGCTCGCCGTCGAGGCCCAGATCCGCCGGGCCACCGGGCGCGGCGTGCGTTTCCTCGCCCGGCACGAAGTCCTCGACGTCCGCCAGGCCGACGGCCGGGTCACCGCGGTCCTCACCGACCAGGGCGAGATCCCCGCCGACGTCGTCGTGTGCTGCGCCGGCATCTGGGGTTCGAAGATCGCCCGCATGGTCGGCATGAACCTGCCGCTGACCCCGCTCGCCCACCAGCTCGCCTGGACCGGCCCGGTACCGGCGCTCGCCGGCCAGACCGAGGAGGCGGTGCGTCCGATCCTGCGCCACCAGGACGCCGACCTCTACTACCGCGACCGCTTCGACGGCATCGGCATCGGCTACTACGGCCACCGCCCCATGCCCGTACGGGCCGACGACATCCTGTCCGTCGACGCGGCCGACGGGATGCCCTCGGTCCAGGAGTTCACCGAGGAGGACTTCGCCGACGCCTGGACCGAGACCCGCTCCCTGCTCCCCGCCACCCGGGAGGCCAAGGTCGAGGAGGGCATCAACGGCCTGTTCTCCTTCACCACCGACAACTTCCCGCTGCTCGGCGAGTCCCCGGACGTCAGGGGGTTCTGGGTCGCCGAGGCGGTCTGGGTCACCCACTCGGCGGGTGTCGGACGGGCCGTCGCCGAATGGCTGGTGGACGGCCACTGCTCCTCCTTCGACCTGCACGAGTGCGACGTCAACCGCTTCGAGCCGCACCAGCTGGCACCCGAGTACGTCCTGGCCCGCGACTGCCGGAACTTCGTCGAGGTCTACGACATCCTTCACCCGCTCCAGCCGTCGGGAGACCCCCGCCCGATCCGCACGAGCCCGTTCCACGCCCGGCAGCAGGAGCACGGCGCGTTCTTCCTGGAGGCGAACGGCTGGGAGCGGCCGCAGTGGTACGAGGCCAACGCGGGGCTCGTGGCGGGCCGCAACATCCCCACCCCCAACGACTGGGCGGCGCGCTACTGGTCGCCCATCGTCGGAGCCGAGGCCCAGGTCACCCGCGAGACCGTCGCGATGTACGACATGACGGCCCTCAAGCGCCTGGAGGTGGCCGGCCCCGGTGCCGCCGACTTCCTCGAACGGCTGGTCACCGGCAAGGTCGCCAAGTCCGTCGGGTCGGTGACCTACACCCTGCTCCTCGACCAGGGCGGAGGCATCCGCAGCGACATCACCGTCGCCCGCCTGGCCCGCGATCTCTTCCAGGTCGGCGCCAACGGCAACCTGGACCTCGACTGGTTCACCCGGCACCTCCCCGCCGACGGCACGGTCCAGGTCCGCGACATCACCCCCGGCACCTGCTGCGTCGGCCTGTGGGGCCCGCTGGCCCGCAAGGTCCTCCAGCCGCTGACGGACGAGGACTTCTCCGACGACGGCCTGAAGTACTTCCGCGCCAAGCGCGCCCACATCGGGCCGGTGCCCGTCACCGCCATGCGCCTGTCCTACGTCGGCGAACTCGGCTGGGAGCTCTACACCACCGCCGACCAGGGCCAGAAACTCTGGGACACGCTCTGGCGGGCGGTCGAACCCCTGGGCGGCATCGTCGCCGGCCGCGGGGCCTTCAACAGCCTGCGCCTGGAGAAGGGCTACCGCTCCTTCGGCACCGACATGACCTACGAGCACGACCCGTACGAGGCGGGCGTCGGCTTCGCCGTCAAGGCCGGCAAGGAGGACTTCGTCGGCAAGGCGGCCCTGGAGCGCCGCGGCGCCGACGTACGGCGCAGGCTGACCTGCCTGACCATCGACGACCCGCGGGCCGTCGTCCTGGGCAGGGAACCGGTCCTGGACGGCGACCGCGCGGTCGGCTACGTCACCAGCGCCGCCTACGGCCACACGATCGGCAAGGGCATCGCCTACGCCTGGCTCCCCGCTCCGCTCGCCACCCCGGGCACCACCTTGCACATCGGCTACTTCGACCAGCGCGTCGAAGCGGTCGTCGCCGAGGAGCCCCTGTTCGACCCCTCCATGTCCCGCCTGCGCGGCTGACCGCGAGGAGGAACCCCGGTGACCGCACAACCCCTCGACGGCAGGGCGACCCGAGCCCCTTCAGAAGACGGAGACGTCCGATGAACCCCCGCACACCCGGCGCCGAGCTCCCCGAGCACCCCGACAGCCTGTGGCGCACGCCGGACCCGAAGCGGTCCTACGACGTGGTGATCATCGGCGGCGGCGGACACGGCCTGGCCACCGCCCACTACCTGGCGAAGAACCACGGCATCACCCGTGTCGCCGTGCTGGAGAAGGGCTGGCTGGCGGGCGGCAACATGGCCCGCAACACCACGATCATCCGCTCCAACTACCTGTGGGACGAGAGTGCCGGCATCTACGAGCACGCGCTCAGACTGTGGGAGGGGCTGGCGGAGGAACTCGACTACCCGATCCTCTTCTCCCAGCGAGGGGTGCTGAACCTCGCCCACAGCCTCCAGGACGTCCGCGACAGTGTGCGCCGTGTCGAGGCGAACCGGCTCAACGGCGTCGACGCCGAATGGCTCGACGCCGAGCAGGTCCGGGAGGTCTGCCCGATCGTCAACACCTCGCCCGACGTGCGCTATCCGGTCCTCGGCGGCACCTACCAGCCGCGGGCCGGCATCGCCAAGCACGACCACGTCGCCTGGGGCCTGGCCCGCTCGGCGGACGCCGCCGGGATCGACATCATCCAGAACTGCGAGGTCACCGGCCTGGAGGTGGTCGGGGGCCGGGTCGTCGGTGTGCGGACCACCCTGGGCCCGATCGCGGCCGGCAAGGTGGCGCTCTGCTCGGCCGGTCACACCTCCGTCCTCGCCGCCATGGCGGGCATCGAACTCCCCTTGCAGAGCCACCCGTTGCAGGCCCTCGTGTCGGAGCTGCTGGAGCCGGTGCACCCGACGGTCGTGATGTCCAACGCCGTCCACGTGTACGTCAGCCAGGCGCACAAGGGCGAGCTGGTGATGGGCGCGGGCATCGACGCCTACAACTCCTACACCCAGCGCGGCGCGTTCCACATCATCGAGGAGCAGATGGCCGCGGCCCTGGAACTGTTCCCGGTCTTCGCCCGCGCCCATGTGCTGCGCACCTGGGGCGGCATCGTCGACGTCAGCCCGGACGCCTCCCCGATCGTCGGGCTCACGCCGGTGGACAACCTCTACGTCAACTGCGGCTGGGGCACGGGCGGGTTCAAGGCCACCCCGGGCGTCGGCTGGGTCTTCGCCCACACCATCGCCCACGACACCCCGCACGCCCTGAACGCCCCCTTCTCGCTCGACCGTTTCACCACCGGCGCGCTCGTCGACGAGCACGGCGCGGCCGCGGTGGCTCATTAGGGAGCCGATCCATGCTGCTCATCCCCTGCCCGTGGTGCGGGCCCCGCGACGAGGCCGAGTTCCACTACGGCGGCCAGGCACACGTGCCGTACCCCGAGGACCCAGCCGCCCTCGGCGACGAGGAGTGGGCCCGCTACCTGTTCTTCCGTGACAACCCCAAGGGCCCCTTCGCCGAACGGTGGAGCCACGCGGCCGGTTGCCGCAGATGGTTCAACGCGGTGCGCGACACCTCGACCAACGAACTCCTCGCGGTCTACCGGACGGGGGAGCCGCGTCCGGTCGCGACGGCACCCGCGACACCCGGGACCGGGACCGGGCCCACGGAAGCACCCCGGCCGCAGGCACCTGCTCCCGCGGAGCCCGCGGGCGAGGCCCTTGCGGAACCGACGGAAGACCGAGAGGCGGTACCGCACGGCGGGACCGAAGGAGCAGCCCTCCTCCAGGACGGGTCCGGCGGCAGCGCCGGGAGCACAACCGCCGCCGGCGGGCCCTCGCGTCACCCCACTCTGGGCCGGATCGACCGCGACACCACCCTGACCTTCACCTTCGACGGCGTGACCTATCAGGGCCACCCGGGCGACACCCTGGCTTCCGCCCTCCTCGCGAACGGGGTCGTCCGGACCGGCACCAGCATCAAACTGGGCCGGCCCCGCGGCATCTTCTCGGCGGGTGTGGAGGAGCCCAACGCGGTCGTCCAGATCGAGGCGCCCTTTCCCGAGCCCATGCTCCCCGCGACCACGGTCGAGCTCTACGACGGACTCGTCGCGAGCGGCCTGCCCGGCCAGGGCCGCCTCGCCACCGAACCGGACCCCGCCCGCTACGACGCCGTACACACCCACTGCGACGTGCTGATCGTCGGCGCGGGACCGGCCGGCCTCGCGGCCGCCGCGGCCGCGGCGAGGAGCGGCGCACGCGTCGTCCTCGCCGACGAACGGCCCGAACCCGGCGGCAGCCTCCTGGGCTCGGGCGAGCACCTCGACTGGGTGGCCGAGGTCACCGCACTGCTCGCGGCCGAACCCGAGGTGCGCGTCCTGCGCCGCACCACCGTCTTCGGCTACTACGACGACAACCACCTGCTCGCCGTCGAGCGCCGCACCGACCACCTCGGCGCGGCCGCCCCGCCGACCGTCGCCCGCCAGCGCGTGTGGCGCATCCGCGCCCGCCGCGTAATCCTCGCCACCGGCGCCCACGAACGCTCGCTGGTCTTCCCCGACAACGACCGCCCGGGCGTGATGCTGGCGGCCTCCGCCCGCACCCACCTCCATCGCCACGGCGTCCTGCCCGGCCGCCGCGCGGTCGTCCTGACCACCAACGACAGCGCCTACGCGGCGGCACTCGACCTCGCCGCGGCGGGCGTGGCCATCGCGGCGATCGCCGACACCCGCGCCGAACCGGGGGAGTGGGCCCGCCGCGCCCGGGCCGCCGGCCTCGAGGTGCTGGCCGGACACGCCGTCACCGGCACCCGGGGCGACGCCCGCCTCACCGCCGTGACCGTAGCCCCCTACGGCGCGGCCATGGGCCACCGCGAGATCGCCGCCGACCTGCTGCTGGTCTCCGGCGGCTGGAACCCCGCGGCCCAGCTCTTCAGCCAGGCGGGCGGCAGACTGCGCCACGACGAGGCGCTCGGCTCCTTCGTGCCCGACACCTGCCGGCAGGCCGTCGAGGTCGCGGGCAGCGCGAGCGGCGAACTCGACCCGGCCCGCGTGCTCGCCCAGGGCGCGGCCGCCGGTGTCCGCGCGACCGAGGCCGTGGGACACACCGCCGGGACGCCCCGCCTCCCGCACGTCCCGGCGCGGGCGCACACCCCGCCGATGCACGTGTACGTCGTTCCCGGCGCCCCGGGCGACCACCGCTTCGTCGACCTCCAGCGCGATGTCACCGTCGCCGACCTGGCCCGGGCCACCGGCGCCGGAATGCGCTCGGTCGAGCACACCAAGCGCTACACCACGGCCGGCACCGCCAACGACCAGGGCAAGACCTCCGGCGTCCTGGCCAGCGGCGTCGTCGCCGAACTGCTGGGTGTGGACATCTCCGTCCTCGGCACGACCACCTTCCGCCCCCCGTACACGCCCGTCTCCTTCGCCGCCCTCGCCGGACGCCACCGCGGCGCGCTGCACGACCCGGTCCGGGTGACGGCCCTGCACGACTGGCACACCGGGCACGGCGCCCGGTTCGAGAACGTCGGGCAGTGGAAACGCCCCTGGTACTACCCACGCGACGGCGAGGACATGGAGACCGCCGTGCTGCGCGAGTGCGCCGCAGCGCGCGACGGCGTCGCGTTCATGGACGCCTCCACCCTCGGCAAGATCGACGTCCAGGGCGCGGACGCGGGTGTCCTCCTCGACCGGCTCTACACCAACATGATGAGCACCCTGAAGACCGGCATGATCCGCTACGGGGTCATGTGCCGCCCGGACGGCATGGTCTTCGACGACGGCACGGTCGTCCGCCTCGCCCGGGACCGCTTCCTGATCACCACCACGACCGGCAACGCGGCCGCCGTACTGGACTGGATGGAGGAGTGGCACCAGACGGAGTGGCCGGAGCTGGACGTCCACTGCACCTCCGTGACCGAACAGTGGGCCACGGTCGCTCTGGTCGGCCCGCGCTCGCGCGAGGTGCTCGCCGCGCTGGCCCCCCGGCTCGCCGTGGCCAACGACGACTTCCCGTTCATGGCCTGGCGGGAGACGACGGTCGCGGGCATCGACGCCAGGGTCTGCCGGATCAGCTTCTCCGGCGAACTGGCCTACGAGATCAACGTGTCCCCGTGGGCGGCACTCGCCCTCTGGGAGGCGCTGTACGAGGCCGGCGCCCCGTACGGCATCACCCCGTACGGGACCGAGACCATGCACGTCCTGCGGGCCGAGAAGGGCTACCCCATCATCGGCCAGGACACCGACGGCACCGTCACCCCGCAGGACCTCGGCATGGGCTGGGTGGTGTCCAAGAAGAAGCCCGACTTCATCGGCAAGCGCTCCCACGCCCGCGCCGACACCGCCCGGGCCGACCGCAAGCACCTGGTCGGCCTGCTCCCGGAGGACCCGGCAGCCCTGCTCCCGGAGGGCACCCACCTGGTCGCCGGCAGCGTGCTTCCGGCGCCGCCCGTCCCGATGCTCGGCCACGTCACCTCCAGCTACCGCAGCGCCGCCCTCGGCCGGACCTTCGCCCTCGCCCTGATCAAGGGCGGGCGGGAACGCGTCGGCGAGCGGCTGTACGCCCCCGTGGGCGACCGGATGGTCCCGGTGACCGTCGCCAGTCCCGTCCTCTACGACCCCGAGGGAACCCGTCGCGATGGCTGACACCGCTCCTTGCGCCCCGCTCCGCAGCCCCCTGGCGCACGCCGCGCCGCGCCTCGCCGCCGCGACCCGCGCCTCCGGGGGCGCGGTCCGGCTCGCCGAACTCCCCTTCCTGACCCAGGTCGACGTACGCCTCGACGCGAAGGGAGCCGCCGCGGACGCCGTCGGGCCGGCGCTCGGCCTCACCCTGCCGACCGAACCGGGCACCGTGGAACGGGCGGGGGAGTCGAGGGCGCTGTGGCTCGGCCCGGACGAATGGCTCCTGGTGGGCCCGCCGGGCGGCGCCCGGGAACTGGAGACGCGGATCCGGGCCGCCGCCGGGGACGAGCCCGTCTCCGTCACCGACGTCTCCGCCCAGCGCACCACGCTCCTGGTGGCCGGGCCCCGCGCCCGTGACCTCCTCGCGCACGGCTGCGCGCTGGACCTGCACCCGCGGGCCTTCGGTCCCGGCCGCTGCGCCCAGACCGATCTGGCGCGGACGCAGGTCGTCCTCGTCTCGCGCGACGGGGGCGGAGCCGGGTTCTGGGTGCTGGTCCGGTCGTCCTTCGCCGGCTATCTGGCGGACTGGCTGCTCGACGCGGCGACGGAGTACGTCTGAGTCGCCCTGACGGCCGCCGGGCCTCCCGGACGGGGCGTGGCGCGAGGCCACGCCCCGGACGGGTCAGTAGGTGTGCAGGGTGAGTCCGTACCGGTTGAGGATCTCGTTCACCGGCTGGAACCACGTCTCGCCGCCGCCCGAGCAGTTGCCCCAGCCGCCGGAGGTGACGCCCTGTGCCTGGTCGCCGCTGATGAACGAGCCGCCGGAGTCGCCGGGTTCGGCGCAGACGCTGGTCTTCGTCAGCTGATGCACCGCGCCCTGGCTGTAGTTGACGGTCTCGTTCCTGGCGAGCACCGTGCCGCAGTGCCAGTGCGTGGTCGACCCCGACCGGCAGATCGACGCCCCCACGGGCGCCTCGGCCGAGCCGCGCACCAGCTGGTCCGGCACCGTGCCCCAGCCGAGGACCACCGGGACCGTCCACCAGCCGCTGCCCACGCTCACCCAGGCGTAGTCGTTGTCGGGGAACGACGAGCCCTGGAAGGCGCCGACGTAGGACCCGTCCCAGCCCGAGACACCCGCGCCGGCCCGGCCGCAGTGGCCGGCGGTGACGAACCCGCCGTACACCGAGAAGCCGATGGAGCAGCGGACGTTGCCCGTGTAGTAGGGGTCCCCGCCGACCGTGCCCGCGGCGAACGTGGCGGGGGCCGCGGCGGCGGTGTCGACGGTGACGGGACCCGCGGCGCGGGCCTGGGTGAGGAAGCGCCGGACATCGTTGTCGGCGCGCTTGTCGCGGGCGACCGTGACCACGACGGTGTTCGCCGTCGGGTCGACGTGCCAACTCGCCACCCCGGGCGGGGCGGAGAGCCCGTCGATGCGCGACTTCGCCGCGTCGAGCGCCTGCGCGCTGTGCTCGACGACGCGGACCTCGGCTCCCTGGGCCCGGATCGCGGCGCGTGCGGTCTGTGAGGCCCGTGCGGTCACCGCGACCGTCAGACGGCCGGCGTCGGCGTCGAACCAGGAGCCCGCGTACGCGGCGCCCGCCGTGCGGCGGGCCTTCGGTTCGAGCGCGGTGGCGGCCGCTTCGGCCTCGAGCCGGGCCTTCGCCTCGTCCTCGGTCAGGCCGAACCGCTCCCGCAGGGCACTGAGCAGACCGGCGGACGCGGGGGCGGAAGCGGGTGTGATCTCGGGGGCCCGGCCGGAGGCGGGGGCCGTGTCACCGGCCGCGGCGGCGGGAAGCGCACCCGTCCCGCCGAGCCCGCCCAGCGTGAGGAGTGCGGCCAGACAGACGTGCTTGAGCCTTGTGCGTCTCATGGGGGTTCGCCCTTCGTCGTTCCAGTGAGTGGGGGAGGAACAGCGGATCCGTGAGAGCGCTCTCAGGTGTGGCCCGGCACAGCGTAGTGGGCGGCGACTGTCAGGTCTATGCCAATGCAGCCGCCGATTTCGCCCGGCACCGCGAGTCGGCGCAAGGCGCGGTGCCGCTCGGTCCGGCCGTGGCCCGTCGGCCGGGCGGACCGCGGCCCCGAGCGCGTGACGGCGAGCCGTGGACCCGGGCGGCCCGGCTTTCGACGCGGCCGACCGCGCCGGGCTGTATCGGTGTGTGACGCCTGTTCAGATACATAACCTCTGAACGGATGCCAACCCGCCGGTCCTCGTGCCGCTATCCGCACTCGCCAGGCCGCATTGAACGGCTGTCCGGGTGATCGACGGCCCGTCACCGGATTCTCGGTAGACGATCCTCGTTCACATACTTGTCAGCCCCTGATGCCGACCCTATCCTCCCGAGGGGAAAGCGCTTTCCCGTGGCGTCGGGTGACCGCGTGCGCACCACCCCCGCGCGGCGGCCGCTTCGTCGGCCCGGTCGTCAGCCCCCGCACCGCAACGGCACCACCGCCCTTTCCGGCCCGTGACGCGAACGGCATCCGCACCGTTCCGGCGAGAGCGCGCTCGATCTTGTGTATGGCATGAACATGGCATCGGTGTGCCCTCGACGGCCCCGTCCCGCGAGCACGGACGGCCGCGGCACCCCCCGGAACGTGATGACGAAAGACGAGGCGAGTATGAGAAAGCCAGTCGCTCTGCGACTCTCCGCGGCACTCGGCACGCTGGCCCTGGCGGCGGCGACGGGCGTGGTCCTGAACATGCCCACCGCATCGGCGGCCGCCGCCGGCGCGACGGGGTACGCCACCCTGAACGGCGGCACCACCGGTGGTGCCGGCGGAACCACGGTCAAGGCCACCACGGGCACCCAGATCCACCAGGCGCTGTGCGCCCGTGCCGCGACCAGCACCCCGATCACCATCCAGGTCGAGGGGACCGTCACCGTCGGCAACACCGCCAAGGTGTCGGGCACCGGCTGCAACACCGCCGCCGGAGTGATCGAACTCAAGGGCATCAGCAACGTCACCCTCGTCGGCGTCGGCGCCGGAGCCGTGTTCGACCAGATCGGCATCCACATCCGTCAGTCCAGCAACGTCATCGTGCAGAACGTGACCGTCCAGAACGTGAAGAAGTCCGGCTCGCCGACCTCCAACGGCGGCGACGCCATCGGCATGGAGAGCGACGTCCACAACGTCTGGGTCGACCACGCCACCCTCGTCGCCTCGGGTGGGGAGTCGGAGGGCTACGACGGCCTGTTCGACATGAAGGACGGCACCAAGTACGTGACCCTGTCCTACAGCGTCCTGCGCAACTCCGGCCGCGGCGGTCTCGTCGGCTCCAGCGACAGCGACCTCGCCAACGGACCGGTCACCTTCCACCACAACCGGTACGAGAACATCGACTCCCGCACGCCGCTGCTGCGCGGCGCCACCGCCCACATCTACAACAACTACTACGTCAGCCTGAACGAATCGGGCATCAACCCCCGGGCCGGCGGCAAGGCCAAGGTCGACAACAACTACTTCAAGAACTCCAAGGACGTCCTCGGTACCTTCTACACCGACCTGCCGGGGTACTGGCAGGTCGCCGGGAACATCTTCGACAACGTGACCTGGTCGCAGCCGGGCGACGAGAACAACCCGGCGGGGCCGAACCCGACGTCGAACACGACCGTCTCCGTCCCGTACGCGTACACCCTGGACGCCGCTTCCTGCGTGCCGTCGATCGTGACCGCGACGGCGGGCGCCAACACCGGTCTCAAGGTGTCGGACGGCAACTGCGCGGCGACGACGCCCACCGCGACCCCCACGTCGACGTCCTCGCCGACCACCAGTGCCTCGCCCACCGCGACCTCGTCGCCAGGCGGGACCAACCTCAGCATCGGTGCCGACTCCGACGGCTCCAGCAAGGCGTCCGGGACCAGCTACGGCAACGTCCGCGACGGCGACACCGGCACCTACTGGTCGCCGAGCGGCTCCACGGGCTCCGTCTCCATCAAGTGGGGCTCGGCGACCTCCGTCTCCAGGATCAACATCCGCGAGGCCTCCGGCGCCACCGGCAACATCGGTTCCTGGCGAGTGCTCAACGGCGACACCGGGGCCGTGCTGACCTCGGGCAGCGGGGCGGGGGTCATCTCCTTCGCCGCGACCTCGCTGAAGAAGGTCACCTTCGAGATCACGAGCTCGGCCGCCGCCCCGAAGGTGGCGGAGTTCGAGACCTACGCCTGACGGCGAGCGCGTTCCGCCCGGGCCGGCCGCGTACGGTCGGCCCGGCCGTGCGCGGCCGGCCCGGCCGTGCGCGGCCGGGCCGGTCATGTGCGGTCGGTCCGGTCATGTGCGGTCGGTCCGGTCAGGTGCGGGAGGCGCCCGCCTGGCCCCGGTACCGTCCGGACGCGGGGGCCGGCTCCGTCGTCGCCCGCCGTATGACACGCCGCTGAGCGGCCGTGGTCGCGCCCCAGATCCCGTCGTCCTCGCCGTGCTCGATCGCCCAGGCGCGGCAGGCGCCGAGCACCGCGCAGCGGCGGCATATCGCGCGGGCCAGTGAGGCCTCCGTGCCAGGCACCGCGACGTCGGAGAGCGGAAAGAAGATCTCGGGATCCTCCCCGACGCACGCGGCCTGGTCGCGCCAGTCGGGGGTCGCCGGGTGTTCGTCACCAGAGCGGATCATGCTGCACCTCTCGAGGCCGCCCGAAGGCAGGGCCGACATCGGACACGGCGCGCGCGAACGGCCGTGGACCCGGCAGAGGTTGCGAGCAGCTTAGGCTCTTATGCCGTATTTGCGATAGGGGTGTAGCGAAAATCGCAGAGGGTGAGGCGACGGGGAGGCGGTGACGCCGGGGAGGCGGTGGGGACGGTCTCGCCCGGCCGGGTGTCGACTCGGCCGGGTGCCGCACCGGCCGGCCGCCCTCTCCTCAGCCGGCGGGGGTCGCGCGGGGCGGGGCCGTCGTGCCGCGGACCACGAGCCGGGGGGCGACGACCTCCTCGCCGGCGGTCACCGGTCCGTTCTCCAGACGGGCGACGGCCCGTTCGACCGCGAGGCGGGCGAGGCGGGTGGCGTCCTGGCCGACGGTGGTGAGGTCGATGTGGGCCAGCCGGGCCAGCCGGCTGTCGTCGAAGCCGACGACGGAGATCTCGCCGGGGACCCGGACACCGGCGCGGAGGAACACGTCGAGGGCGCCCGTCGCACAGCGGTCGTTGAAGGCCATGACGGCGGTCGGGCGAGACCCTTTCGCCAGCAGGCCGCGCGCGGCGTCGGCGCCGTCCTCCTCCGTCGGTCCGCCGGCCAGGACGCGGACGTGTCCGGACAGCCCGTGGCGGTTCATCGCGGTGCGGTAGCCGCGCCGCCGGTCGGCCGCGCCCGGCGCCCTGCCGCCGTCGACATGGGCGATGTCGCGGTGGCCCAGGCCCACGAGGTGGTCCACCGCCTGCCGGGCCCCCTCGTCGTCGGCGGTCCGCACGACGTCCACGCCCGGCACCGCGGGACGCAGCCGGCGCACCAGCGAGACCACCGGCAACTGCGCCGCCAGTTCGGCCAGTCGGGCAGCGGTGGCCTGGGGGCCGAGGAGGACGAGCGCCTCGCAGCGGTCGGCGAGCAGGGTCTCGACCGCACGCCGTTCCCCGCGCGCGGCGGTCACCGCGCTCAACGCGACCTGGTAACCGGCCGGTTCGGCGGCGGCGTAGATGCCCTCCAGCAGATCGGCGTGGAAGGGATGCTGGAGGGCGAACTGCACGCCGAGCAGGTGGGAGCGGTGACTGCGCAGCAGCCGCGCCCGGGTGTCCGGGCGGTACCCCATCTGCCGGGCCGTCTCGAGGACGCGCTCACGGGTCGCCTGGCTGGCGCCCTTGGTGCCCCGCATCACGATGGAGACCAGCGCGGTGGACACACCGGCCCGGGCCGCCACGTCGGCGAGCGTGGGCCGTCTACCGTCGGGGACCGCCGGGGGCACTGGCACGCTGTCCTTCCTGGTCCGCTTCGCTGTGGACGCCGATCATAGTTCGCCGCCCCCGCGGTCCCGCGCCCGTCCGGCGGGCCGCTGTGCCGCGGTGCCGCGCACACCCGGTCGCCGACACCCGGAGCGGACGGCGCGCGCGTGGGTGTGGTCGGGTGCGCGGTCTGCCGGACGCGGCCCGGCGGAAGAGGGATGCCGGACGCGGTGCGCGGTGCGAGATGTGGGGTCCCGGACGCGATGCAGAGTCCGCCGGACGCCGGACGCCGGGCGGCCAGCGTCTCGCGGTGCGCGGTGCGCCGGACGCGGAGTACGGTGCGCGGTCTGCCGGACGCCGGGCAGGCACCGGGCGCCGGGCATGACGCGGTGCGACACCGCCGAGCGCGGTCTGCCGGACGCCGGCCGGGTACCGACCGCCCAGCGTCACGCCGGGCAGGCGCCGGGCGCCAGGCGTCACGCGGTGCGGTCCGCCGAGCGCGGTCCGCCGAGCCCGGTGCGCCGCGCGCGGAGCGCGGTGCGCAGTCCGCCGGGCTCACGCCAGGCGGGCACCGGACACCCCGCGTCCGGCGTCCCGTGTCACACGGTGAACGCGGACCGGAAGCGGGCCAGGGCGCTCTCCGTGTCGGCGGAGGGCCGGCCCTCCAGGGCGACGGTGCCCTCGTAGCCCAGGTCGACGAGGGCCCGGGCGACGGCCGGGTAGTTGATCTCGCCGGTGCCCGGTTCGTGGCGACCGGGTACGTCCGCCACCTGGATCTCCCCGATGAGCCCCGCGCGGTGTGCCGCGCGGACCAGTTCGATCAGGTTCCCCTCGCCGATCTGGGCGTGGTACAGATCCAGGTTCATGCGCAGTCCCGGCCGGTCCACGGCGGCGACCAGGGCGAAGGTGTCGGCGGCCCGGGCGAAGGGCACGCCGGGATGATCGACGGCGGTGTTGAGGTTCTCCAGCGTGAACACCACGCCGGCGCTCTCGCCGAGCTCCGCGACGCGCGTCAGGGTGCGCCGGGCGGCCGCCCACATCTCCTCGGTCGGTTCACCCCGCACCGGCACCACGGGCAGCCCCCGGCCGTCCAGCCCGGTCCCGTGGAGGTTCAGGCGGGCGCAGCCCAGGTGCTCGGCGGCCTTGAGCGACTCCTCGGCCGTGCGCAGCAGCTCGGCGGCGCCGCCCTCGTCGGTGAGACTGCCGCTGATGTATCCCGTCATGGAGACGAAGTCGGCGGGGGTCCGGGCGAGCGCGTCGAGGTCGTGCCGGGTCCAGTCCCAGATCTCGACCTGGAAGCCGGCCTCGTGGAGCCGCCGGGCCCGCTCCTCGATCGGCAGCTCCTGGAAGACCGTCTCCGCGCAGACCGCCAGTGTGTACATCGCGGCTCTCCCTTTCCCCGGGTCGCCCCGACTAGAACGTTCTACATGCCGTGAGCAGTACGCCAGTCCGCCCGCCGGTCTGTCAAGGGACCGGGAGCCGCGTTGCTGGAACGTTCCAGTAGAACGTTCCAGCGGCCGCCCCGGCGACCGGTCGTCCGCCGCGCTCCCGGGTCCTCGGGGGAGGGGGCCCGCGGGCTCCGTGATCTGCGGAGGGGCCGACAACGTGCGACTCTGAGGGCCCGCCCACGGTCGGCCGCCGAGCGGCGGGAGCGGATCGCCCGACTCTCGCGCGGGTGGCGTGAGGCCGCTCATCCGAGGGATGTCCGCGTCACATGGGTCGCGCGGGCTTACAAATCGGCGTTCTGGTGACTCGAAGATCCTCAGACGCGGCCGTGTCCGCCGGCGGGGCACCTCTCCCCGGCGGTCGGCGGCCGATCATCGCCCCGAGGAGTGAGCGTGAGCGTTCGTATCGGAGTGGAAGAGGAGTTCCACGTCCTGGAGGTGGAGAGCGGGCTGCTCGTACCGCGCGCCGAGCCACTTCTGCGGCGACTCCCGCGGCGCACCTTCACCACCGAACTGCATCAGTCCACCGTCGAGTCGAACAGCGGGGTCCACGCCTCGCTCGACGGCCTGTACGCCGACCTCGCCGCCACGAGACGGCAGCTGGACGCGGCGGCCTCCTCCCTGGGCCTCGCGGCGGTGGCCGCCGGCACCGCGCCGCTCGCGCCCGCCGACTCCGCGCACCCCACCGCGGACGACCGCTATCACCGGATGGTCGAGGACTACCGCACGATCGCCGATGAACAGCTCATCTGCGGGGCCCAGGTCCACGTGGACGTCCCCGACCGCGACACCGCGGTACGGGTCATGTGCGAGGTCTCGCCCTGGCTGCCCGTGCTGCTGGCGCTCTCCGCCAGCTCGCCGTTCTGGCAGGGGTCGGACACCGGGTACGCGAGCTGGCGCACCGTGCTGTGGCAGCGCTGGCCCACCGCGGGCCCGGTCGGCTGCTTCGCCGGCGCGGACGAGTACGACGCCACGGTCCGCGACCTCGTCGGGGCCGGGATCATCAGCGACCCGGGGATGATCTACTACGACCTTCGCCCCTCGGCCCACCTCCAGACCCTGGAACTGCGCATCTGCGACTCCTGCCCGCGGGCCGAGACGGTGGTGCTCGTCGCCGGGCTGTTCCGCGCCCTGGTCACCGAGGCCTGCGAGCGGCTTCGCACGGACGGGGTCCCGCGCTGCGAGGGCCGGCACGAGTGGCTGCGCGGCGCGTCCTGGCGGGCCGCGCGCTCCGGGCTCGAAGGCCGACTGGTGGACCCGGACACCCACCAGGAGGTGCCCGCCGGTCAGGTGGTGCGCAAGCTGCTCACCCGGCTGCGCCCCGCCCTGGAGGCGCACGGCGACCTCGAGACCGTCCGGCACCTGGCGGAGGAGGCGCTCGCCGACGGCAGCGCGGCCCACCGCATCCGGCGCGTCGCCCAGGAGGAGGACCTGCTGGCCTGCGTCGACATGCTGATCGCCGAGACCCGCGGCGAACGCGCCGCCCTCAGGGCGACCGGCACCCGCCCCCGGAAGCTGTACCCGGCCGGTCTCACCGGCCACCCCTCACCCGTGTCCGCACGGCCGCTGACCCCCAGCTGACGCGCCGTGCGCACCCATGACCCCCGCAACCGCGCCGAGGACCGGGCACCCGCGCCCAGGTCACCGGCCGACGCCGAACGAACTGGAGGCGGCACGACATGTGCGGTCTGAGCGGTGAGATCCGCTTCGACGGTGACCGACCCGATCTCGCGGCCGTGGAACGCATGAACGAGCGGCTCGCCGCCCGCGGCCCCGACGGACGGGGAACCTGGAGCCGGGGGGCGGTGGCACTGGGGCACCGACGGCTGAAGATCATCGACCTGTCGGACCTCGGGGCGCAGCCGATGACGGACCCACGCGCCGGGATCACCGGAGTCTTCAACGGTTGCGTGTACAACTACAAGGAGCTGCGTGAAGAGCTGCGAGGCCTGGGACACCGGTTCGTGTCGACCTCCGACACCGAGGTCGTCCTCAAGGCCTACCAGCAGTGGGGCACGGCCTGCGTCGAGCGCTTCCTCGGCATGTTCGCCTTCGCCCTGGTCGAGCACCGCTCGGGGCGGCTGGTGCTCGGGCGTGACCGGCTCGGCATCAAGCCCCTCTACCTGGCGCGGACCCCGGGCAGGCTGCGGTTCGCCTCCTCGCTCCCGGCGCTCCTCGCCGCCGGTGACGTGGACACCTCGCTCGACCCGGTCGCCGTCCACCAGTACCTGAGCTGGCACGCCACGGTCGCGGCGCCGCGCACGGTCCTCAACGGCGTCCGCAAGCTCCCGCCGGCCACCGTCCGGATCGTCGAGCCGGACGGCACCCACCGCGACCACCGTTACTGGCAGCCGTCGTACACCCGCCGGCCCGAGTTCGCCGACATGGACGCGGAGGACTGGCGGGACGCGTTGCAGGAAGCGCTGCGCACCGCCGTCCGCCGGCGGATGGTCTCCGACGTCCAGGTCGGCGTACTGCTCTCCGGCGGCCTGGACTCCAGTCTGATCGTCGCCCTGCTGGCCCAGGAGGGGCAGCGGGACCTGATGACGTTCAGCGTGGGATTCGAGTCGGAGGGCGGGGAGGACGGCGATGAGTTCCGGTACTCCGACCTGGTTGCCCGCGAGTTCGGCACCGACCACCGCCGGCTGATGGTCCCGTCCGACCAAGTGTCGACGGCGCTGGACGGCGCCGTCGAGGCGATGAGCGAGCCGATGACCAGCCATGACGTGGTCGCCTTCTACCTGCTGTCCGAGCAGGTGTCCAAGGAGGTCAAGGTCGTTCAGAGCGGCCAGGGCGCCGACGAGGTGCTCGCCGGCTACCACTGGTATCCGCGGCTCGCCGAAGCCGCCCGCGCGGACGCGGCCGAGCGCTACGCCGACACCTACTTCGATCGGCCGCACGCCGACCTCGCCCGGATCCTGGAGCCCGGCATGCTGCCCCACGACGACGTCTCGGGCCGCTACGTGCGCGCCCACATGGCGGCCCCGGGGGCCGAGACGGCGCTGGACGCCTCGCTGCGCCTGGACACGCACGTCATGCTCGTCGACGACCCGGTCAAGCGGGTCGACAACATGACCATGGCCTGGGGCCTGGAGGCCCGCGTGCCGTTCCTCGACCACGAGCTGGTGGAACTGGCCGCCGCCTGTCCGCCCGGGCTCAAGCTGGCCGACGGCGGCAAGGGAGTGCTGAAGGCGGCCGGCCGCCGGCTCCTGCCGCGGGAGGTCGTCGACCGTCCCAAGGGCTACTTCCCGGTCCCCGCGATCAGGCACATGGCGGGCCCCGTGCTGAAGCGGGTGCGCGAGGCGCTCGAAGCAC
The DNA here is from genome assembly GCF_016860545.1 of Streptomyces asoensis. Taxonomy (NCBI): domain Bacteria; kingdom Bacillati; phylum Actinomycetota; class Actinomycetes; order Kitasatosporales; family Streptomycetaceae; genus Streptomyces; species Streptomyces asoensis. The sequence goes on along the minus strand of NZ_BNEB01000005.1, from coordinate 349,496 downwards.
CCGAGGCGAGGCGCCGCGGCCTGTTCCGCGAGTCGTACGTGTCCGAGCTCCTCGAGGCGCCCGACGAGCACCGCACCAAACGGGGAGCGAACGCGTTGTGGCAGGTAGCGTTGCTGGAGATATGGCTTCAGACGCACGGCATCTCGTGACCGGCGAGCCGGACACCGCCACGGCCCCGCCCGGTGCGAGCTCCCTCCCGCCGTCCGTGGCCGCCCGGCCGGGAGCCGACGGCGCGCTCGTCGCACCGCCGTCCACCGGGACGCGGCCCGCGGACGGGCACGAGGGCGCCGCCGCACCCGCCCCGGCGCCGGTCGCCCTGCCCGAGGCGAGCGGACCGCGGGACGCCGTCACCCGGCTGCGCTCGCACGGCTGCTGGTACCCCTCCGCGGGCGCCGACGGCACCGAGGCGGCCTTCATCTGCGACCGGGGCGGGGTGCCCCAGCTGTGGGCGGGGCCCGTCGACGGCGACGAGGTGCACCTGCTGGACTCCCTCCCCGACCCCGTCAAGGAGGTGTCCTGGTCACCGGACGGCCGCTGGATCGCCTACACCACGGCGCCCGGCGGCGGCGAGCACTCCCGCGTACTGTGCGTACGGCCCGACGGCAGCGGCCGCCGCGTGCTCGCCGGGGCCGACCCGGGCCACACCGCCCACCTGGGCTGCTGGGCGCACGACGGCTCGGCCGTCGCCGTGACGCTCGCCGCCCCGGAGACCCGCGCGCCCGCCGACGGCGCGGGGCCCACGGACACCACCCTGCCCGCGAACTGGGCGGGCCGGGACGGCCGGGCCACCCTGCTGGGCGGCACCCCGTACGACACCGCACCGGCTGGCGGGACCATGACGGCCGCGACGGCCATGACCGCGGCCGGCCCCACGGCCGCCGCACCCCCCGCGGTACCGGCGGTCCGGACCGGCGGCGGTCTGTCGGCCTACCTGATCGACCCCGACGGTCTGGCGTCCCCCGTCCTGCTCGCCACTGAGACGCACGCCGCCACCCTGCGGGTGTGCGACATCAGCCGCGACGGCCGGCTCGTGCTGATGCGCCGGGGGCCGCGCGGACGGCGTGAGGCGGTCGTCCGCCGCACGGCCGACTCGGCGACGACCTGCACCGTGCCGGTCGCCGACGGCGACCCGTGGATCGGCCGGTTCTCCCCGGACGGGCGCACGCTGTGGCTGCGCAGCGACGCCGAACGCGAGTACGCGGCGCTCCTCGCCGTCACCCTGGACCCCGACGGCCGGCCCCTGGGCAGGTCCGTCGCCGTGGAAAGGCCCGACAGCGACCTCGACCTGCTGGCGTGGTCGCAGGACGGCCGCACCGCCGCGCTGTCCTGGAACGAAAGCGGCGCCAGCCGTCTCGAACTCGTCGACACCTCCCCGGCCGGCCGCACCCCGTACGATCCGCTGCCGACGACACCCGTGCCCCTGCCCCACGAGGTCGTCACCCGGGTCACGGCGGCCGGCCCGCGCGGCCTGCTGGCGGCGCTGTCGGGCTCCCAGCGGCGGCCCGGGGTGTGGTCCGCCTTCGGCAGCGTCTCGCTGCTGCGCACCCCCTGGTCCTCCCGGGACGAGGACGCCACCGGTCCCGGCCGGCCGCCCGTGCGCCCGGTCCTGCTGCGGCTCACCGCCCGCGACGGGCTGTCCCTGAGCGGCTGGTACTACCGGGCGCCCGGCCGGCCCGCGGGCGAGCCGGCGCCCTGCGTCATCCACCTGCACGGGGGACCGGAGGAACAGGAGCGCCCGGTCTTCAGCCCGCTCTACCACGAGCTGACCGGCCGCGGCCTGGACGTGTTCGCCCCCGATGTCCGCGGTTCCTCGGGGCACGGCCGGTCGTTCGTCGACGCCGACCTGGGCGCCGGCCGCTTCGCCGCCCTGGACGACGTCGCGGACTGCGCGGCGCACGCGGTCGCGGAGGGCCCCGCCGACCCGACCCGCCTGGCGGTCATGGGGCGCTCGTACGGCGGCTACCTCACCTTCGCCTCGCTCGTGCACCACCCCGACCTGTTCCGTACCGGTGTCGCCGTCTGCGGCATGTCGGACTTCGCGACCTTTTTCGCCGGCACGGAACCCTGGCTCGCGGAGTCGGCCGCCCACAAGTACGGCCACCCCGAGCGCGACCGCGACCTGCTGCGCGCGCTCTCACCGATGACCCGGATCGACGCGCTGCGCGTGCCCCTGCTCGCCGTCCACGGCGAACACGACACCAACGTGCCGCCGGGGGAGTCCGAGCAGTTCGTCCGGGCGGCACGCGAGCGCGGCATCCCGGCCCGGATGCTGACCCTGCGCGACGAGGGCCACGACTTCCTCCGCGCGGACAACCGGCGCCTGTTCCGGCGGGCCGCCGCGGACTGGCTCCAGCGCTTCCTCACCGGCCGGAGCTGACCCCCTCCTGGTCCCGGACGCCGCCGACCCGGCCCTGCGGACCCCGAGGGTGGTCCGACGCCGACCCCGCCGTGACGACCGCCGTCGCCCTGCGGTCCCGGCTGCCCGTTTGCCGTATCGCGCGACGGGGACCCGGAGGCGCATGAGTACCTCGCTTCCCCACAGCCGGACCGGGCAGAACCGGGCCCTGACGCTCCTCGACCGTCTGGAACGGGAGCCGAGGGCGGACAACCTGATCGACGCGATCAGCTCGGGCGTACGGTCCCTGCCGCTCGGGCGCGGCCGGGACGTGCTGCACGGCAGATGGCTCGGGCATCCCGTGCACCCGGTGATGGTCCAGGTGCCGATCGGCAGCTGGACCTCCGCCGCGGTCCTCGACCTGCTCCCCGGCCGCTCCCGGGAGGCGGGCCTCCTGATCGGGATCGGGCTGGCGGCGGCCGGACCCGCGGCGCTCACGGGCGCCGTCGACTGGGCGGAGCTGCACCACGAGCAGCAGCGCGTGGGCCTGGTGCACGCCCTGGCCAACACGGCGGCCGTCGGACTGTACTCGGCCTCGCTGGTGTGCCGGGTCAGGGGACGCACGGCGGCGGGCCGGGCCCTCGGGTTCCTGGGGCTGACGGTGGCCGGCGCGGGAGGCATGCTGGGCGGTCACCTGGCCTACCGCCAGGCCGCGGGCGCCAACCACGCCGAGGACGTCCCGCACGTCGTCGGCGAGGGCTGGCACCGGGTCGGCGACGTGGCGGACTTCCCGGCCGGCCGGCCCGTGCGGCGCGTCGTGGACGACGTGCCGGTCGTGGTGGTGCGCGAGGCGGGCGGGACGGTCCACGCGCTGGCCGAGCGGTGCAGCCACCTCTCGGGCCCGCTGTCCGAGGGCACGGTCACGGACGGGTGCGTCGAGTGCCCCTGGCACGGCAGCGTCTTCAGGCTCTCCGACGGCTGGAACGTCCGCGGCCCGGCCACCGCCCCCCAGCCCGCCTTCGACACCCGGATCGTGGACGGGCACGTCGAGGTGTCCCTCCGCCCGCCGGAGCCCGAAGCGCACCAGGCGCACGACCGGTGACGGCGTCACGCGCTCGCCCGGCGAGCGGGACCGGAGCGGCCCGCAGGGCCCGGCCGAGCTGCACGAGGTGGCGCGCGAGGAGGCCGGGAAGGAAACCGTCGGCGAGAGCTGATGACCTGCCCGTTCTGCACCGGCGTGTGGATGGTGTCGAGCCTGACCGCCGGACAGCTGCCCTGGCCGCGCGCCACCCGCACCGCCATGGGCGCGCTCACCGCCCCGGCCGGGGCGGACGCACTCCAACCGGCCTACGCGGCACTGGTGGACAGGACGACCGGCGCCGACGACGAAGGAACGTGACGTCCGCGGCAGCCGCGACCGCTCGGGGCCCTGCGGCGAGGGATTCGGGCTCTGGCGGTTCAGGAGGTCGGGCCGAGGAGCGCGGGTGCCTCGGTGTCGGCGGGGCGTGTCGTGGGCCGCGCGCGGCGGCCCGCCCGTGAGCCCCGGTAGGCGGCGCGGCGGATCGCGGCCAGGGCGCCGCCCGGGCGGAAGCCGTGCGCGCTGTGCGCGTAGGGGTCGAAGTCCAGGGTCCGGTCCGCGGGCACGGACAGCGCGGCGTCCACCGTCAGCACGGCGAACGGCCGCCACGTCCGGGCGGAGGTCTCCGCGCACAGTTCGAAGACGAGCGGCCCGGTGGCCAGGGCGTCCCGCAGACCGCCCGGGGCGGCGGGTACTGACGCCTGCCGGGTGCGGTGCGGGAAGGCGGCCACGAGCCGGTGGCGTCCGCCGATCCGGTACGCGAGCAGGCTGGAGTAGGGGCCGCCGAGCGCGTCCGCCCGGGGCCGGGGCAGGTGCCGGGTGAGACGGCCGCGCCCGCAGGTGGTCAGCAGCAGGTCCAGGAGGACGCCGGTGCCGTCGGCCCGCTCGACGCGCAGGGCAAGACCCAGCCCGTCGGGCACGGCGCCGGGCAGGCCCGCCGCCCGGGAGAAGCGGACCGTGGCGGCGTAGATCCCGGGTACGTCCAGCCACGGCGCACCCCAGGGTCCGCCGTCGTCGTCGACCACCTCCAGGGCGGCCGTGCAGGTCAGGCCGCGTGGATGCAGGGCCGGTGCCCGGCGCGAAGCGGCCAGCAGACGGAACGCGGTCTCCACCGGTCCGGCCCGCCGCGACCCCGGCGACTTCCGCCGTCGTACGCCCGCGGACGGAGTGTCGGCGGGGTGGCCGCCGTACGCGGCGGCGACGCTGTGCGCGGACTCCCGGACTTCCGCCCTGCTCATCCGACCTCCCTCGGTAGGGCGGGCCGGGTACCCCCGGAGCGGGACCCCTACTCCCGGCCGGTGAGCCGGTGCGGCGATCGGCCGTCGGCGGACACGGAGTGCGGCCGTGGGCGAGGATGGCGGGCACGGGGATCACCGTGATCCGGGACTGCCCGGCCCCGGGCGGAGCGCCCGCACCCCGGACCCTTCCGATCTTCCCGATCCTCCAGACCCTTCGTCCCGCAGGAGACCGTCATGACCGACACCGCCGCTCTCGTCGAACAGGTGCAGGCGCGCCTGGCCGGACACGAGCGCCGGTTCGCCGCCCTGTTCGAGGAGTACTTCCGGACGCTGCCCGCCAGGATCGGCGCGCCGGAGTTCAGCAGGTTCACGCCCGACTGCCTCGGCCTGCTGCGGGACCTGTCCCTGCGGGGCGGCAAGCGGCTGCGGATGGTGCTGCTGCACGAGGCCGCACGCCTGGTGACCGACGAACCCGTCCCCGGTCTGGACGAGGCGGCCCTGAGCGTAGAGCTGTTCCAGACCCACGCGCTGGTCCACGACGACATCATCGACGACAGCCCCCTGCGCAGGGGCGGCCCGTCCACCTACTACGCCTACCGCGAGAGGTTCCCCGGACAGCCGCGGGCCGCCCTCGGCCTGGCCCTGCTCGCCGGTGACCTGGCGCTCGCCCTCTCCCTCACCGTCCTGCTGGAGTCCGACGCGCCGCCCGAGGTGCGCCGGGCCATGGTCGAGGTGCAGACACGGGCGTCCCTGGACACCTCCGTGGGCCAGATCATCGACATGGAAAGGGACTTCACGGCGCTGCCCGGCGAAGAGGTCCTCCATCAGGTCGCCGACTTCAAGACCGCCCGCTACTCGGTGCTGGCCCCGATGCGGCTGGGTCTGCTCGCTGCGGGCGGGAAGCCGGAGCTCCACGACGAGAGCCTGCGCCGCTACGCACGCCTCGCCGGGATCTCCGGGCAGATGCGCGACGACTACCTCGACCTCTTCGGCGAAGCGGAGGTGATGGGCAAGCCGACCGGGACCGACCTCGCCGACGGGCGGCGCAACTACCTGGTGCGGGCCGTGCTGACGGCGGCGGACGACTCCGGGCGGGCCGTGGTGGAGGCGGCGCTCGGTGACGCCGCGGCCCGCACCCCCGAGACCGTCGCCGCCGTCCGTGACATCGCCCGCCGCTGCGGGGCGGAGGCCGAACTGCGCGCGGACATGCGGCACTACGCGGAGCGGGCCGCCGCCGAGGCGGCGGGCTGGCGGTCACGGTGGCGTCCGGAGGCGGTGGCCTTCTTCGAGCACCTGCCCCTGTGGAACGTGCAACGGGCGCTGTGAGCCCACCAGAGCGATGCGGGACCCGGCCCGCCGTCCGCGTCAGCAGCTCTCCCGGTACTCCGTTCCGTGCGCGTACTTCTTCCAGGCGGACTCGGACAATCCCTCGCCCGCGAGTCGGGCGCAGGCCCGGTGCGCCAGGTCGGACCGGGCGGACAACGCGGGGGACAGGTCCCAGAGTTCGACCTGCGTGATGCTCTGGGTGGCCAGCGTCCGGCCGTCGGGGAGGAACGTCATGGCGACGGGCATCGGCAGGCGGTGGTACCGGGCGGGCCCCATCCGGCGGGGCCGGGCCGGGTCGGTCAGGTCCCAGAACAGCAGGGTTCCGATCCCGATGCCGGCGGCCAGCACGGAGGCGTCCGGGGAGACGGCGACCGCGCCCACCGGACCGTCCTGGTCCGTGGCGATCCGCGACAGCAGGCGTGGCCGACGTCTGTCCGACACGTCCCACAGGGACAGGACGGCGGTGCTGTTGCCGACGACGAGCAGGTCGCCGTGGGCGGACAGGGCGAACGACGAGCGGTCGCTGCCCAGTTGGCCGATATCCGTGCTGCTGATCTGTGTGGGGCCCCCGGACCCGGCCGGGACGTCCCAGAACCGGGCTCTGCCGTCGGTGCCCACGGTGAGCAGGGTGCGGGCCGAGCCCGCGAAGGTCACCAGGCGCAGGCCGGCCTGCTGGGTCAGTTCCGCCCGCCTGGCCACCCGCGCGGGATCGGTGGTGTCCCAGAGGATCACCTCGCCGTCGAAGTCGCCCGTGGCCAGCAGGGATCCGTCGGGTGACCAGCCGAACGCCCGGGGCACGCTCCGGTGGCCCCGCAGCGGACCGCCCGGCCCGCGCACCCTGCCGCCGGCCGTGCTCCGCAGCACCACGTCCGTGGGCCGCTCGCCACCGGCGCTCGCCAGCAGGTCCGCGTCAGGGGAGAGCGCGGATCCGGGAGCGGCGACCGCCGTCAGGGAGGTGGGCTTCGCGGGCCGTTCGACGTCCCACAGCAGGGTTCTGCCGTCGTTGGCGCTGCTGGCCAGCAGGTTCCCGGCGGCGCTCAGTTCGCCGGACACGGAGCCCGTGGCGTGGCCGGGCAGGGGCGGGCGCAGTGGCCGGGGGCGGTCCCGGTCGGCGGTGTTCCACAGGATGACCCTGCCGTCGGCGCCACCCGTGACCAGGAGGTGGTGGGAGACGTCGGCCGCCATGGTGCGCACCGCGGCGCCGTGGACGAGCGGCATGTCGGTGCGCTGGAACGGCAGGGTGTCCAGCCGTACGAGCTGTACGCGGCCGTCGTCGCCCGCGCACGCGAGGACCCCGGCCGCGACGAACTCCACCGTGGTCACAGGGCTGAAGAGGCCGACATCGACGGAGGCCGTCGTGTCCTGGAGTTCCTTCGGACGGCTCGGGTCCTGGACGTTCCACACGGAGACGTGGGCCGAGGGGGTGCCGATCGCCAGGGTCCCGCCGTCCGGCGACAACGCCACCGAGGTGACCCCGTACAACTCCCGGGGGAGCGGCAACGCCGTCCCGAGTTTGCGTGGTCGAGGGCCTCTCGTGTCCCACAGCTGGACGGAGTCCGCTCCGTCGGCGGTGATCAGCAGACCCCCGTCCGCGGACAGGGCGAGCCGGTCGCTCCGTTCCGAAGGGTCGCCGCCGTGGCGGATCCTGGCCCTTCGGCGGAGGGTGACGACCTCGCCGGGCTCGGCGTGGATGTCCAGGAGGGAGGTGCTCACCGGGTCGGCCACGGCGAGCCGGTGGCCGTCGGCGCTCCACTCGGCGGCCGTCACCGGCGCGTCGAACGCGGTCGCGGAGCCGAGTTGTTCGGGATCGGTACGGGGGCCGGCCTCCCAGAGCGTCAGAGTCCGGGAGTTCATGGACGCCAGGAATCTGCCGTCCGGCCGCCAGGCGAGCGCGCCGACCGCGTCCGACCCGGCCTCGCCCGCGAACTTCCCGATCAGCGTGGGCTGTTCGGGGCGTGAGATGTCCCAGAACCGCAGGGAACCGTCGCCGCCCCCCACCCCGAGCGTGAGACCGTCGGGGGAGACGGCGAGGGCGGTCGGCACGGTGCCGAGCCCGTCGAGCGTGGCGGTGTGCCCCGACGTCGTCAGCGTCTCCAGCAGACTCGCGCGGACCGTCGGGTCCTCCTCGTCCAGCCGGTACGCCGCCAGTCCCATCCGGAGGGCGAGCCGGGGGTCGGTGACCCGCAGCTCCTCGGCCTTCTTCACCAGGTCGAGGGCCGCCGACACACGGGCCTGCTCGGCGGCGGCCCCCCGCTGCCGCAGGAACAGTCCCGACGCGATCACGGCCAGCGCGAGCACGCAGACCAGCAGGACCCTGATCCGGCGCGCCCGGCGGGCGACGGCACGACGTCGTCCGGCGCTCGCCGCGACGAAGTCGGCGATGCCGTCGGGCAGTCCACGCTGCGCGGCCCATTCGAGCCCCGCGGTGAGATCGGTCCCGTCCAGCAGGTCACCGGGGTCGGGGACACCGGCCTCGCCGGCGTTCTGCCGCCTCGCGTCGACGAAGCGGGCCCGGCGTTCGGCGGTGCGGTGCAGCCAGGACTGGAACTCCCGGTCCGCGGCCACCCAGTCGCGCAGTGTGCCCCAGTCCCGGATCAGGGCGTCGTGGACGAGTTCGGCGCGCACCCGGGCCGGATCACGGCCGGCGCCGGGTGCCACCCGGGTGGTGATGATCCGGCGTTCGAGCAGCAGGCCGAGCACCAGGTCGAAATCCCGGTCGCTGTCCCGGCCGCTCTCCGCGCGGTCCGCCGCCGGGCCGGCCGCCAGCGCCCGCAGATGGTCGAGCGGTACCTGACACCGGGTCGCGGGCACCGCGTGCGTCTCTTCGGCCGGGCGCACCAGCGCGGTCAGGATGCGTTCCGCGACGAGCCGGAGGTCGGGGGTGAGCCCGCGCACCGCCTGGTCGCACCAGGCCGTCAGGCTTCCGGCGACTCCGCCGAGGCGCTGGTAGGCCCCGTGGGTGAGTCTGCCGTCCCGGCGGTCCTCCCAGAGCCGGCTGAGGGTGAGCTGGAGTGCGGGCAGCAGGGTCGCCGACGCCGTGCGGCGGGCCGTGGCGCCGGGGTCGGCCGCCAGCACGTCGGAGACGATCCTTTCCGCCAGCCCCTCTTCCAGACGGCCGCCCGCGGCCCGGGCCGGCTCGGTGACGACGGCCCGCAGCTCCGGTACGTCCAAGGAGGCGCGCACGTTCAGCAGACCGGGCGTCACGGCCTTCAGGAGCTCGGGAGCTGCGGTGGCCAGCCGGGCGAAGCAGTCGTCCCGCAGGACGAGGACCAGGCTGACCGCGCTGTCCGACTCGATCACCGCGACGAGCTGCCGCAGGACGTCCGCCGACGCCTCGTCAGGAGCCGTCGCGTCCGCGGCCGTACCGGTGAGGAGCTCCTCGAACTGGTCGATGACGAGGAGCAGGCGGGCGGCGGGATGTTCCGCGGCCAGCCGCCGCCGCACCGCCCGGGCCATGCCTTCGGTGGCGGCGCCGGGCAGTCCCGCCGCCTCCAGCTCACCGAGCAGGTCCTGTCCCGGCCTGGCCGTCACGGGCAGCCACCGGTCGCTTCCGGGCAGCCGACCCTCTGCCAGCGCCGGCAGCAGACCGGCCCGTACGAGGGAGGACTTTCCCGCGCCCGAGGGGCCGAGCAGCAGCACGGCCCGCCGCTGCCGCTCCAGAACGGCGAGGGCCTCCTCCACGGCGGCCCCCCGGCCGTGGAAGTACCCGGCGTGCTCCTCGGTGAACGGTTCGAGCCCCCGGTAGGGACTGATCCGGCTCTCGGTCAGCTGCGGCCAGACGGCGCGCAGTGTCCGGGTCGGGGTGGCGTAGGCGATGTCCAGGCCCCGCAAGTAGGAGTCCTGGGGGGTGATCGCCGTGACCATCCCGACGACGAGGCCGGTCGACTCGTCCACGACGGGCGCGCCGCTGAAACCCGAGGTGAGGCCGTTGGCGTCGGTCAGCTGGAGCAGGGCGGTGTCGTCGCCCGGGAGGAGATCACCGGTCGTGCAGAAGCCGTAGCGTCCGCCGTCGGGCGACCGTGCCGGAAACCCGAAAGACCGCAGGCGACGGCCCCGGCATCCTTCTGCGGATCCCAGTGGCAGCGGACCCGACCCGGCGGGCGGCTCCTCCAGACGCAGGACGGCGACGTCCTGCGTGTCGGGCGACCGCCACCCCGCCTCCTGGACACGGGCCGCCGTGCGGGGGGCGCCCGGCAGGTGCGGGAACTCCAGGCGTACCTGTCCACCGGGCGCGCCACCGGCGGCCTCGACCACATGGGCGCAGGTGACGATGGTGTCGCGGTCGGCCAGGAACGCCGTCCCGGCGGTGCGGTCGTCGCCGGTCAGGACGCGTGCGACCGAGCGGGTCAGGGAGGCGGCCCCGGCGGGCGTGCCGTCGGACGGCGGGGTCGGGTCGTGGTGCGGTGTCACGTCCTGTCGTCCCCGCTCCGGGCGGACGCTCCCGTGCTGCTCCAGGCGGCCCGCACCTTCAGGTGCACGGCGCCCGTCCCCTTGGTGATGACGGCTCCGGCCTCGGCCGACAGGGTCACCCCGAACTCGACCTCGATCTCGTCGGGACCGGCCCGCCGCAACTGCTCCAGTACCGCTCGCGCGGCGTCACCGACCGGTACCAGCGACTCTTGCAGCGTCTGCGGCAACTCCCGTACGGCGTCCCCGAACCGGCCGACCCTGACCGGGCCGTCGTGTTCGGGCGTGGCCTCGAACCGGATCGTCCCGCCGTCCGCCAGCGGAACGCTGACAACGCCTTGCATGAAGCCCCCCATGTCCGGCGCCCCCGTGGTGACCGGATGAGCGGCGACGTTAGCGGGGCGGACACCGGCGCACCCGGGGTTCGGCCCACACGGTGCCGTGATTCATACGAAACGGTGAGCATTCAAATGCGCGTCCACTCAGAACGCGTACCGGACGGTCAGCCACGGTGCCCTGGCGGCGACCATCGCGCGCAGCCGCTCCACCGCGCGTGCCTTGGCGGCGCCGGCGTAGCGGACGTTCAGCGCGCCGTTCTCGGAGACCTTCGACTCCTGGAGGTCCGGGCGCCACAGGACCTCCTCGGCGCGCGGATGCCAGCCCAGGTTGACCTCGTGCAGCTCCCGGTTGTGCGTCAGCATGATCACCTCGGCTGCGGCCTGCCGCTTCACCCGCGCGGGCAGGACGTCGTCGAGCCGGTCGAGGAGTTCCCCCCAGGCCTCCTCCCAGCCGGGGCGGACGACGACGGGGGAGAGGTTGAAGTGCACCTCGTACCCGGCGTCCAGGAAGTCAGCGGCGGCGGCGATCCGCTCGGCGACCGGTGAGGTGCGCACGTCCAGCAGCCGCGAGTCCTCGGGAGGCATCACCGAGAAGCGGACGCGGGTGCGGCCGCGCGGGTCCAGGGCCAGCAGGTCGGGGTTGACGAACTTGGTCGCGAAGGACGCCTTGGCCGTCGGCCACTGCCGGAAGGCGTGCACGAGGTCGGCGGTGTTGTCGCAGATCAGCGCGTCGACCGAGCAGTCGCCGTTCTCGCCGATGTCGTACACCCAGGCCTCGGGGTCGCACTGGTTGGGCTCGGTCTTGGGGCCCTGCCGGGCGATGTGCCGTCCGATGTGGCCGATGATCCGGTCGATGTTGGTGAACACCGTGACGGGGTTGGCGTACCCCTTGCGGCGGGGCACGTAGCAGTAGGCGCAGGCCATCGCGCAGCCGTTGGAGGCGCCCGGTGCGATCCAGTCCGCGGACCGTCCGTTGGGGCGGGTCCGCGGCGACTTCCGCTCACCGAGGACGAGCGTCTCCCCCTTGACCCGCACCCAGCGCGCGATGTTGCCCTCGTTGCCGTGCAGTCCCGGGATGCGCCAGTGCGATGCGACCTCGACCACGCGCGCCTCGGGGAACCGGGCGATGATCTGCCGGCCGCGGGGGGAGGCCGCGGCCGCGGGTTCGGCGTGGATCTCCCGCACCGGCAGCAGCCGCCGGGCGGTGTCGGAGTCGCGGAACGACGGCCGGCCGCGGGTGTCCGGGCCTGCGGGCCCGGGGCCGAGGGCGTCGAGCCCGAACAGGGCGTCGGAGTCGTCGTCCGAGGTGGTGGACGGGTGGCGCATGAGCGTTCCGGTCGGGTCGGAGTGGCACTGAACGGACCAAACGCGGAGGAATCCGCTCCGCCCACTCTACGGCCAGCACCGCACGTGCGAAGGCGGGCTCATCCCGCCACGGACGGCGGGACATGGTCGCCGTCCGCCTGGAAGCAGACGGTGACGTTCTTGCCGCGCGGGCAGCGGTAGGCCTCCCAGCGGTCGGCGAGGGCGTCGACCAGCAGCAGCCCCCGCCCGCCGAGCGCGGACTCGCCCGGGTTGCGCGGCTCGGGCAGCCGGGGCGAGGCGTCGTGCACCGTCACGTGCAGGCACTCCTCGTCCCAGGTGAGGATCAGCTGGGCCGCGCTGCCCGCGTGCACGTGGGCGTTGGTGACCAGTTCCGACACGGCGAGCAGCACCGAGTCCACCAGCTCCGGGTCGGTCCGCGACCAGCTGAGCGTGGACAGATGGTCGCGGGTCCAGTCCCTCGCGGTCTTCACCCCGCTGCTCACCGGCAAAGACCGGGCCCATCCCACAGCCCTCAGCGATGAGTCCTTCGCCACTGTCGTCACTCCTTCGGCCGACCACCCGGGTTCATGTCCCGTGTGCCCCGGATCGGCCGGCTCTAGCCCACCGCGCTCAGGGTGTCCGCGAGGCGGCGCCGGGAGGCGCGGGCCGCGGGCAGCGCGGCGAGCGCCATGGCGCCCAGCAGCGCGGCCGCGCCGAACGCGGTCAGCGCGAGCGGCGACGGAACCTGCGCGATGCCCGCCCCGATGCCGCTCGAGCGGCCCTGGGCGTCGATCAGCCAGTGGGAGAGCGGCAGACCCGCGGCCAGCGCCACGGCGACGGAGGCGAGGACGGTGCACCCGGTGGCCGTGACGGTGATCGCCGTGATCTGCCGTGGTGACAGGCCGATCGCCTTGAGGGCCAGCAGATCGCGCTCGCTCTCGCGGACCGTGCCGCCGATGGCGGTCAGCAGGTCGACCAGCCCGATCAGCGCCAGGACGCCGAGCAGGCCGACCACGACGCCGCGCAAGGGCGACAGGCCGTCGGCGGGGTTCGTCACGACGTGCACGTCCAGCTCACCGCGGCCCGCAGATGCGCTCAGTGCGGCGGCGACGTGTCGCGGATCCGCGCCGTCGCGCAACCGCACCTGGTACAGCGTCGGCCGCAGCTCCGGGTCGTTCTCGCGGAGCGTGTCGAGCGTCGTCGAGATGACCCGGCCGGCGTTCTCCGGCTCGATGCTGCGGCCCACGATGTGCAGGATCTGCGGCCGCCCGCCCACGGTCATGCGCACCCAGCTGCCGACCCGGACGTCCAGCAGGTCCAGCAGACCCTGCCCCGCCACCGCCTCGTCCGGACCGAGCGCGGGCCGCCCCTCGGCCAGCGTGCTGGGGTACGGGTCCGCGGGGGTGCCGAGGCCGCGCAGGGCGATCGTCGCCGTCTGACCCGGCACCAGGGCCGCCACCTCGACGCCCGGATAGACCGCGGCCACCCCGGGACCGCGCGCCAGCAGGGCCCGTGTCGCGGCGTCGCCCGAGCCGGCGTCGGCCCGGACCGTGAGCGCGGCGGCCAGCCCCATCCGCTCCGGCGCGCTGTGGAACCGCTCGATCGTCGTCCACGCGCTCATAGCCACCACGATCAGCGTCAGCGGCAGCGCGAGGCGCACGATCGTGGCCAGGGAGCGCGGGCGCCGGGTGAACGTCCGGTGCCAGCCGAGGACCAGCGCGGGCGGCACCCGCCAACCGAGCGCGCGCCGCAACGGGCCAGGCAGCCGTCCGCCCGCGGGAGCGGCGGTCCTCGGCAGCGGCACGGGAGGCACGCGCCCCGCCCGCCAGGCTGCGAGTGCGGTGGTCGCGCCGATGAACAGCACCACCCCCGCCGGTATCCCCACGAGGGTCGCCGCGTGCCCGGGCAGCCCCTGCCACACCCCGACCGCGTCCCCGAGCCGGCCCGGCAGCCGGCCGCCCGCCGCCTCGGTGAGGGCCGCGGCGGCCAGCGCGCCCGCCAGCGCGTAGGCGGCGTGTTGCAGCAGGAACAGCCGCGTGACCTGGCCCGGTGTGAATCCGATGGCCTTGAGGACGGAGATGTCCCGCAGATGCCCCCGGATCCGGGTGCCGATGGCACCGTGCACGGCGAGCCCGGCGGCGACGAGGGCGCCCAGTCCGAACAGCCCCAGTATCTGGCCCAGCAGCCGGTCGTCGCCCTGCGCCTCGGCCCGTGCCTGCTGCCAGGTGGAGACCTCGCGCACGGCCCCGGCGCCCAGCACGGTCACCGCGCGCTGGACGGCGTAGTCGGTGTCGGCGGGGTCGGTCAGCCGCAGCCCGATCACCTGGCCCTGCTCGCCGCCGGCGGGCACCGCGGACGGCGGTGCCCAGACCAGGCCCGGCCGCTCACCCTGGCGGAAGCGCGGCTCGGGGCTGTCGGCGACACCGAGGACGGTCAGCGGACGTGCGCCGCCGGGCAGGGTGAGGACGTCACCGGGCCCGGCCAGCAGGGCCCGGGCGAGGCTGCTCTCCAGCACCACGCCGTCCGGCGCCGCCGGGTCGAGCCAGCGGCCGGAGGCGATCAGGGGACGTCCGACGGCGGGCCGCCCGTCGGTTCCCCGGATCTCCACGGAGGCGCGGGCTCCGCGCGAGGAGACCGTGGTCGCGGCGGTGGGATAGGGGCCCGCGACGGACTCGACGCCGTCCAGCCCGGCGAGCCCGGCCGTCCGCGCGGAGGCACCGGCGTGGATCCAGACATGCGCGCCCCGGGACTGGGTGAAGACCCGCTCCCAGGGGTTCGTCGCATAGCCGAACAGCGCCGTCGCCAGGAGCAGCGACACCACCACCCCGAAGGTGGCGAGTACCAGGAAGAGCGCTTCGCCGCGATGGGTCCGCAGGTCGGAGTGCGCCCAGCGCAACGTGGCCCGCACGGTTCAGTCCCTCAGCTCGAGCACCGCGGATATCCCCTTGGCCGGCGACGGCGTGCCGCTCAGTTCCGCGTCGTCGGCGATCCGGCCGTCGAAGAAACTGATCACGCGGTCCGCGGTGCTCGCCATCCGGGCGTCATGGGTGACCAGCAGGATGGTCTGGCCGCGCTGGTGGAACCGGGACAGCAGGCGGGTCACCTCGCGGGTGCCCTTGCTGTCCAGGCTGCCCGCGGGCTCGTCCGCCAGCAGCAGGGGCGGATGGTTGACCAGGGCCCGGGCCAGCGCCACCCGCTGCTGCTCGCCGCCGGACAGCTCACCGGGCATGCTGCGCTCCTTGCCCGCGAGCCCCAGCTCGGCCAGCAACTCCTCCCGCTCCGCCCGCGCCCGCTTGGGGGAGACCCCGGCCAGCAGTGCGGGCAGCTCGACGTTGTCGGCGACCGAGAGGTTGGAGACCAGGTTGAAGAACTGGAAGACGACGCCGATACGGCGCCGGCGTGCCACGGCCCACTGGGCTTCGCCGTAGCCGTCGGTGCAGGTGCCGTCCAGCCAGACGCGGCCGCTGTCGGGGCGCTGGAGACCGGCGAGCAGGTGCAGCAGCGTGGACTTCCCGGCGCCGGACGGACCGGTGACGGCCACGAACTCGCCCCGCCGCACGGACAGGTCCACCCCGCGCACGGCGTGGGCCGGAGCCCCCTCGCCGTGGTGGGTCTTCACGAGCCCTTCGGCCCGCAGCGCAGGAACGGGGGCGTCCTTCACTCCGGTTCCTCCAGTTCCTCCTGGCAGCGTTCCAACCAGTCGAGGTCGGCCTGTAGATGCAGCATGGCGCCCTCCACGAGCAGCCGGGCCACCCGGTTGTCGCGGTGCTCGCCCGTGACGAGCTTGGACAGGGTGCGCATGGTGTTCAGATAGTGGCGTCGTTGCTTGTTGATCAGGGCGATCCGGTCGGCGAGACCGGTCTGCGGAGCGAGTGCGAGCTTCATGAAGAACTCGTCGCGCAGCCGCGGTTCGTCCGCCGTCTCCTCGTACCAGGCGCGCAGCGCTTCCCGCCCGGCGTCGGTGAGGTGGTAGATCTTCTTGTTCGGCCGACCGGACTGCTCGACCTCCTCGCCCTCGATCAGTCCCGTCTTCTCGAGGCGGCCCAGCGTCACGTAGATCTGGCCGATGTTCGGCTGAGGGTACGCGGCGCCCAGGAGTCGCTCAAGGTCCTGCTTGAGCTCGTAGCCGTGGGCCGGTCCGCGTGCCAGCAGGGCCAGGAGGGGCAGGCGCACTCGTGCTGTCCTCCTCGCAGCCTCGTATTGTGTTCCAGGCCCTAGTATCGCCCATACCTAACGGGTATACATAGCCTCTGACTCCGGGCGAGGGTGCCCGGCGCGGGTGTACAGGGAGGAACCTATGCGGTGGATACGCGCCGCCGGTAGGGGCCTCCTCGTTCTCGCCGTCGTCCTGGCCGGGTACGGCGCGTCCGGCGCCGTGGCGAGCGGCGGGTCCGAGGGCCGCGGCCCGCTGACCCTGGCCACCGCCGGTGACCTCACCGGCTACCTCGGCCCCCTTCTCCAGGGCTGGAACCGAGCCCACCCCGGGGAGAAGGTCACCTTGGTCGAACTGCCGGACTCCGCGGACGAGACGCGCGCCCAGATGATCACCGATCTGCGCGCAGGTGCCCGCAGCCGGTTCGACGTCCTCAACATCGACGTGGCCTGGACCTCGGAGTTCGCGGCCGCCGGATGGATCCGTCCGCTGCCCGCGGACCGCTTCGCGCTGCGCAGCTTCCTGCGGCCGGTCGTGGACACGGCGACCTACGGCGGCCGGCTCTACGCGGTCCCCTACGTCACCAACGCCGGGCTGCTCCTGTACCGCAAGGACGTGCTCGCGGCCGAGGGCCTGCCGCCGCCGCGCACCTGGGCCGAACTGGAGCGGGACGCGAAGACCGTCGCCCCCCGGCACGGACTCGGCGGCTACGCGGGCCAGTTCCTGCCCTACGAAGGACTCACCGTCAACGCGGCCGAGGCGGTGTACTCGGCGGGCGGCACGATCCTCGGCGACGAGGGCGACCGCGTCACCGTGGGCTCCGCGGCCCGGGACGGCATCGGGTTCCTCGCCCGCGGCGTCCGCGAGGGCTGGATCCCCGCGGAGGCCCTCACCTACACGGAGGAGGAGTCCCGGCAGGCCTTCCAGGACGGACACCTGCTCTTCCTGCGCAACTGGCCCTACGCCTACGTCAGCGCCTCGGCCGCCGGCTCGGCGGTCGCGGGCCGGGTCGGCGCCGTACCCCTGCCCGGCCGCGACGGGCCCGGTACGAGCGTCCTCGGCGGCTCCAACCTCGCCGTCAACACGCACGCCGAGCACCCCGACACCGCCGCGCGTCTGATCGCGTACCTCACCGGCGAGGGGGTCCAGCGGCAGGTGCTCACTCGCGGCGCGCTGCCCCCCGTACGCGCCGACCTGTACGAGGACCCGGAGCTGGTGCGCCGGTTCCCGTATCTGCCGACCCTGCGCGAGAGCGTGCTGACGGCCGCCCCGCGCCCCAAGAGCCCCCGCTACGACCAGGTCAGCATGGTGGTCCAGGCGGTCGTGCACGACGCGCTGGCCGGGTATGCGACGCCCGCGGCCGCGGCGCGGCGGCTGGCCCGGGAACTGGCGGACATCCCCCGCAACGGCTGACGTACGCCCGTCGGCGCGTCGCTGTACGTCTTCTCCTCGGGCCGCGCTCCGGCCCGCCCCCTCCTAGTTACATGTTAGGTAACGCCGGCATATCAACCGGTGGCGATTTGTCCTGGTGGATCCATATATGCCTGCCGATTCGCCGAATCCCTGGCGCCCACTCGTTGACACCTCCGTGAAACGCCTACATAACATGCATGCATAACAGTCAGCCCGCACAGACAGGCCAACGGGTGAGCACCCAGCACATCGACACGCGCAGCGACACGCCCCGCTGGTGGCGTGAGGCAGTGATCTACCAGGTGTACGTCCGCAGCTTCCTGGACAGCACCGGCGACGGCGTCGGCGATCTCGCCGGAGTGCGCGCCGGACTGCCGTACCTCAAGAAGCTGGGCGTCGACGGGATCTGGCTGAGCCCCTTCTACCCCTCCCCGCAGCACGACCACGGCTACGACGTCTCCGACTACTGCGACGTCGACCCGCTCTTCGGCGACCTCGACGAGTTCGACCGGCTGGTGGCGGCCGCCCGGCGCCTGGGCGTCAAGGTGCTGCTCGACATCGTCCCCAACCACTGCTCCAGCGAGCACCCCTGGTTCCGCGAGGCCCTGGCCTCGGCGCCGGGAAGTCCCGCGCGGGCCCGCTTCCACTTCGCCGACGGCCGCGGGACGGACGGAGCCGAACCGCCCAACAACTGGCACGCCATGTTCGGCGGTCCGGCCTGGAGCCGCGTGACCGAGGCGGACGGCAGCCCCGGCCAGTGGTACCTGCACATGTTCACGCCCGAACAGCCCGACTGGAACTGGCGCGAACCGGAGGTCGCCGCCCACTTCGAGCGCGTGCTGCGCTTCTGGCTGGACCGGGGCGTGGACGGCTTCCGCATCGACGTCGCCGCGGGCCTCTTCAAGCACCCCGCCCTGCCCGACTCGCCCGACCCCGAGGCGGACGCCCGCACCCGCGACTCGGTCAACCCGCTCGCCTGGAACCAGCCCGAGGTGCACGACGTGTGGCGCCGCTGGCGGACGGTCTGCGAGCAGTACTCCGCCCGCGACGGCCGCGAACGGCTCCTGGTCGGCGAGGTGTCGGTGCCGACCGCCCGCGAGCACGCCAGGTACGTCCGCCCCGACGAGCTGCACCAGGCCTTCTTCTTCGACCTGCTCAGCGCCTCCTGGGACGCCGACGCCTTCCGCAAGGTCATCACGGAGGCCATGCAGGACATCGCGGGGACCGGATCGACCGTCACCTGGGTCCTCAACAACCACGACCAGGTCCGCACGGTCACCCGCTACGGCGAGCCGGCCGTCGAGGGCAGCGGACTCGGCGCCGCCCGCGCCCGCGCCGCCGCCCTCCTGCTGCTGGCCCTGCCCGGCGCCGCCTACATCTACCAGGGCGAGGAACTGGGCCTGCCCGAGGTCGTCGACCTGCCCGACGACGTGCTCACCGACCCGATCTTCCGCCGCACCGGAAGCCGCGCCCGCATCCGGGACGGCTGCCGGGTGCCGCTGCCCTGGTCCGGCCAGGCCTCACCGTTCGGCTTCACCTCCGGGGTCGACGGCACCAAGCCCTGGCTACCGCAGCCCGAGTACTTCGCCGAGTACGCCACCGACCGCGCCCTCGCCGACACCCGTTCCTTCTGGCACCTCTACCGCGACGGCCTCCAGTTGCGCGCCACCCTGCCCCAGCTCGGCGAGGGCACCCTGCGCTGGCTCGACACCCAGCCCGGCGTCCTCGCCTTCGCCCGCGGCGACGGCCTGGTCTGCGCCGTCAACTTCGGCACGGCGCCCGCCCCGGCGCCCGTCCCGGGCGTTCCCCTGCTGTCCAGCGGCCCCTGCCGGGCCGGGGTCCTCCCCGGTTCCACGGCCGCCTGGTGGATCGGCGACGACACCGGTTCCTGAGCCCGGCCCACCCCTATCCCGTCAACTCCCCATCCTTCGAAGGGACATCAACGATGATGCGACGACGTACCACTCTGCTCACCGGCTGCACGGCACTCGCCCTCGCGTTCGGCGCGACCGCCTGCGGAGGAGGCGGCCCCGTCTCCGCGGGCGGCGGCGACCAGGCACTGAGCGGCCAGACGGTCTCCGTGGCCGGTGTCTGGTCCGGCGCCGAGCAGAAGAACTTCCAGAAGGTGCTGGACGCCTTCACCGAGAAGACCGGCGCCAAGACCCAGTTCGTCTCCACCGGCGACAACGTCTCCACCGTCGTCGGCAGCAAGATCGAAGGCGGCAACGCCCCCGACGTCGTCATGGTCCCGCAGGTCGGCGTGCTCCAGCAGTTCGCCGCACAGGGCTGGCTCCAGCCGTTGTCACCGGCCGTCCGGAAGTCGGTCACCGCCAACTACGCGCCGGTCTGGAAGAACTACGGCAGCGTCAAGGGCACCCTGTACGGCCTCTACTTCAAGGCCGCCCACAAGTCGACCGTCTGGTACAGCCCCGACGCCCTCGACCAGGCGGGCGTCAAGCCGCCGAAGACCTACGACGACCTGCTCGAGGCCGGTCACGCCGTCTCCGACTCCGGCCTCGCCGCCTTCTCCGTCGCGGGCCAGGACGGCTGGACCCTCACCGACTGGTTCGAGAACGTCTACCTCTCCCAGGCGGGCCCCGAGAAGTACGACGCCCTCGCCGCGCACGAACTCAAGTGGACCGACCAGAGCGTGGTCGACGCCCTCACCACGCTCGGCAGGCTCTTCAAGGACAAGCAGCTGCTGGCGGGCGGCCAGAAGGGGGCCCTCAACACCGACTTCCCCGGATCCGTCGAGAAGGTCTTCGGGCCGAAGCCGCAGGCGGGCATGGTCTACGAGGGCGACTTCGTGGCCGGGGTGGCCAAGGACCAGTTCGGCCGCAAGATCGGCGAGGACGCGAACTTCTTCCCCTTCCCGCCCGTCGGCGGCGGCACCGCACCCGTGGTCAGCGGCGGCGACGCGGCCGTCGTCCTCAAGGACGGCGAGAACGCCAAGGCCGGCATGGCGCTCCTGGAGTACCTCGCCACCCCGCAGGCCGCCGCCGTGTGGGCCGAGGCGGGCGGTTTCCTCTCTCCCAACAAGAAGCTCGACCCCGCCACCTACGGCGACGACGTCACCCGGACCACCGCCGAGTCCCTCATAGCCGCCGGTGACTCCGTCCGCTTCGACATGTCCGACCAGGCACCGGCCGCGTTCGGCGGCACGAAGGGCGCCGGCGAGTGGAAGGTCCTCCAGGACTTCCTGCGCGACCCCTCCGACCCGAAGGCGACGGCCGCGCAGCTGGAGACCGCCGCGGCCAAGGCCTACAAGGGCTGACGGGGATGACCGCCACCCTCACGAAGACGGCCCCGCCGCCCGCCGCCACCGCCGCCCGAAAGTGGCGGGCCCGGCGGCGGGGCCGGACCCTCGCCCTGCTCTTCGTCCTGCCCGCACTGCTCCTGCTCGGCGCCCTGGTCGTCTACCCGGTGCTGTTCTCGGTCGGGCGCAGCTTCTTCGACGCCTCCGGGACCCGGTTCGTGGGCGGCGACAACTACACCGAGATGTTCCGCGACCCCGCCACGCTCAAGGCCGTACGCAACACCGCGGTCTGGGTGGTCGTGGCGCCGACCCTGCTGACCGGCCTCGGCCTGATCCTCGCCGTCCTCGTCGAGAAGGTGCGCTGGGCGACGGCGTTCAAGCTGCTGCTCTTCATGCCCATGGCCGTCTCCTTCCTGGCCGCGGGCATCATCTTCCGGCTGGCCTACGACGAGGACCCCGACAAGGGCGTCCTGAACGCGGCGGCCGTCGGGATCCACGACGCCTTCCGTGACACCTCCTCCTACCCGACGGCCCGGGCCCGTGACGGCCAGGGCATCACCCACGGCGCCGACGGCTCCTACCGCACCGGCACGACCGTGTCGCCGGGCGACACCGTCGCCCTCGGCATGGTCGGCGTACCGCCCAAGGAGCTTCCGGCGGGCGCCGGACCCGCCCGGGCGGCGGCCGCCCGCCAGGCCGGCCCCGACGAACTGCGCGGCGTGGTCTACCTGGACTTCACCCCCGGCGGGGGCGGGAGACAGGGAGTGGTGGACAGCCGGGAGAGCGGGCTGCCCGGGATGACGGTCCAGGCTGTGCGGGACGGGAAGACCGTCGCGAGCACCACCACCGCGGCCGACGGCTCCTTCCGCTTCGGGGGACTGGAGGCGGGCCCGTACACCGTCGCCCTCCCGGGCTCGAACTTCGCCCCGCCCTACGACGGCGTCTCCTGGCTCGGTCCCGCACTGGTCACCCCGGCGATCATCGGCGCCTACCTGTGGATCTGGACCGGCTTCGCGATGGTGCTGATCGGCGCGGGCCTGTCCACGCTGCCGCGCGATTCGCTGGAGGCGGCGCGGATGGACGGCGCCAACGAATGGCAGGTGTTCCGCCGGATCACCGTGCCGCTGCTGGCACCCGTGCTGACGGTGGTCTTCGTGACCCTCGTCATCAACGTGATGAAGGTGTTCGACCTCGTCTACATCATCGCGCCCGGCCCGGTGCAGGAGGACGCCACCGTCCTGGCCACCCAGATGTGGCTGGTCTCCTTCGGCGGCGGCAACGACCAGGGGCTCGGCAGCGCCCTCGGTGTGCTGCTCCTGCTGCTGGTCGTGCCCGCCATGGTCTTCAACGTCCGCCGCTTCCGAGGGAGTCAGCGATGAAACTCAGTGCGCTGCGGCGCGGGCTCGGCAACAGTGCGGTGCAGGCCGTCCTCGTGGTCGTCGGCCTGCTCTGGCTGACACCGCTCGCCGGACTGCTCGTGTCGTCCCTGCGGTCGGCCCGGGACACGGCCGAGGGCGGCTGGTGGACCGCGCTCACCAGCCCGGGACAGCTCTCCTTCGACAACTACTCGGCGCTGCTGGGCAACGCCGGCATCACCCGGGCGTTCTGGAACACCGTGCTCATCTCGGTGCCGGCGACGTTCCTCGTGGTGGTGATCGCCGCGCTGGCCGGATACGCCTTCGCCTGGCTGGAGTTCCCCGGCCGTGACGTCCTCTTCCTCCTCGTCGTGGCACTCCTCGTGGTGCCCGTGCAGATCGGTCTGCTGCCGGTGGCCAAACTCTTCGGCCAGCTGGGGCTGTTCGGCACGATCCCGGGCGTCGTCCTCTTCCACGTCTCCTACGGACTGCCGTTCGCGATCTTCCTGCTGCGCAACTACTTCGCCGAGATCCCGCGGGAGATGCTGGAGGCGGCCCGCATGGACGGGGGCAGCGAGTGGCGCATCTTCACCCGGCTCGTGGTGCCGGTGGGACGGCCCGCCCTGGCGAGCCTGGCCATCTTCCAGTTCCTGTGGGTGTGGAACGACATGCTGGTGGCCCTGCTCTTCGCCGACAGCTCGGCACAGCCGCTGACCGTGGAACTCCAGTCACAGATAAGGCAGTTCGGCAGCAACATCGATGTGCTGGCGCCGGGCGCGTTCCTCTCGCTGATCGTGCCGGTGGCCGTGTTCTTCGCCTTCCAGCGCCACTTCGTCCAGGGCGTCATGGCGGGGTCGGTGAAGTAGCCGGCGGGCCGGCCCGCCGGGGTCACTGCTCGGTCGTGACGAACCGCAGACGGCGCCGGGCGCGCGGCGGGGCGCTCCTGCGGGCACGGACCTCCTGGACCACGGCGGCGACGACCACCAGGCCCCAGGCCAGCGAGAACGCCCCTGCCTGCTCGTCCGATCCGAACGCCAGCCAGCCGACGCCCAGACCGCCCAGGGTGACCCCGCAGGCCGCCGCCAGGGTCGACAGCCGCCGCCGGTCCAGGGCGCGGAACAGGCAGAGCGCGGCGAGGACGAGGACCGGGACGGCGAACACCTCGATGTCGTCGTGCGCGGCGGAATCGGGGTAGATCTCGGCCTGCGCCGGGGCGTACCCGCCGCTGTAGTCGCTCTCGAAGAGGTGGTAGCCGGAGGAGTCGGTGGGCAGCTCGGAGTAGGTCTGGTAGGTCGAGTCGTAGGAATAGAGCGTGCCGAAACTGCTCTCCGTCACCGTGGTGGTGTCGTAGTCGTGCGAGGCGCCGCCGATGCTGACACTCGCGACGACCAGGGCTCCCGCTCCCCACCACAGGAGGGCCGAGGTGAGGGGAAGCCAGCGGAACAGGGCGAGGCCGAGCACGACGGCGGCCATCCACACGGCGACGAACTCGTCGTCCGAGTCACCGAAGGCGTCCAGGTAGCCGAAGCCGACGACGCCGGACACCACGATGCCCAGCAGGGCGACCGGTCTGCCGCCGCCCAGGGCGAGCCGCCGCTCACCCGCGGAGTCCGACGGCGTCCGCACATCACCCGGGGTGCCTGGGGCTCCCGGGTGTGCGGGGGCGGCAGGTCCGCCCGGCGGTGGCGCGGCGGGTCGGGGCGGAGCCGGCGCGGTGCGGGTCTCCTGCTCGGCCAGGGCCGTGTGCCCGGGACCCGTCGCCGAGTCGGCCCGTGCGCGTCCGGGCGGCCCGGCGGGCGCGTCGGGCGCGCCCGGAGCCGGTGCGGCGGCCCGCGGGCCCGGCACGGCCGCCGGGCCGCTCAGTGCGATGAGGGTCGCGTCCAGCGTGTCGCGCAGCTCCGCGGCGCTGCCCAGCCGGTGCGCACGGTCCTTGGCCAGGGTCCGCAGCACGAGGTCGTCGACCACGGCCGGGATCTGCGGGCGCAGCCGGGAGGGCGCGACCGGCTCCTGGCTGATGTGCTGGTGCATCACCGCGAAAGGGGAGTCCCCGAGGAACGGCGGGCGCCCCGTCAGCAGTTCGTACAGCAGACAGCCCGTGGAGTACTGGTCGGAGCGGCCGTCCACCGGCTCACCGGTGAGCTGTTCGGGGGAGAGGTAGGCGGGCGTGCCCACGGTCATGCCCGTCGCGGTGAGCCGCGTGGTGGTCTCCGCGACGACCTTCGCGATCCCGAAGTCCAGTACCTTGATGCCGCCTTCGGACGTCAGCATGACGTTGGACGGCTTGATGTCGCGGTGGATCAGGCCCTGGGCGTGGCTGTGGGCGAGGGCGTCCGCGATGTCCCTGCCGACCGCCAGGGCCCGCTCG
Organism: Streptomyces asoensis; assembly: GCF_016860545.1. NCBI lineage: Bacteria > Bacillati > Actinomycetota > Actinomycetes > Kitasatosporales > Streptomycetaceae > Streptomyces > Streptomyces asoensis. The sequence continues at coordinate 324,927 of NZ_BNEB01000005.1, read as the reverse complement.
ACCGTGAACGCGCCGTCGGCCAGCACGTCCGTCAGGGTGCGCCCTCGGATGAACTCCATCACCAGGAACGGCGTCGTCTCGCCGTCGGTGGTGTCCTCCCCGACGTCGTGCAGCACGGCGACATTGCGGTGGTTGAGGGAGGCGACGGTGCGCGCCTCCCGTCGGAAGCGGACCCGGAACTCCTCGTGCCGGGTGAGCTCCGGCGGCAGCACCTTCACGGCTACGGTGCGCCCGAGCTCCCGGTCGGTGGCCTTCCAGACCTCTCCCATTCCGCCGCGTCCGACCGCGTCGAGCAGTTCGTACCGCGCCGCGAGCACCCGCATGGTCCTGCCCCCTGGTGACATGGGCCGGCCCCGCCACAGCCCGGCGGCCCGAAGTTCCGGATCACGGCAGAGGAAGGGGCGGCGCCACCGGCAACCCCCGGCGCCGCGGTGCCCTTCGCGCGGCCGCCCGCTCACCATACTGGCGGGAATTCACGCAGGGGACAATCGGCGCCCGGTAGTACAAATGTGCGCCATATGTGGGTCGTCGGCACCGGGTTTCCGCCATGCGGTGCGTACGACGCGTCAGGCTCCGCCGGCGACGTCCTGGCGGAGTCCTCCGTAGCGGGAGCCGTGCCAGTCGAGGCACAGGACGGTGGCGTCGTCCCTCGGCTGCCGGCCGGCGTAGGCGTCCCGGACCGCCCCGACCATCGTGCGGACGGCCTCGCGCGGATGCTCGGCCGCGGTCTCGGCCAGCAGGCGGCGCAGGTCGACGGTCTGCGCGTCGCGTTCCTGCATGCCGTCGGTGTAGAGCACGAGACGGTCGCCGGGGCGCAGGTCCAGGTCCTGCACCCGGTACGCGCCCTGTCCGACGGCGCCGAAGGGCATGTTCACCGCCAGCCGCAGCTCCTCGACCGTGCCGTCGCGCAACCGCAGCGGCCAGGGGTGACCGGCGTTGACGAGCTGCGCTCTGCTCCCGTCGAGCGCGATGCGCACCAGCTGGCCGGTGGCGAAGGTGCGCCGGCCGTGGTCCAGGAGGGCCTGGTGGGTCTGGCGGGCCTGTTCGGCGAGGTCGGCCCCGGCGCGGCGGGCGCCTCGGGAGGCGTTGACCAGCAGGGTGGCCATGAGTGAGGCGTCCACGTCGTGGCCCATGGCGTCGGTGACGGACAGGTGCAGGGTGTCCTGGTCCAGGGAGTAGTCGTAGGTGTCGCCGGCGATGTCGGAGGCCGGGACCAGGGCGCCCGCGAGGTCGAATTCGGCCGCTTCGCAGGACGAGGCCGAGGGCAGCAGCTGGCGCTGGATCTCCGCGGCGAGACTGACCGAGGTGGTGCGGTTGCCCCAGTGGTAGAGGTCGGTGAAGCGGCGGTCGGTGACGATGATGTACGCCAGCGCGTGCGCGGCCTCCCCCACCTGCTCCAGCACGTCCTCGGTGACCTGGCCGAGGAACAGTTCCAGGACGCCGATGGTGTCCCCGCGGTTGGTGACGGGGGCGAGCACCCGCTGCCCGTGGCCGTTGCCCTCCTCGGCTGTACGTACCAGCTTCTGGGTGCGCAGGACCTCGTCGTAGACGCTGCTGCCGGCCAGGGGCACCTGTTCCGCGCGGTGCTCTCCCGCCTCGCCCTTCTCGTTCACCCGCAGCAGGCGCCGTCCCACGACGTCCACGAACAGGAACGAGACGTAGCGCGCGCCGAACCGGTCGCGCAGATTGCGTGCCACGATGTCGAGAGACCCGACCGGGGCGGCTTGCTCCGCCGCCGCCAGTACCTCGGCCAGTCCGATCCGGTCCCGCGTCACATCAGCCTCCTTGGATTACGGTCCTCCTTCCCCGGGATGCGGCGGCCATCACCCCGGAGTGATCCGGGCGCGCATACGCCTCCGGGCCGCGGTCCGGACACCACAGCCGGAAGCCGAAGGCTCGGCACCCCGGGGCCGGAAGGCCCGGAGTTCCGGGGTCGGTGCCCGCAGCCCCGGGATCGGTGGCCGGGGTCCGGGTGGGGCCGCCGGGCCGGGACGGCGGTCCACCGCGTCCTTTCCCGGACCGTACACGTCCGGGCACGGGCCGGTTTCCGAGCGACCCGGGGCGATCCGGAACCGCCGGCCCCGACCGGATCGAGCCGGACCGCGCTGTGCGGCTTTCCGCTCCGGCTGTACCGGCCAAGGACCCGGAACGCGGGCCGGCGGCCGGAAAACGGGAATCCCGCACCTTCCGGAATGTCCCGTGCGCCCTTCGGAATGTCCGGCGCCGCGCCTGAATCTACGCGTCCGGATCCGTGTGACGGCCAATGGTGATGGCACGTGTGTACGGCCCCTTCGAGAACGTCCCAGGTGAGGGACCGAACGCATATGCGCGGTGAACATGAAGAGCAGAACGGCGGGGCGTCCGGGCTTCGCGCGCCCCGACGTGCGCGCTGAATGCGCTCTGCCGACCGGTGCCGGCGGTGGCTTACCTTCACATCGCAGGACGAAAACCGGTCAACCTACCACTCCGCAAAGGAGCTGGAGGGGAACACCGTACGTACTGCATTCGTCCGGGGAATGGCCTGTCGCTGACTTGGGGGAGCGTTATGGACATGCGCTACGAAGCGTTTTCGTACGCCGACAAGGTGTTCTACGACTCGCCGGTCCGCTGGGCGGCCATGGAGGAGTTCGCAGCGGTCGGCGAGCCGTTACCCGCCGGCTGGCTGAGCTCCTCGAGAGAGGTGTGGGTGGGCCGTCGGCCCGCCGACGTCGAACTGCCCGACCAGGGGTGGAAGATCCACGTGTCCGCCTGTATGGACAACGCGGAGCACATCCTGGCCGTCGTCGGCGCGTACTGCGTCGAGCGGCGTGTGGCCTACAAGTTCCTGCGCAGCCCGGCGCTCGTGCAGACCCAGAACGCGAAGTACGCCTCCCGCGGGTCGAGCGGCAAGTTCATGACCCTCTACCCCGTCGACGAACCCGAACTCGAACGGTGTCTCACCGAGCTGGACGAGGCGCTCGCCGGCCTGCGCGGGCCGTACATCCTCAGCGACCTGCGCTGGCGCAACGGACCGCTGTACCTGCGCTACGGCGGGTTCACCGAACAGTTCTGCCGCTCGGAGACGGGTGAGCTCGTCCTCGCCCTGCGCGAGCCGTCGGGCAGGCTCCGCCCGGACGTACGGCGCGCGGTGTTCGAGGTACCCGACTGGGCTCCCGTGCCGGCCGTCCTGGCCCAGGCGCTGGCCGACCGGGCCGCCACGAGCAGAGCCGAGTTCCCCTACACGGTGGAGAGAGCCCTGCACTTCTCCAACGGCGGCGGCATCTACATGGGCCGTCCCGTCGGGGGCGGCGACGAGGTGGTCCTCAAGGAGGCGCGCCCGGACGCCGGTCTCGACCAGCGCGGCGACGACGCCGTGCTCAGACTCGGCAGAGAACACGACATCCTGCGCCGACTGGAGGGCATACCCGCCGTACCCCGCGCGCTCGACTACCTCACGGCCTGGGAACACCACTTCCTGGTGCAGGAGTACGTGCCCGGCGAGACCCTGAACAGATGGTTCGGCCGGCGCTACCCCCTGGTCCACCCCGACCCCGGCCGGGACACGATCGACCGCTACCGGGAAGAGGCGCTGACCGTCCTCGCCGGCATCGAGGAGGGCCTGAGCGCCATCCACGCCCGCGGTGTCGTCTTCGGAGACCTGCACCCGCGCAACCTGATCGTCCGGCCGGACGGCAGAGTCTGCTTCGTCGACTTCGAACTCGCCTCGCCCGTCGACGCGTTCGTCAGACCCGCGCTCGGCGCCGCGGGCTTCGCGGCCCCTCCCGACCTGCACGGCCTCGCGATCGACCGGTACGCGCTCGACGCCCTGCGGCTGTGGATCTTCATGCCACTCCTCCAGCTGACCTCGCTGGACCCGGGGAAGCGGGACGAGCTGGTCGCGGCGGCCACCAGACGCTTCGGGATACCCGCCGACGCGGTCGGCGGCCGGCCCGACGCGCCACCGGGGGCGACCGCACCGCCCGCACCGGCCCACGCACCACCGTCCGGACCGACGGCCTCCCGGCCGGCCGGACGGGAGGCGCCGGCCGGCCTGTTCAGCGGCGACCGCGCGGACTGGCCGGCCCTGCGGGACTCCCTGGCCGCCGCGATCGACGCCAGCGCCACCCCCGAGCGCACCGACCGACTCTTCCCCGGAGACCCCAGCCAGTTCACCCACGACGGACTCGGCCTCGCCTACGGCGCGGCGGGCGTGCTCTGGGCCCTGCACACCGTGGGCGCCCAGGTCCGGCCCGGCCACGTCGAATGGCTCGAGGAGGCCGTCGCACGCGAACCCTGCCGCCCCGGCCTCTACACCGGTGCCCACGGAGTGGCCTTCGCGCTGGACCGCCTCGGCCGCGTCCGGCAGGCCCACAACCTCCTGGACCGGCTCCTGAAGGATCCCCTGGACGGCCAGGGGAGCGACCTGGCCGGCGGACTGCCCGGCATCGGACTGACCCTGCTGCACTTCGCCGACACCACGGCCGACGCCTCCCTGCACGCCGTCGCGCTCGATGTCGCCGACCGGCTCGCCGCCCGCCTGAAACCGGACGCCGCCACCGCGGGCCCCGCCCCCGGCAGGCGCCCAGGGCTCCTGCACGGCCCCTCCGGAGCGGCGCTGTTCTTCCTCGCCCTCCACGACAGCACCGGTGACTCCGTGCTGCTGGACCTCGCCGAACAGGCCCTCGACCTGGACCTGGCCCGATGCGTCCTCGGCGAGGACGGAACCCTCCAGGTGGACGACGGCAGCCGTGTCCTGCCCTATCTGGAGTCCGGCAGCGCCGGCATCGCCGCCGCCCTCCACGCCCTCCTGCGCCACCGCCCCGACCCCGACAGGCAACGCAGCCTCGATCAGATCCGGGGCGCCGCCGAGCCCGAGTTCATCGTCCAGTCCGGACTCTTCAACGGACGGGCCGGCCTGATCCTCCTGCTGCACCTGCTCCAGGACGGGACCGGAGCCCACGCCCCGGTCGTCCGACGGCACATCCGGCGCCTGGTCTGGCACCTCGTCCCCTACGAGGGACACGCGGCCTTCCCCGGCGAACAGCTCCTGCGGCTGTCCATGGACCTCGCGACCGGCTCGGCGGGCGTCCTGCTCGCCCTCGGCTCGGCCCTCGCGGACACCCCGGCGCTGCCCTTCTGGAACGGCCGACGGGTGGCGGAGCCCGCGCCCCTCCCGCTCCCCGAGGCGTCCTGACCCCTACGGCAGCGCCCCCTGCGACGCACACCGTCGCACCCAGAGTTTCCGGCGACCGCCGGGAAGCACCACACCGAAGTGACAGGAGAACACCATGTCCATCCTCAGCCTGCAGGCCCTGGAGACGCCCGAGGAGACCACCGAGTACCTGTCGGTCCTCAGCTCCCTCAGCGCCGTCAACTGCACCAACAGCACCGTCAGCACGCTGCTGTGCCTGTAGTCACCGCCGCTGGACCCCGGCCGTCCGACCGCCCCACTCTCGGATGACCTGGTGAACAGAGCCGGCCCGGGCTGAGGGACAGCCCGGGCCGGCGTTTCTCGTGCCGCCCCGCGAACCGCCCGCCCCACTCCCGCAGGAGCTTCCGTATGGGACAGGACCACCGACCTCAGCCGCAGCGGAGCGGGGCTGGATCGCGTACGGCTCCTTCCACCTTCGCACATGAGACACCGTCACCGGGAAGCCGCCCGCCGGGCGTCGGCGCCCGCTGGTGGTGGCCCACCGTCCTCGCCCTGTCGGTGACGGGGAGCTCGGCCGCAGCGCTGCTGCTGCCCGGCGTCCTCGCCACCGCCGTCGACAGGGCGCTGTCCGGCGGCGCCACCACCGGGGGAGCCCTGCCGCTCGCCGCCGTCCTCGCCCTGCTCACCGCGGCCGAGACCCTCGCGCAGTACGCGGGTCCGCGCACCACCGCGGAGGCGACCGCGCGGCTGCGCGCCGCCCTCGTCCGGCACCTCATGGCCACCGGTCTCTCTCCCGACCGGCGGACGACGACCGGCGACCTCGTCGCCCGGCTGACCGCGAGCGCCGCCGAGGCCGGACTGAGCGTCCAGGCGGCCGTCTACGCCGTCGCCCAACTCGCCATGGCGGCGGGCTCGGTGGTCGCCCTCGGGCTGCTCGCCCCGGAACTCGCCGCCGCCTTCCTCGTCACCGCCCCCGCGGGCTGGCTGCTGCTCCGCCGCCAGCTGCGGCGCACCGTGCGGCGCGGTGAGGGCTACCAGGAGGCCCAGGCCGCCGTGGCCGCCCGGCTGCTGGACGCCCTGGCCGGCCGCCGGACCATCGCCGCCGCCGGAACCGTCGACCGTGAGATCGAACGCGTCCTCGGACCCGTACCGGAGCTGTCCCGGCACGGACGCGCCCTGTGGGACAGCCAGCGCCGCGTCGCGTGGTCCACCGGACTGCTCGCCCCCGCCACACAGATCACCGTGATCGCCGTCGCCGGGTACGAGCTCTCCACCGGCACCCTCGGCGCCGGTGACCTCGTGGCCGCGCTCGGCTACGCCACGCTGGGGCTCGGCGGCTTCGGCGCCGCGCAGAGCTTCCTCGACCACGCCCGCGCCCGCGCCGGACACCGCCGGGTCCAGGAGGTCCTCGCCCGGCCCCGGCAGCCGCCCGGCCTGCGCCGCCTGCCGCCGGGCCCCGGACGCGTCGAGCTGCGCGGGGTCACCGTGCGCCGGTCGGACGCCACCGTGCTCGACGCACTGGACCTGACCCTGCCCGCCGGACGGTGTGTCGCCCTGGTGGGCCGCTCCGGCGCGGCCACCTCACTGCTGGCGGCGGTGGCCGGCGGGCTCGTGACACCGGAGCGGGGCACCGTGCTGCTCGACGGTGTGCCGACGGACGAGATCCGGCCCGGTGACCTCCGCGCCGCCGTCGCCTACGCCTTCGCGGACCCGGAGCTGACGGGCGCCACCGTGTTCGACGCCCTGGCCGTCGCCGCCGAGCCGCTCCCCGCGGACCGGGTCCGCGCGGCCGCGCGCGCCGCCCAGGCCGACACCTTCGTCCGACGGCTGCCCGCCGGGTACCGGACCCCCGTCCGCGACGCGCCCCTCTCGGGAGGCCAGCGGCAGCGCCTCGGGCTCGCCCGCGCCCTCGCGCGCGACGGCCGGCTGCTCGTCCTCGACGACGCGACGTCGAGCCTGGACTCGGCCACCGAGGCCGCGGTGCTGCGCGCGCTGGACGACACCCACGGCGGCCGGACCCGCCTGGTGGTGACCCGCCGTACGGCGACGGCCGCCCGCGCCGACCTCGTGGCCTGGCTCCACGAGGGCCGCATCAGGAAGGTCGCCCCGCACGACGAACTGTGGCGCGTCCCCGCCTACCGGCGGATGTTCCTCGGCACCGACGACACCACCGACGCCCCCGACACCGAGGACGTGATCCCCGCGGAGGCCCCCGAGCGCTGAACCCGGCCCCGGGGGACGGAGACGACCGCCGAGAGACCGAGAAGACGAGAGGACGGCACCCATGGCGGACCGCACCGCCCGCCCGCCCCACCGCGCCGCGCGCCACCGGACCCCGCCTGGCCCCCGTACGCCCCAAGGCACAGCGCCGCACGGCACACCGGCCCGCGGGACCGCGTACCGGACCGCCCGGTCCCTCGCCTCGGCCAACGGCACTGCCCTGCGCCTGATCCGCGACAGCCTCGCGGCCCGCCGTGCCGCCGCCCTCCGGCTGACCTGGTGGACCCTGCTCTCCGCCGCACCCGCCCTCGTGTCCGGCAAGGCCCTCGCCCTCGCCGTGGACCAGGGATTTCTGGCGGGCCGTCCCCGCACGGCTGCCCTCGGACTGGGCCTGTTCGCCGTGTGCACCCTCGGGGGTGCCTGGGCGAGCCGGCAGACCTATCCGTGGCTCGCCGAGATCGTGGAGCCGAAGCGGGACCGGCTGCTGCGGGACGTCGTCACCGGCACCCTGCACCGTGCGGTGGCTCCGGGGCCCGACCGGGGCGACGACGGTGCCGCCGTCGCCGTCGCCCGCCTCACCCGGCAGGTGGAGGCCGTCCGGGACGCGCTCGCCGGCCAGCTCATGCTGCTGTGGCAGTTCGTCCTGACGGTCGTCGCCGTCGTCGCGGGCACCGCCGTCGTCGCCCCGGCCGCCGTTGCCCTGGTCGCCGCCCCGCTGCTCGTGGCGCTCGCCCTCTTCGCCCTCCTGGCACCCGCGAGCGTCCGCCGGCAGCGCGAGGCGTTCGACGCGGAGGAGAAGCTGGCCGCCCGCACGGTGGAGACGCTCACGGCACTGCGCGACATCGTCGCCTGCGGGGCCCACGACCACGCCCGGCGCGAGGCCCTCGACGCCGTGGGGCACCACCTGCGGACCTCCCGGGCCCTCGCCTCCGTGTCGGCGCTGCGCCGCCTCATCGTGGCCCTCGGCGCGCACAGCCCCCTGCTGCTCGTCGTCCTCGCCGCGCCCGGACTGCACGCCCGCGGGACGACCGCCGGCGCGATCGTGGGCGTGCTCGGCTATGTCCTGGCGACCCTGGAACCGGCGATCCGCCTGCTGGTGCAGGGCCTCGGCGCGTCCTGGCTGCGGCTGGCCGTCGCCGCCGAGCGACTCGCCGAGGCCGCGCGCCTCCCGGACCCCCTCCCGGACCCCGACCCCGGCCTGCGGCCCGCGGACGGCTCGGCAAAGCTGCGCGGTGTCACCTTCGCGTACGGCCCGCGGGCCGAGCCCGTCCTCGACGGGCTGGACCTGTCCCTCGCGGACGGCGAACACCTGGTGGTCGTCGGCCCGTCCGGCATCGGCAAGTCCACCCTGGCCGACGTCCTGACCGGGATGCTCTCCCCGTGCCGCGGGCAGGTCGTCCTCGGCGGTGTGCCCCTCGACCGCGTCGCCGGGGCCGAACGGGCGCGCGCCCGCGTCCTGTTGCCGCAGACCCCCTACGTGTTCGCGGGCACCCTGCGCGAGAACCTCTGCTATCTCGCCCCCGGCACCCCGGACCGGGTCCTCGCCGAGGCGGTGACGGAACTCGGGATGACCGACCTGGTGGAACGGCTGGGCGGTGTGGACGGCCACGTCGGTCCGGCGGGGCTGTCCCTGGGGGAGCGCGAACTCGTGGCCCTGGCCCGCGCCTACCTGTCGGACGCCGGGCTGGTCGTCCTCGACGAGGCCACCGGTCATCTGGACGCGGCGGCCGAACAGCAGGTCGAGGAGGCGTTCCGCCGGCGGCCCGGCACGGTCGTCACCATCGCCCACCGGATGAACGCGGCCCGCCGGGCCGACCGCGTGCTGCTCCTGGACGGGAGCCGTCCACGCCTCGGCACGCACCGGGCACTGCTCGACGACGTCCCCTTCTACCGCGATCTGATGGGGCACTGGGACACCGGTGCGGCCGGGGCGGGCCGCACCGGTGCCGACCGTGCGGGGTGACGGACTCAGGAGCCCGGACGCAGCATCAGATCGCTCATCGTCGCGTCCCGCGGCAGATCCAGCGCCGTGACCACGGCGGCCGCCACCGACGCCGGGCTCATGTGGGCGTCCGGGTCGTAGGGGAGACCGAACTGCTCGTGCAGACGGACCTGCATCGGGGTGTCCGTCTCGCCGGGATACACGGTGGTGACCCGGACGCCGTGCGCGTACTCCTCCGCCCGCAGGGACTCGGCCAGTGCCTTCAGACCGAACTTGGACGCCGCGTAGGCGCTCAGCCGCGGCGGTGCGTGCACGCCCGCGCCCGAGTTCACGAAGACGACGTGCCCCCGGCCCTTGCGCAGCGCGGGCAGCAGCAGACCCGTCAGCTCGGCCGGGGCGATCAGGTTCACCGCGAGCGTGTCCTGCCAGACCCGTGCGCCCAGCTCACCGACCCGGCCCGACTCGACCACCCCGGCCACGTGCAGCAGTGAGTCGAGCCGCGCGGGTAACTCCTGTGCCTCCAACCGGGGCCGCACGGAGCCCGGTTCGGACAGATCGGCGACGAGGGTACGGCTCCCCGGGAACCGGGCGCGCAGGTCCGCGGCCCGTGCCTCGTCGCGGGCCAGCAGCCACAACTCCTGTCCGCGGGACGTGAACAGCGTGGCCACCGCCGCGCCGATACCGGATCCGGCACCTGTGATGAGGTGAACTCCCATGACGCGATACATGCCCCGTGCGCGCGCCGCACCCCCGCTCCGCCGGGGAGCCGAGGGCGCTCACCGGGGGCGCACGGAGGCGGGGCCGTCGGGGACGGCTGTCACCGCGGGGGCGTGCCGGTGTCGTCGTCCGGTCTCAGCCGGACCTCGACCAGACGGGCGAGGCCGGAGACCGCCAGGACCGGTTGGAGCAGCGGGGTGGCGACGATCTCGAGCCGCTCGGCATGGGCGAACAGCACGTTGAGGCCGGCGCTGTCGAGGTACTCCACGCCGGTCAGGTCGACGACGAGCGGCCCCCGCACGTCGTCGATCGCGTCGGCGAGCGTGGTGCTGTTGCTCATGTCGATCTCGCCCGCGACGGTGAGGAGGCTTCCGCCGGCGGAGGTCCGTCCGTGCGTGAGGGTCAGCTGAGTGGGCATTACGCGATCCTCGTGTGCATCTCGACGGTGGTGCCCGAGGGCCCGGGGGTGATGGTCACTTCGTGCGCCAGCGCCTTCATGATGCCCAGGCCCCGGCCGCGGTGGGGCGTGTCGGCCGGGTTGCCGGGCTTCCAGCTCCCGCTGTCCGCCACCGTCACCCGCACGGTGTCGGAGGAGGTCTCGGCGGACAGCCGGATGATCCCTTCGTGGAAGGCCCGGTGGCCGTGCTCCACGGCGTTGGCGCAGGCCTCGCCCGCGGCGATGAGCACGTCCTGCGCGGTGCGCCGGGGCAGCTCGCACCGGGCCAGCCACTCGCGCAGCGCGTGCCGCGCGCCGGCGAGCTGCCCCGACTCCGCCGGGAAGGCGAACTGCAAGGGGCCGGGGTGCCGGTACAGCAGGAGGGCGACGTCGTCGTCGTAGCCGTTCGCGGGGGCCAGTTCGGCCATGAGCCGGTCGGCCAGTTCCCGCGCGCCGAGGTCCCGGCCCGCGCCCATGACCTCACCGGCCTGGTCGATGCCCACGTCCAGCGGCTGCCGCCGTCGCTCGACGAGACCGTCGGTGTAGACCAGCAGGGAGGACCGCGCCGGGATCGGGCACACGTGCTCGGGACGGCCGAGGTCGGGGCGGACGGCCAGGGGGAGCGCGTGCCCGGCTTCGAGGCGGCGGGTGCTGCCGTCGGGGAGGGCGAGCACGCCGGGCGGGTGGCCGGCGCTGGAGTAGGTCAGGTCCCCGGTCCGCGGGTCGAGGACACCGCAGAACACGGTGGTGCACATGGCGCCGGGGATGCCGCGGGCGAAGTGGTCGAGGGCCGAGAGCGTGCGGGCCGGGCTGGGGTCCTGGAGGAACAGGGCGCGGCAGGCGCTGCGCAGCTGGCCCATCACGGTGGCGGCCTGGAGACCGCGTCCGACGCAGTCGCCGACGACGATGCCGATCCGGCCGTCCGGCAGCTCGACTACGTCGTACCAGTCGCCGCCGACCTCCAGCGGAGGAGTGGCGGGCTCGTAGCGCGCGGCGAATCCCTCGGGCAGCCGTGAGGGGCCGAGGATGGCGCGTTGCAGGGTGAGGGCGGTCTCGCGCTGCTGGTCGATCTGGTGGGCGCGGGTGAGCGCCTGGGCCAGATGACCGGCGAGGAGCGCGAGGAGCAGTTCGTCCTCGGGGCTGAAGCGTCGTCCCGGGCCCAGCTCGATCCACAGCGCCATGGGGCCGTCGGGGTGCTCCAGGAGGACACCCGCTCCGGTCGTCTCGTGGACCGCGGTGAGCAGGGGCTGGTTGCGGAGGTCGCCGATGGTGCGCCGCCGCTCGGCCGGGATGTCCTGCCAGGTCAGTGGGCGGGTCGCGGTCAGGCGCGGCGGACCGTCCGCGAACACCGCCGACAGGACGTGCTCGGCGTGCCACAGTTCCCGCAGCTGTTCCAGGGACGCCGTGAGCGCTTCGTCCAGGCCGGTCGCCTCGGCGAGGCGGGTGCTCAGCGAGGCGAGGGCGCTCTCGCGCTGGACGGCGTGGCGTTCGGCCGTGACGTCCCGGAAGGTGCCGACGATCATGCGGCGGCCGCTGTCGGGGTCGCGGGCGTCGTTGAAGGCGGCGCTGACGTACAGCCGGTGCCCGTTGCGGTGGACGAGGGGCAGGGTGTGGTTGCCGTGTCCGTGCGTCAGCAGGTGGGCGAAGGCGTCGGCCACCTGCCGGTGCGCCTCGGGATCGGTGCCGGCGTCCGGCCACCACGGGTGGGCGCGGGAGTAGGGCAGCCCCTCGGTGCCGTGCCCGAGCATCTGGGTGAACGCGGCGTTGATCTCCAGGACGGTACCGGTGTCGTCCATGACGAGGAGGGCTTCCTGGAGCGAGTCCACGAGCGCGGCGCGCCAGCGCACGTGGTGGGTGCGCAGCCGGGCCAGTTCCACGTTGGCGCGCACCCGGGCCAGCAGTTCGGCCGCGGCGAAGGGCTTGACCAGGTAGTCGTCCGCGCCCGCCGACAGGCCCTCGATGGACGCCTCCTGTCCCGCCCGGGCGGAGAGCAGCAGGACGGGTACCGAGGCGGTCCGGGTGTCCGAGCGCAGGGCCCCGACGAGGGCCAGGCCGTCCATCAGCGGCATCATGACGTCGCTGACGATGAGGTCCGGGGTGCGGGCGCGGGCCGCCGCGAGGGCCGCGAGGCCGTCGCTCACCGCGTCCGCCCGGTAGCCGGCCTCGGAGAGGATGCGGACCAGGTACTCGCGCATGTCGGCGTTGTCGTCGGCGACCAGGATCCGGGCGCGTTCCGCCGGCGGGGAACCGGCGGGCGGTGTCGAGGGGTCGTGGGCGCTCTTGTCCCGGACGGCGGTTCCGGTGCCGGCGGGCAGCCAGCGCAGTGCTTCCTGGACGTAGGGCACGGCGGCGGACGACGCGGGCCGGGACCGGGACGGCTCGCGGACCGCGTCGGCGGGCAGGTGGGCGGAGCCGAAGGGCAGCCGGACGGTGAAGCGTGTGCCGAGGCCGGGAGTGCTCTCGGCCGAGATGGTCCCGCCGTGCAGCACGACCAGCTCCCGGACGAGGGCGAGGCCGATGCCGCTGCCTTCGTGGGAGCGGGCGCGGACTCCGCTGATGCGGTGGAAGCGTTCGAACAGACGCGGCATCTCGTCCGCGGCGATACCGACGCCCGTGTCGGTGACGGTCACCACCGCCCGGTCGTCCTCCTCCCGGACGGTGACGTGCAGGGAGCCCTCGAAGGTGAATTTGAGGGCGTTGCTGAGCAGGTTGAGCATCACCTTCTCCCACATGTCCCGGTCGACGTGGACCGGACGGTCGAGCGGCGGGCAGTCGACGACCAGGTCGAGGCCCGCCCGGTCCACCGCCGACCGGAAGACGCTGGCGAGCTCGGCGGTCAGCGCGGCCAGGTCCACCGGCTCGTAGGACGCCTGCATCCGGCCCGCCTCGATGCGGGAGAAGTCCAGCAGGGTGTTGACCAGCTTGCCCAGGCGCAGCGCGTTGCGGTGGATCGCCGCCAGCTCCTGCCCGATCTGCCCGTCGGCGTCCGCGAGGCGCTTCTGGAGTTCCTCGACGGGCCCCGAGATCAGGGCGAGGGGGGTGCGGAACTCATGGCTGATGTTGGAGAAGAACGTCGTCTTCGCCCGGTCGAGTTCGGCGAGCTCCTCCGCCCGCCGCTGCTGGGCCCGGTAGCCGCGGGCCGTCCCGATCCCGGCGGCGAGGTATCCGGCGACCAGCTCGACGAAACCCCGGTACTCCTCGTCCAGCTCCCGATACCTGTTCAGCGCGGCGACGAGGAAGCCGTAGGGGGCGGCTCCCGGTTGCACCAGCGGTACCACCAGGGCCTGGACGGGGGGTTCGGTCCAGGCGCCTGAAGGCAGGCCCGCGGCGAGACGGGGGTCGAGCTCGGTCTGCACGGTCGCGCCGTCCGCGAGGGCCGCCACCGGCCACGGGGCGCCGGGGTCGTCGGGCGACAGGAACTCCGGGGCCGCCGGATGGCCGGCCGGCATGCCGGTGGTGCAGGCCAGGTGCGCGCCGTCGTCGTCGAGGAGGTAGGTGAGCGTGAACGGCAGGTCGGCGAGGTTGTGTTCGAGCTGACGGCCGAGGAAGGCGAGCGTCTCGGTCTCCGTGCGGATGACACTGGGGTCGGAGCCCAGATCGCGCAGGGTCGCCATCCGGCGTGCGCCGATGACACGCTCGGTGTCCTCGCTGACCACGCACAGCATGCCCACCACGGCGCCGGCGTCCTCGCGCAGCGGGCTGTAGGAGAACGTGTGGTACGTCTCCTCGCGGTACCCGGACCGTTCCAGGAACAGCTGGAGACCCTCGTCCCAGGTGGCCTCGCCGGTGGACAGGACCCGGTCGACCCGCGGGGCGACGGCGGGCCAGATCTCCGACCAGACCTCGGCGGCGGGGAGCCCCAGCGCCCAGGGGTACTTGCGGCCCAGCGTGTTGTGGCGGTAGGCGGCGTTGCACAGGAAGGTGAGGTCGGGGCCCCAGGCCATCCACATGGAGAAGCGCGAGGACAGCAGGATGCGGACCGCTGTCCGCAGGCTCTGCGGCCAGTCGGCGGGCGGCCCGAGCGGTGTGGCCGCCCAGTCCACGGCGGCCAGGTCACCACCGATCTCGGGGTCGGCGGCGAAGACGTCGGACCAGTCCGCGCCGTCCGCGTCGTTCCCGCCGCTGTCCGCATGTGCCACCGGGTACCTGCTTCTCGTTCGTGAGCGGTGCGCGTGCCCTCCGTGGCCCGCGAGGATGAAGCCGTGCTGCTTCCTCTGCCGATCCTTTTGTCCCGGACGGCGCGGTTCTCACCTGGGGGACCGGGAAGATTATTCCGTGTGATCGCCGGATCGGGGCGGAACCCGGCGAACAGCCGTCCCGACCCGGCCGGCCGGCGAGGGCCGGGACCCGGCGCACGGGGCCTCCCGGACGACGCGCCTCGGACGACGCTCCGCTCTCGGGCGCCCGTGGTGCTCAGGCGCCCACGGTGCCGTCGATCCCCTCGCGGAGGAAGTCCGCGTGCCCGTTGTGGCGGCCGTACTCCAGGAGGACGTGGATCATCACCATCCGCAGGGACACCTTCTCCTCCCAGCGGGGCTGGTACCCGGCCAGGTCGAGGGACTCGGCGGCCCGCTCGACCCGGCGCGAGTTCTCCACCTCGGCCTCCCAGGCGGTGAACGCCTCGGCCCTCGTCGACTCGCTCGCGTCGTAGGCCGCCTGGAAGTCGATCTCGTCGGACCAGACCATGGGCGCGTCATGGTCCTCGAACACCCGGCGGAACCAGGCACGCTCCACCTCTGCCATGTGCCGTACCAGCCCGAGCAGCGAGAGCGTGGACGGCGGCATCGACCTGCTGCGCAGCTCCTCGTCGCTCAGGCCCTCGCACTTCATGGCGAGGGTGGCGCGGTGGTAGTCGAGGAAGGCCCGCAGCATGGCGCGTTCGCTCCCGAAGCAGGGCGGTCCTGTGCGATTGTCCCGCGTCACTGACTGCGCTCCTCGTCCGTACCGGCGTCCGGGGGCCAGTATCCACCGTCCCGCCCCCGGAGCACCGGTCTTCGGACAGCCCTACTGCGTCAGCCCGCGATGGAGTCCAGTTGCTCCGCGGCCGGGCGCAGGGCCCACAGGTCACCGCCGGGCGGTTCCTCCAGCGCGCGGACGGCCCGCCGGGCCTGCCGGTCGCCCGCGTCGGCTGCGGCGTGCACCACGTCGGTGGCCGCGTACCGGTGGAACTCCAGCTCGGGGTGCGGCCAGCCGGCCGCGCCGGTCGCGGCGGGCAGCAGGTAGTCCACCGCCTTGAACAGGCTCTGGCCGTCCGGGCCCCGGTACCGCCACAGGTCGGCGCCGACGTGGTCGCCGATGGCCGCGAGCCGGGTGTAGGCAACCAGGTCGAAGGCCGAGTAGTGCCAGCTGCGGGTGCGGGCCAGCTCCTGCGGCTGGCTCCCGTCGGCGGCGATCTGCGGGGCGACGCGCGTGCCGCGTGCGCCCAGGACCGTGCGGCGGGCCAGGCCCTCGTCGCCCGTGGCGTGGGCGAGGGCGGCGACCAGCAGGTCGTAGAAGGTGCCGTGGTTGTTGGCGGCGGCGCCCTCCTGCTTGCCGAAGTCGCTGTTCCTGAGCCAGCCGAGGAAGTCGCTGTTCCACCGGGCCATGCCGGCGCGGTCGGTCCTCGTCCAGCCCGCGGCGCCGGTGTCCAGGAGGGCGAGGGCGTCCAGGACGGCGGTGTACGACTGGGAGAAGTCGATGATGCCGATCGCCCGCCCGTCGTACTTGCAGGGGATGAACTGGGCGTGGTCGAGGTTCGGGTTCATGCGCGTGGCCGGGTCGAGGAACCAGGTGCGCAGGACCTGCCCGGCCTTGCGCGCGTACCGCCGGTCGCCGGTGTAGTACCAGGCCAGGGAGAGGTCGTATGCGGAGTCGAAGACCTTCTCGACGTCCTGCCGGTCGGTGCCGGTGTCGACCTCGGGATTGCGCTGCCCGTCGCGCTGCACATAGGGGCAGCCCCAGGGGTTGCCGGAGGACGGTGGCACGGAAGGCCACCAGTACGGGGCCTGGCTGAGGTAGTCGTGGACGTCGCCGCCGGGCGCGGGCCGGGGCTTGTCGACGACCGTCCAGGGCCCCTGTCCCAGCCAGGCGTCGGCGCGGGCGGCCAGCGTCCGCACGGCAGTGCGCAGGCGCGGGTCGCCGCGGTCCAGGGCGGCCTTCGTCCGCTGGAGCCGGGCGCCGTCCAGGACGGTCGTGTGCGGCGCCCCGGGCTTCGGATGCGCCGCCCCCGCCGAGGCGACGGGCACGGCGGCGGCGGCGAACGCGACCAGGGCCGCCAGGAGGGCACCCAGGCGGGGACGAAGGCTCATGGATCAACTCCGTTCATGTACGTGAACCAGGGGGGCGGGTGAGGCATGGCGGGAAGCGGCCGGGCGTCCGGACCGGGGTCCGGCGGCGGTTCAGATCCCGCGCTGGGCCTCGTGGAGGTTGCGCGGCCGTACCGCCTCGGGGCTGCCGTAGAGCTCCAGCCGGCTGTGCAGGTCGCCGGTGAAGTCGGGGACGTCGATCTGGTCGAACTCGCTGACCGGGTCGATGCCGACGGTGGCGGAGTACGGGGCCAGGCCGTCGATCTTCACCAGGCCCGCCCGGCCGTTGGTGACGCGGATGTTCCAGTGCGTGAAGCGGGCGCCGAAGAGGGGACCCGCGCTCGCGTCGCCGCCGTGCCGGCCGTCGTTGTGCACCGTGATGTCGGTGCGCACGTCGGCGAAGGGCAGGCCGCGATGACTGTCGAAGGTGCCCATCCGCATGTCGCCCCGCGACCACACGTTGTACGAGGACAGCCCCTCGACGTTGATGCCGTGCAGCTGCGTGCCGGGCGGCGCCGGCACCGTGCGTTCCTCGACGGTGAAGTCCTCGACGAGATTGTCGTGCGAGCCCTCCCGGCAGAAATAGGGGTGGTGGGAGCCGCGCCCGGCGACCCTGGTCCGGCGCAGGGTGCACGCCGAGGCGGCCACCAGCCCGAACCCGTTGTCGACGTGGCGCACCGTCACGTCGTCCACCCAGCAGTCGTACGCGCACTGGAGGACGACGCCGTTGTACCCCAGGTCGAGCAGGTGCGGCCGCTGGGGCGTCTTCACCGCCTCCAGGGTCAGCCCCTCGACGCCCGCGCCCGTCAGTTCCGGCACGTGGGTGGTGAGCAGGGGGTTCCATTCCGGGCGTACGTCGAGGGGGAGCGGGCGTTCCAGGGTGACCCTGCGGCCCCGGACCCGCGCGATGCGCACCGGCCATTCGTAGGGCATGTACGAGGTCAGCTTCGTCTTGTCGTCCCACCGGTACGCCAGGGCGCCGGGCCCCTCGCCCGCCATGTGCGCCGGCAGCGTGTGGCCGGCGTCGTCGGCGAGCCGCAGGAGGACGAGCGCGCCGGGCCGCAGCTCCGCGGGGTCGGTGACCGTCACCGTCCAGGAGCCCTGGCGGGCCGGGGCGACGGCGGTGAGCGGCCGCCACTCGTCGCGCCGGTTCCCCGTCCAGCCCTCGAACGGCCACGCCTTCGCCCGGATCGCGGCGACCAGGGAGTTCCACCGCGCCTCGGGCGCCAGCCAGACGAGGCCGCCGGCCCAGGACCAGGACGACTTGTCACCGCCGTAGCGGGAGCCGTAGGCGCCGATCAGCTCGGTCAGGTTGCGCGTCGCGTACAGCGTCGTTCGGCCGCTCCCGGCGCCGCGCACGACGACGTCCGAGTGCCCGACGCGGACGACGTCGTCGATCCGGAAGGTCCCGGAAGGGATGGAGACCGTGCCGCCGCCGGCCCTTCCGGCAGCGGCGACGGCACGGTTGATCGCGGGGGCGGAGTCGGTGGTGCCGTCCGCCCTGGCGCCGAAGGCGCGCACGTCGAACACCCGGGGGTGGCGGGGGAGACGCCGTGCGCCGCCGCGGCAGCCCGCCCGGCCGATGTAGGGGATCTGCGGGTGGGTGTACGGGTCGCGCGCGAACTCGCGCCACAGGAGCGGGGCCCGGCCCCGCGGGCCGGGGGAGGGAGGTGAGGAGGGCGAGGCGGCGGCGGTGGCTCCTCCCGTCACCGCGCCGGCGGCCACGGCCGCCATGGCCGCGGCCCCGGTGAGCAGGCCGCGTCTCGTGAGGTCGGTGTGCCGGTCGCCGTTCCCGCTGTCCCGCGCTTCGCTCATGTCCGCCCGCCCCTCCACTGGTTCACGTAGATGAACAACGTTCATAGCTATGTCGGCCGTGAGCATGCCATGCGGCCCTCGGCACGGGAAAGAGGCGTGCATCGCCGAACTCACCGGCAGACACCGAGCGGGCACCGCGCCCGGTCGCCCGGCCCACGGCGCCGGCGGACGCGGGGAGACCCGCCCCACCTGCGGCTCCGGGACCCGTCGCCCCTACGATCGGAACCGCTGCCCCGGCCCGCGCCCCCTCGCGGGCACGGAACGACTCTCCTGGGAGGACCTGTGATCGCCGTCGTGGGTGCCGGACTGATGGGCGCGGCCACCGCCTGGGAACTGGCCCGGCGTGGTCACGAGGTCACGCTCGTCGAGGCGTACGGCATCGGCCACCGCCACGGCAGTTCGCACGGCAGCTCACGGATCTTCCGGCGGGTCTACCCCGACCCCCTCTACGTACGGCTGACGGGGCTCGCGCGGGAGCGGTGGCGGGAGCTGGAGGACGACAGCGCGACGCCGCTGCTGCGCACGACCGGCGGGCTCGACATGGGCGAGGACCACGACCCGGCGCCGGCGGCGGCCCTCCTCGCCGCGGCCGGCGTGCCCCACGAACTCCTCGGCCCGCAGGCCGCCGCGGAGCGCTGGCCGCAGATCCGGGTCACGGGTCCGGTGCTGTACCACCCGGACGCGGGCGTCGTCGACGCCGACCGGACCGTCGCCACCTGTGCACGGCGGGCCGTCGAACACGGGGCGCGGGTGCTCACCGGAACCCGCGTCACCGGCCTCGACGTCCCGCACGGGGACCGGGCGGTCCTGCGCACCGACGACGGCCAGGAGCTCGTCGCCGACACGGTCGTGATCGCCGCCGGAGCCTGGCTGCCCGAACTCGGACTGCCCCTCGACCTGCCGCCGCTGCGCGTGACCCAGCAACAGGTCTTCCACTTCCGCCAGCACGACCCGGCCGTCCGGTGGCCGACCCTCATCTGGGACGGCGCGCTGCACCTCTACGGCCTGCCGTCGGGCAGCGACGGCGGCCCCCTCCCGGCGTTCAAGGTCGCCGAGCACGACCGCGGCACCCCCACCACCGCCCGCACCCGTGACGGCGTCGCCGACTCCTCCTCGCGCACCCGGGTGAGCGGCTTCGTCCGTGACCGGCTCCCCGGTCTCGACCCCGACCCCGTGGCCGAGGCCACCTGCCTCTACACCAGCACCCCCGACGAGGACTTCGTCCTGGACCGCCGGGGGCCGCTGGTCGTCGTCTCCCCGTGCTCGGGACACGGCGCCAAGTTCGCCCCGCTCATCGGCGCGATGGCCGCCGACCTCGCCACCGGCCGCGCCGAGCCGCACCCCCGCTTCCGCCTCGGGCGCACGGCGTAGGGCTCCGCTCGGGACCGTCGTCGCACAGGCACGGGAATCGCGTGGAAAGCTGGGTAGAAGAGGTTTCCGGGCACGTCGAGAACGCGGAGGCACAGTGCACTGGGACCGGTTCGCGCAGCAGATGGCGTCGATGGCGCGTGACCTCCTCGCGCAGGAGTCGGTCGACGCCACGCTCGAACGGATCACCGCCTCCGCCACGGAGCTGGTGGACGGCTGCGACGCGGCCGGCATCCTGGTGCTGCGGGGCAGGCAGGTCCAGACCCTCGCCCCGACCGACCGACTGGTCGTCGAGAGCGATGAGCTCCAGGCCGACCTGGGCGAAGGGCCGTGCTTCGACGCGGCGCACTCCGCAGAGGGGGAACGGGTCTTCCGTATCGAGGACCTCACCGCCCAGCGGCTGCGCTGGCCGGCCTACGCCCCCCGCGCCCATGCGCTGGGCGTGGGGAGCATGATGGGCTTCCTGCTCTTCACCGAGGAGGAGGACCTCGGCGCGCTCAACCTCTACTCCCGCAAGCCCGGCGCGTTCACCGAGGCCAGCGAACTCGCCGGGTGGCTGCTGGCCTCCCACGCGGCCGTCGCCTTCTCCAGCGCCCGCACCCACGCGCAGATGGAGCACGCGGTCGCCACCCGGCACGCGATCGGCGAGGCCATGGGCATCCTCATGGGCAGTCACCACGTCACCGAGGAGCAGGCGTTCGACGTGCTGCGCCGCTACTCGCAGGAGAACAACATCAAGCTCCGGGAGGTCGCCCGCCTGGTCTGCGAACACGGCGCCCTGTCGAACCCCTGACGGGCGGCTCCTCCGGCACGAGGGCCGAACCAGAGGAACCTGAGCCGGGCCGACCCCATGGGTACGCCGACCGGGCCTGCCGACCAAGTCCCCCGTCACGCCCCGTCCACACGTGGATTCCCGCCGGGACGACCACGTGCTCCGCGGGAAAAACGGTTCGCCCCGCATCGCCGTCGTAGTCGATCATGCGGTCATGCCTCTGGAAGTCACCCTCGCCCGAGCCGAAGCGGACCTCGCCGCCGGACGCGTCCCCGTCGCGCGCCAGCGCCTGCGCGGACTGGTGTCCTCCTTCCCCGACGACCTCACGGCCCGCCGCCGGCTGGCCGAGGTGTACCGGCGGTACGGAGAGCCGGCCCAGGCGGGCCGCTGGATGTACCTCGAAGAGGACCGGGACCCGGCCGAGACCGCCGCGTTCGAGGCGCGGTACCCGACTCCCGCGCAGCGCATGCGGGCCCTCGCCTGGCGCGGTCCCGAGGCGCGGGCCGGGACGGCCTTCGCGGCGGCGCGGCTCGCGGCGGTCCGCACGGCGTGCTCGCAGGCCGTGGGACACCCGGTCGACTGGGACACGGTGCCCGCCGACGAGGAGGGTGCGCACCCCGAGGGGAGCGCCCGCGGCGGTCTCCTGGCGGGAGCGGGCTGCCTGCTCGCGGGCCTCGCGTTCCTCGCGATCTGGGTGAACGGTCTCGTCGCCCTCTTCCGCTGACCGGACCCGGCCCCGCACCCGGACCCGGACCGAGGAGGCGGGCGGTCACCTGGCGCGGGGTTCGCCCGCTCCCGGCTGCTCCAGGTGGGAGGCGAGGACGGCGGCCTGCACGCGGCGCTGCACGCCCAGCTTGGCCAGCAGGCGGGAGATGTGGTTCTTGACCGTCTTCTCGGAGAGGTAGAGCTTCTTGCCGATCTCGCGGTTGGTCAGGCCGTCGCCGATCAGCGCCAGGATGTCCCGCTCGCGCGGGGACAGGCCCGCCAGCTCCGACGGCACGGCGGGTGTCTCCGCCGGATCGGCGCGCAGCGAGCGCATCAGCCGCGCGGTGGTCGCCGGGTCCAGCATCGACTGGCCCGAGGCCACCGTGCGGACCGCCGAGACCAGGTCGGATCCCTTGATCTGCTTGAGGACGTACCCCGAGGCCCCCGCCATGATCGCGTCGAGCAGGGCTTCCTCGTCGTCGAACGAGGTCAGCATCAGACAGGCCAGCCCGGGCATCTGACTGCGCAGCTCCCGGCAGACCGAGATGCCGTCGCCGTCCGGCAGCCGCACGTCGAGGACGGCGACGTCCGGGCGGAGGGCGGGACCGCGGGCGAGCGCGTGGTCGACGGTGCCGGCGTCGCCGATCACCGAGATGTCGGGCTCGGCGTCCAGCAGGTCGGCCAGGCCGCGGCGGACGACCTCGTGGTCGTCCAGCAGGAACACCCGGATCGGGTTCTGCTCGCTGAACGTGCGCGGCTCTGCCATCGTGACCCCTCGTTCCCCGGTGGAGGACAGACCCCGGGCTGTCCCTCACGCCGATCATCACGCGTCCGGCCCCGGAGCACCAGGGCCGATCGGCCCTCCTCCCACGGCCGCCCGGCCGTTTCAGGCCGTGGCGGTGTTCCCGGTGGTCCGCGAGGGCGTCTCCTCCGCGGCCGCGGGCCGGGTGAGGTCGAAGCCGACGTCCACGACCCCCTCGACGGCCCGGACCAGCCGCGCCGCCACCGGCACCAAGGACGTGTCCCTGGCCCGTCCGACGAGGGTCACGACGCCGTCCCGCACGTCCACCCGCACGTTCGACTCGGGCAGCGGGAACAGGTAGGACACGATCTCGCGCCGCACCTCCTCGGCGATCTCCTCGTCGGTCCGCAGGAAGACCTTGAGCAGGTCGGTGCGGCTGACGATGCCCTCCAGCATGCCCACGGCGTCCACGACGGGGAGCCGCTTGACCTTGGCGTGCGCCATGACGCGGGCGGCCTGGGCGAGCGTGGTGTCCGCGCGGACGGTGAGGGCGGGGGAGGACATCAGCTCCTCCGCGGTGACCGCGCCCGCCTTGGCCGCGCCGGCCGCGCGGCGCGCCCGCACGACGGCGTCCTCCCCGGGCGGGCCGGTCAGGACGGGCGGGACGGGTGCCGACGGCGGGAGGCCGGGGCCGGGGTCGCTGTCGCGGAACTCCTCCTTGGGCAGCAGGTCGGCCTCCGAGACGACGCCGACGACACGGCCCTCGCCCTCGAGGACGGGCAGCGCGCTGATGCGCCAGTCCCGCATCAGGCGGACGATCTCCTTGAAGGTCGCCCGGCGGCCGACCGCGGCGACCGTGTGGGTCATGACGTCGCTGACGATGTGCGGCGTGCCGTGCATGATCACTCCTCCGTCGTGTGCCGGACCGGTGCGGCGCTCTTGGTCCGCGACCGGTCAGACGGTGCTGCCGGCGCCGTGGGGGGCGTACAGGTCGAGCAGTCGTGTCCTGGACGCGCGGAGGCGGTGGGCGAGCACCTCGCCGACCCACCGGGCGACGTCGTGCCCCAGGGCGGGATCGTCCCGGCACATGGACCGGACGGCCGTGGCGTCGAACTCGTAGGCCCGCACCGGTGTCGTCGCGCCGGCCCCCAGGTGCCAGACGTGCGGGGTGAACAGCCACGACCAGCCGACCAGGTCGTTGTGTCCCAGGTTCTCGATGACGGCCGCGCGGCGGCCCGGCACCCGCATGTCGAGTTCGATGTTGCCGGTGCGGATGATCCAGAAGCGGTCGGCACGGCTGCCTTCCTCGAACAGACGCGTCCCCTCGGGGACGGAGACCTCCCGGGCGACGCGCAGGAGCCGTCGGCGGTGCTCGGCGGACAGCGCGCGCAGCATGCCGGCGCCGGCGGGGAGGGGAGTGTTCATGACCGGCCTCCGAGGCGGGGTGGACGACCTTCCGGAACCAGGGTGTGCCGGACCGGGCGGGCGGACCATGGGCCGATCGGCCCGCGGCCCGGGCCGTACGCCCCCGGTCGTCACGCCGCGCGCACGGCGGTGCCGGTTTCACCCGCGGTGGGTGAGGCGGGCCGGGCGGCTCCGGCGAACGCTGAGGGAGGCCCCGCCGGTGGTTCGGCCGCCGGCTCCGCAGGACCGCACGTCGTCGTGTGGGAGGAGAGCACATGGACCGGTACCCGCCCATCGCGGACCACGGCATGGTCGGAGACCTCCAGACCGCCGCGCTGGTGTCGTCCGCGGGGACCGTCGACTGGTGGTGCACGCCGCGCTTCGACTCGCCCAGCCTGTTCGCGTCGCTGCTGGACTCCGAGCGCGGAGGACACTGCCGCCTGGCGGCCGACCTCGGCGCCGACGACGGCATGGCGGTGCGGCAGCTGTACCTGTCCGACACGGCCATCCTGGTCACCCGCTTCATGGCGCCGGGCGGCGTGGGCGAGGTGGCCGACTTCATGGTCCCGCTCGACGGGTCCGCCGCGACGGACCGGCACAGCCTGGTCAGGGTCGCGCGGGTCGTCCGCGGCAGCCTGCCGTTCACCTTCGCCTGCCGGCCGCGGTTCGACTACGGGCGTGCGCCGCACACCCTCTCCCGTTCCGACGAACGCGCCGTGGCGCTGCGGGGCCCCGGGACCGACCTGCACGTGCGGTCCACCGAGGGGGTCGCGCTGCGGGCCGACGGCGACGACGTCACCGCCCGCTTCACGCTCTCCGCGGGCCAGGCCGTGGCCTTCGTACTGACCAGCGCATCCGCCGGCGGAGCCGCCCCCGGCGCCCCGACCCTGGACGAGGTCGCCGACCGGCTGGAGCGGTGCCGGGGCTTCTGGCACCACTGGCTGCGCTCGTGCACCTACCGGGGGCGCTGGCAGGACATGGTGAACCGCTCCGCGATCACCCTCAAACTGCTCACCTACGCCCCCGCCGGCGCGCCCATCGCCGCGGCCACCATGGGCCTGCCGGAACAGATCGGCGGTGAGCGCAACTGGGACTACCGCTACACCTGGATCCGGGACGCGTCACTGTCCGTGCGCACCCTGATCGACCTAGGCTTCCACGAGGAGGCGCACGCCTTCCGCCGCTGGCTGCGCGACCGCATCGAGGCGGGCGGGGCGCCCTCGGGCGATCCCCTCCAGATCATGTACCGGGTCGACGGCGACCCCTTCCTGACCGAGGAGACCCTCGACCACCTCGAGGGCTACCAGGGCTCGCGGCCCGTGCGGGCGGGCAACGCGGCCGCCGACCAGCTCCAGCTGGACATCTACGGCGAGGCGTCCGACGCCCTGATCGTGCACGGTGACGTCGGCGCGATCCGCGGATGGAAGACGCTGGCAGGTGTCCTGGACTGGCTGGCCGACCACTGGGACCGTCCGGACGAGGGCATCTGGGAGACCCGCGGCGGACGGCAGGACTTCACCTACAGCCGGCTGATGACCTGGGTGGCGTTCGACCGCGGCGTCCACGCGGCCACCGGCTTCTCCCGGCCCGCCGACCTCAGGCGCTGGTCGGAGGCCCGGGACGCCGTCTTCCACCAGATCGTCGAGCGCGGCTGGCACGACAAGCGCCAGGCCTTCGTACAGCACTACGACACCGACGTGCTGGACGCCTCGCTGCTTCTCATGCCCCGCGTCGGCTTCATCTCCCCGACCGACCCCGACTGGCTGAGCACCCTCGACGCCATGGACGACGAACTCGTCAGCGACAGCCTGGTCTACCGCTACGACCCGGCCGCCTCGCCCGACGGCCTGCGCGGCTCGGAGGGCACCTTCAACCTGTGCAGCTTCCTCTACGTGGAGGCGCTCGCCCGCAGCGGCCGGCTCAGCCAGGCCCGCTACGCCTTCGACAAGATGCTGACGTACGCCAACCACGTCGGCCTGTTCGCCGAGGAGATCGGCCCCTCCGGCGAGCAACTCGGCAACTTCCCGCAGGCGTTCACCCACCTCGCGCTGGTCAACGCGGCGATGGCCCTGGACGAGTCGCTGGACAGGACCGGGACACGGGGGACGGGCGACCACCGGCACCCCGCCGCCCACGGCCTGACCCCGCCGGACAGGGGTGACGGAGGAGATTCGGATGGCTGAACCCGGCGGCACGGCCGGGGCGCCCCCGGCCGCCGGCCAGGGCCGCGTCCTGGCCGCGCTCGCCCTCGCGCAGTTCATCTGCAGCTTCGCCGGCTCCAACATGAACGTGATGATCAACGACATCAGCGAGGACCTGGACACCACCGTGCAAGGCGTTCAGGTCGCCATCACCGTCTTCCTGCTGGTCATGGCGGCGCTGATGATCCCCGGCGGCAAACTGACCGACCGCTACGGCCGCAAACGCTGTTTCCTGACCGGCCTGGTCGTCTACGCCGTCGGAGCCCTGCTCAGCGCCGCCGCCCCTGGGCTCGGCGTGCTGATCCTCGGCAACTCGATCCTCGAAGGCGTCGGCACCGCCCTGCTCATCCCGCCCGTCTACATCCTCACCACGCTCCTCTACCGGGACGTGACGTCCAGAGCCCGGGCCTTCGGCGTCATCATGGCGCTCGGCGGCATCGGTGCCGCGGCCGGACCCCTGATCGGCGGCCTGATCACCGAAGCGATCAGCTGGCGGGCCGCGTTCGTCTTCCAGGCTCTGGTCATCGCGGTGATCGTGGTGCTCAGCCTGCGCCTCGACGATCCGCTGCCGCCCGACCCGACCCGGCCCTTCGACACGGGCGGGGCGGTCCTGTCGGCCGTCGGCCTCGTCCTGGTCGTGATGGGCATCCTGGCCGCCGACGACAGCCTGTGGCTGATGATCGGCCTGATCGTCCTCGGCGCGCTGGTGCTGCTGTGGTTCTTCCGCCGGGTCGGCG
Organism: Streptomyces asoensis; assembly: GCF_016860545.1. Classification (NCBI taxonomy): domain Bacteria; kingdom Bacillati; phylum Actinomycetota; class Actinomycetes; order Kitasatosporales; family Streptomycetaceae; genus Streptomyces; species Streptomyces asoensis. The sequence goes on along the minus strand of NZ_BNEB01000005.1, from coordinate 298,453 downwards.
CCAGGGAACGCTCCGGGCAGGAACCGCTCCTGTCCCTGACCCTGTTCCGCAACCGCACGTCCGACCTCGGCCTCGTCACCCAGAACGTGCAGTGGCTGCTGCTCATGGGCTCCTCGTTCACGGTCGCGGCCTACCTCCAGGTCGTGCGCCACTACAACGCCGTCCAGACCGGGGTCATCTTCACCGCGGCCACCGCGGGACTGCTCGTCACCTCGCTGTCCGCCGAACGCCTGGCCCTGCGCCACGCCCAACGGACCCTGATCATGGCCGGATTCACCCTCACCATCGCCGGCATCGCCGTACTGGTCGCCCTGGCCGCCGCGTACACCACCGCCTGGGCCTACGTCCCCGGCCTGCTCCTCGTCGGTCTGGGCCTCGGCGTGATGCTGACCCCGTCCGTCAACGTCGTCCAGTCCAGCTTCCCCGAGGAACGGCAGGGCGAGATCTCCGGGCTCTCGCGCAGCGTCTCCAACCTCGGCTCCTCCTTCGGGACCGCCATCGCCGGCACCATCCTCGTCTCCGGCCTGACCCGGGGCGCCTACGCCGCCGCGATGATCACCCTCGGAGCCATCGGCCTCGTCGGCCTCGCCGCCGGCGCGCGCCTCCCGCGCGCCAGGACCCCCACCGCCCCCCGCCCGGCGGCACCGTCCCACCGATGACGAGGCCTCCGGTGCCGCTAACGGGTCTCCAGCCAGGCGCGGTACGCGGTGACGGCGGTCGGCAGGGTCGGGAACATGCGGTCCTGGCCCACGGCTTCCGCGAGGCCGTACGCCCGGAGGTCGTCCAGGAGGTCCTGCTTGACCCGGGCGAGCGCGAACACGACGCCCCGGTCGCCCAGTTCGCGGCGCAGCTCGTCGACCGCGTCCAGCGCGGTGATGTCGACCTCGACATTGGCCTCCGTGTTCAGGACGAACCAGCGCACAGGGTCGGACTGCTCGTCTACCGCGGCCAGGGCGCGCCGCCGGAAGTCCTCGGCGTTGGCGAAGAACAGCGGCGAGTCGTAGCGGTAGACCAGCAGCCCGGGGATCGTCGTCGCCTGCGGGTAGTCGTCCACGTCGTGCATGCCGGCGAGCCCGGGCACCAGCCCCTCGACGGCGTCGTGCGGCCGCGCCACCCGGGTCAGCAGCTCGGCCACCGACAGGCCGACGGCCACGATCACGCCGTACAGGATGTCCAGGGCGAGGACCCCGGCCAGGCAGCCGAGGGCCAGCAGCAGCTCCCGCCCGCGGAAGGACGCCAGCCGCCGGAAGCCCGCGAGGTCGATCATGCGGACGGCCGCGTAGACCACGAGGGCGCCCAGCACGGCGGACGGGGTCCGCGTCAGCAACGGGCTGAGGAAGAGCAGCACGGCGAGCACCACCGCCCCGGCGACCAGCGAGTACGCCTGGCTGCGGGCGCCCCCGGACGCGGCGAGGGCGGTGCGGCTGGCACTGCTGCTCACCGGGAAGCCGTGCAGGAACCCGGCGCCCAGGTTGGCCGCGCCCAGGGCGAGGAACTCCTGGTCGGCGTCGAGCGCGGGACCTTCGTCCCGGGGATCGGTGAACGCCCGCGCCGTCAGGATGAAGTCGGTGTAGGCGACCAGGAGCACACCGAGCGCGGGCAGCACGAGGTGGGGCAGCTCGCCCAGGTCGGGGACGGCGAGTCCCGGCAGTCCGGACGGGACCTCGCCGATCACGGCCAGGCCGTACCTGCCGTCGAGGTCGAACACCACGACGGCCGCCGTGCCGAGGACGACGGCGAGCAGCGGACCCGGCACGGCGCGGGCGTAGCGGGCCGTCACGAAGAGGAACAGCAGGACGGCCGCGGAGAACACCACCGTCGCCGCGTGCGCCTCGGACAGGTGCGTGAGGAACGACCACAGCTGGACGAAGAACTCCGCGCCGCTCGTGTCCACCCCGGTGAGCTTGGGCAGCTGGTCCACCATCATGATCAGCGCCACGCCCGCGAGGTAGCCGATCAGCACGGGACGGGACAGCAGGTCCGCGAAGAAGCCGAGCCGTACCACCCGGGCGGCCAGGCACAGCAGGCCGACCGTCACCGCCAGGGCGGCGGCCAGGGGCGCGTAGGTCCCCGGATCGCCCGCGGCGAGCGGCGCGACGACGGTGGCGGTCATGAGCGCGGTGGTGGACTCCGGGCCCACCGACAGCAGCCGGGACGACCCGAACACGGCGTACATCCCGAGCGCGGGCAGGATCGCCCACAGCCCGGCCACCGCCGGCAGCCCCGCCACCTCGCCGTACGCCATGACCTGCGGCACCAGATAGGCGGCCACGGTGAGCCCCGCGAGCAGGTCACCGGTGAGCCACGCGCGCCGGTACCCGAGGAGCGCGACGAGACCGGGCACCAGCCGGCGCCCCTGCGCGAGGTGTCTGTTCCAGTGCTGGGACATGTGCCGCCTTCCGTCGTCCGGCCCCATGATCCACCGCCCGGGCGAGCCACGGCCGCAGCCCGCGCGCCCGGTGTGCCGTGCCGGACCAACAGGCCCCGCGCCCAGGGCCGTTCGGCCCCCGCGGACGTTCCCGGACAAGAGTGCCGGTCCCGCCCGCGCCGGCGCTCGCGGCTCCCGTCCCGGGCCCGCCACGCCCTGCCGGGCGGGGGGTCGGACGGTCCCGGACCGGGACCAGTGGCCCCTGCCCCGGCCGTCCCCGCCGCGGGGACGCTGGAGTCGGGCAGCCACCCCCGGCCCCGCCAGAGGATCCCTCGCCCAGGAGGTGGAGATCATGCTCCGCAGCATCACCGTAGGTCTCGACGGCTCACGGGAGAGCCGGGCCGCCGTGGAATGGGCGGCCCGTGAAGCCGCCTTGCGTGACCTGCCGTTGAGGATCGTCCACGTATGGGAACCGGTACCCGAGCCGATGGCGCAGGCGCCCCTCCTCGGCGCGGAGACCCAGCAGCACTGGACCGAACGGATCCCCCGGGAGGCCGCGGAGGGGGTCGCCCTGCGCCACCCCGGCATCGAGGTGAGCACCGAGCAGGTCTCCGGCCATCCGGGTGAGGCCCTGGCCGAGGCGGCCGGGAACGCCGAACTGCTCGTCCTCGGATCGAGGGGCCTCGGCGGGATCGGCGGGTTCATGGTCGGCTCGGTCGGCCTGTCCGCCGTCGCGCACTGCGAACGTCCGGTGGTGCTGGTGCGGGCGTTGGAGACCGCCGCGGACGAGCACGAGCAGGACCCCGCGGGCGTCCCTTCGGCCGCGACGCCCTTCCGGCCGGTCGTCCTCGGACTCGACACCCGGCACGCCGACGAGACCCTCATCGGCTTCGCCTTCGAGGCCGCCCGGCACCGCGCCACGTCCCTGCACGTCGTGCATGGCTGGAACCCCCCGCCTTACTACGCCTACGGCACCCCCGCCAACCCGGCCCTTCACGAGGCCCTGGCCCTGGGGGAGGCCGAGGCCATGGCCCAGGTGCTGCGCCCCTGGCGCGAGAAGTACCCGGACGTGGAGGTCGTCGAGCAGTCCCGCTACGGCAGCCCCGCCGTCCTGGTCGTGGAGGCCGCCCGGGCCGCCTCCCTCGTCGTCGTGGGCCGGCGCGTACGCCGCAGCCCGTTCGGCGCGCACATCGGCCATGTCACCCATGCCGCCCTGCACCACTCCACCGCTCCCGTCGCCGTCGTACCCCACGGCTGACCCGTCCGGCACCGTCGAGGAGAGAAGGGGACGAGAAGATGAAGGCAGCGCCGATCGTGGTGGGAGTGGACGGCTCCGGGTCCAGCCTGCGGGCCGTCGACTGGGCCGCGGACGAGGCCGCGCTGCGCGGGGTCCCGCTGCGGCTGGTGTACGCCTCCCTCTGGGAGCGCTACGAGGGCGAGTCCCTCGCCGAGGACGTCGGCAAGCCGTCCGAACAGGTGCGGGCCGAGGACATCGTGCGGACGGCCGCGCGCCGGGCCGCCCTGCGCCGGGACGGCGTCCCCGTCACGACCGCCGTGCTGCCCGAGGAGCCCGAGTACGCCCTGGTCCGCGAGGGGCACACCGCCTGCGCGCTGGTGCTCGGCACCCGCGGTCGCAGCGGGGTCGTGGAGCTGCTGCTCGGTTCGGTCGGCCTCGCCGTCGCCGCGCACGCCGACTGCCCGGTGATCTTGGTGCGCGGCGCCCACGACAACCAGGTGCGCGCCGGAACGGCCGGCCGGGTCGTCGTGGGTGTCGGCGAACAGGGGGCGGACTCGGCCGCCCTGCGGTTCGCCGTCCGGGAAGCCTCGCTGCGGGGGGCGACCCTGGAGGCGGTACGGGCCTGGCGGTGCCCCGCGCACGAGAGCACCGACCATCCGCTGCTCGCCGGGGAGCCCGCGCGTCTGCACGAACAGCAGGCCGCGGAGGTACTGGAGCAGGCGCTGAAGGGCGTGCCCGAGGACGTGGACCTGCGCCGCGACACGGTCGAGGGCCCGGCCCGCCGGGTCCTGGTGAACGCCTCGCACGGCGCCGACCTCCTGGTGGTCGGCGCCCGGCGCCGCCCGGGACACCGGGGGCTCCAGCTGGGACGCGTCTCCCACGGGGTGCTGCACCACAGCGCGTGCGCCGTGGCCGTCGTACCCGAGCGGGGGTGACGCGACGGCCCGCGGCTCAGAGGCTCGCCGCGTGGTCGGGGACGTAGGTCTGGAGATCGCGCGGCGGCCGCTGGTAACCGGTCGACGCCGGCCGCTCCGGCAGCTCCAGCACCGGCGGCGGCACGTCGTGGTAGGGGACGGACGACAGGAGGTGGGCGATCATGTTCAGCCGCGCCCGGCGCTTGTCGTCGCTCTCCACGACGTACCAGGGGGCCTCGGAGATGTCGGTGTGCACCAGCATCTCGTCCTTGGCCCGGGAGTACGCCTCCCAGTGCGTGATCGACTCCAGGTCCATCGGCGAGAGCTTCCAGCGGCGCAGCGGGTCCTCCAGGCGCTTGCGGAACCGCTCCTGCTGCTCGGTGTCGCTCACCGAGAACCAGTACTTGCGCACCAGGACCCCGGCCTCGACCAGCATCCGTTCGAAGATCGGGCACTGCCGCAGGAACAGCTGGTGCTCCTCCTTGGTGCAGAAGCCCATCACGTGCTCCACCCCGGCCCGGTTGTACCAGGAACGGTCGAACAGCACGATCTCGCCGGCCGCCGGCAGATGCTCCACGTACCGCTGGAAGTACCACTGCGTGCGCTCGCGTTCGGTCGGCTTCGGCAGCGCCGCGATCCGTGCGACACGCGGGTTGAGGTGCTCGGCGACCCGCTTGATCGTCCCGCCCTTGCCCGCCGCGTCACGCCCCTCGAAGACGACCACCAGCCGGGTGCCCGACGCCCGCACCCACTCCTGTAGCTTCACCAACTCGGTCTGTAGCCGCAGCAGTTCCTTCTCATACTCCTTGCGCGGCAGCGTTGCCGCCTTCTTGCCGGCCATGCCGCCTCCACCGCCCTGTGACCCGTCTTCCGCGTCGGTGTCCCACCTCGTGCGAGGCCGGACACCAGGACGCCACCGTACTGACGGACGACGGGCCGCGCACCCCGGACGGAGTCCTTCTCGGGAAACAAGGGACTCATGGTCCCTGGTCGCCCCCGTCCCCGGGGCCCAGGATGGGCCAGTGCGGTACCCGTTCACCGCATACCGCTCAGCCGGGTGAGAGACGAGAAGGCATATGGACGCCAACGACGGATTCCGCGGGCTCGACCGGCAGGAATGCCTGGCCCTGATGGCCACGGTCCCTGTGGGACGGATCGTGTACACGCGACAGGCGCTGCCCGCCGTCCTGCCCGTGAACTTCCTCCTCGACACCGACGGCGCGGTAGTGGTGCGGACCTCGGCCGCCTCGGAACTGGTGCACGCCGTCGACGGAGCGGTGGTCGCCTTCGAGACCGACGAGGTCGATACCGCGGCCCACTCCGGGTGGAGCGTCGTCGTCATGGGCTCGGCCGCCCTGGTGACCGACCCCGCCGAGCACGCACGGCTGCTGCGGACCGGACCGCGGTCCTGGGTGCCGGCCCCGCGGGAGGTCTTCGTGCGCATCGATCCGGAGCTGGTCACCGGACGTGAACTTGCCGCCGGACACTCCCTGTACGGCCTGCGCGGCCCTTCCTGAACCGGCCGCGGGCAGCGCACCGGCGCGCCCCGCGGCCGGACGCGGACACGCGGACGGAGCGACACCGCGGGGGATCGGTGCCGCTCCTTGTCCCCAGTGTCGCCCGGACCGCTCCCGTCCCGCAGGTGCCGTTGGTCCCCGTCGGGGGCCGGACGGCCCAGGCGCCCGCGGTGACGTGCCGGGCGGCGCCCGTTCCCCCCGGCGGCGCCCGGTGCCGGACAGGCCGTCACCGGCCGCGCACCCGGCCCGATCCGCTACCGTGCCTCGCGTGCGGCCACTAACGTGGCAGACGACGGGACCATCAGGTGTCCGTGCGCCGAGGGGACCTGGAGGAGTGCACGGTGGAAAGCCCCGACGAGGCCCGCGTGCGGCTGCCCCAGCTGCGGCTGGACGAGCTGCTGGAGGAACTCCAGGCTCGTCTGGACGCGGCCCGCGGCACCCGGGACCGGGTGCACAGCCTGCTGGAGGCGGTGCTGTCGGTCGGCAGGGAACTCGACCTGGAGCAGGCCCTGCACAGCATCGTGGAGGCCGCCGCCGCCCTGGTCGACGCGGAGTACGCGGCGCTGGGCGTCATCGGCCCGGACGGCAGACGTCTTTCGGCGTTCCACACGGTGGGGGTGAGCGAGGAGGAGATCGCCGCCATCGGCCCGTACCCGGAGGGCCACGGGATCCTGGGCGAGCTGATCCGCCACCCCGAGCCGCTGCGGCTGGAGAAGATCTCCGGGCACCCGGCCTCGTACGGCTTCCCGGCGCACCACCCGCCGATGAACACCTTCCTCGGTGTCCCGATCCGGGTCCGCGACCACGTCTTCGGCCACCTGTACCTGACCGAGAAGCGGGGCGGGGCCCAGTTCGACGAGGAGGACGTCTCGGTCACGCAGACCCTTGCCGTGGCGGCCGGGGTCGCCATCGACAACGCCCGGCTGTACGAGGAGTCCCGGCTGCGGGAGCGGTGGCTGCGCGCGAACGCGGAGATCACCCACGGTCTGATGTCCGGCAGCGACCGGGCCGAGGTGCTCGGGCTGATCGCCGAGCGGGCCGGCGAGATCACCGGATCCGCCCTGGCCGCGGTCGCGGAGCCCATGGAGGACACCGGGTCGCTCGCGGTCGAGATCGCCGTGGGGCTGGACGCGGAGGCGCACCGGGGTCTCGTACTGTCCATGGACAACACCCTGATGGGGCTGGCCTTCTCCGGGGCCACCCCGGTGACCAGCGCGGACGTCGCGCACGACGAGCGCATCTCGCCGGAGCCACCGAGGTTCGGGGGACTCGGCCCCGCCGTGGCCGTGCCCATCGGCACCGGCGCCTCGGGCCCGCGCGGTGTGGTCCTGCTGGCGCGCAGGGCCGGCGAGCCGATGTTCTCGGCGGCGGAGACCGAGCCGCTGAAGGCCTTCGCCGGGCAGGCCGCCCTGGCGATGGAGCTGGCGGAACGCCGCAGGGACGCCGAGCAGGTCGCGGTGCTCGAGGACCGCGACCGCATCGCCCGCGATCTGCACGACCTGGCCATCCAGCGGCTGTTCGCCACCGGGATGACCCTCCAGAGCGCCGGCCGCTTCATCGAGCACGAGGAGGCCTCGGAACGCGTGATGCGCGCGGTCGACGACCTCGACGAGACCATCAAGATCATCCGGTCGACCATCTTCGGCCTGCGCACCCGCAAGGGCGCCGGTGAGGCCGGTCTGCGGGCCCGCGCGGTGCGGGTGGTCGGAGAGGCCGCGCCGGTGCTCGGCTTCGCCCCGGGCGTGCGGATGGAGGGCCTGCTGGACACCGACGTGCCCAGGGAGACGGCCGACCATGTGGTGGCCGTCCTCTCCGAGGCCCTGACCAACATCGCCCGGCACGCCCACGCGGACCGCGCCGACGTGCTGCTGGCCACGGACGGGCGTGAGGTACGGCTGTCGGTCACGGACAACGGGGTGGGCATCCCCGCGGGGGGCCGTCGCAGCGGGCTGCGCAACATCGCGGAGCGCGCCGAGCAGCTCGGCGGCCGGCTCGAACGGGAGATCCCCGAGGGCGGCGGCACCGCACTGCTGTGGCGGGTGCCGGTCCGCAGGCCGTAGGTCCCCGCACCTCGCGGGGACCACGCGTCAGAGCGCCGGTTCCCGGACCGCTCGACCGCCGGCCGGTGCCGGGCCGGGACGCAGGTGGGAGCAGACCGCGCCCTCGGCCGCCCTGCGGACGCGCATCCGGCGCAGCAGATCACGCGTGAGCCGGGTCTCGAGCGTGCTGCGCCAGGTGACGCCGGGATGCCGCGAACGCAGGTGCGACAGCGCCCTGGTCCCGAGCCCGTAGTCGCGGAACGGTTCGTCGAGCACCATGTCGACGATCACCCCCTCGGCGCACACCTCGCAGGTGCGGTAGCTCACCCGGCCGACCACCTTGCGGATGTGGACCAGCAGCAGGCACTCCTCGTCCGTGCGCTCCGGGGAGGCGGAGGGCAGCAGATCGACCTGCCGGTAGGCCAGGAGCCTGCGATGCCACCGGCCCCCTCGTCGTCCGTGGCGTCGATGCCGGCCCTCGGCCCGGTGCTGCGAGGCGCCTTCGCGTACAGGCCGGTCCCGGTCGCTGCTCATGGCGTACATGTGGCTTCCCTGCATCCTCCACGCGTGCCCGGCTTCGCGGGCCCCATGCCCTCGCGACGGCCCGCCGCGTCAGCCGGTCGCGGAGTCCAGTGCCGACTGGAGCGACCGGCGGTAGCCGTCGCTGGTGTAGGTGGCGCCGGAGACCGTGTCGATGTCGGCGCTCTGGGCCGTCAGCGCCTCCCGGGTCAGCTGCGGGATGGCGTAGCTGTTGATCTGCTGGTCCCGCGGGTTCTCCTGGGGATAGGTGACCGCGGTGACGTCGGTGAGCTTGCCGTCCTTCAGCGTGACCCGGACCTGGACGGGCCCCCAGCGGGTCTGCACGGAGTCCCCGGTGAGGGTCCGGGTGCCCGTGGTGGCGGATCCGCCCGACGCGGCGGGCGCACTGGAAGCGGCGGTCGGCGCGGGGGCGGACGCCAGGCCCGCGACAGCCGGTGACGTGTGCGGTTTCAGCGAGAGCAGCAGCACGATCCCGGAGACGGTGGCGGCACTCGCGAGCACGACACGGCGCAGCGGACGGGCTTTCCTCAAGGTGTGCAAGTCGGCCTCACAGTTCGAAGGACTCGTGGTGGATGCGGCTGTCCGGAACCCCGGCGGCGCGCAGTTCGCCGTACAGGTCCTGCGCGAAGCCGTGCGGGCCGCACAGGTACACGTCGTGGGCGTCGAGGTCGGGCACGGCCTCCCGCAGGGACCGGGCGCTGAGGTCGGGCCGCCGGCCGTGCGGGCCGTTGAGTGCGTACAGCACCTTCGCGCCCCGCCACCGCGCGACGCTCTCCAGCTCGCCGCCCAGCGCGAGGTCCTCGGCGGTGCGGGCGCGGTACAGGAGCGTCACGTCGCCCGGCAGTGTCTCGAACAGGGCGCGCAGCGGGGTGACGCCGACGCCGCCCGCGATCAGCAGGGACCGGTGCGCGCTTCGCCGGTCCGCGGTCAGCGCCCCGTAGGGCCCCTCGGCCCACACCCGGGTGCCCGGCCGCAGCGTGGCCACGGCGGCACTGTGGTCGCCGAGCGCCTTGACGGTGATGCGCAGCAGGTCGGGGCGCGGCGGCGCCGACAGGGAGTACGGCGTGGACGTCCAGCGCAGGCCCTCGGCGAGGAACCGCCAGCGCAGGAACTGACCCGGCCGCGCGCCCATCTCGTCCAGGCGCCGGCCGCGGACGACCACCGAATACACGCCCGGCGCCTCCCGGTGCACGGACTCGACCCGCGGCCGGTGACGCAGGTTCAGCCGTACCGGGGCGAGGATCCGGAACCACAGCACCAGGGCCGCGACCCCCAGGTACAGTGCGTACCACGCGGCCTGGGCCGGACGGCTGCCCACGAAGTCGGAGCCCAGCGCGAGCTGGTGGCCGAAGGTGAGGAAGACCGCCGCGTACGTGAGCAGGTGCACGTAGTACCAGAACTCGTAGGTGACCCGCCGGCGCACCGCGCGGGCCGAGACGATCCCGACCGCGAACAGGACGACGGTCCCGGCGGTGGCCTTGAGCATCTCCGGGTAGTCCAGGACCACCGTGAGCGTCTCGTGCACGACCGAGGAACCGTCCTGCGCGGCGTACCCGAGCAGGATCAGCACGACGTGCGCCACCAGCAGACAGATCGTGTAGCGGCCCGCCATCGCGTGCCAGCGCGTCACCCGGTCCGTCCCGATCCGCCGCTCCAGCAGTGGCACGCGGGCCATCAGACCGACCAGGACCGCGCAGGCGTACCCGCCGAGCAGCCCCGCGATCCGGCCCGCCCCCGTCAGCCAGCCGGCGGCGCCGACGACGGATCCCGTGTCGTACCACCACAGGGCGACCACGGCGGCGGCCCCGCCCCACAGCAGGGCGAGCACGGGCCCCACGGGGGAGCGCCCCGGCGCGGGAGGCGCGGGGGCGACCCTGGGTTGTGAGTGCACCGTCGTCATCCGTGTGTCCCTTCGGCTGTCCGTACGCCGCTCCGGCCGTGCGGCGCGTTTGCCGCTCCGGCCGTGCGGAGGACAACTGTGCCGACCCAACCTCTGAGACTCCTCTCAGCGTCCGGGCCGCCCGGACCGCTCCGCCGCAGGTGGGAGGGGTGTCCGGCCGACCGGCACCGAGGGAGGTCACAGGGGACTCAGAGCGAACTCAGAGGCCGGGAGTGCGGTCCCGGGCGCGGCGAGACCGCATCCTGGTACCTGAGATGAACACTTCCCGCCCCCGCGGCCCAGGCCGCCCCGCGCTGACCCGGACCGACGGCGCCCCGCTCCGGGTGCTCGTCGTCGACGACGACCCCGACCTCGCCGAGGTCCTCTCCGGCGCCCTGCGCTACGAGGGCTGGGAGGTGCGCACGGCGGGAGACGGCGCCTCGGCGCTCGCCGAGGTGCGCGAGCTGCTGCCCGACGCCATCGTCCTGGACGTCATGCTCCCGGACACCGACGGCTTCGCCCTGCTGCGCTCGCTGCGCGCCGTGCGCCCCGACGTGTGCGTGCTCTTCCTGACCGCCCGCGACGCCGTCGAGGACCGCATCGCGGGCATCACGGCGGGCGGCGACGACTACGTGACCAAGCCGTTCAGCCTGGAGGAGGTCGTCGCACGGCTGCGCGGGCTGCTGCGCCGGGCGGGCATGGCCCGGCAGCTGGAGGACGGGCCGCGGCTCACCGTCGGCGACCTGGTCATGGACGAGGAGGCCCGCGAGGTCACCCGCGGCGGTGAACTCGTCGAACTGTCGCCGACCGAGTTCGAACTGCTGCGCCTGCTGATGCGCAACCCGCGGCGCGTCCTCAGCAAGGCGCAGATCCTCGACCGGGTGTGGTCCTACGACTTCGGCGGGCAGGCCCATGTCGTCGAGCTGTACATCTCCTACCTGCGCAAGAAGGTGGACGCGGGTCGTCCGCCCATGATCCACACCGTGCGCGGCGCCGGATACGTGCTCAAACCGGCGGTCCGGTGAGGACGGCCGCGAAGCGGTCCGCGCGTGAACCGCGGAGCGGGACGCGGTGGTGGCCCGTGCGCCTGCCCCGGCCGCACACGCTGCGGGCGCGGCTCACCGCCGGGCTCGTCGTCCTGCTCGCCGTGAGCTGCGCGGCCGTCGGGGTGGCGGCGGTGGTGGAACTGAACGGCTTCCTCACCGGACGCCTCGACCAGCAGCTGCGCGAGACGGGCGTGCGGTTCCCGGCGAGCCTGGAACACGGCGGGGCCCGGCCCTCGGACCACGACGGCGACGAGGACGGCGACGGTGACACCCGTCGTCAGACCGTCGGCACCTTCGGCGCCCGCGTCGTCGGCGACACGGTCACCAACGCGGCGGTGGTGGGCTCCACCCCGGGCGCGGGCGCCCGCACCGTCCCCCTCGGGGCGGCCGACGAACGTACGCTCGCGGCCGTCCCGGCCGACGGCAAGGGCCACACCGTCCACCTCGCCGCGCTGGACGACTACCGCGTGATGGCGGTCCGGGGCCGCGACGGCGACGTCCTCGTCACGGGGCTGCCGACCGAACCCGTCGAAGCCACCGTCCACCGGCTCGAACTGGTCGCCGCGATCGTCTTCGGCGCCGCGCTCGCCGTCGCCGGCTTCGCCGGGGCGCTCTGGGTGCGCTGGTCGCTGCGCCCGCTCAGCCGGGTGGCCGCGACGGCCACCCGGGTCAGCCGGCTCCCGCTGTCCAGCGGCGAGGTGGAGCTCTGGCCGCGCGCCCCCGAGGCGGACCCGCGCAGCGAGGTCGGCCGCGTCGCCGACGCCTTCAACACGATGCTGGGCCACGTGGAGGGCGCGCTGACCAAACGGCACGCGAGCGAGGAACGGCTGCGCAGCTTCGCCGCCGACGCCAGCCATGAGCTGCGCACGCCCGTGGCGTCGATCCGCGGCCACGCGGAACTGGCGCTGCTGCACCCCGGCCCGGTGCCGCGGAAGGTGGTGCGGGCCCTGGAACGCATCGAGGCCGAGGCGTCCCGGATGGGCGAGATGGTCGACGACCTGCTGCTCCTGGCCCGCCTCGACGCCGGACGCCCCCTGGAGCGGCTGCCCGTCGACCTGACCCGGCTGGTCCTCGACGCCGTGACGGACGCCCAGGCCGCGGGCCCGGGACACCGCTGGACGCTGGAGCTGTCCGAGGAGCCGGTCACCGTGCCGGGCGACGCCCACCGGCTCCACCAGGTCCTGGCCAACCTGCTGGCCAACGCACGCCTGCACACCCCCGCCGGCAGCACCATCACCCTCTCGCTGGAGCGCGTGGACCGCACGGCGGTGCTCAAGGTGCACGACGACGGGCCGGGTGTCGCCCCGGACGTCCGGCCCAGGGTCTTCGAGCGTTTCAGCCACGGGGACCGCCGCCGCGCCGAGGGCGTGGAGAGCGGCACCGGCACCGGCCTCGGTCTGTCCATCGTGGCGGCGGTCGCCGAGGCCCACGGCGGGAGCGTCGACCTCGACAGCCGCCCGGGGTCGACGACCTTCACCGTACGGATACCCGCCGACGCCGAGTGACGGGCGCCGCGGCCGGTCGCGGCGGCCCGGACGGGTCCCTCACCCGGAGGCCGCGCGGGGGCCGATCGGCTCCCGGCCGGGACCTCCGGCCCCTGCTGCGTCACGCGAGCGGCCCGGAGACTGGCCCTGCATCCACCGAGGAGGTCCGCACATGCTCGCCATCATCGTCGGTCTCGACGGTTCGCCGGAAAGTCTGGCCGCCGCCGACTGGGCCGCCCGCGAAGCGACGCAGCGCGACGCACCCCTGCGCCTGCTGCACGCGGGCAGCCCGCTGGGTTCGACGTACACCCCCTACCTGGGGGTACCGGCGCCGGGCCTGCTGGAGGCGGAGCACGACCGGGCGGCCCGGCTGCTGAGCGGGACGCGGTCCCGGCTCACGGAGCGCCACCCGGGCCTGCGCGTCGACGTCCGGCAGGCGGAGACCGAGGCCGTGCCCGCGCTGCTGGCCGACGCCGCCGACGCCGAGCTACTGGTCCTCGGCTCCAGGGGACTCGGCACGGTGGCCGGCTTCCTGACCGGCTCCGTCGGCCTCGCCGTGGTGGCGCGCTCCGAGCGGCCCGTGGTCCTGGTGCGGGCCGGTGAGAGCGCCGCCCAGGAGCATCTGCCGGACGCCTCGGGCGAGGCGTCGGCGACGACCGCGTACCGCGACGTGGTGCTCGGGCTGGACCTGGAGGAACCGGGCGAGGAGGTCGTCGAGTTCGCGTTCGCGACCGCCCGCCGGCGCGCGAGCGGACTGCGGGTGGTGCACGGCTGGAACCCGAAGGCCGCCTACGGCTATGGTGCCGCCGTCGATTCCGGGCTCACCGCCGAACTGGCGCAGGAGACCCGCCACGCACTGGGTGACGTGCTGCGCCCCTGGCAGGACAAGTTCCCCGGGGTGGAGGTGCACGCGCAGGCCGTCGTCGGCAGCGCGGGCCACCATCTCGTGCAGGCCTCGCGGGAGGCGTCCCTGGTCGTCGTCGGACGCAGGAGGCGGCACGCGCCGGTCGGGGGCCGGATCGGCTCGGTGGCGCACGCGGTACTGCACCACGCCGTCGCCCCGGTGGCGGTCGTCCCGCACGACTGACACGACACCACGGGGCAGGTCACGGTCCCGGTCCTGGAGGAGCAGGGGGGCCAGGACCCGCCGGGTGCGGCGCGGCCCGTCCAGGGCCCGCCGCGCCGCACCGGGTGTGCGCGGCCGGTGGTCCGCCGGCCGCGCACACCGCCACCGTCCCGGCCCCTGCCGCGCAGGGCACGCGCACGGCACGCGCTGTGTGCCGAACGTGCCGCACCGCCGCACGTCATCCGCTACGAGCCGCCGGTGGCGCCGGCCGCGCCGGTGAGGGTGCAGCGGACGTCCACGATTCCCTCGACGGACCGCGCCAGACGTTCCGCGACCGGTATCAGCTCGGCGCGGTCCACCCACCCCACGAGGGTCGCCACCCCTTCGTGGACCTCCACCCGGATGTGGTCGGCGGGCAGCGGGAACAGCCGGTCGACGACCTCGTGACGTACCTCCTCGGTGAGGTCCTCGTCGTCGCGCAGGAACACCTTCAGCAGATCCGAGCGGGCGACGACACCCTCCAGCCTTCCCTCGTCGTCGACGACCGGCAGACGCTTCAGCCCGCGCCTGGCCATGATCCGCGCGGCCTCGGCCGACGTGGTGGCGCCGTGCACGGTGACGGCCGGGCTGCTCATCACCTCCCCGGCGGTCAGCGCGCCGGCCTTCGCGAGATCGGCGAGGCGCCGCAGCTGGGTGATCCGGTCGGGAAGGTCGTCGCGGAACTCCTCCTTGAGCAGCAGGTCTGCCTCCGAGACGATCCCGACGACCCGGCCCCCGCCCTCCAGCACGGGCAGCGCGCCGACCCGCCCCCGCTCCATGAGCCGGACGATGTCCTTGAACGGCGTGTCGCGGCCCACGGTGACGACGGCGCGCGTCATCACGTCGCTCACGACGTGCGGGCTGGTCCGCATGGTCTCCTCCTCGATGCCGCATCGTGCCCCTCAGCCTCCGGCCGGGCCGGCGCGGGGCACAGGGGCCGATCGTCCCCGGCCCGGGCCCATCCGCCCCTCGTGCGGCCCGTCGGCCGGTGCGACGGTGGAGTGGACCCCTTTGCACGGTGAGAGGCGGTGGGGACGATGACATTTCCGCTGGTCATGGGCCTGGACGGGTCCGACGAGAGTCTGGCGGCCGTCGACTGGGCCGTGGACGAGGCCGCGCGCCACGGACTCGCCCTGCGGCTGGTGCACGCCTCGCGCTGGGAACGCTACGAGCGGGCGGTGCTCTCCGCCGGCCGCGGCCGCCCGTCCGGCCGTGTGCTCGCCGAGAACCTTGTCGCGGCCGCCGCCGAGCGGGCCGCACTGCGCGACCCTGACGTGAAGGTCACCACCGACATCGTCCCCGACGACGCGGTGGACGTCCTCCTGCGCGAGAGCGACAACGCCTTCGCCCTGGTCACGGGCTCGCGGGGCCGCGGTGAACTCACGGGCGCGCTGCTCGGTTCCGTGGGCCTCGCGGTGGCGGCCCGGGCCCGCTGCCCGGTGATCGTCGTACGGGGCGACGCGGCGGGCACCGGCGGGACCCACGAGCGGATCCTGCTCGGCGCGGGCGAGCCGGGCGCCGAGGCCGTGCGCTTCGCCTTCCGCGAGGCGCAGGCACGCGGGTGCACCCTGGACGTCGTACGCGCGTGGCGCCACCCGGCCCACGAGGACGCCGGCGATCCCGCGACGGGAGAGTCAGAGGAGCGGGCCTCCGCCGTGCTCGACGCCCTGGTGCGCGACGCCGGGGCGGAGCGACCCGGCGTCCGGGTGCGCACGGCCACGGTCGAGGGACCGGCACACACCGTCCTCGTGCACCGCTCGGCCGCCGCCGACCTCGTGGTCGTGGGGGCCCGGCGCAGGCACGGTCACCCCGGCCTCCAGCTCGGCCGGGTGAGCCACACCCTGCTGCACCACGCCCACTGCCCGGTGGCGGTCGTCCCGCAGACGGTGTGAAGTGGAAGACGCCCGCCGCACGCCCCCAGGGGGAGATATGACGGCCGTCCCGGACCGACCCGTGCCCGCGCCCCGGCCCCGCCGCGCGACGGCCGCCGGGCGCGGGCGCGCGGCGCCGCCCGGCCGCACGGAGCCGCCCGACGGGGGAGCGCGGCGGTGACGGGCTGGACGTGGGAGTACGACGGCTACGACCCGGCGCAGGAGCGGCTGCGGGAGTCGTTGTGCACGCTGGGCAACGGCTGCTTCGCCACCCGCGGGGCGCTGCCGGAGTGCGCCGCGGACGACGTGCACTACCCCGGTACCTACGTGGCCGGCTGCTACGACCGGCTCACCACCGAGGTGGCGGGACGCCGGGTGGAGAACGAGGACATGGTCAACGTCCCGAACTGGCTGCCGCTGCGGTTCCGCCTCGCCGGGCGGCGGTGGCTCACCCCCGACACGGCCGAGGTCCTCGACCACCGCCTGGTGCTCCACCTCGCCGGGGGCCTCCTGGAGCGACGGACGCGGTTCGCGCTCGGCGCGGGCCGGACGCTGACGGTGCGCCAGCAGCGGTTCGTGCACATGGCCGACCCCCATCTGGCCGCCCTGCGCACCGAGTTCACGGCCGAGGGCTTCACCGGCGACCTCGACGTGGAGGCGGCGCTGGACGGCGCGGTCACCAACAGCGGGGTCGCGCGCTACCGGGACCTGGACGGCCGGCACCTGACCCGCACGCACACCGGGTCCGCCGCACCGGACACGGTGTGGCTGCGCTGCCGCACCCGCACCTCCGACGTCCGGATCGGCCTGGCGGCCCGGCTGAGCGCCGACGGACCGGGCACCGACCGGCACGAGGGCCCGCGGACGGCCCGGCGGGTGCGCCTCGCCCTGCGCCCCGGCCGGACCGTCACCGCCGACAAGACCGTGGCCCTGCACACGTCCCGGGATCCGGCGATCAGCGACCCGCTGGCCGCCGCGATCGAACGGGCCTCCACCGCGCCCGGCTTCGACGAACTGCTCGAAGGGCACCTGACGGCCTGGGACCAGCTGTGGCGGCGGGCCGACCTGGACGTCCCCGGGGAGGCGGGCGACATCCTGCGCCTGCACCTCTTCCACGTGCTCCAGACGCTCTCCCCGCACACGGCCGACCTCGACGTCGGCGTACCGGCGCGAGGGCTGCACGGAGAGGCGTACCGCGGCCATGTCTTCTGGGACGAGCTGTTCGTGCTGCCGTACCTCGACCTGCACTTCCCCGAGGTCTCCCGCGCCCTGCTGCGCTACCGGCACCGCCGCCTGGACCGCGCGTGCGCCGCCGCCCGCGCGATCGGCCGGCGCGGCGCGCTCTACCCGTGGCAGAGCGGCAGCGACGGGCGGGAGGAGACGCAGGAACTCCACCTCAACCCGCGGTCGGGGCGCTGGCTGCCGGACCACTCACGGCTCCAGAGACACGTCGGCTCGGCGGTCGCGTACAACGTGTGGCGGTACTGCGAGGCGAGCGGCGACGCGGAGTTCCTGCACACCAAGGGCGCCGAGATGCTCCTCCAGATCGCCCGCTTCTGGGCGGACTCGGCCACCTGGGACGAGCCGTCGGGCCGGCACCGCATCCGCGGGGTGATGGGCCCCGACGAGTACCACGACGCCTACCCCGACGCGCCGCGGCCGGGCCTCGACGACAACGCCTACACCAACGTCACCGCCGCCTGGGTGCTCGCCCGCGCCCTGGAGGTGCTCCGGACCCTGCCCGAACCCCGGCGGCGCGAACTCGCCGAGCGCACCGGCCTGGACGACGGCGAGCTCGAACAGTGGGAGGACGTCTCGCGCACCCTCCACGTACCCTTCCACGACGGCGTGGTCAGCCAGTTCGAGGGGTACGGCGACCTCGCCGAACTCGACTGGACCCGCTACCGCGAACGCTACGGGGACATCCGGCGCCTGGACCGGATCCTGGAGGCCGAGGGCGACACCGTCAACCGCTACAAGGCGTCCAAGCAGGCGGATGTCCTGATGCTCGGCTACCTCTTCTCACCAGCCGAACTGCGCGCTCTCTTCGGCAGACTCGGACACCCGCTGGACGAGGACACCTGGGGCCGCACGGTCGACCACTACCTCGCGCGCACCAGCCACGGCTCCACCCTCAGCGGCCTGGTCCACGGCTGGGTCCTGTCCCGGGCGCGCCGCTCCGAGGCATGGGCGTACTGCCAGGAAGCCCTGCGCGGAGACATCGCCGACCTCCAGGGCGGCACCACCGGGGAGGGCGTCCACCTGGGCGCCATGGCCGGCACCCTCGATCTCGTGCAGCGGGGACTGACCGGGCTGGAGACCCGTGAGGGGGCGCTGTGGCTCGACCCGGTGCCGCTGCCCGAGCTGTCGTCGTACGGGTTCTCGCTGCGCTACCAGGGCCACTGGGGCGTCCGGCTGCGGCTGGAGCGCGGCGGGCTCCGGGTCACGGTGCCGCCGTCCGACCGCTCGCCCATCGACATCCGGCTGCCGGACCGTGCGGTCCGCGTCCAGCCCGGCGAGACGCGTCACCTCCTGCTGACGCCCGCCGACGGGCTGGCGCCGTCGCGGCCGTGGTCGGCCGCGTAGGCCGCGAACACGGCCGTGGACGGGCCGCCCGTGTGGAGGAACCGCTGGTCGAGGACGGCGGCGAGGTCCGTCAGCGCCCCCGCGAGCAGGCTCCCCGCCAGGCGCACCTCCGGCCGCCGTGCGGCCCGGCCGCGCTGGGCGAGCACGGTGGCGTAGCCGACCGTGGCCGCGAGGGACGAGTGGTCCTCGCCGTCGTGGAAGTAGTACGCCTCGGCGTACTGGGTGAAGTCGATGCGGACGCGCGCGACCTCGGTGGCCAGGCTCTCCAGCAGCATCGCCCCGGCGGTGCAGTCGAGCTGCCGCGTCGGGGGGTCGGCGTCGCGCAGCAGGGCCAGCCGGACCGCCAGGACCCTCCTGCGGGTCAGCGCGGGATAGATCTCCAGCACCCAGGAGACGGTGGCCGTCAGCAGGACGAAGCCGACCAGCGCCTCGAGCGGCGAGACCAGCCGCAGCCAGCTCTCGGCGGGGGCGATGTCGCCGAGGCCCAGCGTGGCGACCGTGACCAGCGACAGGTACACGGAGTCGAGCAGGGCCGGCTCCCGGGCGGCCTCGGAACCGGGCGAGAAGGTGAAGGAGCCGGGCATGTGGGGCCAGTACACGACGGCCCAGCCGAGGACCACGGTGAAGGCCCACATGCCCACGACCGTGACCATGGCGAGCGGTCCGACGAGCCCCACCACCCGGCCGGGCGTGCGCAGCCGCCGGGCGGTCCGCCACAGGGCGGTCATCACCAGCCGGCTCAGCCCTCCGTGACGGGTGGGGTGCCACAGGGTGTGGAACAGATCCCGCAAGGTGATCATGACAAGTGCGGCGCCGATCAGCGAGACCAGGGCCCTCATCCCGCTCTCCCACAGGTTCGCCGGCCGTGCGCGGCAACGTGCCCGGCGCCCCGCCGCGGCGGGACCGCCGCCGAGCCCGCGCCCTCACGCATGCGAACGCCGCGCGGGGGCCCGCAGCACGGAGGCGGACGCCGGCCGCTCACCCGTCGGCCGGGGTGATGCGACGGCCCGTGAGCCGCGTCGGCCGGATCGACACCCACATCTCGCGCTCACCGCCGGCCCACGGAGTGGTGTGGGCGCGTCCGGTGAGCCTGCGCACGGCGTCCGCCGCGGTGACGACGCTCGCGGGACCGACGGCGAGCACGCTCCAGCCCTGGCCGAGCACCTCGTCCATGTGGTCCACCTCGAAGGCGACCTCGCTCCCGACCGCCGCCGCGGGCGTGGACCTCGGGGCGGTGCGGAAGCAGATGGCCCCGTCGACGACCTCGTAGTTGACCGGCACGACCGCGGGGTGGCCGTCGGGCGCCGCCACCGCGACGCGTCCCACCCCGTGCGTGCCCAGCAGGGCGCGGCATTCGCCGGGACCGATGTCCCGCAGCAGCGGGCGCCGCATCGCCCGACCCCGGCCGGGTGCCTGGTCCGTGTCCCCGCCGCGCAGCGCGGTGACCGTGGTGCCGAGGGCGTCGGCCAGCCTGATCAGCGTCGACGCGCTGGGGTCGGCGGACTCCTCCTCCAGGTACGCCAGGTAGCCCGGAGCCATGCGGGCGCGGCGGGCCGTCTCCTCGCGGCCGAGCCCGCGCCTGCGGCGTTCGGCGGCGACCCGGCGGCCGATGTCGGCCGGACCGTGCGCCCGCTGCGTGGCCGGTGCCGGCTCCCCGGGACGGTCGGGCGGTCCGAGGTGGCGGATGTGCGCGTCGGGGCCGGGGAAGACGAGCGTCACCTCGTCCGTGTCCGACCAGCGCACGTCGTAGGGCGGGGTCCCGTCGTCGTGACGGAGTCCGACGATCTCGCCGTCACGCCGGGCGCCGGAGGTCGTCGTGTTCTCGACGACGAGCTGATCGCCGAGGTGAGCTCTCATGCCGCAGCCCTTCCGCGAGGTGGTGCTGTATCCAACGTGCCACGGGCGGCGGTCCGCCGCCGCCCGGCGGTCAGCGGCGGAACCGCCCGGACCACCGGGGTTCCACGACGTCCCACTCGGCTTCCCACTGTGCGTACCTCCTCCGGTTCAGCAGCACGAGGCCGCCCTCGCGGACGGCGTAGGCCACGGCGGCCACGCCGAGCCCCGCCATCGCGCCCACCAGCCATCCGGACGTCGTCGCGTTGAGGGGGCCGACCGGGGCGGTGGTGACGGTTCCGGCCCGCGTCACCCACACCCGTACGGCGGCGCCCGCGGGTGTTCCGGTCGGCACCAGGGCCGTTCCGGTCCGTACGGTGCCGTCGGCGTCGGTCCAGCGGACCCGCGCAGGCCGTTTCGCCCAGTCCTGGCCCCGGACCTTCGAGGTCAGCCGGGCGGTCACCTGGTGCCGGTCCGCCGCCTGGGCCCGTACGGTCCGCATCGACGCCTCGTACGACGCCAGTCCCGCACCGGCCGCCGCCAGCGGCAGCCCGACGACGAGCACGACCGTCAGAACGCGCAGGAACCAGCGCTCGAACCGGTCGGAAGCGCGGCTCAGCGAGCCGGCCGCCCCGCGGGCGCCGCTGCCGCGATCCGACGGCGGACCGGACGCGTACGGCGAACCCTGTGCGCTCATGAGCGGACCTCCAGCATCTCGCCGGCCGTCCCCCGCCACTTGTTCCCAGCCTCGGACGGCGGTCCGCCGCACGGCACTGGGCCGAAGGTCCCGGGGACCCGGTTTCCGGCCCACCCCCGCGCCGCTCGGCTCCCCCCGCACCGGTCGGCTCCACATGCGCCGGTCAGGGGATTGAGGTCTCCTCGAAGGAGAGAACCCCGTCCGGCACACCGGCGACGTCCGGAGCGCCCCGCCCTCGGACCCGTCCACGTCGTCCTCGGTCGGCCGCCGCCGTGCCGGGCTCCGTACGAGACGGAGGCCGCCGCCATGGAACCACTCGTCACCGTGGGCCTGGACGGTTCACCCGAGAGCCTCGCCGCCGCCCACTGGGCCGCGGACGAGGCGGAGAAGCGCAGGCTCACCCTGCGCCTGCTGCACGCCTGGCCCATGCTCGCGCCGGAACCGGCGCGCGCACCCTCCGAGGTCGACCAGAACTACTGGGCGAAGCGGCTCGTCCACACCGCCCGCGCGGAACTCCAGGCCGGCCACCCGGGCCTGACCGTCGTCGGGACCCTGGTCGCCGACGACGCCCGCAAGGCCCTGCTCCACGCGGCGTCGGAATCCGAACTGCTCGTGCTCGGCTCCCGCGGGCTGGAGTCCGTCGAGAGCTACTTCCTCGGCGAGGTCAGCCTGCCGGTCGCGGCCCGGTCGGACCGGCCGGTGGTGCTGGTCCGGTCCCCGGGACGCGCGAAGGCGCGGGCGGAGACGGCAGGCCGTGTGGTCGTCGCCCTCAAGCTCCACGGACCCAGCGACTCGATGCTCGACTTCGCCTTCCACAGCGCCGCGGCCAGGGAGGTGCCGCTCGTGGCGGTCCACGGCCGCAGCGTTCCGCTCCACGCGCGCGTGCCCTGGGGCGTGGACCACTCCGTCACCGAGGACATGAAGCGCGACGCGCGCGACGATCTCGACCGGGTGCTGGACCCCTGGCGCGAGAAGTACCCCCAGGTGGAGGTGGTCGACAGCATCCGTCTGACGAGCCCCGCCAAAGCCGTCGTGCAGGCGTCCGAGGGCGCCGCGCTGCTGGTCGTGGGCAGGCACCCGCACCGGCACGGGGTGACCCCGCACCTGGACCACGTCGTGCACGCCGCCCTCCATCACGGACGCTGCCCGGTCGCCGTCGTCCCCCATGGCTGAGCCCGGCCCCCGCCCGGAGCCGCCACACGCGCGGGTGTGCGAGACGCACACCGCGATCGTGTTCTTCGCCGGGGACCGCGCCTACAAGGTCAAGAAACCCGTGGACCTCGGGTTCCTGGACTACACCACGACGGCGGCCCGCCGGGAGGCCTGCGAGCGCGAGATCGCCCTCAACCGCCGCTTCGCGCCGGACGTCTATCTCGGCGTCGGCGAGTTCCGCGGCCCGGACGCCGAGCGGGCCGAACCGCTGGTGGTGATGCGCCGGATGCCCGCCGACCGGCGTCTCGCGCAGCTCGTGCGCAACGGTGACGCCGCCGTCGACGACGTCCTGCGCACCCTCGCCCGGCACCTCGCCGCGTGGCACGCGCAGGCACCGCGCGGCCCCGAGGTCGACGCACAGGGCACGAGGGACGCCCTGGCGTCCCGTTGGGAGGCCGGCTTCGCACAGGTCCGCGAGATCACCGGCGACGGCCCGCTCCCCGACGGCCTCCCGCAGACCGAGGAGCTGGTGCGCCGCTATCTCGGCGGCCGCGAGCGCCTGTTCGCCGCCCGCATCGAGCAGGGCCGCGTCGTCGACGGCCACGGCGACCTGCTCGCCGAGGACGTGTTCTGCCTCGACGACGGCCCGCGCGTCCTGGACTGCCTGGAGTTCGACGACCGGCTGCGCTACGTCGACGGCCTGGACGACGCCGCGTTCCTCGCGATGGACCTGGAGCAGCTCGGCGCGCCGGAGGCCGCCGCGTACTTCCTGGCACGGTACGGCGAGTACTCCGGGGACCCCGCCCCGGCGTCCCTGTGGCACCACTACGTCGCCTACCGCGCCTTCGTCCGTGCCAAGGTGGCCCTCATCCAGGCCGGTCAGGGCGCGTCCGGCGCACGGGCGGCGGCACGGCGACTGGCCTCGTCGGCGCTGCGTCACCTGCGCACCTCCGCCGTCGGGCTGACGCTCGTCGGCGGGCCGCCGGGCAGCGGGAAGTCCACCCTCTCCGGGGCCCTGGCCGACCGGCTCGGGGTCACGCTGCTCAGCAGCGACCGGATGCGCAAGGAGCTGGCGGGCATCCCCGCGGAGCAGCCGGCCACGGCCGGTTACGGCGAGGGCCTGTACACACCCGAACGGACGGCCCGGACCTACGCCGCGCTCCTCGACCGGGCGGCCGCCCTGCTGTCCGCGGGCGAGTCGGTCGTCCTGGACGCCACCTGGTCGGACACGGCGCAGCGCGAGGCCGCACGGCGTGTGGCGGACCGCACCTGCGCCGACCTCGTCCCGCTGCGCTGCCATGTCCCGCGCGAGGTGTCGGCCGCCCGGCTGAGGGCCAGGACCGGCGGACCGTCCGACGCCGACGCCACCATCGGCGCCGCCGTGGCGGCCGCGGAACACGCGTGGCCCGAGGCCGTCCCCGTCGACACCGGCGGCCCGCTGGACGCCGCGGTCGCCCGGGCCATGGCGGCCGTGCGCCCCTGGGGCACCGGCCAGGCACCGGTCTTCCGCCGCCCCTACATGGAACCCGACTGACGGGCCCCGTACGGAACCCGGCGGACGGGCGCGGGACGCGTGCGACACGGGCACCCTCGCACACGCCCCGCCCGGCCGTCGGGTCTCCGGGTCACGTGCCGCCGCCTTGGGCGCGGCGCAGGCACACGGCTCGTGCCACCGCCCGGCGGCACCGTCTGCCCAGCCGGCCGGCGCCGAGCCGGACCCGGCGGACCGCGCGGGCCGACCGGCCCCCGCCCCTCGCGCTCACCGGGTCCGCATCGGCGGGCCCACCCGGACGTGGCGGGGAACCTCCGCGCCGTCCCCGGCGCGTACGGCGTCCACCACCGCCTGGTGCAGATCCCTGCTCTCCGCCTCGTCGGGGCAGGGCACCGGGCTGCCGGCCAGGACGTACCACTGGGACGTGCCGGTGTACCGCACCGCCACGTCGGCCCGGGCACCGTCCCACGTGGTGCGCAGGGTCAGATTGCCGCTCATCGTCCCGCCCTCGTCCGTGCGGGCGCCTCCCCGTCCGGCGAACACGTCGGCTGTCGTCCATGTCTTCGCGGCCATGACGTCGCTCCTTCGTTCCGCCCACGGGCTCCTGCTTCCAGAATGCGCCCGGGACCCGGGTGGCGTACGGGGCCGGTCGGGCACCGGTGGGGGGCCGTGCGGTCCCGGCCGTCAGGCGGTGATGTCGAGCACGTCCCGCACGGGGCGGCGCGGTGTGCCGGGGCCCGCGGGGCCGTATCCGAGCCGCAGCACCATCTGGACGAAGCCCATCGCCGACTGCGGATCGCGTACCGTCCACCGGAGTTCGGGCCAGTCGAGGGCCTGCGAGGTGAGCGAGGTGGCGAGCCCGTCGAGCGTGGCCTGGAGCAGGACGCGTTCCATCGCCTGACCCGCCAGCAGCCAGTCCCTGGGCCGGTCGCCCTGCGTCCCCAGTACGGCGAGCTGCGGCGCGTCCTCGAACCTGGCGGCCGCCCGGCCGGGAACGGGGCGCCGGCCCGCGAAGTCGCGCACGGGCGCCCTGCCGTAGAGCCTGCGGGGTCCGAACGCGTCCTGCGGTACGCCGTCGCCCGTCGTGTCGGCGCCCGCTCCCACCCGGGTCCAGTGCCCCAGCTCCTGCGACAGGGCTTCGTCCATGGCGTCGCGGCCCTCCGCGTCCTGCACCAGGTCCAGCAGGGTGTGGATGTGCCAGGCGTCGGGGAACACCAGGCGCGCTCCCTCCAGGAGAGCGGCCGCGCACAGGGCGTCCTTGAGGACGGGGGCGATCACCTCGTCGGTGAACGGGTGGCGGCTGGTCCGGCGGCGGCGGATCGCCGGATACAGCGGGACGAGGTCCTCCTCGGTGCCCGTACCCGCCGGCTCCGGGCCGTCGAGCCGTACCACCGCGAGCAGGCGCGGTTCCGCGGGATCGGGCAGCAGCTCCGTGGCCGCGGCCCAGCCCGCGTGGGCGGCGGCCACCCGCAGGTTGAACAGGGCCGCGGCGCACCCCAGGTGCAGTCCACGGGTGGTGGGGTCGGCCTGCGGCATGGCGCGCGCCAGGTCCGAGTACAGCAGGAGGGCGCGGTCGCCGCGCAGGAACCGGAACCTCCACGGCTGTGCGTTGTGCATGGAGGGGGCCGCCGTCGCGTCCTCGACCAGGGCGGTCACCGTCTCCGGGGCGAGGTCGCGCAGGGTCGCCCGCCCCGTCCCGCTCGCGGCCGTCCGGTCGTCGGCGGACGGGTTCTCCCGGTGCCGAGGGCCGTCCGGACGGTCGGACCCACGCGGTTCGGGACCGTACGGGAACATCGCAGTCACCCACTTTCCGGCGGCCGCCGGCGCACGGGCCGGGGCGCGGGTGTCGTCGAACGGACGGTGCGCGGCGCGGGGCCCGTCGGGGCCTGTCTCCTCGCCGGCGCCGTCCGCCCCTCGGTTCCAGTGAAGCCCCGCGGAAACGGCCCGGGGATGAGCCGAACGGGCGGGAACGGGGCCGAACGGCCCCGCTGCGAGCCCTGACGCGAGCGCCGGTGCCGACTGACGCGAGCGCCGGTGCCGACGTCAGCGGCGCGCGGTTTCCGCGGCGAAGGCGTCGACCAGAGCGAGGGTGCGCGCGGGCTGTTCCAGGTGGGGCAGGTGGCCGGCCTCCGCCACCACCGCGAAGCGGCCGTTGCCGAGCGAGGCGGCGTACTCCTTGCCGTACGCGGGGGTGCAGATGCGGTCGCTCTCGCCCCACAGCACGAGCGTCGGGACGGTGATGTCCGCGAGCCGGGCGCGCAGACCGGGATCGCTCATCGCGGGGCCCCCGGAGAAGACGCGCAGGGTCGCCATGTTGGCCTGGATGGCGGCGAGCCGCTCGGCCGGCAGGGTCGCCGGGTCCACGTAGAAGCGCTCCGGGTCGTGGTAGGCGTACTCGGCCACGCCCCGCGCGTCGAGCGCGATGAAGTCCCGGACGGGTTCGCCCTCGACGTCGATGCCGACGGCGTCGAGCAGGACGACCCCGCTGATCCGGCCCTCGGTGTCGGCCGCGGCCAGTTCGGCGGCTATCCAGCCGCCCAGCGAGGAACCGACGACCAGCACGTCGGACAGGTCACGGTCGCGCAGGAGACGGAGATAGGCGGCGGCGAGGTCGGCCACGCGGGTCAGGCCGGCGGGCCGGGGGGTGCCGTTCCAGCCCGGGTGGGTGGGCAGCAGCGTGTGCGCGTGCGCGGCCAGGTGCGCGGCCAGCGGGGCGACGGTGAGGGGACCCCCACCGCCGTGCAGGACGAGGACGGGGCGGCCGGTGGCGGGGCCGGATTCGGTGAGTGTCGGTTCCGTGGTCATGAGCGGAACGCTAACTAAGGATGTTTATATAAGCAAGCTTAGTCAGGGTGCTAGTCTGGCCGGCATGGCTGTGGAACTCCAGATCCTCGGAAGGGCCGTGAAGGCCGCCCAGTACCGCCAGCACCGCACGCTCGACAGCCGCCTCGCGTCGATCGGCAGCACGCTCGCGCAGTGGGACGCGCTGCGGGCCATCGGCCGCTCGCCCGGCGCGAGCGCGCGTGAACTCGCGGCGGCGACCTTCCAGAGCGAGCAGGCCTTCGGCACGCTCGCCGGGCGGCTGACGGCTCAGGGTCTGGTGGACCGGCGGTCCGGACGCGGCCGGCGGATCGAGCACCACCTCACCGCCGAGGGGCGGCGGGTGCTGGAGGCGGGCCACGAAGTGGCGGAGCCGGCGCTCGCGGAGTGCTTCGAGAACCTGGCGGAGGCGGAGCGGGAGGCGCTGCTCGGGCTGCTGCGCAAGCTCGAGGGCAGGCCGCAGGACGAAGGCACGCGCTGAGGCGCGGACGGCGGACGGCGGTGACGCCCGCCCCCGGTGCCACGGCGCCTGTGTCACGGCGTCCAGGTCAAGGCGTCCATGTCGCGGCGGCGGTGTCACGGCGCAGGTGTCACTGCGCCGGTGTCGCCGTCCCGTCGTCGGCCGGGATGCCGAGAGCGTCGGCCACGGCGGTGAGGGCCGCGCCCAGCGGGAGCGAGACCCGGGTGACGGCGTGGCGGTCGCCCCTGGTCGGGTCCCGGTTGACGATGAGCACCGGCTTGCCCGCCTGCGCCGCCTGACGCACGAACCGCAGCCCGGACATCACCGTCAGGGAGGAGCCCAGGACCAGCAGTGATGTCGCCGAGTTCACCATGGCGCGGCACCGCTCGACCCGGTCCGCCGGAACGTTCTCGCCGAAGAACACCACGTCCGGCTTGAGGACACCGCCGCACCGCGCGCAGGCCGCCACCCGGAAGTCCCCGACCTGTTCGTCGGTCAGGTCGGCGTCGCCGTCCGGGTTGATCCCGGCGGCCACCGGCTCGAAGCCCGCGTTCGCCTCCGCAAGCCGCCGGGCGAGTTCGCGGCGCGGGCTGAGGGCGCCGCAGGAGAGACACACGACGCGGTCGAGCCCTCCGTGGAGTTCCACGACGTCCGCGGTGCCCGCGGCCTGGTGCAGACCGTCCACGTTCTGGGTGACGACACCCGCGAGCAGGCCGTGCCGCGCGAACGCGGCCACGGCCCGGTGTCCGGCGTTGGGGCGGGCGCGTCCGAAGGTGCGCCAGCCGAGGTGGCTGCGCGCCCAGTAGCGGCGCCGGGCCCGGGCGTCGGCGGTGAAGTCCTGGTAGGTCATCGGCGTGTGCCGGCTCAGGCTCCCGCCCTCGCCCCGGTAGTCGGGGATGCCCGACTCCGTGGAGATGCCCGCCCCGCTGAGCACCAGCACGCCCCCGCGGCCCAGCGCTTCGGCGACCGGTCCCAGGTCCGTGGTGGCCGGCAGCGGTTCCTCGGTGGGAACCCAGCTCAGGGTCGGACGCGTGCGCATGCCGCCAGGATACGGAACGGCCGCCCGCCGCAGCCCGCCGTCGACGGGCCGGTGCTGCTACGAGTGTTCGCCGAGCTGGAGGAGACCCGCGAGGGAGAAGCACAGGGCGCCGGTGAGGGTGCCCCAGTTCGCGATGTCGGCGTCGACCAGGCTGCCGGTGGCCGGGCGGGTGTAATCGGCGATCGCCGACACCATGAACAGGACCGACCCGAGCTGGTTGACGGCGACGATCCACCAGCCGAGGTCGCGCGGCCGCACGGCGAGCCGGCCGTGGCCGATCTCCAGGAAGGCCAGGTGCCCGGAGAGCAGGAAGAGGACGCAGCCGATCACGTCGGGCGCCCAGATCAGCCGGTTGACCTGCTGCACGCTCAGCCCCTGGAGGAAGGAGTCCAGCAGGTCGACGGCGAAGACGAGCGTGCCCGCGAAGAGCACGAACGTGCTCAGCCAGTCCAGCCGCGCCGGCTCGTAGCTCCACCAGCGCCAGCGACGGGTGATCAGCCGTCCCTCGCCCCCGGGAACGTGACGGGGCGCGTCGACCACCTGGAGCAGGGAGACGTATCCACCGGTGCTGAAGAACAGACCGCCCGCGAAGTAGATCGACGCGCACGTGGTGGCGTCACCCGAGCCGAACTGCGCGACGGCCGCGCCCGCCGCGAAGAGGCCTCCGCCGATGACGAAGGCGAGGGCGGCGATGGCGTTGAGGCGGCGGAGCCGGGTGAGGGAGACGGCGTCCGCCCGGATGTGCCGGGTGACCGCCCCGATCGGTGTACGGACGGCGAGCACCCCCCGCCGCCGCGCCGGCCGGGACTCCCACACGGCGGTGCCGCCGTCGGAAAGATGCCAGGTGAGCCGGGTCGTGAACGGTCCTGCGCCCTCGGCGCGCTGCTCAGGTTGCCCCACGGGCCGAGCCTAGGACCCCGGACGCGGCCGCGGGCGGGCGAAACGCCGCGGCGGGACGCGGACCGCGCTGCGCGCACGGTCAGGGCGCCCGCGGACCGGTCAACGGGCCGCGCGGGTCCGGCGTCGCCCGGCCGGGGCGGGGTCCGGTGTGGCCCGGTCTGCGCGAGGTCCGGGGGACCGGTCGGCGGGGGCCCGTCGGGCCGGGTGGTTCACCGGCCGCGGGCGTCCGCGAGACGGGCCGCTTCGAGCAGCATCCGTTCCGGAACGGCGCCCGAGCGCTGCCGGTCGTTGAAGGCGGGCACGGACTCGTCGTGGAACCTCCGCCGGATCGCGTCCAGCAGGATCGCCGAGGCGTCGACCACGAGATCCTGGTCGCCGCCCGCCTCCACGTGGAGGGCGCCGAGGAGGCAGACGGACCCGTCGTCGTCGGTGAGGGCGCCCGCACACCATCCGGCCGTCCGCATGTGGTGGTGGGCGCGTTCGAGGAGGGCGGCGGCGGGAGTGCGGTAGGCCGCCGGGGCGGCCGGCTGCCGGGCGGGAGCGATCGGGACGGTGATCACCTCGGCGAGGTCGACGGGGTCGACGGCCAGGTGCGCGGTGCGCACCTCGTGGGCGACGGCGGCCTCTTCGAGACGCAGGGTCATGAGGGCGTCGACGGCGGCGAGCCGGGCCTCCAGCCCGAGGTCCGCGTCCGACGCGGTCGGGACGGGCGAGGTCGGGACGGACGAGGTCGGGACGGACGAGGTGGCGGGGGACGGGGGCCCGGCGGGACGCGGGGGCGCCGTGGCGGGGGACGCCGGCGCGGTGGTGCGCGGGGGCGCCGTGGCGAGGGAGGGGGAGGCGGGCATGTGGGCTCCGGTCGGACGGGGGCGATCAGGTTCACCGGACGCCCGGGGACGGGGCGGGCAGCAGGCCGGTCGGCGTCATGGCGTCGAACCCCTCCAGGGTGGTGCGGCCGGCGGTGCGCTGCCCGGCGGGATGGGCCGGACAGCGGAACGGGATCAGCCGACGGTGACGAGCCGCCCCTCGTCCGGTCGGCGACGAGCCGGTGTTTATTCGATCGCACGCGCGGATCTTGACGGGCAGAATCGGCGCATGCCGACCACCGCGGAGCAGTTGCTCTCCGCCCTCGAACCGCTGCCGTTCCCCGCTCGTCTGGCCCTGACGGCGCGGACCGCCCGCGGACTCGCGGACGACGGGGCGCTCGCTCCCCTCCTGGCCGAACTGGACGCGGGCGGGTCGTACGAGCGGCGGATCGCGGCGCTGGCGGCGCTCGTCGGGCGGGACGCGGAGTTCCTCGCGGACCGGCTGGCCGATCAGGACCCGGTCGTCGCCGGCTACGCGCGGCGCGCCGTGCGGGACCTCCCCGTCCCCGACCGGGCGGTGGAGGCGGCCTACGACGACGCGCCGGCCGTGCTGCGGCAGCGGCTGGCCCGGGTGCTCGCCGCCGGGGGCCGTGCGCGGCTCGCCGAGCGGCTGGTGGCGCGACTGCGCGAGGAATGGGGCGACGCCGAGGCCGCGCGTCTGCTGCCGGCCTGCTCCACTGCGTTCGTGGCAGCGGAGCTGCCCGGTCTGGCGCACGCCGTCGACGGCTGGACGCGGCTCGCGAGCCGGCATCCCGACGCGGTGCTGGACCACGCCGAGCGGACCTTGGCCGACCGGGCCGGGGGCGGGCAGCGCGACGACTGGTGGCGGCTGTACGCCACCACGGTCGGCGCGCTCGCACCGCTGCGCCCCGAGCGGGTGCTGACCCTGCTGGAGCGGTACGGTCCCGGCACTCTGCCGCCCGCGCTGAGCCGCGGCCTCGGCCCGCTGGCCGCCGCCGACCCCGAGCGGGTGATCCGCTGGATCACCTCCCCGGACCGCCATGAACACCGCCACGAGCCGGTACCGCCGCCCGGAGTGCTGCACCGGCTCGTGCGGGCCGACTCCGCCTCTCTGGTCGTGCTGGGCCGGCACTGGCTGAACCGCGGCGCCCACTTCGGCGCGCTGGTGAAGGCCCTCGCACCGGGCCTGCGCCCCGCCTTCGTGGACGCCGTCGCCGACCTGGGCACGCGCGGGAACCCGGCGCTGAGCGTCCTCGACCTGCTGCCGCGCGACCGCCGCTCGACCGAAGTGCGGCGCGCCGCGGCCGAGTTCGACGGCACCGACTACTGGTGGGACGATCTCGACACCCTCGCCCACGGTCCCCTCGACGAGGCGCGTCCCGCGCTGCTCGCCGCGATCGCACGCCCCGACGCCGACGACCGGGCCATCGCCTGGCCGCTGTTCGTGGCCTGCGTCGAACGGGACGGCGGCCGGGAGGCGGTCACCGAGCTGCTGACCACGGCCGGGCGGCGGCTGCGCAACGAGCGGGACCCGGTGCGCGCCGAGGCGCTCGGCGCACTGGCCGGCACGCACCCGAGGCTCTTCGCCCCCGAGGACGCACCGCTGCTGGACGCGCTCACGGCCGACGCGCTGGGGGCCCGGGACTGTTCCGCCGCCACCCTGACCGCGCTGCGCACCTTCGCCGTACGGCAGTTCGTCGAGCATGCCGGGGACGGGTCGACGGACCTGCGGGACTGGTCGCTGCGCACCCTGGAACGCATCACGAGCCGGGTCGGCGTACCCGACTTCGGCGCGCTGCACCGCATCCTGCGACGCGGCCAGGAGCACCAGGTGCTCGACACGCTGCGCCCCTGGCTCGACGCGGCGGCCGAACGGGCCGACTTCCGGCTGCTGCTGGGTCTGGCCGCCGCGCTGGGCCCGCGTGCCCGCCGACTGCCCGAACTCCAGGAGAGACTGGCCGGGGCCCTGCGGCGCGGCGACGACGAGACCTTCCGGGAGGCGGCCCGTCTGTGGCTGGCGGCACCGCAGACGCGCGACGAACGGGTCGCCCGGATCGTCGCGCTCGACCCGTCCTGCGCCGTCCTCCCGCCCGTACGACGGGTGTTGAGCAGACGGCGCACGGATCTGCTGGACACCCTGCTGGGCGGGACCGCGCCGTACGGACGCTTCCTCGTCGACGGGGCCCGGCGGCCGCTGCCGGACCTCGACGACAGCGACCGCTGGCTGCCCCGCCAGCAGCAGGCGGCGGTCCGGCTGGCCGCGGCGGCGGTCGCCGACCCGTCCCTCCCGCTGGACGACCGTGCCGCCCTGATCCGCGCCGCGGCCCCGGTGCCCCGGTTCGGACGGGACCTGGCGTTCGCGCACACGGACGACCCCGAGGTGGTCGTCGCCGAGGCCGCGCTCGGCGCGCTGCCCTGGACCGACCGCCCCCACGACAGCCTGCCGACGCTGCTGGAGCAGGCGGGCGGCGACCGCGCCCGGGTCGCGGTGTACGCGGCGTCCCGGGCCGCCCGCTTCGCCGCTCCGTCCGAACTGGCGCGTGCCCTGGGCCCGTTGCTCACCGGGGAGCGTCCCGCGAAGGTGACCTCCCGCAAGGAGGCCGTGCGGCTCGCCGCGCGCTTCCTGCCGCCCCGGCAGGCGGTGTCGCTGCTGGCGAGCGCCTTCCGCGCTCCCGACCGCCACCCGGACGTACGGGCCGCCGTCGTGCGGGCCTTGCCCCCACTGCTCGGTGAGCCCGAGGCCCGGCGCCTGCTCGACGACGTCGCACGCGACGACGCGCTGCCCGTGCACGAGGCCCTCCTGGCCGTCACACCCTGGGAGCTGGCCGAGCCGTACCGCCGCGCGTACGCCGAGGTCGTCGTCGCGGCCTACGACACCGGCCTCGGGCTCACGGAGGGCTTCGGGGGCGGCTACGGCCTGCTGCGCTCCATGGGGGTGTGGTGCCGCTGTTCACCCGACCTGGCCGCCCGGATCGCCCGTACCGTCTGCGACCTCGACGGGCGTACGCACTGGCAGACCGCGGGGTGGGTGCTGCGCGACCTGGCCGTCTCCGGACTGCCGCACCCGGTGGGCGGTGCCGCGCCGGGCAGCGTGTTCAGCGGCGCGGTGGCCGAGTTGCTGGCCGCGCTGCACACGGCCGAGGGCGGCTGTGACGCGGGGGAGCGCCGGGATCTGCCCGCGCTGCAACGGCTGCGGAACCTGACGTCGTTCGGCCATGTCGACGGAGTGCGGCCGCAGTTGCTCGAGGACGTCGTGCGGCAGCTGGCTCCCGAACCCCTGCTGACGGCCGAACGCGCCGACCTGCTCGGCCAGTTGATCGACCACACCACGGATCCGGAGGCACTGCCCGACCGGCTGGCCGAGCTGGCCGACGTCCTCGACGGCGCCGGTGTCACCGCCGCCCTGCACACCACCGGCCGGCTGCGGACGTCCTCGGCCCACCGCGCCGCCCCGCGGCACGTCGACGTCATGCTGACCGCGGCCGACCGGTTCGCCCGCGACGGCGGGACCGCGGCGGGCCTCCTCGCGATCGGCCTGGTGAAGTCCACGGGCCTCGCGCTCGGCTGGCCCGAGGAGTGGCGCGCGCTGCTCCGCCTGCTGCGCGCGCACGAGAACGCCGACGTACGCCACGAGGCGTACCGGACCATGACCCAGAGCGAATGACGACGCGGCGGCCGGGGCACGTCCCGGGCCGGTGAAAAGCGTTCGTGGATCCTCGGCGTGCTGGCTAACCTCCCGTCCATGACCTCACTCGTGCGGCACCGTCCGGCTCCCGCAGAGACCGGCCCGGCCTTGCGCGCGCTGTGCGAGTGGACGCCGCCCGACACTCCTGGCGGCGGGCTGCACCCCGGCGACCTGGGGTGGTACCTGCGCTACGACGACGCCGCCGTGGTGCTCTGGGCCGACGCTGACGCCGATCCCGCGGCGCCGGTGGCGGTCGGATTCCTAGACGGCCCCGTGCTGCGGGTGACCGCCGCGCCCCGAGCCGACCTGGCCGCGCTCTCCGCCGACGCCGAGGACCTGCTGGGCCCCGGTCAGGACTGGTGCGACGGCCTGCCGATGCCCGGCTGGGCGCCGGAGCGGGAGGAGTCCTGGTCCGTCATGTCCTGGACGCCCCGGCCGGTGTCGAGCCGTGCCGAGCCGGTGGACGCGGACGCGGCGGCGGACCGGGTGCTGGTACAGCGGTCCGCCTTCACGGGATCCACGTTCACCCTCGAACGCTGGCGCACCATGAAACGGTCGCCCGGCGGCGGGCTCGCCGTGGAGGCGCTTGTGCGCACACCCGACGGGGAACCCGCGGCCGCCGCGACCGGATGGTTCGCGGGCGTCAACAGGTGCGGGCTGCTCGAACCGGTCGGCACCCGTCCCGAGCACTGAGGCCACGGTCACGGGCGCGACGCCGTACTGGGCGCCTGCGCGGCCCTCGCCCGCCGGGGCGCGAGCGCGGTCGCCGTCGTGACACCGTCCGCGAACGAGGCGGCGGTGGCCACCTACCGGTCCGCGGGCTTCACCGTCGTGCGCGAGACCCGCGACCGGGTCCGCCCCCGAAAGCCCTGAGACATCCCGGGACCCGCCCCGCCCGCGCAGCGCGGTGCCGTGGTCCTAGGTACAAGTGCCGAGGCCGGCTCGGGCCCGGGAAGGGTGCGTTCCTGCGGTCCTGGGCTCAGAGTGGTCCCGTCTCGCCGATCCTCCCCGAGGAAGGGGTGCCCGCCATCCGCCGAGTTGGGTGGCGGGCGTCGGCAAGGGCACGCTCTTCCGCCGGTTCGGCGACCGCAACGGACTGCTGCTCGCCCTGCTCGACGACGTCGAGGGCGAGTTCCACGACGCCTACACCTGCGGTCCTCCGCCACTGGGCCCGGGCGCACCGGCGCAGGACCGGCTCACCGCGTTCGGCCGCGCCCTCGTCGAGCGGGTCGCCGACGAGACGGACCGCTGGTACGGCGGACGGCCGGTTCCCCGCAGGCCACCGCGGCCGGATGACGACGCCCGGAGACGGCACCCGCGTCGGCGCCGTTCGGCAGGCTCCCCCCGGCTAGCCGGGCGGGCCTTCCTCCGGGTCACGGCCGGGCGAGGCAGTCGCCCCAGAGCGCGGCGAGCGGCGCCGGGATCTCGGGCACGGCGGCACAGCCCCGGGGATCGCGCGGGAACCCGTCGGTGGCGACGAAGATCCACGCGCCGTCCGCGCCCTCGGTGAAGTACTTCTCCGCGCCCCCTCGTCCTGGAGCTGCACCAGCTCGCTCTCGGCGGCACCGGCCGTCGGCGTGAAGGAGCTCGCCGTGTGGCCGACCCCGCCGCACCGGCCGTAGGGGAACCCGCCGCAGGCTCGTGCGAGGCCGCGCCGGACGGCTCCGCGGTCCCGTCCGGCGGAGTCGTGGACGTGACCGGTGGAGTCGTCGACGTGTCCGGCGCCGGAGGGCCGACGACGGACTCGGGCGGCGCGTCCTGGCGGGAATGCCCGGTGACGGCGAAGGCACTGCCGCACACCGCGGCGAGCTCCTCGGACCCGCGCCGCAGGATCGAGGCGAAGTCCTCAGTCACGGTGGTGCACCTCCTGGACGGCGGAGCCGGAAACATCACGCATGGCAGGAGCAGGAGCAGGAGCAGGAGCAGGAGCAGGAGCAGGAGCAGGAGCAGGAGCGGACTCGGACAGCCGTGCGGCCATCGTGGGAACCTCCTCGGGCATCCCGAGGCGGCGGTGGGCCGTGACGCGGTTGACCGCCTTGCGCCAGACGCTCACCCGGACGCGGCAGGCCACCGAACGCACCCACACCTCCGGGTCCGCGTAACCGGACACCTTGTCCCAGTTCCGCCAGGCCCGGGCGAAGGCCTCCTGCACCAGGTCCTCGGCCTCGACGAGACTGCCGGTCATCGCGTACATCTGGCCGGTCAGCCGACGCACATGGGCGGCGTGGAAATCGTCGAAGACGCGCGCATCGCGCGGACCGGGTGCGGGTCGGGTCAGGCGTCGTCGCCGAAGAGAGGGGCGTAGGGCGTGTTCTCCGGGGTGAAGACGAGGACGTAGTCCTTGCCGACGGTGAGCGCCACCTCCCGCAGGCGTGCCAGTACGTCCGCCTCGCTCGACAGAGGCAGGCCGAGGGCCGCCGCGGCACGGTCCCGCCGGGCCTCCAGATCGGGGATGTCCTCCAGGTACTCGGCCGCGCTGCGGCGGCTCTCCTCGACGGTGAACGTAGGACAGTCCCGCCACCACGGAACGACCAGCAGCAGCCGAAGGAGTTCGGGCAGCCCGACCGCGACCAGCGCCGCCCCGCCCTCGGAGTCCGCGTACAGGACGGGCCGTTCCTCGCCGCCCTCGCCGCAGAAGAAGAAGGTGCCCCCGGCGCCGTCGCCCGCGAGGGCCTCCAGCCGGGCGCCGGAGTCGAGGTGGACCTCCTCCACGTGGTCGTCGCGGTCCGGGTCGAAGTCGCCGGGCCAGGCCAGGAATCGGGCGGCTTCTTCGTGCGCCCGCAGGGCGGCGATCAGCGAGGTCATGCGCCGACCCTATGTCCGACCGGCTCTCCGCGTGGGTCCGCCGGCTATCCGGTGGGGCCGTTGGCCTCCGCCGGGACCGCGGTGTCCGCGGCCGGGGCGTGCTGCGTGAGGTGACCCGTGACGCCGGTGACCTTGAGCATCCGGGTCAGGTACACGGGCTGGTGGTGCAGGTGCAGGGTGATGCCGGCGGGGTGGGTGCGCCGGTGCAGGCCGAGCAGCGCTGACAGTCCGCTGGAGTCGAACGCGGTCAGTTCCGCCCAGTCCAGGTGCAGATCGCGCAGCGTCGGCCCGTACCGCTCGGCGTGCGCGTCCAGCGCCCCGGCCACGGCGGGAGCGAAGTCGTCGCTGGTGTCGTAGTCGAGGTCTCCGTGGACCGCCAGGTGCAGTGCCTGCGCGTCGGCGGTCTGCACGGTCACGGAGAACTCGGCCGGCAGATAAGAGGTCATGCGGTGAGTCCTGGGCCGGGGTGGATATGCGGTGCGGGCAGTGAGTCGGTCGCGGCGTCGAGGAAGGCGAGAGCACGAGGATAGTCGCGCAGCTGGTCGGCCAGGATCTCCAGCCCCAGCCGGAGGCTGTGCGCGGGCACGCGGCGGGCGGTGAGGATGTCCGCGGTCCAGCCGGTGAACGCCGTGAACAGGGCCGCGTCGTCCACGTACAGGGCGGTGGCGAGGAATTCCACGATGTGGGCGAGGTCCTCGGCGGTGCGTTCGCGCTGCGTCGTGCTGTAGGACCGCATGGCCGGCCACCGCTCCTCGAGGGCGGCGAGGGACTGCCGGACCAGGAGGGTGCGGTTCTGCCTGATGAAGGTGTATTCCTGGTCGGCCAGGTGCGGGAGGTCGTCGATCTGCTGCCGTTGGCGCTGCCGCGTCCGGTGCCCGGTCAGCCCCTGGGCCAGCAGGTCCGCGGCGGCGCGGGCGTCGGGCGCCCAGGCGTCGGCGTTGAGGAGACGCGCGTAGCGGCCGTCCGCGGCGAAGGCGGCCCCGCCGACCATGACCGGGATGCCGAGCGACTGCACGGCGGTGACCGCCTGGTGCGCGGTGGGCAGGTGGGTGGGGATCGACGCCGACAGCAGCACGGCCACGGGGTTGGTCTGGTGCAGGTGCGCGATCAGCCGCGGGGTGGGCGTGTGGGCACCCAGGAAGTCCACCTGCCAGCCGCGCAGGGTGAGGAGTTCGGCCAGGAAACGGGCGGGCAGCGCATGCCACTCGCCGTCCACGCAGGCCACCGTGACCGGTCCCCGGCGCGGTGCCCGCGGCCGGGGTGACGGCGCGGACCGGCCGGCCAGCGAGGCGACGATCCGGTCCACGATCGCGCTGGCCGCATGCTCCTCGGCGACGCTGATGCGGTTGGCTGCCCACTCCGTGCCGACGCGGTGCTGCACCCCGGCGACGACGTCGAGCAGCAGCGCCTCGGCGTCGGCCCCGGCGTCGGCCGCCCCGGCCACCAGCCGCAGCGCGGCCGGCTCGTCCCTGGTGACCACCGCGTGCCACAGCAGTTCCGCCAGGCCCTCCACGGCCGTGCCGACTCTGCCGTCCGTCATCACGACTCCCGTCCGCGGGGACGGGGGTCCTGGTATCCGTCGACGACCCGTGCGGGGTCGTGGCCGCCGACGGGATTGGTGATCGCGAGCGTGGCCATGTCGTCGTGACGGTCGCTGCCCAGCCACTGCGCGGCCAGCATCTGCACCCGCTCCACGACCGCCTCCGCGGGCATCCGCGCGCACTCGCCCAGGGCCTCCCGCAGCCTCGCCTCGCCGAACAACTGATCACCCAGCGGGCCGCCCCGCGCCTCGGTGATCCCGTCGGTGTACAGCAGGCAGGTCTCGCCGGGAGCCAGCGTCACGTCGACGCTGTGCGTACGGATGCGGGGCAGCGCTCCCACGAGGGTGCCGCTGGTGGCGACCTCCTCGACCCGGCCGTCCTCGCGGATGATCAGCGGCGGCAGATGCCCGGCACTGGTCAGCCGCAGCCGCACCTGCTCCGAGCACCGTCGCACGGAGGTCAGCACCAGGGTCGCGAAGCGGGTGTGGTGGGAGTTCAGCAGGGCGCCGTTGAGGAGGCCGAGCACCTGCCGGTGGTCCCCGGAGAGCGGCAGCAGGGCGTGCAGCACGCTGCGGATCTTCCCGGTCAGGACGGCGGCCTCGAGCCCCTTGCCCGCCACGTCCCCGAGGACGACGAACGTCTCGTCCGTGGCGTGCGCACCGGGGTGGACGTCGTAGAAGTCGCCGCCGACGCGCTCGTGGTCCTGCGACGCGCGGTAGGCCCCGGCGTAGTCGACGTCGTGCACCCGTTCCAGCCGTGGCGGCAGGAGCTCCCGCAGCAGGGTGGCCGTGATCGAGGACTGCTCCGCGTACAGGCGCGCCGCCGACAGGGCGGCCCCCGCCCGGGCGGCGAACAGCCGGGCGAAGAGCTCCTCGCCCTCCGTGAACGCGCGGTGTGTGCTGGAGCGCAGCAGGATCAGCACCCCGGCGGGCATCCCGTGGCCGGGCAGGGGAGTGACGATCACCGATCCGATCGTGCGGTCGAAGCCCGGTGGCACCGCCCACTCCGGCAGACCCTCCGGGTCGATCCACCGTGTGGGGACCGGGGGGAATCCCTGGAGCGCTTCCGCCAGCCCGGGCACCGTGCGCGCGTCGACCGGCAGCACGGCCCTGGTGACGTCGCCCTCGCCCTGCGCGTAGGTCAGCGCGTGGCGGCGCCCCTGGGCGGGCGCGACGATGACCGCCGCGTCGGCGAGATGACCGGCGGCCATCCGGGCCGTCACCTCCGTGCAGCGGTCCACGTTGAGCGACGACAGCAGCTCGCCGGAGACCTCCGCCAGCAGGGCGGCCCGCTCGCGTTCGCTGTGCAGCGCCTCCTCGGCGAGACGCAGACCGGTGTTCTCCACCAGCCACCACACCACGTCCCCGCCCTCGGTGGGTGAGGGGTGCGCTTCGAACGTCCGGCCCGCCACGGCACCCGCCGCCGCGCCCGCGGAGGCCCGCGACGGCGTCCCGGCGGACTTCAGACGGTCGTGCGCCTCGGCCAGCCAGCGCGGCAGATCTCCTGTCGTGGGTTCTTCAGCGCCGCGGTCGAGGAGCAGGCTGCGCGCGGCATCGTTGGTCTCGACGACGTCCC
The DNA here is from genome assembly GCF_016860545.1 of Streptomyces asoensis. Lineage (NCBI taxonomy): Bacteria > Bacillati > Actinomycetota > Actinomycetes > Kitasatosporales > Streptomycetaceae > Streptomyces > Streptomyces asoensis. The sequence goes on along the minus strand of NZ_BNEB01000005.1, from coordinate 259,041 downwards.
CGGCCCGGTCGATGACGATGACGGGGTAGGGCGCGCCGCCCCACACCGCGCCGACGCCACCGCCGGGGGAACTGCTAGAGGTACCTGGGGAAGGGATCACAAGCGGGGGAACGCATTCGCGCGTACCCCACCACCTCTCTGCCGCTCGAAAAAGATTGCCGTTCGGCAACCGTCTCGCATCCGGCGGCAGTGTGCAACGTCCGGTTCCGTGTCCTGCGTCCTGACCTGGAGATCCCCGGCGTCCGCGACCCGCTCCGACAGGTCCCGGACGGGTCCGGAACCGCAGGGCGGACGGTGGCCGGCGCGAGGCCCGCAACCCGTTCGCCCCGGTCAGGACCCCGCCTCGCACGGGGGCGGAACCTCACGGGCCCGGGCGACGGAAAACCGGGGGAACCAACGGCGAGCGGGTTCCGCCCCACGACCGGCCGACACCGGAGTGTGTCCGGTGACACACACCGGGCCCGCACCGGTGCTGACCGGAAGACGCGACGACCCTGTTCGGCCCAGGCCCCCGCGCGGGCGGCGGGCGGGGCTGTTCCACTGGTCGCAGGACCCCACAAGCCCCACCCCGCAAGCCCCCACACTCGTCGTGGACGTGTGGGAGTCCGAGGAGGCGTTCCGGCAGTTCGGCGCGACCCTCGGGCCGATCCTGCGGGAACTGGGCGTCGAGGGCGTCCGGCCGCGGACCTACCCCGTGCTCAACGTCGTCACCCGCTAGCACCCGCTAGCACCCGCCGGCACCGGCCCGTCGGCCGGGCCGCTCGTCACGCGCCCGGGTGCAGCCCGAGCCGGCCCGGTGTCGGGTCGCCCTTCACCTCGCCGAAGTACAGCGCGAAGGTCTGCTTCCAGCGCTCGACCTCGGCGCGGTCGGCCATGAAGCGCGGGAAGCCGTCGACATGGGCGTTGCAGTACTCCCAGATCGGCTTCAGACCCGCCGGCGGCGTGACGTCGGTGCGGACGGACCAGCCGTTGAAGGACCCGTTCTGCATCTGTGTCGACAGCTGCCAGTTGAGGAAGAGCTTGGCGGCCGTGGTGTTCTTCGCCTGTTCCAGGACGGCCGCGCGCTGGCCCCAGGCCATGAACGGGTGCCCGTCGGCGATCGAGAACGTCACGGGAGACGCGCCGACCGCAGACCCCGCCGTGCCCACGCCGATCGTCTTCCGCCCGCCGAACACGGCCTCGCCGGGGGAGTTGCTGCCGCGCGCGAACTGCACGTCCTGGGCGGCGAACCGGGCCACCCAGTCCCAGCCGTAGGTGCGCGCGTACAGGGAGAACAGGTACAGCACGGCGTCGTCGTCGTGCGGGTAGGCCGAGGCGATCCGGCCCTTCCACTGCGGGTCGACCAGGTCGCGCGGCGTGAGTCGCCTCGCCGCGCCGACCGTCGCCGTGTCGTACAGGAAGCTGAAGGCGATGACGCCGGTGGCCACCCAGGCGCCCTGCGGGTCCTTGAAGGCCTCGTGGACCTTGGAGAAACCGGCCGGCTTGTAGTGCAGCAGGCGGCCCTGCTGCTTCCAGCGGTCGAAGTCCTGGAGCGTCTGGAACTGCACGACGTCCGGCACCAGCGTGCCGGTGGCGAACTGGTTGTCGACCCGCACGTCGTGGTACTTGCTGTAGTCGACGATCAGGGTCAGGTCCAGTTCCGGGAAACGGGCCTTGAAGGCCGCCTTGGTCCCGTCCTGCTGGGTGGGGGTGTCGCCGCCCGCGTAGACGACGAGCTTCCCGCCCTCCGCGAGCGCGGCGCGGTAGAGCTCGTCGAGCGTGCGCGTCTCCTCCCGTCCGCCCCCGCCCCGCGGCGCGCTGGCTGACGTGCCGCGGTCGCCGGCCGGCGCGGCCGCGGCGGGACCGGTCGAGGCGGCGAACGCTCCGGCGCCCAGGGCGGCGCCGGTGGCGAGGACATGTCGTCTGCTCAAGCTGGACATGCTGAGGAGACCTCTCTGAGGGGGGACTCGGGGAACACGACACCCGGCGCCTGGCTCGGCCACGGCCCCGGGCGTCGCCACATCCTGCTGCCGGCGACGGCGGGCGAGCAACGTTTCCCAGCCGTTCGAACCGGTATTCAACCGAACGATTGAACGTGTGCCGCGCGGCGGTCCCGGCACAGGCTCAACTCCCGCGGACCTGGCGTACCGGCTGCTGTTCCAGGACGCCCTGCCCTCCTGGCTGTTCTCGGTGCGCAACGGTGCCACGACGGTCTGGGAGCGCTGGAACTCGTACTCCGAGGCGGACGGATTCGGTCCCGTGGGCATGAACTCCTTCAACCACTACGCCTACGGCGCGCTCATGGAGTGGATGTACGCCTGCATGGCCGGGATCCCGCCCGACCCGGACGGCCCGGCGAGGGGGGGGTGCGTGCGCCAGAGGTATCGGTCATGGGCATGACAATAATTGAACCGACGCCGATTGCCTGACGAGTCAGGAATGCTCCTCCCCGTCAAGTCCGTTGCAGGCCAAGGAGTTCACGTGGGGCGAGGCGGTTGTCGTCACGCGCCCGGTTACGCCGGTGCCGGAGCCGGGACCGGGGCTCTGGCAGGGGCTGGGCCCGGAACCGACGGCGGATCCGGTGTCGCCCTCGGCCTTGCGGATCCACGATCAGAAGTAGCCGACGGCGTCGATGAGGAGGCGGGTGAGTTTCGCCCGTCGGGTCGCCTGCGCCCGCCAGGATTCCTCGGCGCGCACGCTGTCGCCGGTGACCCCGGCGTGACCTGCCTGGTTCTCCGCCGGCGTCAGGCGGCCGTTGGCGAGGAGCATGGCGACGCGGAGGGCGGAGACGCCCAGGGTGCGGGCGGCTTCCGGCTGGGACATCCAGGCGTCGTCCCTGACGCGGGTCGCTCTGAGCAGGAAGTAGCCGCGTTCTTTCCGCGGTCCTGGTCGCGGCGACCGCCCCTCGATCTCGTCCACCTGGCGATGGTCGCGCACTGGCTCGGTGCGGGGCAATCGCCTCGGGGCGGGTGCGAGGGTGCCGCGCGGTGGCGCGGCGCCCTCGCGTTCGGACGGGGTCACGCCGACAGTACGTGGTCGCCGGTGGTGTCCGTGCTCAGGCACAGTGAGCAGACCGTCGCGTTGTGGGTCACGCAGGCGGTCAGGTCGGGGCGCTCGTAGGGCCGGCGGCAGACGTGGCAGTCGAGGGTGACCGCGCTCGGGTTGCCGTCCGCGTCCAGCAGGGGCTCGTCGATGCCGTCGTCCGTGCGCCGCAGGTAGTACCTGCCCTTGGTGGCGATCGCCATCAGCGGGGTGAGGACGAAGGCCAGGACGGCCGCGGCCACGGGCGAGTAGGGCTGGAGGGCGTCGCCGAGCGCGTGGAAGTACAGGGCGATGGACAGTCCCGACGCGGCCACGAAGGCCACCGTGCCGACCGGGTTGACCGCGTACAGCATGCCCCGGCGGAACTCCGGCTGGAGCGGGGAGAGGCGCAGCAGGTACTTGTTGATCCCGATGTCCGTCGCGACGGTGACGACCCAGGCGATGGCGCAGTTCGAGTAGAAGCCGAGGATGCTGTTCAGGAAGCTGAACATGTCGGCTTCCATGAGGGCGAGCGCGAAACCGAGATTGACCAGGACGAAGACCATACGGCCGGGATAGTGCCTGGTGACGCGCGTGAAGGAGTTGGTCCACGCCAGCGATCCGGAGTACGCGTTCGTCACGTTGATCTTGATCTGGCTGATCACGACCAGTGCGACCGCCAGCGGGACGACCATCCAGGACGGCATCATCGCGTCGAAGGCCCCCCGGAACTGCTGGATGGGCTCGGGCGCCGCGTCCGCACCCACCTCGGCCAGGATGTACACGGCGAGGAAGACGCCGATGGCCTGCTTGAGCGCGCCTAGTACCACCCAGCCGGGGCCCGCCATGATCACGGCGGTCCACCAACTGCGCTTGTTCGCCTCGGTCCTGGGCGGCATGAAGCGGAGATAGTCGATCTGTTCCCCGATCTGCGCGATGAGCGAGAGGCAGACCCCCGCGCCGAGGAGCACGGACGCGGTGTCGAGCCCGCCCTCGCCGTCGGTCCCCGCGTAGCCGAGGAAGCGGTCGACCGTACCCGGGTCGGCGGCGATCAGGTAGACCAGCGGACCGACCATCAGCAGCAGCCAGACCGGGGTGGTCCACACCTGGAGCTTGCTCAGGGCCTTCATCCCGTAGATCACCAGCGGGATCACCATCAGCGTGGACACCAGGTAGCCCAGCCACAGCGGCAGTCCGAGTCCCAGTTCCAGGCCCTGCGCCATGATCGAGCCCTCGAGGGCGAAGAAGATGAAGGTGAAACTCGCGAAGATGACACTCGTCAGCACGGAGCCGTAGTAGCCGAAACCGGCGCCCCGGGTGATCAGGTCGAGGTCGATGTTGTAGCGGGCGCCGTAGTAGGCGAGCGGGAACCCGGTGACGAAGATGACGACCGCCGCGACCGCGATCGCCACGAGCGCGTTGCCGGTGCCGTGGGCGAGCCCGATGCCGGCGCCGATGGAGAAGTCGGCCATGTAGGCGATGCCGCCCAGGGCCGTCGTGGCGACGACCATGGGGGTCCAGCGCCGGTAACTGCGGGGCGCGAAGCGGAGGGTGTAGTCCTCCAGCGTCTCCTTGACCGCCTGGTCGGTGGAGGAGTCCGCCGGGCCCGTGCCTGATGTGGTCTGCGGTGATGCGGTGGTGCTCATGCCACGCCTCCCGGTGGGGCAGGGTGCGGGTGCTGCGATGCCGTGGGAGGCCCCGCGCGGCGCCCTTGCCGTGCCGGGGAGAGCGGGCACCGGGCGAGAGTCGCTCCCGGCGGCCCGCCCTGTACGACTCCGATCCCACGGCCGGTCACGCTAGGAGGCGGTTGTTACCCTCGACGCCGCCTGTCGTGAACACGACGTTTCCACCGGCTCGGCCGCGCGAGCGATCCGGCGGCGGGACGGGACCCCGGACCTGGGAGAGGTGAGGAGGAGTCGGCGGGGGAGGGGTGGCGCTCACTCCCCGAACGGATGCGGCCCGCACTGCCGGCTGGTCGGGTGGGCGCGGCAGTGCGAGTCCAGGGTCTGCCAGGCGAGGACCAGCGCGGTGACGACGGCGGCGAGCGCGCACCCGTAGAGGATCCACCACCGAAGGGCCGCCCGAGGGGGCCCTTTCAGCGACGACAGGCCGACGCCGAACGTGAGCAACGCGGCCCAGCCGAGCAGAAGCACCAGCAGGGTCAGCACGTGGCCTCCGGGCGATCGTCGAGCCGGTGGACCAGTCAACACCGGCGGGCGGGCGAACGGTAGGGCGATGTGTGCGTCAACTAACCCCCGGTCAGCGAGGGTTGGCCTCCGGTTGGGGTGCCGGTTGAAGGCCGTGCGCGGGTCGCCGGTCAGGGTGCGGTGGGCGGAGCTAGGGGGTGAAGACCTCGTCGAGGCGGTCGATGGCCCCGTCGGCCCCCAGGTGGTAGGTGAAGACCAGCCCGGAGTTCGGGTGCGCCTCGAGCCAGTCGAGGAACTCCTGGACGCCGATGTGCTGGTTCTCGGTGCTCTCCACGATGGGGTTGGTCACCGTCACGTACGCGGCCTGGTCCATCGGGACGAAGGTCTCCTTGCCGACCGTCTCGAACGGCGCGCCGTCCGAATCCGGTGTGCCGCAGCCCCAGTTGCCGTACTTGACGATCAGACTCAGCGAGCCGCCCTCCGGCGTGTAGCGGTAGACCGCGATCTCGTCCGGGGAGATGGGCATCTTGTGGTCGCAGTCGGCGCCGTCCTCGTCCGCCGCGCTCGCCGGCCCCGTCGTCTTGGCGACCGCGGGCTCGGAGGCGATCGGCGCGGCCGGTACGCCGGTGGGGGACTCGACGCCGGAGCCCGCGGCCTCGGAAGGCGCCGCGGAGGACTCCTTCGCCGCCGGGGAGGCGCTCGTCCCGGCCTTGCCGCCGGCGCCGCTCGCCGTGACGCTCGGCGTCGCGCCGCTTGCGGCACTCTCCGTGCCGTCACCGCCTGAACAGGCCGTGAGCGTCAGCGCCCCCATGGCGCACACGCTCACCGCGACCGCCCGGACGGCGCTCGGTCTGCGACGGCTCTTCCGCGGTGCCAGGTTCATGCCTGCCTCCCCCATCTTGCTCGTACGAGTTCTTCGCGAGCCCCGGTGGCTCGGGAGGTAGGGACGAGTTTTGGCCGCCGACGGTTGCGTTCCGGCCAGAATCGCACAGGGTGGCCTCGCTCTTCGGAGCGGGCCCGGACGCGCGGCCAGGCCGGTGCGCGGGTGGGCCGGTAAGCGAAACGGCGGTGGGGTCCTCGCCCGTGCACACGGGCGAGGACCCCACCGCCGTTTCGGCGTACTTTCGTCGTTCGGCGGGCCCTCAGCGGTCGGAGTAGCTGAAGTCGCCCACCGTCCAGGCGCTCACGGCCTCGATCGCGACCCGGTACATTCCGCCGGTCTCGGGGATCCCCACCGTTCCCTGGAGGATCCGGGCCACATGGAAGTGCAGATGCGTGGGTGGCCCGCTCCGCGCCGGAGTCTTGAACACGGTGGAGAACTCGCCCAACCGGTCCGAATCCGTCAGCACCTCCGACACCCGCTGCCTCCACACTGCTTCGGGAGCCAGTCGGCCGGTGATCACAGCGCCACCGGTGACCACGGTAAGGGACATTTGATTGCTCTGCTCGGACTCCACCTGGGCGGCGAGGTCCATCAGCAGTTCGTCAGGCTTCGACACGAGAGCGATTGTATTCGTAGGGCCTCCGGGCGCTCCAGCGGCCGCGCTACCGGGCAGTACGACGATCGGCGTCCCGGGCGTCCGCGCTGCCCCGGACGGCGCCGTCGGCGCGCCGCCGGCGCTCGGTCGGTGGGCGGCCGTGAATTCCCTGGTCGCGGCGGGTCTACGCCGGCGGATTGCGGGTAAGCGGGACACACGCCGTACGGCGTCGGGTCATGGTGCTGCACGGTGGTCCGAGAGCGAGGAATGAGAGCACCCGCACCATGGACGATGCAGACGGCCGCACGGCCCGCTGGTGGACGGCGCTGCGCCGCACGCCGCTGTCCGTCTGGAACGACGACGTCACGGACTGGGCCGCCGCGCTCACCTACTACGCCGTCCTGGCCCTCTTCCCGCTGCTGCTGGTGATCCTCTCGATCCTGGGCCTCACCATGCCCACGGCCAAGCCGGAGGTCATCGACCGTATGGCGCAGGCCGCCCCGGCCGCCTCCCGCGAGCTGCTGCGCAGCACCCTGCGGCAGATGGCCGAGCAGTCGTCGACGGCCTGGACGCTGATCTTCGTCGGAGGCACGGGCGCCCTGTGGTCGGGGTGCAGCTACCTCAGCGTCTTCCGCCGGGCGCTGTACGCCATGCACCGCAGCAGCGCCGACCGGCCGGTCTGGCGGACGGCTCCGCGCATCATCGCCACGGGCCTCGTCCTGATCTCGCTGCTTCTCACGTCGACCGTCGCGATGCTGCTCAGCGGCAGCCTCGCCCGCCGCCTCGGTGACGCCCTCGATCTCGGCAGCGGCTTGCAGACCACCTGGCACGCCCTGCGGTGGCCGATCGTGGCCGCCGTCGCCGTGGCCCTGGTGCTCGTGCTGTACCGGTCCGGGCCCGCGCACTCGCGGCCCGTCGGGAGCATGGCGCCCGGTGGTGCGCTGGCGGTGGTGCTCCTGCTGATCGTCTCGCTGGGCTTCGCCGTCTACACCGCCCATGTCAGCACCTACGACCAGCTGTACGGCTCACTGGCGGGCGTCGTGGTCTTCCTGGTCTGGTTGTGGCTGTCCAACCTGGCGCTCCTGGTCGGGGCGCAGTTCAACGCCGAGCTGGCGAAGAAGAAGCCCGTGCGACTGCCCGTCTCCGTGCCCGCGGCCTGAGCCGCCCGGCCGTCCGGCCGAGCCGCTGTCCGCCCGCTCAGTCGGCGGCCTCGCGCAGCGCCCTGTCGATCTCGCCCAGGGCGGCGGTCAGCCGCCGGTAGTCACCGGCGGACAGCGGGCCGACGAAGAACCTCTCCACCATCTCCGCGTGGACCGCCGCGGCACGCAGGAACGTCGTACGGCCTGCGGGGGTCGGTTCCACCAGGGCCACCCGGCGGTCCTCGGGGGACGGTACCCGGCGGACCAGGCCGGCCCCCTCCATCCGGTCGAGCAACCGGGTCGTTCCGCTGCTGGTGAGGGTGAGGTCGTCCGCCAGCCGCCGTTGCGAGATCTCCTCGGCGGGCCCGCGGCACAGCCTGATGAGCACTTCGAGCATCGTGTGGCTGATCCCGCACTCCCGCCGGAGGGCGGCGTCGATCCGCTGTTCCAGACGGGTCGCGGACTTGATCAGCAGGCCGAAGTCACGGACGAGCGGGCTGTCTGCGGCGCGCGCGGCGGCCTCGGCGTCCGGCTGCGGGGTCTCGTTCATCGCGGCGAGTTTACTGCCGGGGCACTTGCTGCCCTCTCAATTGCTGAGCAGTCAATTGCTGACTGGTCAACGAAATCGTAGAGTGGGCGCACCGCGGACGTACCCGGGGAGGAGAGGGAGATCAGTGGACCTTCAGCACTGGCTCGGTCGAGCCGCTCACGCCGTGCAGGACTGGGCCGACACCTTCGGCCCGTACGCGCCCCACCCGTCGCTCGCGGTGGACGACGAGCGCTTCGCCGCCGCCTTCGAGCGGTTCACGGGACGGCTGGAGGACAACTACCCCTTCTTCCACCCGCGGTACGCCGGGCAGATGCTCAAGCCCCCGCACCCCGCCGCCGTGGTCGGCTACCTCACGGCGATGCTGATCAACCCCAACAACCACGCCCTGGACGGCGGACCCGCCACCGCGGCCATGGAACGCGAGGTCGTCGCCTCGCTGGCCACGATGTTCGGCTACGACACGCACCTCGGCCACCTCACCACCAGCGGCACCGTCGCCAACCTCGAAGCGCTCTTCGTGGCCCGCGAACTCCACCCCGGCCGGGGGATCGCCCACAGCGCCGACGCCCACTACACCCATGGCCGGATGTGCCATGTCCTCGGGACGAAGGGCCATCCCGTCCCCACCGACGGCCGGGGCCGCATGGACCTCGACGCACTCGACGACCTCTTGCGCACCGGGGACGTCGGCACCGTCGTCCTCACCACCGGCACCACGGGACTCGGCGCCGTCGACCCGGTCCACCTCGCCCTGCCGATCGCCCGGCGCCACGGCGTCCGCGTCCACGTCGACGCGGCGTACGGCGGGTTCTTCACGCTGCTCGCCGGCGCCGACGGCCCCGAGGGGATACCCGCCGAGCCCTGGCGTGCCGTCGCCCGGTGCGACTCGATCGTGGTCGACCCGCACAAGCACGGACTCCAGCCCTACGGCTGCGGGGCCGTCCTCTTCCGCGATCCCGAGGTCGGCCGTTTCTACCTCCACGACTCGCCGTACACCTACTTCACCTCCGCCGGACTCCACCTCGGAGAGATCAGCCTGGAGTGCTCACGGGCCGGCGCCTCGGCCGCCGCCCTCTGGCTCACCTTCCAGCTTCTCCCGCCGACCCCCGAAGGTCTCGGACGCGTCCTGGCGGCGGGTCGCCGAGCCGCACTCGATTGGTCCCGGCTCATCGACGAGTCACCGTATCTGACGCTCTATCAAAAGCCCGAGCTGGACATCGTGAGCTACTTCCCCGCCCTCGAACCGGCCACCCTGTCCGGCATCGACGCGGCCTCGGGCCGCATTCTCGCCGACGGCATGGCCGCGCCCGACCCGGTCTTCCTGAGCACTCTCAGGGCCGACCGCGAGGCCTTCACCGCACGACACCCCGGGATCACTGCGGACGCCGACGGCGCCCGGATCCTGCGCAGCGTCCTGATGAAGCCGGAGTCGGAACACCACGTCGAGCACCTCCACGCCCGAGTCGAGCACCTCACCGGCCCCCACTGACGGGAGCCCGACGCGGCGTCGTGAGCGGGGAGGCCGCCGCCGTGTTCGTGAAGGCGGGCCCCGATCGCACGCTCGTCACTGCCGTGGTCGTCAGTCCTGGTCGAGGATCGCTGTGACGGTCTGCGCGAGGCCGGTGGGCGGGTGGCCGAGGACGCGTTGGAGGTCGTCGGTCTGCCGCTCCAGCGCGCCGGAGCGCACCTGGGTCTCCAGCCAGCCCTGCGCGCCGGGAGCGGGATCCCGCTCCCGCCGGACGACAGGCCTGCCGGAGACGCCGCTGAGCGTGTCGGCGAGCTCGTCGTAGGTCCACAGGACGCCGGTGAAGTCGTAGGCCCGTCCGACGTGGTGGTCCTCGGTGAGGACGCGGGCCGCGGCCTCCGCGAGGTCGCCGCGGGACGCGGTGTTGATGCCGCGCCCTCCCGTGCCGTCGGCCAGTTCACCCGAGGCGACGGCCGCGCGCAGTCCGCTGTGCAGGAACGCCTCGCTGTAGAAGGGGTGCCGCAGCAGGGTGTGCGGGAGTCCCCCGGATGCCAGTTCACGCTCGGTGGCGTGATGGGCGGCGGTCATGCCGTCGGCCTGCGTGTCGGCCCCGAGGAAACTGGTGTAGACGACCGATCCGACGCCGCCGGCGCGGGCCGCGCCGAGCGCCGCCCGGTGCTGGACGGTACGGCGTGAGGGATCCAGCTCGGGGGAGGAGATCAGCAGCAGCCGGTCGGCGCCCTCGAACGCGGTGCGCAGCGTCGCCGGGTCGTCGTAGTCGCCGAGCCGGACATGGACCCCGCGAGCCGCGAGATCCGGGACCTTGCCGGGGTCACGCACCGCGACCCCCACGCGGTCGGCGGGCACCAGGTCCAGCAACCGGCCGACGACCAGCCGGCCGAACGCCCCCGAGGCGGCCGATACGACAATCATCCACAACTCCTCTGCCGTGCCCACGTCCGGACACCGGGATCACCCTCGACGAGCGGCCGACGGCACGTCAAAGCCTTTTCCACCGGCCCGCACCCCGACGGCCGCGTGCGGCGCGGCCGTCCGGCGGGCAGCGGACACCCGAGCGGCGGACACGCGCCGGGAGCGGGACCCGGCCGGTGAACCGTCCTGGTGCGTGATCGTGCCCGGCGGTTAGGGTCGGGTTCTCCCTGGCCTCGCAGGGATCACACCGTGCCTTCACCGTGGAGACCCTCACATGCCCACGCCCGCGGACATCTGGGCCGACGCCGATCTGCCGGTACGACGTCTCGCCGGAGTCGCGCTCAACCCGTCCACGCCGGCGGACCTGTTGCCGCGGCTCCTGGCGGACGCTCCGCTCGCGGTGCGGATGGTGCTGTGCCGCGACCGCGTCCTTCCCGACGCCGTCGTGGACGCCGTCGTCGCGCACCCCGACGCCCGCACCCGCGGCTTCTTCGCCCAGAACCCCCACGTCGACCCGGCCCAACGGGCCTTGCTGGTCAGGGATCCGGACTGGTTCGTCCGCGCCCACCTCGCCGAGGGCCCGCGTCCGGCCACGACCGGACCTGCCGGGTCCGGGTACCTGCCCGACGACGCCGTCGTGCACATGATCACGACATACGAGGCCGAACTCCTCGGCGGCGGTTTCCATCGGCAGATCTCCGCGGAATTCCGCCGGGCCATGCCCACGCATCCGGAGGCGAGGGTGCGCGCCTGGGGGACCGGGTCATGGAGCGTGCTGCCCGCCGGGACGAGGGCCGCCCTGCTGGCCGATCCCGACGACGACGTGCGGAGAAGAGCCCGGCAGCGCGTACGGGAGGAGGATCCGGTCTGGGTGGAGAGCGTCCTGCCCTCGCACGCCTGTCACGGCCGCACCGACGCCCTGCTCCACCTGCCGCTCACCGCGAAGGTCGTGCGGGGCGTCCTCACCGACCCCTTCGGCGCCGACGACCGTGCGATGATCGCGCGCAATCCGAGCCTGCCTCCCGACGCCGTGGCCCGCCTGGCCGCCGACCCGGATCCGGAGGTCCGGCGCGAGACCGCCTCCCGGGCCGACCTCGGGCCCGCCGAACGCCGGGCCCTCGTGGCGGATCCCGACCCGCGGGTGCGGCGGACGGCGGCCCGGCACCCGGACCTCGGCCCGGACGAGCGCGCCGCCCTCGCGGCGGACGCCGATCCCCGGGTACGTCTGTCCGTCTCCGTCCACCCGGCCTGGAGCGAGGCGGAGAGGGCCGCGATCGACTACCGGGTCCCCGCGGACGGCGACTTCTCCGCCGATCTCCGGCCGCTGCCGCCGCGCGACGCCGAGGCCGTACGCCGGGACGCGCTGTCCGGGCACCCGCTGCTGCGCCGGGAAGCCGCGCGGGAGCGCACACTGCCCCCGGACCTCGTGGCCCGTCTCGCCGTCGACGACGACCTCGGCGTACGCGTGCTGCTCGCCCAGAACCACTCGGGCGCTCCGCCCGGACTGCTGCTGAGCTGCTTCCTCGCGTACACGGGCAGCGGACGCGAACACCTGCTCGCCCGGCCGGACTTCCCCAGCGCCGGGCTGGCCGTCCACGCCGCCGACGATGATCCGGCCGTCCGCGCGCTGGCCGCACGCGACCCGGAGACCGAACCCCACGTCGTCGAACGTCTCACCCGCGACCCGGACCCCGCCGTGCGGGCCGCCTTCGCGCGCCATCCGAACCTCCCGCCGTCACGGCTGGCAGAGCTGCTCGACGACGAGGAACTGGCGCACCGTGCGGCCGCCAACCCGGCGCTGCCCCTCACCCGGATCCGCCGTCTCGTGGCAGCGCTCCCGCACGGGTGACCGGCCGCCGGGTGACGGGCCCGAGGGCTGGGAAGGAGGCGGGGACAACGGGGAGGCGGCGCGGGGCTCAGTCACCGGTGGGGGAGAGGGACCGGTTGGCGATGTCGTTGATGAACGGGCAGCGGCGCACCCGCTCGTGGATGGGCGCACCGGACCCTTCGCCGACACGCCGAACGGCGGCGACCCGCAGGCCGCCGCCGCTCGTCCCGTCCGGGAAAGGTCAGCGCTTCGTGTAGAGGAAGCCGACCTTGTCGATCTCGTCGGCGGCACGCCCGTGGAACCCGGCGATCTGCCAGCCCGACGGCGCGGTCCGCGTCACGCAGTCGGACGTGGTGGTACCGCCGGCCAGGCTCCTGCCCAGGTTCGTGGTGAACTTGGCGTAGAAGATCCGCGTGCGGCCGTCCTTCTGCCCCTGGCACAGCTGGCCCGAGGTGACGTACTCGCCGCTGCCCAGGGTCAGGGACGACGCGGTGCCTCCGGTGCCGCCGTGGGTGAGGACCTTGCCGTTGTCGAGCGTCAGACCGAGGCTGTCCACGCGCGAGCCGCTGCGCAGCGACACACTGACGGCGCGGGCGCCCGCCGGTACGGCGTCGATGTCGGTGTAGTAGTCGCCGTGCGGCCCGCCGTACTGGTCACTGAGCTGGAAGGCCTCGTTGCGCGACCAGGAGAAGCCGACCGCGATCGGGTCGTGGTCGGACAGCATGAGACCGGCGTCGGTGAGGAACTTGGCGTGCTCGTTGTTGTACGACGTCGCGTTGAGCGACACGAGCTTGCTGCTCCGGTAGAGCACCTTGTCGACGACCTCGCAGGTGTTGGGCACGGTCGGCCCGGTCTGGTCGCAGACGAGGGCGTCGCTGCCCTTGGCGGGCGGGGTCCCGCCACGGACGAGCTTCACCCACGCGTCGGTGAGACCGTTGGCGGCGGCGAACTCGGCGATGGTGTCGCCGGCCCGGGTGTAGCGGGTGTTGGTGTCGCCCATGACCACGACGGCGTTGCCCGCCGAGTGGGTGCCGATGAAGGCGGTGAGCTGGTTGAGGTTGTCGGCACGCGAGGCCAGGTCGCCGGCGTTGGTACCGGCGTTGGTGTGCAGGTTGTAGAAGTCGACGTAGACGCCCTCCGCGAGCCGCTCCCGCATGAAGGAGAAGCCCTTGGGTGTCAGGCAGTCACCGGAGTCGATCTGGCACGAGTTCCAGCGGACCCGCTCGAAGTCGTCGGTGTCGTAGGGGAGTTTGGCGAGCGTGTTGAGCCCGCTGCCGATGCCGGCCCCGCCGCTGGTGGGGGTGCGGTAGGCATGCGCGGTGTCGCCGGCGTAGAGGTAGGAGTGGTAGTTGAAGTCCTCCTCGACGTGCACGATGTCGTACGGCGCGATGCGCTGGCCGATGGCCGTGGTGCTGGTGTCGCGGGGGGTGGAGGCGCTGGAGATGATCTCCGGCAGGCCGGCGACGTTGTAGGTGAGGGTGCTGAAGGATCCGGAGGCCGGGTCGGCGGCAGCGGCGGGTGACGCGGTCGCGACGAACCCGCCGCAGGTGATGGCCGCGGCCGTGAGGCAGGTGAGAAGACGGCGCATGAAGCGGAACTCCTGTGAAGTGGGGAGGGGCAGCCGGAACTTACCGCCGGTAACCCTCCCTTGTCGCCGGGTCGGGCACGGGAGATCGAAATTTGACCGCGTGGTCCGGTCCAAGGGACCGGCGGCGACCGACCGAGGGATGTCGACGAGATGAACCTCTCGGACACGCCAGGACGCCTGCGGCCCTACGGCCGTACGTCCCCGCCGCAGCCGCAGCCGCAGCCGCAGCCGCAGCCCCAGCCCCAGCCCGCACCCTCTCCAGCTGCCCGCCTCGGCGTTACCTCTGCCCGCCGCGGCGTTACGCGTCGGGCCCCAGGCCTCGGTCCGGTGCGCTCATGTCCCCCGTCGCGGGCGTGCCCTCGGCGAGCGCGTAGCGCAGGTACACGGCGCCCTTCGGACCGGCCGCCGGCGGCTGGAGGAGCGTGAGGTTCGTGGGCACCGCACCCCCGTCGAACACCTTCTTGCCGACGCCGAGCACGATCGGGTTCACCCAGAGGTCGAGGCGGTCGAAGAGCTTCTCGCGCAGCAGGCTCTGCACCAGGTCCAGGCTTCCCACGACCTTCACGTGCTCGTGCCGGTCACGGATCTCGCGCACCGCGTCCGCCAGGTCGGGGCCGAGCTGCGTCGACCCGGCCCACGGGAGGTCGGGCGTGCCGCGGGAGGCGACGTACTTGGGGACGCTGTTGAAGAGGGTGGCGATCTCGTTGTCCGGGCCGCCCTTCTGGTGCGGCCAGTAGGCGGCGAAGATGTCGTAGGTGCGCCGGCCCAGCAGCAGGGCGTCGGTGCCCTCGTACGCGGCGCCGATCTGCTCACCGGCGGTCTCGTCGAGCAGCGGGGCCTGCCAGCCGCCGAACGGGAACCCCTCGGGGTCCTCGTCGGGGCCGCCGGGCGCCTGCCCGACGAGATCGAGGGTCGCGAACAGTTCGATGTGGATGAGGCCCATGGCTTGCTCCCGCTGTGGTGGCTGTTCCGGTCGAGAGGTAGACCCGCGGGCGCCGGCGGACTCATCGCCGTCACCCCGTCCATCTTCGTCCCCTCCGACCGGTCAGGCTCGCGATGACGGCGGGGCAGGGCAGTGGACGTGCCCGGAGCGTCGTCAGAACTCGGTGACGTGCAGACTCTCGCCGGACGCCGCGCGTACCGTGACGCTCTTGCGTCCCTGTTCGTCCTGGAGGGATTCGATCCTCGGGGTGCGCAGGGTGGTGATGAGGATCGTGGTGCGGACCAGTTCACGCAGGTGAGGAGGGATCTCGACCCCGTCGGCCAGTAGGCGTCTGATCCACACGTGCAGGTCCGCGAGGTGCTCCTCCCGCGCGATGTCCGGTGCGCCGGGGCCGGGAACGGCAGGGCTCCGGGGGGTGGTCCGTCCCGGGCGCTCGCTCCGGTGCCGGGGGAGGTGCTCCGTCAGGTACGGGTCCGTGAAGCGCCCCGGTTCCTTACGCGCGTGCGCTTCCCGCGCGACGCGTTCCTCCTCCAGCGCTCTGAGCATGCGGTCGGCGCCGTCGATCTTGGCCGCGTCGTCGCGCAGCACCTGGGCGCAGGCCTCGTGGTGCAGCCGGTAGACCGAGCGGCCAGCGCTGTCGAGCGATTCGGCGACGAAGGGGGCCGCCGAATCGAGCGCGTCCCGTGCGTGCCCGTCGGTGAGCGTCATGCCGAACATGCGCGAGACGGTGTCCGGCCACAGACCACCCGCCCAGGGCAGACCCGTTCCGTGGGTGAACGCGAGTCCGGTCAGCAGCGCGTTCACGACCGGGTCGGAGCAGCGTGCGGCGAGCGCCCTTCGGAAGGCCTCGGGCACTGTGAGCGGAGACTCAGAGGCGGAGTCTGCCGGTACGGAGCGGACCGTGGCGGCCGAAGACGCGGTCAGCCGCTGGATCTCCAGGCGCAGCACGAGGTGGTTACCGCCCGACCTGCGGACCACGCCGGGAGCTGCCTCCCGGGCGTGCCGCGGGGAACAGCCGCCTGCGCTGCCCGGCCCGTCGGGCTCGAGCAGCAGCCGCGTGGCGAGTTGCAGCAGCGCGTCCCGGTCGTCCTCGGCCCAGCCGTCGAGATCGACGTCGTCGTGGGAGTGCAGGTCGTCCTGACCGGCTGGGCGCCAGGTCGCGACGACGCGCATCTGGCCCACCCGTGCCGCGAGACCGTTGAGGTAGCGTGCGACCCTTTCGGGTTCCGTGACGTCACCCGGTGCGCCGGCCTCTTCGACGCCGTCGACGAGCAGCACGTACGGAGTCACGCGTGTGCGTAGTCCGGCTTCGAGCTGTTCCGGGGGCGTGTCCGGTGGGGCGCCCTCCGACACCGCTATCTCCCTGGTCAGGTCCTCGAGCCAGCGGTGGCGCATGTCGACGGACAGGTAGGAGGCCGACACCTCGGTCCGTGCGTCCGTCGATCGTGCGAGTCGGCGGGACAATGCCCGCAGGAGGGCCGACTTGCCGCTGCCGGGTGAACCGGTGACCGCGAGCCATCGGCGCGGCGGGGCCGGAGCGGCGCACCAGGTCTCGAGGCGTGCCAGCGCTTCGTCCCGGCCGACGAGTTCATCGGGTGTGAGCGGCTGCGGTGATGCCGGGCGTGCTCCCGAAGCAGCACCGTCGCGGGACTTGAGCAAGGCGCGTTGCTCGGCGAGGGAGACGCCCTCGGGCGGCGTGTCGTGGGTGTACCGGGGGTTGGGGAAGAACGGGTGCCCTCCGGGATCGCTCAGCAGGGTGGCGTGCGTCGCGTGCTGGCTCGCACCGGACCTGTCCAGGGCCCGGTTGATGTGATCCACGATGTCCTCGAGCATGAGTTGCCGTGCCCGTGCTCCACCGCACGCCTCACTCGACACGGCCTGTACCAACGCCTCCGAGAACCGGGAGTCCCCGGCGCGTTCGTAGTCGCGGGCCGCCGAGATCACCGAGAACGCCTTGAGGCGCCGGTCCACGTACACCTGGGGTCGCTGGCCGAGGTCCAGGGCCACGCTGTGGGCGGCTTCACTGATGCTCTCTGCCGCGCCCACCGCCGCATAACAGGTGTCGATGACGAGCAGGAGCCGACGGGCCCCACGCTCGTGCATCAGGCGGACCAGATCGTCGGTGCCCAGCGCGGTGGCAGCCGGGCGGTCGGGATCGGAGTCGGCGCACAGGAGGTAGTGCCGGCCGTTGGTGCCGGCGCCGTGGCCCGTGTAGTAGACGACCACTGTGTCGTCCCCGTCGAAGCAGACCTCCGGATCGCCGCCGAGTGCTCCGCGCAACGTGCTGGCGCTCTCGTTGAGCAGGGCGGGGGGAGCGGCGTACCCGAGGGACCGGGTGAACAGCCTCCGCAGACGCTCCAGGTCGCCTCGCACACCGCCGAGTTCGCACAGTTCGCCATGCGCGTAGTCGGACGAACCGGCCGCGAGGAAGAGGCCGTTCACGACGCGAGCCCTTCACCGATCGCCCGCCCGGTGACGCGCGCGGTGAGGTAGCGGATCAGGTCGTGGGCCCGCCAGCCGTTGTCGACCCTACGGTCCTTGAGGGACGAGGCCGCGCCGTGGCCGAGCGACTCGTCGCGCACGTCCGTCTCACCGGAGCGAAACAGGCCGGTCAGCCTCTCCTGAAGGGCCACCACGTCGTACGGGTCACATATGTTGGTCCACTGCCCGACGGCGGACGGCCAGGCCCCTACGCCGCCCCGGGGGCGGGGAGTGAGCCGGTCGAAGACGAGGGGAATGCCCAGCGGAGACCCCAGGGTGACCAACGTACGGACCGAGGGGCCTGCTCCCGCGCACAGTGCTTCGTAGGCGATCACGGAGCCGAGGGAATGCCCCACCACGACTTCTGTGTCGTCGCCGATCTCCCCGCCGACCTTGGCGCGCACCTGCTCACCGATGGCGTCGTCGGCGAGATAGTCCCGTACCTGGCCCAGGAGGCGGAAGAGCAGGGGTTCGGTCAGACGGGTCGCGAACCGGGACATGCTCAGGGCCCGCAGTGCGGCTTTCACCGACTTCGGGGTCCGTGCCTTGGCGCCGGCCATGTTGCCTGGCGGCTGGACGTCGTGAGGGTCCAGGGCAGCCGCCTTGGCCCACCACAGGAGTGCGAGCTGCTGCTCGAAGTCGTCGTCCTGTTCACCGGGGCTGTGGGCCGGTCCGCCCTTGTCGGGCTGGGCGCGGAACACGTCCCCGTAGAAGGCCACCCCTATATCTCCGGCTTCGGGTGCCGGTGTGCCGGCGAGCCCCACGCCGTCGCGCACCGCGTCCGTGATCGGGCCTCGCAGCAGATGCGGTCCCGAGAACTGCCGCCCGATTCCGTGAACAACCACCACCGATGCCATGGCACGGCCCCCCTCGGACCATTGCTCCGCAATGAACCGGCACTGCGGATTTCCGGGAAACGGATCCTTCGGACCTGCCCTGGCACGGAGACCGATACGCGTCACGCCGGTGCAGTTACGTCAGGCGAGGGGGTGGTGGCGATCGCTCACACGTACCTCTGCGCGGTCACGCGATCCAGGCGGAGAGGGGGCCCGCACGGGTGCGGGCCCCCTCGGTCAGCAGGTGGGGTTGGTCTGGGTGAGCAGGGCGAGCCTCCACGGGAGGCTGTTGTAGTCACCGCCGGCGTTCGGGTTGAGCCCCTGGTACAGGTACTGCATCCGGCAGGAGCTGATCGTGAGCGTCTGGTCGTTGCTCGCGCGGATCATCTCGCCGTGGCTGACGTCCCGGGTCCAGGCGCCCGAAGGGAAGGTGACGTTGTTCGCCCGGGCGAAGGGATTGCCCTCGGACGCGGCGAGCGCCGTCCAGCCGCCGCCGAGGCTGGTCGAGGTCCAGGAGCGGAAGTAGCGCCGCCCGTCGGAGCCGATGGCCTCCACCAGGAGCAGGTACTGGTTGGTGTCCTGCACCTTGTACACGTTGCTCGCCTCGAACAGGGCGTTCTTGCTGTCCTGGAGGGCGATGACCGTGTTCGTGAACCCGTTGGGGAACTGGCCGACGGTCGTCTGCGAGCGGTAGAGGTGTCCGTTGTCGTCGGACGAGAACAGATAGCAGTTGGCGCTGTCGCAGATCACCCACATGTCGACCCAGTAACCGTTGCCGATGTTCTGCCGGATGATGTCCGGCATCGACGAGTAGAAGTTGCGGGGTGCGCTCCACCCGTTGGGGTTGCTGATGTCGGGGTTCGTGGAGTACGAGGCGTTGCCCGTCTGGTACACGAGGTACCACAGGCGCTGCGGGGCGTTGTAGAACACCTGCGGCGCGGCCCGGTAGCCGGAGCCGATGGCGGTGCGGTCCAGGTAGTGGTGCGTGGCCGAACCGGCTTGGGACCAGTCGGTGAAGCTCAGATAGACCAGGTTGTAGCCGGAGGACTGGGCGGTGCTGGCGAAGACGTGCCACTTGCCGTTGTGGTAGACGACCGTCGGGTCCTTGATCCCGGCGATGGCGTGGGTCGCGTCCGGTTTCGGGGCGATCAGGGCTCCGCTGGAGCTCCAGCGGAAGGAGGAGGGGAGCGCGGCCGCCGAGGCCTTCGACCCCGCCGACGTCGACGGTGCGGCCGATGTGGCGGCCATGTCCGTCGCTGCGGAGGGTCGTTGAGTCGTGGTGGTGGCCGACCGGCTCGCGGCCGTGCCGCCCAGCGCCGACAGGACGGACTGGTAGGCCGCCTTCTTGCCGCCGTTGTTGTCGAAGAGCAGCGGGTTCTGCCCGACG
This sequence comes from Streptomyces asoensis, assembly GCF_016860545.1. Classification (NCBI taxonomy): domain Bacteria; kingdom Bacillati; phylum Actinomycetota; class Actinomycetes; order Kitasatosporales; family Streptomycetaceae; genus Streptomyces; species Streptomyces asoensis. The sequence goes on along the minus strand of NZ_BNEB01000005.1, from coordinate 239,266 downwards.
CGCCAGGAGTCGCTGTCCCGGATGCCCCACACGGTGATGCCGGTGCAGCGGGCGACGTTCATGCACGCCCGTACGCTGCTCGCGTACGCCGAGGGCGACGCCTGGGCGATGTCCAGTTCGGTGATCTGTACGTCGACACCCAGCGCCGCGAAATTGGACAGCGTCGTCTGGAAGGAGGACGGCGGGCCCCCGGCCCCGAAGTGGGCCTGGAAGCCCACACAGTCGATGGGCACTCCGCGCGCCTTGAAGTCGCGCACCATGCGGTAGACGCCCTGGGTCTTGGCGTCGCTCCAGTTCTCGATGCTGTAGTCGTTGTAACAGAGCTTGGCCGACGGGTCGGCGGACCGCGCGGTGCGGAACGCCTCCTCGATGAAGCCGTTGCCGAGCGCGTTCTGGAACACCGAGGAGCGGTGCTGGCCGCTGCCGCCGTCGGCGAAGGCCTCGTTGACGACGTCCCAGGCGTAGATCCGGCCGCGGTAGCGGGACATGAGTGTCGTGATGTGGTTGTTCATCACGCTGCGCAGCGTGGCCGCGTCACCGATGCCGCCGACCCAGCCGGGCAGTTGGGAGTGCCAGACGAGGGTGTGGCCGCGCATCCGCTGACCGTGGGCCTGGGCGCGGTTGACGATCTGGTCGGCGGGACCGAAACTGAACGAGCCGCGCGATCGTTCAGTGGCGTCCCACTTCATCTCGTTCTCCGGCGTCACCGCGTTGAACTCGCGGTCGAGGATGCCGGTGTACGTGCCGTCGCCGAGCTTCCCGGCGGCCGCCGCCGTGCCGAAGTAGCGCCCCGACTGGGCCGCTTGGGCACCGAGGGTGCTCGCGGCCGCGGTGGGCTGGGCGGAAGCCGACTGTGTGGCAGTGGCGGTGCCCGTGGCCAGCAGGACCGAGGTGACCAGCAGGCCCAGAACCCGCGTTCGGCGTCGGCCGACTTTCCTGAGGGGCTTCATTCTTCTCCTCGTACGGTTGAGTGCGGGGGGTGTGAGCGGTGGAACGGCACGGGGTGGGGGCTGATCTGTACATGTCATCCCGGACTGCGTTCCGTATGTCGAACGTTGATTGACTCCGTGAACGTTCTGGAGCATAGGAGCCCCTGACGGGACGTCAATCCCCCTCGCATCATTCGGTTCAGGCGTCGAAAGATTTCGGTTCGCCTCGTGCGACTTGCGCGCCCTGGTCTGCACCCGAAGCGCGGCAGGCGCGGCGCCTGGGTGTGGCACGAGGATCGATGGCTGAATGAGGCGCGTTTGAGCCGACCGCCACTCCGAATATTGCGGCGGCCGTCAACGATCGATGCGAGCTCGCCTCACCTGCTCCGGGCGCGTCAGCTCGTCGCGGAGCGGGGGAGTGCGATCGAGCGGCCTTCCTCCAGGACGCGGTAACCGGCGCTCGTGTAGAGGTTCATCGCCACCTCGTTGCCGCCCCACACGGTGAACATCAGTGCCGAGTCACCGGCCGCGAGGGTCGCGCGTTCGCCGACCGCCATCGCGGCGCGCCCGTGGCCCTTGCCGCGGTGCTTGTCCTGGATGTGGAGGGAGTAGCCGTACGTGACGCCCGGCAGATGGCCGTGCTTCAGCCAGCCGGTACCGATCGGCTCGCCCGCCCGCTCGAGCACCAGGAAGGAGTTGTCCGGTGTGGCCAGGTCCTGGGGGAGCAGCTTCGCGAAGTCGCGGTCGGACTTGCGTGCGGCCTCCGCCGGGCTCAGGGCTCCGGAGCGGACGATGTCGCCGACGTAGGCGCGCTTCTCGGAGGCGAGCCACCCGGGGTATTCGGCCTGCGTCATCGGCCGTGCGGTGACACCGTCGACCGGCTCGGGCGGGGAACCGATGGCCCGCGTCCTGAGCTGTCCGCGGACGGGGTAGTCGCCGAACAGCTCCCCGGCGGGCTCGGTGAGCCGAACGTCCAGGCGGCGTGCCCCGCGCTCCGCGCACCACTGCTCGGCCCAGTCCCGGGCCGCGTGCTCGTGCCCCCGGCCTGTGTGGGGCGGCTCGACCCGCAGGTCGACGATGCGGCCCGCCGGCGTGCCGTTGTCGTCGGCCACGGTCACGGCGACGTGCCCCAGGTACGTACCGGCGTCGGTCACCGCGGCGACGGTCCACCCGCCGACGCCGGCCCGGACCTCGTCCAGCCTGTGCTCCACCGCGCCGACGCCGAGACCGGCCGCGGCGTACGACGCCCGTAACCGCTGCTCGAAGCCCGCACGCCACGCCGTGCTGTCGTCAAGGATGGTGAATGCTGTCACCTGATCACACTAACGACCCGCACTGACACCCTCAGGAGGTGCGACGGATCCGGGCGTGCACGTCGAGGACGGCGGCCGCGACGGCTTCGGGCGCGTCACGAGGGGTGTCGTGCCCGGCGGACACATGGGTGTGGCCGACCAGGTCGCTGAAGGACGTCCGGTGTTCCTCCGTGCCGCGCGGCACGGTCACGGGGTCCTCGGTCGGATCCAGCACGATCGTCGGGACATCGATCACCGGCTTGTCCGCGAGGAGCCGCTCGGCCTCGTCGTACCGTGCGCCGCCCGGCACCAGCCCGTACCGGTGGCGGTAGGAGTGGACGGCGACATCGACGAAATCCGGGTTGTCGAAGGCCGCGGCCGTGCGGGCGAAGGCCTCCGTGTCGATCTCCCGGCCGGGCTCCCACTCCTCCCACAGTTGCCTGGCGATCTCCCGTCGGTACCGGGTGAGGCCGGCGCGACCGCGCTCGGAGTGGAGGTAGTACTGGTACCAGTGGCGGCTCTCGGCGAGCGCGTCCGTCGGCTCGGCGCTCCCGGCGATGTCCTGGATCTCGTTGCCCCCGATCGCGACGAGCCCGCCGACCAGCTCCGGCCACAGCGCCGCGGCCACACAGGCGGCTCGCCCGCCCCAGTCGAAGCCGGCCAGGACGGGCGCGTCCAGTCCCGACTCCCGGATCAGATCGGCGACGTCGGTCCCGATGGCGGCCTGCTGCCCGCTGCGCACGGCCCGCGGGTCGCGGAATCTCGTCGGGCCGAACCCCCGCAGGTACGGGGTGACGACCCGGGCACCCCGCGGGAGGAGGAGCGCCGTGACGGCGTCGTAGGAATGGACGTCGTAGGGGAAGCCGTGCAGCAGGACCACCGGCCAGCCGGACTCGGGGCCCTCGACGCGCGCCCCGATCGCGAGCGTGGGCGTCTCGACGATGCGGATGAGGCTTTCCCCGGAAGTCGTCACGAACAAAACCGTAGCAACGGCCTGTGACACGGCCGCCGAGGTGCGGGAGCCCTCGCGCATACCGCGGAGGAGCGCGACGTGCCGGGGGCATCGACACCGACGGGTCAGTACCGCTTGCGGCGCGCCCGGACGGCGGCCCTGAATGGACCGTATGCAGCGACACGCTCCGGCACACCGCGGCGACGGCGGAAGGCAGCTCGTGCGGCGGTGGCGCCGGACGGCACGGACGCATCTCACCCCTGTGCAGCGGTCGTTGCTGACGACCTGGGTGTCGTTCGGCGTCACCTTCGGCACCGTCAGGGTCATCACGCACGGCATCCGCGGAGGATGGCTGCCCTGGGGGAACATCTCCGTCGGCCGTGAGCACCTGCACCACTACAACCTCGGCATCGCCGCCCTCGCGGGCGTGGGCCTGATCGCCGTGCGGGGCGACGAGCGCGCCGTCGGGCACCCCGTCGTGGCCACCGCCTACGGCTGCGGCAGCGCCCTCATCTGCGACGAGTTCGCGCTGCTGCTCGATCTGCGGGACGTCTACTGGGGCGATCAGGGGCGCATCAGCGTCGACGTCTCCCTGGGCGCGCTGTCGGTGCTGGGCGCCTATCTGACGGCCACGCCGTTCTGGCACGAGATCCTGAAGATCACCGGCGCCCATGTGGCGACCGCGGCCCGGCGCGAGGCCGGCGCCGTCGGCTGAGCCGGTCACTCCAGGGTGCGGGCGTCCGTCGCGCGGGCCGGCGTGCGCAGGGCGAGGAGGGCGACGTCGTCGTCGTTCGCGGTGGGGCGGACACGGTGCAGGAGGTGGTCGGTGAAGGAGGTCAGGGGGCGGTGGGCCAGCGCTGCGGCGTGCTGACGGAGCCGGGTGAGGCCCGCGTCGAGGGTGTGACCGTGCTCCTCGATCAGGCCGTCGGTGTAGAGCAGGAGGGTCGCCCCGGGAGGCAGCTGGGTCGTCGCGTCGGTACGACGCGCACGCGACGACGCGCCCAGGAGGATGTTGTGGCCGTCCTGGAGGTAGTGGGCCAGGCCGTCGTGCGTGATCAGCAGCGGGGGCGGATGGCCGGCGTTCGTCCACGTCAGGTGCCACTGGCCCGTGTCCGTCTCCTCCAGCCGGGCCAGGATCATGGTGGCCATGCTCACGTCGGTGATGTGGTTGAGGGCCTCGTCGAGCCGTTGGACGATCTGACTGGGCGGTTCGCGCAGGGCCCAGGCGTAGGCGCGGAGCATGTTGCGGACCTGCGCCATGCCGGCCGCGGCCTCCAGGTCGTGGCCGACGACGTCGCCGATGGCCAGGGCGGTGGCGCCGTCCGAGAGGGAGAAGGCGTCGTACCAGTCGCCGCCCACCTGTGAGGCGTCGGGCGCGGGGAGGTAGCGGACCGTCATCTGGAGTCCGGGCACCCGCGGCATCTGCGGCAGCAGGTGGTTCTGCATGGTCTCGGCGACCTTGCGCTGACGCTGGTACAGGCGCGCGTTGTCCAGCGCGAGCCCGGCGCGGCGCGCGATGTCCTCGATGAGGGGGAGGTCGGCGGCGTTGAAGTCGCCGGGCTGCTTGGCGCGGCCCAGGGTGAGCGCTCCCAGGACGGCGCGGGTGCTGCGGACCGGGGCGATGGCGGCGGAGTGGATGCCGGTCGCGTCGAAGAGGCGGCGCTGCTCGACGGCGATCCCGGAGTCGGGCGCCCCCTGGTAGGTCTCCGGTCCCGCCAGGGTGGACGCGACTCCGCGCAGCGCCCTCGACAGCGGCATCGGAGACCGCTCGGGGATGGGCGGCATCGGTCCCTGGAGTTCCTCGTGGCCTATCAGGGTGTCGCCGTCCGCCTCGGTCACGACGGTCCGCCACACTTCGTCGCGTTCGGTGATCAGGTCGATGATGATCCAGTCCGCGAGCCGCGGTACGACCAGCCCCACCAGCCGGCCCAGGGCCTCGTCGACGTCCAGGGTCGAGGTGAGCCGCGCGGTGGTCGCCGCCAGGAGGGCCAGCCGGTCGATCTCGGGCAGCAGGGCGGAGGCGGGCCGGGCTCGCGTGTCGGGTTCGGGCACGGGGCGCGCATGGAAGACGACGAGGGTCCCGTACTCGTGCCCCGGATGGCCGAAGGGTGTGACCAGCCATGCGACGGGCAGCACGGACCCGTCGCCCAGCGCGAAGTAGTCCTCGTCGCCCTGGGCGGTGCGTCCGGCGTGGAAGGCCTGGCGCATGCCGCACTGGCTCTGGGGCAGGGGTTGGCCATGGGCGTCACGGTGCAGCAGGTCGTGGGCGTCATGGCCGAGGAGTTCCTCGGCCGTGCGGCGCAGCAGCTGTGTGCCGCGGACGTTGACGGCGACGATCCGGCCCTGCTCGTTCACGACGTAGGCGCCGGTGCCGAGGGCTTCCAGTGCCGCGCCGGCCGGGTCCGCCGGTGCCGCCCCGGGCAGTGCGCCGTGGGTGTCGGTACGGTCCGGTCCTGCCATGCGCTGATTCTCCTCGACTGACGGGCGGGCCGCCCGCTCGGCGGCGTCCGCTCTCCCGACTGCCCAGGCGAGGGTGCATCCACCCTTCGGAGGCGATCCTGCCGCCCGTATCCGGCCGCCGGGGGGGGGAGAGAGACCGGCCGGGCGAGGGGTCCGCTAGCGCTCGCCGCCGTGCAGAGGCAGGTGGGCGACGACCTGCTTGCCTGTGCCGTGGGCGGTGGTGTCCAGCCGGTCGCACAGCCGGGTGACCAGGTGCAGACCGTGGCCGCCGACGCGCCGTGCGTCGTGGGCCCGCAGGCGCGGTGGGCGCGGCGAGCTGTCGCTGACGGCGATGCGCAGCAGGGTCGCGTCGGGGTGCACTTCCAGCGCCAGGGCGCCCGGGCCCGGGGCGTGGCGCAACGCGTTCGTGACCAGTTCACTGACGACGAGCTGGGCGTCCTGGCTGGGCCGGTGCTCCGGGGAGTGGCCCGCCTCGGCGAGCAGGGTGCGTACGGCCGTTCGCGCCCGGCCGATCGACGCGTCTGCCGTCTCCCAGGTGGTCCGGTACCGCAGCGGCGCCGCGGGCTGCCCTTCGTCCGATGCCCGGTTCTTGAGCGGGGTGACCATAGAACTCTTCCCGTGGGTCGTTCCTCGTTGTTCATCGCGGGTTGTCGTTGTCGCTTGGATTCGCGTACCCGCGCTCGCTGCGTTCATGGGGAGGTCCCGCCCACACCGGGCCGAGGGACGGGAGCGGCGGCCGGACGGGTGAGGGGGCCACTGAACGCGCGGAGCGGGGGTAGTCGGATCCGGCAAGGTTCCCCGCAAGGAAGTGGTGTCCTTTCCCATGGCCGAGACCAACACCAGGACCGAAGCCCCGACCGAGACAGCGACCAGGGACGTCGTCGAGCTGATCCTCCGCGACCACCGCAGGATGGAGGATCTCTTCCGGCTGATGCGCAGTGTCGAAGCCGACCGCGCTCAGGCACTGCGCGAGTTCGCCGATCTGCTGATCGCGCACGCGCACGCGGAGGAGGCGAAGGTGTACCCGGCCCTCAAGCGCTACAAGAAGATCGACGACGACGAGGTCGAACACGGCGAGGAGGAGCACGAGGAGGGCAACAAGGCGCTCCTCGCACTCCTGGAGGTCGACGAGGTCGGCTCCGACGAATGGGACTCCAAGCTGGAAGAGCTCGTCGAGGCGGTCACCCATCACGCCGACGAGGAGGAGCGCACGATCCTCAACGGCGCCCGCGAGAACGTGGCCATGGAGCGCCGCGAGGAACTGGGTGACGAGTTCCTCGCCGAGCGTGAGCGTCAGCTCGGGACGGACTGCGGCTCCGTGGAGAACGTGCGCCGGATCGTCGGCTCCTGACCGCGACCGCCCGAAGCGGGTGCGGACGACAACACGCGGGCGGTGACGCGCTGGCGGTGACGCGCTGGCGGTGACGCGCGGGCGGTGACGCGCGGGCGGGGAAGCGGTGCCGGAGCTCGGCCCCGGCCACCCCGCCCTGCGCGGGTCCGTACAGGTCAGTGCAGGGTGAGGGCGGTCGTGGACGCGACGTGCGACAGCTTGTCCGGGTTGCGGACGTAGTAGAGCCCGGTGATCTGTCCGTCCTCCTCCCGGATCGCCATGACGCCGTCGATCTCGCCGTTCAGCCGGACCAGGAGCGCCGGGTTGCCGTTTATCGCGGTCGGCTCGGCCGTGAGCACGCCCTTGAGCTTGCCGATGCTCCCCACGAACATGCGGGCCACCTTGTCGGCGCCGGTGACCGGCCGCAGCGCGGCGTGCTTGATGCCGCCGCCGTCGCTCACCAGGACGACCTCCGGCGCGAGCACCTCGAGGAGCGCCTGCGGGTCCCCGGTCTCGATCGCGCGGTGCAGCGACTCCAGAGCCGCCTGACCCTTGTTCGCGGAGACGACCCGGCGGGGGCGGCGGGAGTCGACGTGCTGGCGGGCGCGGTGCGCGATCTGGCGGACGGCCACCGCGCTCTTGTCGACGGCATGGGCGATCTCGTCGTAACCGACGTCGAAGACCTCGCGCAGCACGAAGACGGCGCGCTCGATCGGTGAGAGCGTCTCCAGCACGAGCATGAGCGCCATCGAGACGCTCTCGGCGAGTTCGACGTCCTCGGCGACGTCCGGTGTGGTGAGCAGGGGCTCGGGCAGCCAGGGGCCGACGTACGCCTCACGGCGCCGTTTCACGGTGCGCAGCCGGTTGAGGGCCTGGCGGGTGGTGATCCGGACCAGGTAGGCGCGCTGGTCGCGCACCTGTTCCTGGTCGGCCTCCACCCATCTGAGCCAGGTTTCCTGGAGGACGTCCTCGGCGTCGGCCGCCGAGCCGAGCACCTCGTAGGCGACGGTGAAGAGCAGGTTGCGGTGGGCGAGGAACGCCTCGGTCGCCGGGTCGATGGCGTCGTCGTTCATCGTTCTTCCGTTCTCCTGATCCATCGCGGCCGGCTGGGGCGGCCGGCCGCCCTCGCGTGCGTCCTCGGAAGATCCTCCCAGCACGCGCCGGTCAGACCACCTTGCCCGCGGGCGCCGGTGCCTCGGCGCGGTGGGCGCGCAGCAGCTGCCGGCGCTTGGCGGCACCTCCCGGAATGCGGTGCAGGCGGAACGAACCGGGCTTGCGCGCCTCGTCGGACAGATGTTTCGGGATGCTCTTGCAGATCAGTTCCTTGACCTTGGCGCCGAGGCTGTCGTCGATGTGCAGCCACACCGCGACGTCGGACCGGTTGGCGAACTGGTAGATGCCCGCGCCGCGGCCCAGGCTGACGCACTGGGCGTAGAAGGACTGGTGGATGCCGTCCGGCTGCTCGCCCGCGAGCCGGCCGAGCACGGTGTCCGCGGCCCGCGCGCCCAGAGGCATGGCGTTGAGGCAGCTCATCCGCAGGGGCAGGCCCGAGGGTGCGGCGGAGTCGCCGGCCGCCACGATGCGGGCGTCGTCGACGCTGGTCAGCGTCTCGTCCGTGAGCAGGCGCCCCAGGCTGTCGGTGCTCAGACCACTGCGGGCGGCCAGGTCCGGAACACCGAACCCGGCGGTCCAGACGGTGACCTCGCTCGGCAGCTCGCGGCCGTCGGCGAGGCGCACGGTGTCCCGGGTCACCGCCGTCACCTGCGAGCCGGAGCCGTCGAGGACCGTCACACCGAGCGCGGCGAGCCGCTTGGCGACCGAGCGGCGGCCCCGGGTGTGCAGGTACGGTCCGAGCACGCCACCGCAGGCCAGGGTCACCCGGCGGCCCTGCTCCGCAAGCTCGGCGGCGGTCTCGATGCCGGTGGGACCGGCGCCCACCACGGTCACGGGGGCGGTCGCGGCGGCGGCTTCGAGGGCCGGACGCAGCCGCCGGGCCTCCTCCAGCGTGGAGATCGGGTAGGCGAACTCGGCGGCTCCCGGCACGCTCGGTCCGGCGCTCCCGCTGCCCGCGGCGTAGACCAGGTAGTCGTAGTCGAGCGTGCCGTCGGCCGCCAGGGTCACGCTGCGCCCGGCCGCGTCGATCCGGGTCGCGGTGTCGACCACCAGCCGGACGCGCTCGGCCAGGACGTCCCGGTAGGCGACGACCGCGTCGTCGGACCCGCCCACCAGCTGGTGCAGGCGGACCCGGTGGACGAAGTCGGAGCGCGGGTTGACCAGCGTCACGGTCACGTCGTCGCGCCCTGTCAGCCGGTTCGCGGCCATCACGCCCGCGTAACCGCCGCCGATCACGACCACACGCGTGTTCCCAGTCATGGTGCCTCCTCTGTTGCAAGGTGTTCGGCCTCAAGACACCGCGCCGGCGGCAGCTGTGACATGACGTGAGTCAGATCACTCGAACGGAGCCCGGCCGGCATCCCCGCGGCCGGCCCGTGAGGGGCGCCGGACGTGCGGGGACGCGCGGGCTGGGAACAGGGAAGGGAACAGGGAAGGGAACAGGGAAAAGGCCCGTCGGAGGGTTCCGACGGGCCTTCGGTGCCGCGTGGCGTCCGTGTGACGTCAGTAGGCGGGCGCCAGCTTCGGGTTCGGGCCGTACTGGTTCGGCTCCTGCTTGCCCTCGGTGGCGAGGAACACGATCAGGATGATCGCGCCGACCAGCGGGATGAGGCCGATGAGGATCCACCAGCCGGACCGGTCCGTGTCGTGCAGGCGCCGGACGGCGACCCCCAGCGAGGGGAGCAGGACGGCGAGGGTGTAGACGATGCCCAGGATGCTGGACCCGATCGCGGCGTCGATGATCGCGATCACGATGCTGATGATGACGCTGAACAGGGTGAACATCCAGTATTCCTGCCGACGGGCACGTCCGCCGAACACCGCGTACTTCTTCAGTACGTCCACATACCAGTGCATATCTCTCGTCCCCCCAGGGATGTCGTGTGCGTGTCGGCATCAGATCAGGCCACGTGACGGGAATCCATACCTTTGTCATGCACGGATCGACCTGTTACGAGGCCGCAGCCCTACGGTGACCAGGCAGGACGAATCCGGCCGTCACTCGCCGGGGGGCCGGCCGGGCTCGGGGCTCGGTCGGCGCCAATACCGGGAGCGCTCGGTGCCGGGACGGGAACGCGCGCGGCCGCAACCGGAGGGCGCGCGGCGCCGGAAACGCATGCCGGCCGCGATCGGGGAAACTCCTTCCTGCGCGCCCCCGGCGCCGGACGGCCGGGGCTGCCCGACACTGATCCAGGGGCCCGTCCTGCGAGGTGGGGCGCCGGCACGACGTGGACCGGAGCAAGGAGCAGATGTGAACGAGGCGGCCTCCCTCACCCTTCAGCAGGAGATCGCCCGGGAACTCGGGGTCGCCGAGACCTTCGACGCCGCGGCGGAGATCGAGCGCCGGGTGGCCTTCCTCGCCGAACGGCTGACCTCCACCGGGCTGTCCGCCCTGGTGCTGGGCATCAGCGGCGGGGTCGACTCCACCACCGCCGGCCGTCTGTCCCAGCTCGCGGTCGAACGGGCCCGCGACGCCGGGCACGAGGCACGGTTCTACGCGATGCGCCTGCCCTACGGCGTCCAGGCCGACGAGCACGACGCCCGGCTCGCGCTCTCCTTCATCCGGGCCGGCCGGGTGCTGACCGTGGACATCAAGCCCGCGAGCGACGCCGTGCTGGGTGCCGACGTGATCTTCCGTGACGTCCACCACCAGGACTTCGTGCTCGGCAACATCAAGGCACGTCAGCGCATGATCGCCCAGTACGCCGTGGCCGGAGGGCACCAGGGGCTGGTCGTCGGCACCGATCACGCAGCGGAAGCGGTCTCGGGCTTCTTCACCAAGTTCGGCGACGGTGCGGCGGACCTCGTCCCGCTGGCCGGTCTGACCAAGCGCCGGGTGCGGGCCGTCGCCGACGCGCTCGGGGCGCCCGACGGGCTGGTGCGCAAGGTCCCCACGGCCGACCTGGAGACCCTCGCGCCGGGAAAGAGCGACGAGGAGGCGCTCGGGGTGAGCTACGACGACATCGACGACTTCCTGGAGGGCGAGGCGGTCGCCGACAGCGTCTTCGGCACGATCGTCGGCCGCTACCGGCTCACCGACCACAAGCGTCGGCCGCCCGTCGGGCCGTAGCGGTCGATCCGCGCGGCAGGCAGACGGACAGACGGGCGAGGCGGGCGGGGCGGCGGCCGGTGGCATGGTCCGGCGGGCCGTGCGTGCCGGGCCGTCTCCCGGCCGTGTCCGGCGCACCGGCCGCCCGGCCGTCGCTGTCAGTGCGGGATGGGACCATCCGGCCATGAGTGACGAGTCCTTCGACTGGCATGACTTCCTGCGCCGTTGGCAGGAGGAGTGGGTTCCGGATGCGGACGAGGCCGCGGACGCGGGCGGTGACGACGAGGCGAGCCGGGCCGCCGTCCCGCTGGGCGGGCCCGGGGCGCCGGAGTCCGCCGTCGTCGCGGCCGAGGAGCGGCTCGGGCGGCGGCTGCCGCCCTCCTACCGGCAGTTCCTGACGGCCAGCGACGGGTGGCAGGTGGATCAGGCGGCCGGGATCTACCGGCTCGGCGGGGCCGCCGACATCGGCTGGTTCCAGGACCCGTACGACATGACCTCGCTGTACGAGGAGAGCCTGGGCGACGACCCGCACCCCGCGCAGGCACTGCTGGCCGGGATGTGGCGGCGGGCCCTGCGGCTGGAGACGGACTCCGACATGTCCCACGCCCTGCTCGACCCGGGCGACCGCGACCAGGACGGCGAATGGGCGCTCTACGTCTACCAGGGGTGGAGCGGCGAGTACCCCGACCGGTATCCCTCCTTCCGCGCGTACATGGAGGCGATGTACCGCTCCTTCCACGCCGACCGCGCGGCCGGGCCGGGCTTCGTCAACGCGACCACGCGCACCCAGGACGCCCGGGTGCAGGAGGCCCGTGTGCTGGCCCTGCGCGGACGGCACGAGCGGGCGCGTGCCCTGCTGGAGGAGGCGATGGCCTTCGGACGGCCGCACAGCGCCGTTCTGCTGAACCAGATCCGGCATCTGCTGGATCCGCGAAGCCCCCGCGACTACGGCATGCTGGTGGCGGATCCGCAGTACCTGTCCGACCTGCTGCCCGTACTGGCCATGACACCTGCACGCGGTGAGTGGCGCCTGGGCGGGGACGACCACTGGCTCGGGATGACGGTCGCCCGGGGGGTCGCCCCGGAGGTGGCCGAGACCGTCCTCGGCGCCCTGCGCGACGGCACTCATCACTACGCCCCGCCCGGTCCGTGGGGCCGGGCCGTCGCCGAGGCCCGGCAGGCGGCCCTGTGGGGGGAGACCGACCTGGCCTGGCGGGTGCTGCGCGACGCGCTGGCGCTGTGGGAGCCGCCGGGGCCCTTGCTGATCGCTCCGGTCGGCCTGCTCGCGGATCCGCTCCTGGGCCCGCTCGTCACCCCGGAGCGCGGCCGGGAGATCCTCGCGACCCCGCGGGCCGGAGCGACGGGACCCGCTCCGGAGCCGGTGCCCGACCTCGACCCGCCGGGCCTCGCCTGGCTGACGGAGCCTGCCGTGGGCCGGCAGCCGCACGACGGGTTCCGCTGTGTCTGGGTCCAGGGAGCGGACCCCGCCCGGCTGCCCGCGCTGATCGGTGAGGAGGGCGCCGCACTGAGCGCGCCCACGGACCCGCGTGCGGCCGCCCGGCGCGCGCCCAGGCCCCATGAGCGGGAGGGCGTGGAACTGTGGGAGGACCGGGCGGTGGTCGCCGTGGGCCGCACGTCCCGAGGATGGGCGTTCGCCTTCGACGGCGGGGCCTTCCACCTGAGCGGGCTGTTCTCGTCCCCGGCCGCGGCCGCCTCCTCGGCCGGCCGTGCGGTGGTGGTGTGGTGCGATCCGAGGCGCTCGTTCCCCGGCGACCGGCCGGCCGCGTTCCATGTGTCGGTGGCCGAACAGGGAGAGGAGCTCTGGGCGTTCACCGTGCGGGGCGACGAGATCCGGCGTTCCGGCGCGATACCCGAGGCCCTGGACCCGGCCCGTCTGTTCCCTGCGCGGGACCCCGGAGCGGACGCGCGACCCGGCGCCGGACCGGACACCGCGGCCGCTGCCGAAGCCGACGGGGAACAGGACCGCGCACGGCGTGCCCTGGAGGCCCTGCACACCGAACTCGGCCTCTCCCTGCCCCGCTTCGCCCTGACGGAAGGCAGACTGCGCACCTTCACCACCCGCTCGTGGACCCGCGCCCCGGGCCCTGAAGAGGGCTTCGCCTACGGCTACATCAGCGTCGGGCGGCCCCCGCGCTGAACACCCGGGGGGCTTCGGGGAAGCCGGTGCCGTGGCGGTCGCGGGGACCATCACACACCCGGCCCGCGAAGGCCGCGGGGACGTCATCACCCCTTTCCTCAGCGGGAATTGGCCGGGAAGGGCGCCCTGCTACGGTGGTCCGATGGCAACGATCAAGAAGTTCCAGGTCACCTTCGACTGCGCGCAACCCGAGCGCGTCGCCCGCTTCTGGTGCGAGGTGCTGGGGTACGTCGCGCCCTCGCCGCCGAAGGGGTTCGGCACCTGGGACGAGTACAACCTCTCGTTGCCGGCGGAGGACCGGGACGCCTGGTTCTCGTGCAGTGACCCCACGGGTGTCGGCCCGCGGCTCTATTTCCAGCGCGTTCCCGAGGGCAAGGTCGTCAAGAACCGGGTGCATCTCGACGTGCGGGCCGGCACCGGGCTCGTCGGTGAGGAGCGTGTGGCGACCCTCGAGGCCGAGTGCGCCCGCCTCGTCGCCCTCGGCGGGGTCCGCGTGCGGCTGCTGCTGGCCGACGAGGACAACGAGTCGTGCCTGGTGATGCAGGACGTCGAGGGCAACGAGTTCTGCCTGGACTGAGCGGCTTGCGCACGGCGAGGTGGCCGGCCCGATCCTGCCGAGCCGGCCCAGCGGCTGCGCAGCAGGAGCAGGGCGGTGTCGTCGGTGCGGGAGCGGCGCAGGCCGGTGTGGTGCAGGAGGCTCTCGGCGAGGTGGTCGAGGGAGCGGTCGCCGTGGCCGGTGAGGTGGCGGGCGAGGGCCGCGATGGAGTCGGTGATGTCGCTGTCGGGATTCTCCACCGGGCCGTCGGTGTGGAGCGCGAGGAGTGATCCCGCCGGGAACGGGACGGTGGTCACCGGGTAGTCCGCCTCGGTGCCCGTCCCGATGCCGATCCCGGGCAGCGGTCCCGGCTCCACGTCCGGCGCCCTGGTGTGCGGGGCGGGACCGGGCTGCGCAGCAGCGGGGGCGGGTGTCCCGCGCCGGCCAGGTGCAGACGGCGTCCGGCGAGATCGATGTGGCGGTGGGGTGCCCTCGACGGCGGTGACGCGGGGCGGAGGTGTGCCGGCCGGCCCGGGTTCCGGATGCGGGGAGACCAGGGCGCTGATGCCGCTGTCGTCCGGGTGGAGCCGGACGTCGAGCCACTGGTCGGGCGGACGCAGCGCGGTGTAGGCGACGGGCTCGCGGGTGAAGACCGCGGTGCGATAGTGGTCCTCGTGCACGGGGTCGTCCGGCCAGGGTACGGACTGCCACGGCAGGGTGCCCAGGAGGCGTTCGGCCTCGCGGCCCAGCAGCCGGGCGGCCGCGTCGTCGAGGTAGGTGATGCGGCCCTGGAGGTCGAAGCCCAGGGCGCCGACGGGCAGGCGTTGCAGCAGGTCGGCGGCGGCGAGACCGCTCTGCGTTGGGGTCCGGTCCTGGTCGGCCGAGCGGGACGACGCGCGGTTGGCCGGGGATGTGCCAGGCGGTTGGCGCCCGGTCCAGGACCTGGGTGACGCGGCTCGCGCTGGAGAGGATGTGCCCGCGTTCCCGCCGGGTCGGCGCCCGCCGCCACGGCGCCACCGCCATCACCGGCAGTCCGCACACCGCCGTCGGACAGAGCACCGGCTCGGCCGGCGGCAGCAGGAACACGTCCGCCGCCGAAGCACCCGTGCGCTGCACCGTGTCACCGGTGCCCGGTCGAGCGATGCCTCGCCGTCGGCGGAAGAATAGCCATCATCACTAATAAATCAGACAATAGGTCGTATGGACTCCCGGTCGACGCACGTCGGCCCGCGATGCCGGGGGCGGAGCGGCGCGCGGCGCTCCGCCCTGCCGCCGTGGCGGCGCGTGCCGGTCACGGATTCCCGCCGTGTCCTGCCGGTGGCCGGTGGCGTTGCGCTGGTCGGGCGCGCCGTGCCCGGTGACGCGGACGCGGTGGTCCCGGCCCCCGGACCTCGCGTCCAGGGTGCGTGGCGGCGCGCGGCCCGGGCGCCCGGTGGGAGTCCGCCGGCGGCCTGTCCCGGCCGAGACTTTGCCCACAGGGCCGCGACTCCTCGCGTCAGGGGGTATCCGGGCTCTGAGGGGGAAGTGGTGTCGAGGGACGAACAGTTGCCATTTGACAACTATGATCGTGGGAAAAGAAAGTGGAGGTCGGACGTGCGGCGGAAAGGAACGGGATGCTCCGATGGGCGCAGGCCGCTCCGTTCGCCGAGCGCCCGCGACGAACCCCGGCCCACGGGTGAGCGCACGGCGTGCCGCCCGGTCGGACCGGCTCTCCTGTCAGGCGGAGCGGCTCTCCTGGCCCCGGGCCTCGTCGTTTATCTGCGCCGCCGCGGCGGCGCAGAACGCTTCGAGCCCCTGGAGCAGCGCGGCTCGCCCGGCGGCGGGCATCTGCTCGAGCACCGCTTGCAGCACGCCCTCCCGGCGGGCGCGCAGATCCGCGAGGAACGCGCGCCCGTGGCCGCTGAGGTGCAGGCGCACCTCGCGCCGGTCGACCGGGCTCACCGTGCGCTCGACGAAACCCGCCGCCTGGAGGCGGTCGCACAGCCGACTGGCCGAGGACGGCGTCGAGGAGAGCGCGTCGGTGAGGGTGCGCAGATTGACTCCCTCGTGGTGTTCGAGCACGAGCAGCACGCGCAACTGGGACGCCGACACCGGCGCCGTCGTCGCGCGGCCCCACAGAACCTCCAGCAGCTCCGCGGCCGTGGACGTCACGCGGGCGGCTTCGGCCGGCTCGGGTCGGGGGCGGAAGGAAGTCACGGTCACACTCTCGCAGGCAGCGGGACGACCGCCAGGGTACTAGCCGGCCCGGCCGGCCAGGCAGCGGTCCCGCCGCGCGCGGCGGGACGACGGGCTTCGCCGCGGCTCACCGAGCCCGCGGACATCTGATGAAGGACGGTGTATCTACAGCAGTGAAGAGATTCGTGACCGCCGAACGCGCTCTGCGTACGGCGGCGCCCCACCAGTTGCTCGACGCGGTCCGGCACGCGCTCTGCGAGGAGTACGCGGCCGACGCCGTCGAGCTCTACATGGCCGACTACAGCCTGACCGTGCTCCAGCCGGTCTCCGTGCTGCCGCACACCCTGGAGCCGGTGTCGGTGCACGACAGCCCGGCCGGCCGCGCCTTCGGCGCCCAGGAGCCGTACCTCGAAGGCCTTCCGGAGGGCTCGGTGCGCGTGCACCTGCCCGTCACGGTGCGCGGGGACCGGCTCGGAGTCCTGTCGGTGACCATGACCGGCGGGCAGCACGTCCGCGACAGTCTGAGCGAACTCAGGGACATCGCCGAGGTGCTCGGCCACGAGGTGGTCGTCGCGGAGCGGGACACCGACCTCTACCTCCAGGCACGGCGCAAGGACCGGCTGACCCTGGCGGCGGAGATGCAGTGGCAGCTGCTCCCCGGACGCGCCTGCGCGCGGCCCGAGTACGAACTCGGGGCGCAGCTCGAACCCGCGTACGCGATCTTCGGCGACAACTTCGACTGGTCGGCGACCGCGGACCGGCTGATGCTGTACGTCTCCAACGGGATGGGCGAGGGCATAGAGGCGTCCTTGCTGACGAACCTGGCCATCAACGCCCTGCGCAACGCGCGGCGGGCCGGTGTCCCCCTCGCCGACCAGGCCGCCCTCGCCGACCAGGCGGTCTACGGCCACTACCAGGGCCGCTGTTACCTGTCGGTGCTGATGTTCGACTTCGACCTCACCACCGGACGTGCCGTCGTCGTGGACGCCGGCTCCCCGCAGCTCCTGCGGCTGCGCGAAGGAGCGGTCGAGCGGGTGACGTTCGAGGCACAGCTGCCGCTGGGCATGTTCGAGGAGACCGACTACATCGCGCAGGACTTCGAGGTCGAGCCGGGCGACCGTCTCGTCTTCGTCAGCGACGGTGTCTACGCCGCCGCCTCCCCCGGAGGGGAGTCGTACGGGGACGCCGCCCTGGCGCGGGCGATCCAGTCCACCCGGCTGCTTCCCGCGGCCGAGGTGCCCAGGGCCGTCCTGCGGGAGCTGACGGGTCACCGCGGCCGGGTGGAGCCCAGGGACGACGCCCTCGTGGTCTGCCTGGACTGGCGGGGACGACCGTGACGGTCAGAGGGGGCGGCCTCCCGGCACTGTCCTGGGGGCACATGTTGTTCGAGCCGCACCCCAAAGGCTAATGTTTGTCATACGGCAATTATCGGTTGGCCGTCTACCGCCCCGGTGGCCACAGGGCCTTGTCCAGAGGGAGAAGATGGCATCCGCTCCGGCCCGCACAGCCGACGCAGTGGCAGGTCCGCGGACGGCGCCCGGCCTGCCGTGCGAAGCCCTCCCTCCTCCGGTCGCCGACGCCGGGCGTGCGATGGACCGGCCCCCGCGGCACGCACCACCCGCGGGCGTGGAGGGCGGTCCGTGACCGATGCCCCCGAGCCCGCCAGGACGACCAGGCTGCCCATCGACTCGGACGCGGACCTCGTCTGGGTGCGGCAGCGGGTCCGGCAGGCGGCGACCGCCCTGGGTTTCGGCCTGGTGCAGCAGACCAAGCTGGTCACCGCGGCCAGTGAACTCGCCCGCAACACCCTCGTCCACGGCGGGGGTGGGCATGTGGACCTCACACCTCTGCACCAGAAGCCCCCGGGTCTGCGACTGGCCTTCGTCGACACCGGCCCCGGCATCGACGACCTGGAACGTGCGATGACCGACGGCTGCACCTCCGGCGGTGGCCTGGGCCTCGGCCTGAGCGGCGCCAGACGCCTGGTGCAGGAGTTCAGCCTGGACAGCCGCCCGGGCCACGGCACCACCGTCACCGTCGTCGCGCGAGTCTGCGGAGTGCCCGCGCCCCGGCAGGCACCCGGATGAGCCGCACACACCGACGCTCCCGGGCCGCACCGCCGCACCGCCCGACGCCGGACGGCCGGTACGAGGAGGCGCACGCCCCGGACGAGAAGCCGGCCGATCGATCCACTGTTCGTATCCCGCAGCCCGGGAGCGCCGACCACGGATACCGTGGAGGCGACGAGGGGAGAGAGTGAACGCCGTGAACGCATCCCAACCGGTGCCGTCCGCGGAGAGCCAGCTCCGTGCCACCGCACCCCACGAGCTGGTCTCCACCGCACGCCGCCTCCTGACCGACCGTGTCGGGGCCGAGGAGGTGACCCTGCTGCTCGCCGACTACGCGCTGAGCGTCCTGCAACCGGTCACCCACCTGCCCCACACCGGGGAGCCCGTCCCCGCCCATGACGGGCCCGTCGGACGCGCCTTCGTGAGCCAGGCCCCGGTCGTCGAGGTGCCCGACGGCTCGACTCCCACCCACGTCGTCCATCTGCCCCTGACCGTCCGCGGGGACCGGCTCGGTGTCCTCTCCGTCCGCCTGCCCGAGGACGCGACCGACCCCGCCACCGTCCTGCGGCTCACCGACTTCGCCACCGCGCTCGCCCACGAGGTGGCCACCGCGGGCCGCGACACCGACCTGTACCTCCAGGCCCGCCGCACGCGGCGCCTCACCCTCGCCGCCGAGATGCAGTGGCAGCTGCTGCCCGGCCGCGGCTGCGCCCGCCAGGAGTACGTCATCGGCGCCCACCTGGAGCCCGCGTACACCATCGGCGGCGACAACTTCGACTGGTCCACCAGCGCCGACCACCTCACCCTCACCGTCACCGACGGCATGGGCCAGGGCATAGACGCCTCCCTGCTCACCAGCCTCGCGGTCGGGGCCCTGCGCAACGCGCGCCGCGCCGGAATAAGCCTCTCCGACCAGGCCTGTCTCGCCGACCAGGCCCTCTTCGCGCAGTACGGCGGCAAGATGTACGCCTCGACCCTCCTGCTGCGCTTCGACCTGGACAGCGGCACCGTGCACGCCGTCGACGCGGGCTCGCCCCAGCTCTACCGCCAGCGCGGGGACACCCTCGAACAGATCGAACTCGAAGCGCAGCTCCCCCTCGGCATGTTCGAGGAGACGCCGTACCAGGAGCAGACCTTCCACGTCGAACCGGGCGACCGTCTGATCGTGGTCAGCAGCGGCGTGCACGGCGCGCGCGCCGCCGACGGCGGCTCCTTCGGGGAGCGAGCTCTGCGCCAGACGCTCAGCGCCACACGGCTCGAGCACCCGCACGAGGCCGCGCGCGCCATCGTCTCCGGCCTGATGGAACACTTCGGCAGCCGCGAACTCGCCACCGATGCCGCGGTGGTCTGCCTGGACTGGATCGGCCGGACCTCCGAGGCGTGACCGCCCGGGGACGACGGCCTCGGCCGGGCGGCCCGGGTTCCACGGCTCGTGCGTGACGGCTCGTGCGGGGCGGCCCACGGCACCGACCCGTCGGGGTCCGTCACCGGGGGTCCGTGTCCCCGGGCCACGATGACGGGAGCTGCCGCGCCATGTGAAAGGCCCTCAACCCGCCCCGCAACGCGGCCAGATCGGTGGGATCCATCCCGCCCAGCACGGCGGCCAGGGCCCTGGCCCTGCGGTCCGACACCTCGCCCAGCACCAGCCGGCCGTGCGTGGTGAGACTCAGCTGCACCTCGCGGCGGTTGTGCGGGTGGGACGTACGCTCCAGCAGACCGGCCGCCTCGAGACGGTCGCACAGCCGGCTGGCCGTGGGCATGCCGATGTCCAGACGCTCGGCCAGAGCCGTCAGGTTCAGACCCGGTGCCGACTCCAGAGTGCGCAGCGCCCTCAACTGGTGCAGGGACAAACGCAGCGGCGCGTCCTGAGCGGCCACCGCCCACAGGTCCGCCAGACCCTCCACGGCATCGGCGATCTCCAGTGCGACGGCCCTGGGGTCATCGCCCGGCTCCCTCGCCTGATCGTTGCCGGCGCCGTCGAGGTACGTCACAAAGGAGTCACTTTCAGTAAACCCGGGGCAATGCAGATTCCATGCTCATTCAAACGCACTACCCGAAGAGTCAACGAGCAAGCAACCCCAGCTGTATCCGATCGCGGGCAAATGCACGTCGACCTGCTGCCGCCGCCCCGCGGACCCACCGAACCCGTCGGTTCGCGCCCGGCGGGCTCAGGGCGGCCCGTCCCCGCGCCGCCGCTCCTGGGCGAGCAGTTCGTCCAGATCGGCGAGGCGGTCCAGACCCCGTACCGCCTGGGACATCCGCGGATTGTGCTCCAGCCGTGCACGGTGGCGATGCAGGAAGGCCCAGTACCCGGCGGTGTACGGACAGGCGTCCTCGCCCGTGCGCACGGTCGGGCGGTAGGCGCAGGGGCGGCAGAAGTCGCTCATCCGGTTCACGTAGGCGCCGCCCGAGGTGTACGGCTTGGTGGTCATGCGCCCGCCGTCGGCGTACTGGGACATGCCGAGCACGTTCGGGAGCATCACCCAGTCGTAGCCGTCGACGAAGCTGCGGTGGAACCAGTCGGTGACCGCCGCCGGGTCCCAGCCGCGCTGGAGCGCGTGACTTCCCAGCAGCATCAGCCGCGGGATGTGGTGCGTCCAGCCGCTGTCGCGCACCTGGGTGAGGACCGTGGACAGACAGCGTGCCGTGACGGCCTCCGGGTCGAGCTCCAGGAACCAGTCGGGCAGCGGCGCCCGGTGCCCCAGCGCGTTGCGCCGCCGGTACTCCTCACCGAAGTGCCAGTACAGCTGCCAGACGTACTCGCGCCAGCCCGCGATCTGGCGCACGAACCCCTCGACGCTGTTGATAGGCGCGTCGCCGCGGCGCCAGGCCTCCTCGGCGAGGTCGACGCACTCGCGCGGATCGAGGAGACCGAGGTTGAGCGACGACGACAGCAGACTGTGGCTGAGCACGGGATCGTCCGCGAGCATGGCGTCCTCGTGCGGGCCGAATCCGGCGAGCCGCAGGGAGACGAAGCGGCGCAGCGCGTCGCGGGCCTCACGGCGTGAGGCAGGGAAGAGCCGCGGCCCGTCGCGTCCCACGAAAGAGACCTCGCCCGAGCGTTCCCACCGGTCGAGGTCGTGGCGCACCTCGTCGTCGACGTCGTTCTCCCGCGGACGGTAGGGCGCAGGCGCGTCCAGGGTGCGCGCACCCTTGGGCGGAGGTTCACGGTTGTCGTGGTCGTGGTTCCAGCGGCCGCCCGCGGGTTCGTCGCCGTTCATCAGCAGGTCGTTGCCGCGGCGTACCCAGCGGTAGAAGTCCTCCTGGCGCAGCCGCCCGCCCTGGCGGCCGCCGGCCCACGCCCGGAAGTCCTCGTGCGGGACGAGGAAGCCCCGCGCGGGCAGCACCCGGACGCCGTCCAGGCTCTTCACGAGCCGCAGTGCCGCGCGGGAGGTGGGATGGTGCACCGTCACCGGTGCGGAGCCGACCGCCTCGCGCAGACCCTCCCGGTACGTGTCCGCCCGGACGTACCGGACCCGGTCGCCCAGTTCGGCGGCCCGGTGCCGCATGGCGCTCAGCAGCAGATGGGCCTTGGCGCGATGGAAGCGGCGGCGCCGGAAGACGGACCGTGCCTCGATCATCACGAGGTGCGCGTCGTGGTCGGGACCGTCCGGGCCGGGCGTGAGGAAGTGAGGCCCCAGCTGGTCGCCGAAGAGCCAGTGGTGCGCCGTCACGGGCGACCACCGCCGTCCCGGCCGTCGGCGTCGGCCCGCTCGGCGGGGGCGGGCGCGGGGGGAGGCGTCAACGCTTCGATGCTCCGGAAAGTGAGCTCCCCGGGGCCTGGGGAGCCGGGGGCGGAAGGCCGGAAGAACAGCGCGGTCATGGACACACCTTGGGGCAGCGGGACGTAGGTGCAGGGCGTTCGTCGGCCGCGGCGCGGCCGGATGCACGGGGACGTCCGGCGAACGGGTGAACCTGGCCGGGCGGTGACGCGGTGCGGCGCCCACCGGGTCGCGAGGGCACCGCCGGACACGGGCCGGACGTCGGCCGCGCACGGTCAGGCAGCGGCAGGACGGGCGGGCACGGCGGGCATACGGCCGGCGTGACGGGCGGGCGTCCGCCGGTGCGCGCCGGGTGGGCGGTGGCGGCCGGAGGTCACGGCCGGGACGACGTGTGCAGCGCCACGAGGATGCGTACGGCGTCGCGCAACCCCGCCGGACGGAGCAGGTCACGGGAGGCGGCGCGGTCCCAGCCCGGTCCGCACACCAGGACCGGACTGTGCCCGCGGGCCCCGCGGATCCCCCAGCGGGCCGACGCGATGTGCTGGGCCAGCGGCAGGCTCGCCGTGGACCGTGACTGCGCCCACAGCGCCACCGCGCAGGGGCCGACCCGGCGCACGGCGCCGTCCAGGGCCTCACCGGGGACCGCCCCGCTGAGCATCAGCGTGGGCACCCCCTGCTCCGCCAGCGCCGCGTTGAGCGCCTCCAGCGGCAGGGTGTGCTGCTCACCCGGCAGGCAGGCCAGGAGCACGGGGGAGCTGTCCTGGTCCTGGCGCACCGGCGCGGAGAAGCAGGCGTGGCGCAGGACGGTGGAGACATGCCACGACAGAAGGTGCTCGACCTCCACGTAGCGGTCGCCCGAGGACTTCCACTTGCGTCCCACGGCGCGCAGCGTGGGCGCCATGACCTCCTCCCACGCCGTGACGAGGCCGTGGTCGCGCACGGCGGCCGTGAGCTGCTGGTGCACGGCGGGGGAGTCCAGACGGACGGCTGCGCGCGCCAGGCCACGGCACTCCTGACGGGCGGAGCCGAGCGGCAGCGCGCTCGGGGATCGGGAAGCACCGGCGCTCGGGCCCCTGCCCGTGCCTGTGCCTGTGCGGGCGGGGGACGGCGGCGATCCGTCGGATCCGGGGGCGGGATTGCGGGCCGAGGCTGGGGCTGGGTCGAGGGCCGGGGCTGCGGCGGGAGCGGTCGCGTCGCTCGCCGAGGGCGCGGCGCCGTGATCACCGCGTGCCTGCTCGATGACGGCCCGGGCGGCCTCCGCGGGCGGCACTCCGGTGGCGGTGAGCTGGCACATCGCCTTCACCATGGCGACATCCCGGGTGGACCAGCGCCGCTGACGACCCTGTGCGCGCACGGCGGGCCCCAGCCCGTAGCGGCGGTCCCAGGAACGGAGCGTCGTCGGGGACACGCCGAGCATGCGGGCCAGGGAGCCCGTCGTCACACCGGCCTCGACGGGCTCGGCGCTGACGTCGGCGTCCGCGTCGGCGTCGGTTTCGTACGCCGGGACGGCCGTCGATGCGGTGGCGGCGGCCGACGCGGGCCCCTCGGGCGAGGCGGGTGCGGTCCGTGACGAGACCTGGTTCGCCATGGGATGCGCCTCGTTTCGCTCGGCGCGGACCCGGCGGCCCGCGTGGTTCACCCCTTCTTCCCGCGGCCGGGGGCGAACGGATGCGCTGGTCAGCGGCGGGTCCGAGTTAGAGATCCGGAGCGGTGTCCGTGCGACGGCCGGCCGGTCCCGCCGACACCGCAACCGCTCTGCCGCGGACGTCGCACGGTGGGCTGCGCGGGCAAAACGATGCAGAGACGATGCAAGTTGTCGCATCGGTTCGATTCTTCGAAGGTGGGACACAGCAGCAGTCGTCGGCGACCGAACAGCCGGCATGCGGGTCCGCCCGCGTACCAGGTCCCAACCGAGACGGCACCGGTCTCCGCCCGCACGAGGAGCAGCTCCATGAGTGCACGCCAAGCCACCGAGCGCACCGTCGACACCCCCGCCCCGCTGCACGTCCCCGCGGAGGACTGCCCGGCCGACGACGAACTGGCGGCCGGCTTCGTCTCCGGCGACGAGGCAGGCCTGACCGCCGCGTACGACCGGTGGGCGCCCCTGGTGTACACCCTCGCGCGGCGCTCGCTGGGCGACGCCAGGGAAGCGGAGGACGTCACCCAGACCGTTTTCCTCGCCGCCTGGCGGGGTCGTGCCGGCTTCCACCCCGAGCGGGGCGCCCTGGGGGCCTGGCTCGTCGGGATCACCCGCCGCAAGATCGCGGACGCATTGACCGCTCGTACACGGCGGGCCGAACTGGCGACGGCGGTCGGGGAGCGGATGTCCGAGCCGTGCGCCGACAGTGATGCCCAGCCGGACGCGGTGCTCGACCGGGTCCTCGTCGGCCGGGAACTCGCCCGGCTGCCCGAAGCCCAGCGCCGCGTACTCGTCCTCGCCTTCTACGGAGACCTGACGCAACCCCAGATCGCCGAGCTCACCGGCTGGCCCCTGGGCACGGTCAAGAGCCACGCCCGCCGCGGCCTCCACCGACTCGGCAGGTCCCTCGAAGCGAGCGGCGCGTTGGCGTCGTGAGGAAACGATGCACTATCGACGCAGATGAGGAAGCCGTGTCGGCGGACGGGCCATGCCGCCGCCGCGCCGGTGGATCCGAAGGGTGCCCGGCGCCGTTCACCGCCCCGGCCGCCGCAGGCTGAACCCGTGCGGGAGCGGCCCCACCCGGTCCGGTCGTACACCGGGGGCGGAACAATCCCCCGCATGGGTACGGCGCCGCAGTTCACCGCCCTCGTCCTCGCCGATAATCAAGTGCCGGAGTTGTCGACGAACCCCACGATCTCCAGGTATTCGATTTCGGGTCGGGTGCCGTAAATTCCCGTCACCTTTTCGACGAGTTCCTCCGTGAAGAAGGAGCGGCCTTTTTCCTCGTCGTCCCATACGTAGAAGTTCCGCGCCTGCAATCCGGCCTCGTCGAGCATGAAGCTCTTGAAGCGCAGGCCGGGCATGCCTTCGAACGGCTCGCGGAGTTCGTCGGCAGTCTTTGCGAGAGCGGAAGGATCGAACTTTTCGGCTTGCGTGAAAGTCACCAGTACGCCAATCATCGGTCCTCCTGTGGATCGACTGATGCCAGCGATGGTTCCCAGTGTACGCGCCCGCATATTTCGCGATCGGAGCGCTTTTGCGCGACGGATTCGGGAGGAGTCCTGCGGGCCGGTGCATCCGCGGGGAGCCGTCCGCCGGTAGTGGTGGTGCGAGGAGCTGACCGAGGGAGCTGACGGCATGGCCGAAGGCAGGCAGTGGTCCCACGTCCCGCACGCGGATCTCGTGGCGCGTGCTCTGGACGGCGTCCGCTCTGACTGGGAAGACGTCGCCGTCCGGCACGTCGACACCTGTCCCGCGTGCCGCGAACGGCTGGCGCTCTACGAGCGTGCCGTCGCCGCCGGCCGGCTCGCCTGCCCGGAGTCGCCGCTTCTCAGCCCTCCGGCCCGGCTGCGGGCGTCCGTGCAGGAGGCCGTGCGGTCGGCTGCGCGGGCGGAGGAAGCCGGGGACGAGCCGCCGTCTGCCGACTCTCCGGCCCCGCCGGACGACCGAGCCCGGTGGCGCCGGGGCGCGCACGTCCTCGGCTTCGTCGCCCGTCTCGGCCGGGCCGCCGTCCGCCTTCTCGCCCGACTCGGACCCCGTCGGTCGCGCGGCCCGGAAGGTCCCGACCGCCCAGGCCCGGCCCCCTGAGCCTCCGTCCCTCCGCCCCGGCCCCTCAGGCCTCGTCCACCACGCCACCCGGGCTCGACACCCCCCTCGGGCCGTCACCATCCCCCGATCCGCCGCGTACGCCGTTCGCGGGCCGTCCCGTCGTCATCAGGAGGCGCACATGCAGGGCGCGACGCACGACACGCGGGCCGCGGCGAGGCGGCCCCGCGATCCGGCCACCGTGGCCGTCCCGGAGCCCGAGGCCATGGACGTGCCGCCGACCTGGCGCGGCCTCGGTCTCGAGACGATTGCCTCCCTGCTCGTCCTGTCGCTGCGGCGACTGGGCCCCCGGGGGTTCGAGGCCTGGTGCCAGTGGCCTCGGCACCATCCGCTCAATGAGCGCGCCACGGCCGTCACGCATCACCCGCTGATCATGGTGGAGTCCGTCCGTCAGATCGCCGCGGCGCTGGAGCTGCACCACCTCCCGAGGGCGGTGTCGGCTCTGGAGCCCGATTCGATCCGCTGGGGCGTGACCCCGCAGGCGCAGCCGTGCGAGCGGGGCGTGGCCACCGCCGTGCTCGCCCGGGTCGCCGTCGGGGACGTGATGCTCGATGCCGGCAGACTCGCGGGATACCGCGTCTTCGCGGACTTCCTCCACTCGGGCCTGCGCTTCGGCTCGTGCACGATCCGGATGGCCGTGCGGCAGGGCGCCGCAACGCCCGGCGTCCACGCGGGCCACGGCCTCCTGTACCCGGCGGCGGCCGCCGTGGGAGCGGCCGCGGAGCCGGACGTCATGCTGGGGCGTGCGCCCCGGGGCCGACTGGTGATCGCGCCCAAGGATCCCTGTCATCCCGTGCTGACCGGCGGACGGTCCTCCCGTCTGACGGCCGCGGCCGTTCTGGAGGCGGGTCGGCAGGCGGCTCTGCTGACCTGCGGCATGACGGCGGCCGCCGTGAGCGGCCTGAGTGTCGACATCCTGGGCCCGGTGCCGTATGCGGGCGCCTTCGTGGACGTGACGTCGCAGCCGCTCGGTCGGCGGTTCGTGGTCCTCACCCGCGGACAGGCCGTCGCCGTCGGCACCGTCGGACTGCTGCGCCCCTGACCGGCCGGTCGGTGGCAAAAGCCGTGGCAAAAGTCGCGAAGTAACTCCTATGGAGTGCAACCGATCCGGTCGGTCGGGGCGAATACGGGGCAGAGCGGTCGCAGCGGCGCCGCCTTCCGAAGGTGACGAAGAGTCCTCGGCTCCGGAAAGGACCCGCCATGAAACTCAGCGACGAGTTGCCCCTCGACCACCGGCTGGCCACCGTCTACCGCTACGGAGCCGCCTTCTGCGGCCTCGTCCTGCTGGTCTTCGGGACTCTCGGGTTCGCCGACCGGCTGAGCCCGTTCGACACGGACGGCCGCCATCTCGCCGGTATGTCGACCAACGGCGTCCTGAGCCTGATCTCCGTGGTCGTCGGCCTGGTCCTCATCGCCGGCGCGATCGTCGGCGGCAACTTCGCTTCGACGCTCAACATGGTGGTCGGCTCGCTGTTCCTGCTGAGCGGATTCGTCCACGTCTTCATCCTGGACCGGTCGGCCAACGTGCTCGACTTCGGCATGATCAACGTGATGTTCAGCTTCGTCATGGGGCTGATCATCCTCACCTTCGGCATGTACGGCCGGGTCTCCAGCAAGCTGTCCCACGACAACCCGTACTGGCGCCGCCGCCACCCGCGCGAGGCGGCCAAGGAGTCCCTGAAGCGGCGTCGGCAGGCACTGGATCCGATGACCCACGGCGCGCGCCCCACGGTCGGATCCGCATCGGGTGCCGGTGCCGGTGCCGGTGCGCCGAAGGCGTCCCTGCGAGGCTGAGTCACGCACCCGCACCCACGCGGGAGGCCCCGGACCGACGGTCCGGGGCCTCCTGGCGTCCGCCTCGGCGGGTGTGGGCGGAGAGTTCCGTCCGGCGAGGGATAGCGGCGGGCGGCTCGTCGCGTCTTGAGCTGTCGAGAAGGGGAGGACGGATGAAGGCCTCGAGTCACGACGAGTTCCGCGAGTTCGTAGCCGCGCGTTCCACCGCGCTGCTGCGGCTCGCGGTACTGCTCACCGGCGGGGACCAACACGCCGCGGAGGACTTACTGCAGATCGCGCTGATGAAAGCGTACGGACGCTGGGCGCACATCGACCAGCACGAGGCGTACATCCGCCAGGTCATGTACCGCCAGCAGGTGAGCCGCTGGCGGCTGCGCAGGCACCGGGCCGAGACGACGGTGCCCGTCCTGCCCGAGCCCGGTACGGATTCGGACGCCGGGACGGGCGCCGAACTGCGCATCGCGCTGTGGGCGGCGCTCGGCCGGCTGACGAAGCGGCAGCGGGCGGTCGTCGTGCTGCGCTACTTCGAGGACCTGCCGGAGGGGGAGGTCGCCGCCCTCCTGGGATGCCCGGTCGGCACCGTCCGCAGCACGACGTACCGGACGCTCGCCAAGCTCCGCGCGCTCGTGCCGGAACTCGGGCCCGAAGGCGTCGCGGAAGAGGCCCAGCCGCTCAGCTACACGCCCAAGGGGGTACGGGGATGACCACGGAACAGGTGGAGGGCAAGGTCCGGGAGACGCTGCACGCGGTGGCCCTGGACGGGGTGCGGGCACCTGGGGACCTGGTCGAGAAGGTGATGCGGCGGCGCGCCAGGCGCCGTGCCGCCCTGGCCGCCGGGTCAGTGGCGGCCGTCGCCGCGATCGCCGCCGGGGCGGCACTCGGCTTCGGGGGAGACGGCGCACCACAGGACCGCCCCCCGCGGCCCGCGGTGTCCCCGACGGCGGAGAAGGCGACACCGCCCGACGGCTGGCAGCCGTGGCGGAGCGACGTCCCCGGCGCCGGTGAACGCGGCTGTCTGGTGGACGGCTCCGCGCTGTACTGCGCCGGATCCGCCTACGACGCCGCGAAGTTCGACGCCGGTACCGGCGAACGGCTGTGGACGGTGAAGGTCAATCGCGAAGGCGACGGGATCGACCATCCGTTCGCCGTGCTCGAGGGGGTGGTGTTCGCCTACCGCAATCACACCTCGCACAACCAGCTGGACGGCGACTACGCGGGCGGCACCGATCTGATGGCGGTGGACGCCGCCGGCGGCAAGGTGCTGTGGACGGCGCAGATGCCGCAGGACGACCGCACCGGCCAGGCGGCCATGGTGATCGACGGCGCGGTGCTCGCGAACACGCCTTCGCTGCGCACCGTGTCGGCGCTCGACCCGCGCACCGGTCAGAAGAAGTGGAGTCACAGCTGGGACAAGGGAACCGTGTGCCAGCGGGCCGCGCTGGGCGGTGTGCCCTACCTCCTGTGCTCGCTCGACACCGAGAAGCCGGCCGTTACCGACGTCGTCCGGCTCGACCCCGCCTCCGGCCGCGCGGTGAAGGTCACTACCCTCCCGGGCAGGCAGGAGCTCATGGGGACCTCGGAGGACCGGATGTTCCTGTTCCACACGGACGACCCGACCGCCACGGCCGGCGGCGAGGGACGGGTGACAGTTCTGAACGGATCCGGACAGCGGACCTCCCACCCGTACCGGGTCCAGGGGCAGGCGGCGACGTCCGCGATCGTCGGGGACCGGCTGATCACCGTCTCGTTCGCGGGCAAGGCCTCGGCCTACTCCCTGACCACGGGAAGGGTCCTGTGGTCGCGGCCCGCGGGCGTCGACGTGCCCGACCGGAACGCGATGCCCGGCATGGCGTCTCCCGTGGGTTCGGCGCAGCTGGGAGTCGTGTACTTCCTCGGTCCCGGCGGAGACGTCTCGGCACTCGATCTGCGCACGGGCGCCCAGCTCTGGCGCGACCACGTCGACCTCGGCACACCGGGGCCCGGCTTGCGGGGCGCGCCCCAAATGCTGCTGTACGGGGACGCGTTGATCGCCAGGAACGAGAGCAAGCTCGTCTCCTTCCTCCCGCGGATCGGCGACTGACGGCCCCGGCACGGGCGATATGCCCGGCCCTGGCACGGGCGACTGACGGCCCCCGGCATGGACGACCCTGCCCGGCCCCGGGTGTGAGCGCGGCGGCGACCCGCCGCGCCCGGGGCGGGTACGGCGGCTCCCGTGGTCGCCGGTCCTCCCTGAACCCCAACCTCTTCACGGGTGTCGTCCTCATCGGCTTCGGCGTCGAGGTGGCCACCTCCGGCACCTGAACCGCGACACCCGGACCGGGTGCTGCCCGGCTCCCGTGGGACGGGAACCGGGCAGGACCGGTGGTGACGGCCCCGTGAGGGGTTCCGTCAGCGGGTGGAGGTCGTCCGGTGCTCCTTGAGCGAGCCGCAGTTGGAACCGGTCACCTGGACGGTGGTGTTGGCGATACCGCCGCCCCAGTCGACGCAGTAGCCCTTGCCGATCACGTAGGACGGGCCGGCGTACGAGGTGTAGCGCCCGTAGTCGTCGTCGCCCTCGTTGGTCGCGGGGACGTAGATCCAGCTGGACATGTCCACCGCGAGGCCGGGGTTGTTGCGGATGGTGACGACACAGTTGTTGCCGTTGGTGGCGTTGTACGCCAGGTAGACGGTGCCCAGGGTGCCGACGGCCGCGGAGTTCACGGTCTTGTAGCCGCTGCCGCAGACCTTCTGCGGAGTGGTGTTGGGTGCGGCCGAGGCGGGTGCCGCGAGGGCGGTCGTGGCCCCCAGCGACAGAGCCGCCAGAGCGGTGGCTCCCAGGACGGAACGGGTGAATCGCATATTTCCCCCTTGTGATTGCAGGAGTTGGTTGCTCCCGCCTTAGGTGACCGGCGACGCATTCGGATGGTTGTGTAGGAGTTACCGATGTTTTCGGACATAACCAGCGGCACAGTTGGCCGAGTTGGGACGCAACCTTGCATGCGGTAGCCCTGTGGCCCGGCCCGTGCAGCCGCGATGCGGGGCGACACGCCTGGTGACCGAGGGTGCGGGCAGGCACCGTCGACAGCTCCCCGACAGCCCCGTCGCCTAATCTCGTGCGGGGAGACGTGAGATGCCTCGGCATCCACCGTGAGGAGGCGAAGTGTTCGCAAAGGGCACGTGGTTGGTCCTGGGCGCCATGATCGTGGCCGGCTTCGCCCTCGTCGGCCCCAGCGCGTCGACCGACGCCCTCCCCGTCAAACCCCTGCCCTCCGACGCCGTCAGGCGCGTCGTGCCGAACCGCGTCATGACGTGGAACATCTGCAACCCCTGCGGGGAGAGCAACGTCGACCGCGCCGCGGCCATCGCCGCCTACGCGCCCCAGGTCATCGGCCTCCAGGAGGCGTGCGTACGGGACGTCGAGAAGATCCGGGACAACCTGGAGGACCTCTACGGCCTGGCGTACCACGTCGAGTACGGGTCGGTGCTGCACAACTGGGGCCGCTGCGGGGGAATGCCGTGGAGCCCCGGCGGCTACGGCCAGGCGATCCTCTCGGCTGCCCCGATGACGGACCACGTGATCGTCGAGTACCCCGACGGCGGATCCGAGGACCGTGGGTACATGGCGGTGACCACCACTGTCGGCGGCCGGTCGCTGCGGGTCTTCAACACGCACCTCGCGGAACGGCGTCAGGAGACCGTCAGGGCCTCCCAGACCGCCGTACTGGCCGCAGCCGTCGCCCGCCACGACCGCGCGATCCTGCTCGGTGACTTCAACGCGGTCCCGGAGACCCCCGAACTCTCCCGCATATGGGCCCTGGCCATGGACGTGGACGAACAGTGCCGTCCCGGGCTCATCGGCACCTGTGAGGCGACCACCGACTGGCACAGCAAGTTCGACTACGTCTTCCTGCGGGGCATCCTCCCGCTCGGACACCACGTGCGCCCCACCGCGGCCTCGGACCACCACCTGCTGTACGCGGACCTGGACCTGAGCCGCGGCTGATCCGGGCCCGCCGTACGGTGCGGCCCGCGCCGGTCACTTCCGTTCGAGCGCGGCCAGCCTCAGCTCGAGCTGGTCGACCCGGTGGCGGAGCAGGGTGACCTGGGCCTCCAGACCGACCTCGCGTTCCGCCCGGCGCTGGATGCGCGGTGACGCGGCCGCGCGCTCGACCACCGCCTCCAGCTGGACCAGGCGTTGCGGCCCGTTGGGGCCGTCCACCAGGCGGGACCGGATCTCGCCGTTGCGGTACCAGGAGCGGAGCGCCGAGCGGGAGACGCCCGTCTCGGCCTCCGCCCGGGCCAGCGTGACCCAGGGTGTCTCGTCCAGCCGCTCGAACAGCTCCAGCTCGTTCTGCCAGTGCGCGAGCCGGCCCTCCCAGTCCGACGGTGTGTCCATCACACCCTCCCTCCCTCATGGTGACCCTGTCAGAAGCAGTGTATTGACAGGGTTGGGAGCATGGAAGCATGACTTTCGAACGCTTCACGGTGGAAGCCCGCAAAGTAGTCGTCACGGCCCAGGAGGAAGCGAGGCGGCTCCAGCACGACCTGATCGGCACGGAGCACATCCTGTTGGCCCTGCTGGACGCCCCGGACACCGCGGCGGCGAAGGCCCTGCACCGGCTCGGGTACGACAAGGAGACGGCACAGGCCGACCTCGCCGCCGCGGTCGAGCCCGGCACCCGTATGACGTCGGGTCACATCCCGTTCGCCCCGGGTGCGAAGAAGACCCTGGACCTGGCCCTGGGCGAGGCCAACCAGCTGCGCCACACCCACATCGGCCCCGAACACATCCTGCTGGCCCTCGTCGCGGAGGGGGAGAGCGCAGGCGCCCGGCTCCTCGCCGGGCGGATCGACCCGGTCGACCGGATCCGTACCGAGGTGCTCGCGTCGGCGCAGCAGACGTACGCGCCGCAGACGCCAGGAGTCGGCGGACCACAGACGTCCCAGGCACCACAGGCCTCTCGGGGAGATCGGGGGCGAGAGGGGCAACACGGGTCGGAGAGCCCGCAGGACCTCGCGCGCGGCTCCCGGCCGGCCGGTACGACCGCAGCCGAGGACACCCTGGCCGTCGCCACCGCGCTGGCCGGGGCCGCACCGGTCGGCAGCCATCATCTGCTCGAGGCGCTGATGCGCGCGGAGAACAGCATGGCCGCGAAGGTGCTGCGCGATCTCGGGGTCGACGCGGACGCGGTCGCCGCCAAGATCGACGCACTCGACCCGGGGACGACCACGGACGCGAATCCGGAGGAGGCCGCCGCGCGCACGATGGAGATCAGGCTCGTCGACGACGAGGTGCAGGTGATCCTGCGGGACCCGGAGACGGTGGCGATCGCCAGGACGGTCACGGAGCTGTCCCACGGTCCGGTGCGCGGCCTCGGCCCGGCGGCCGGGATGTTCGTCCCGCTCTGGCGCGCGACCGACCGACTGCTGCTCGACCTCCAGCGCGTGCTGAGCCCGGAACCGGGAGCGGAACCGGGAGCTGGAGAGGGAGAGGAGGGAGACCCCGGCACGGACCGGGTGACCGAGGCCGTCCGCGCGGCCCTCGCGCCCCGGCTGCGCCGCTGACCGGTCCGGTGGGCGCGCCGGATCCCGTCGGCGGCCCGGTCGGGAACGGGGAACGGGGGAGTGGTGAGGACGACGCGTCGGCGCCGTCCTCACACACGGGCGGCCCGTCGTGCGGCGACGGACACGCGACCGGCGGGCGTTCCGGGAACCCACCGTGTGGCGGTGCGTCGCAACGGGACGGCGGGCGGATTCCGCGAGACGCTGCCGCTGGCAGTGCCCCCGACCCCGTCGGAGGCTTCGCCGCGGCACCGCCCTCGACCCCGTTCCCTCTCTTCCCGGAGTCCGTCATGGCAGCATCACCCGCCTCGTCCGGCGAGGCCGATCACCGCTTCGACGACCTGCGCGCGCTCTTCGTCAACTGCACGCTCAAGCCGTCCCCGCAGCTCAGTCATACCCAGGGACTGATCGACAAGAGCCGGGCGATCATGGAGTCGCGAGGGGTGACCACGGAGCTCGTCCGCGCGGTCGACGAGGACATCGCACCCGGCGTCTACCCGGACATGACCGAGCATGGCTTCGCCACGGACGTCTGGCCGCAGCTCTTCGAAAAGGTGATGGCCGCGGACATCCTGGTCCTGGCCGGACCCATCTGGCTGGGCGACAACAGCTCCGTCACCAAGCGGGTCGTCGAGCGCCTCTACAGCTGTTCCAGCCTGCTCAACTCCCAGGGTCAGTACGCCTATTACGGGCGCGTCGGCGGCTGTCTGATCACGGGCAACGAGGACGGTGTGAAGCACTGCGCGATGAATCTGCTCTACAGCCTCCAACACCTCGGGTACACCGTCCCGCCGCAGGCGGACGCGGGATGGATCGGCCCCGCCGGACCAGGACCCTCGTACCTCGACCCCGGTTCCGGTGGCCCCGAGAACGACTTCACCAACCGCAACACCAGCTTCATGACCTGGAACCTGATGCACCTGGCGGCCCTGCTGAAGCGGGCCGGGGGCATCCCCGCCTACGGCAACCAGCGCTCGGAATGGGACGCCGGCTGCCGTCCGGGCGCGGACAACCCCGAGCACCGCTGAGCGCGACGATCAAGGGCAGCGCGGCACACGAGGAGCCGCGCCCCTTGTACATCAGGAGCCGAGCTCGGGGTGAACTTCCTCGACGCGGTCGCGCTCGGTGTACATGTCCCAGTACAGGTCGGCCAGTTCGGCCGGGTCGACGACGGGCAGCGCGGCGAGCACGGGATCGCCCGATGCCGCGGCCGCCCCGGCCGCGTCGCTCCCGGTGATGAACGCGGCGACGGACAGGGTCCCGGCGTAGATGCCCGACGCCGCGAGTTCGCCGTTGAGTGAGTAGAGCCAGTTGCGGGCGGCGGCCATCAGCGGGCCGACACCGCTCGCGTGGGCCCTGGGGCGCACGGCGGTGGCGCCGGTGGTCATGAGGAAGGCGCCGTCGCCCCGCTCCTTCCACTCCCCGAGCACCGACCGCAGGACGGCGAGCGGGGTGAGCACGAGCAACGGGAAGCCCTGGGCCAGCTCGGACGGCTCCAGTTCGGCTGCGGGCGCGAAGCCGCCCTGGGGGATCGGCCCGTACTCGACGACGTCGATGCGGCCGAAGTGCGCACGGACGGCGCCGATGACCGTGGGTATCCCGTCGGGGGCGGAGAGGTCGGCGGTGAAGCCCGCGGCGTCGACGCCCTCGGCGGTGAGCTCCGCCACGAGGGTGTCGAGGCGGTCCTGGCGGCGCGCGACCAGGGCGACGCGGAAGCCCTCGCGGGCGAAACGCCGGGCGACGGCGGCTCCGAGACCGGGTCCGGCTCCCAGCACGACGATGACCTTGGACATGGTTCTCCTTCAACTGATGAGTGAAACGGGGTGGTCGAGAGAAACGGGGTGGTCGAGAGAAACGGGGTGGTCGAGGGCGGCGGCGGGCCCACCGCGGGTCAGTCGCGGGCCGGTGCGGCGCGGCCTGCGGGCTCGCAGACCGGTGCACCGCCCGCGGGCACGGCGGCGGCCGGCCGGCTCTCGTCCCAGGCGGTGCGCAGCAGCCCGAGCAGGGTCTCGCTGTCCTGGGCGCCGGGGACGCCGTAGCGGCCGTCGACGAGGATGAACGGGGCTCCGGTGGCCCCCAGTTGTCGCGCGCGGCGGGCTTCGGCCCGCACTTGGGAGCGGTAGCGGCGCCCGACGAGCGCCTGCCGGGTCTGCGCGCGGTCCAGGTCCAGCTCGTCGGCCAGTTCGAGCAGGTCGTCCAGGGCGAAGACGGGCTGTGCCCGGCCGAAGTAGGCACGGAAGACCGCGTCCCAGGCCGAGCGGTTCCTGCCCTCGGCCGAGGCGTGGGCGAGGAACTCGTGCGTCCGGTCCGTGTTCCCGACCTGGTTGTCCAGCACCCGGTAGGGGCTCAGGCCCTCGGAGGCGGCCAGTTCCTCGATGTGCCGGGTCGCCGCCTCCGCCTCGTCGCCGCCGATCCCGTGCTTGCTCCGCAGGGCCTCACGGACGCCGACCGTGCGGTCCGCGGGGAAGCCGCCGCCCAGCGGGAACGAGCGGTGCACGACCTCGACCCGCTCGGCGTGCTCGAACCGCTCCACGGCCCGGTGAAGCCTGTGGCCACCCAGCCCGCACCAGGGGCAGGTGACCTCCGCCCAGATCTCGACTCTCACACTCTGACCTCCAATTCCTACTGTTTGTTCGTAACGCCATGGTGGGCCAGTATGGGAGGCCTTACAAAAGGCACACCGGTGTGCGCGACGGAGAGGAACGGCTGCCATGCAGGACAGCGCCGATGGGGCGATGGCGGCCGTCGCCGGGCCGTGCGCGAGCATCCCGGCCGATCGCATGGCCTTCGTCCGGCAGGTGCTCGACCGGGTCGGCGACAAGTGGAGCATGCTGATCATCGCCGTCGTCGAGGACGGCCCGCTGCGCTACACGGACCTCCAGCGCCGGATCCCGGGCATCTCCCAGCGCATGCTCACCCGCACGTTGCAGCAGCTCCAGCAGGACGGCCTGATCACGCGGACCGCGTACGCCGAGGTGCCGCCCCGGGTGGAGTACGCCCTCGCCCCCCTCGGTCGGGGCCTGCACGAGATCGTCCTGCGGCTGATCGGCTGGGCCGCCGACCACCACGACGAGATCCGCGCCCACCACGACTCGCTCGAAGGCAGGACCGGTTCTCCGCCCGGATCCTGAGCGGGGCGCCGGGGCGGCCTGCCGTGCGGGTGTTCCGGCAGCCTGAGGATCGACACGACGAGGCCGCCGCAGCCGATCACCGGTACACACGGCCAGAAAATTTTGTCAGCCCAGTAAAGAGAATCCGGAGCTGACCCCTCTCCCCGTATGACGGCCGCTCTCAAGGCGGGGCACGAAGGCCGTGGCACGAAGGGGGAGAGATGGATCTTACTACTCTGGTACTGGTGGTGCTGGGCTTCCTGCTGCCGAGCGTGGTGGAGCTGCTGCGCAGCGTCGCGGCTCGCAATCATGCGGCAGCGCAGCGGATCCGCGCCCGCGGGGAGGCGGAAGTCGTTCGGGCCCGGCTCGGCCGGCGTAGGTCCGAGGAGAGGGGGCGGGGACGCAATGACTGAACCGGTGGAGGACCTGGCCCTGGTAGCCGTGTACGAGCGGTACTACGGGGAGATGGTCGGCTATGCCGGTCGACGACTGCGCGAAGCCGGGACGCCGCTGTCCCATGTCGATGCGGAAGATGTCGTCCAGGACGCCTTCGCGCAGGCCTTCCGCAACCAACAGCGCATCGTGTGGCCGCGGGCCTACCTCTACAAGGTGATCAGGAACCGGCTTCAGGAACTCCAGGAACGCGCCCAACGGGCCGAGGTCCTCGCCGAGTTACCCACTCCGGCAGCAGTCAGCAGCGTCGAGGAGGTGGTCATCGCGGTATGCGACGTGCAGCGTGCGCTGGCGCAGCTGCCCACGCAGCAGCGGACCGCGGTCTATGCGGCCAAAGCGCTGGGGTTCACCCAGCACGAGGTCGCCGAAAG
Source organism: Streptomyces asoensis (assembly GCF_016860545.1). Classification (NCBI taxonomy): domain Bacteria; kingdom Bacillati; phylum Actinomycetota; class Actinomycetes; order Kitasatosporales; family Streptomycetaceae; genus Streptomyces; species Streptomyces asoensis. The sequence continues at coordinate 202,468 of NZ_BNEB01000005.1, read as the reverse complement.
CATGGGCAGACAGCCGGGTACCGTCGGTGTGCATATCGCCCGCGGCGTACAGATGCTGCGGGCCGCGCTGACGATCACGGCCGCGGTCGCAGCCGTGATCACCTGCGTCGGTGCCGTAGCCGGCCTGCGGTACATCAGTGCGGCCTCCCGGGGACGGATACCCGTGTCTGCCCCGCACGACGTCCTGGCCTGGCTGTGGCTCGCCCCATTGATGCTCATCGCAGCAGCCGTCGGATACCTGTTCTTCGGATCCGGTCGGACGCGCCGGATCGGCACGAACTCCGCCGCCCGGCCTCCTGATGTCACGGCTCTGGGGACGCTGTTGCTGTACCTGCCGAACTTCCTGTGCAGCCTCGGTGTCCTGTGGGTGGCCGCCTCGTTCCTGGGCCGGTATGCCGTCCTCGTGATTCTGGTCTGGGTGGCCAGCGGTGCCCTGATGCTCCACCGGCCTACGGAACGGGCCATCGCCCGGCACTTCATGGGACTGCACCGGCCCACCGCGCAGGAGCTGGCCCGTCTCGACCCGGTGTGGCGCGAGGTCCTCGCCCGCGCCGACCTGCCGCAAGGACGCTATGAACTGTGGGTGGAGAACACCAACCTCGGGGTTGCTACCGGCAGTCATCTCATCGGCGTCAACCGCTTCGCCATCCATCAGCTGCCTTCTCACGAGCTGGCCGCCATTCTGGCCCACGAGTTGGGCCACCATGCAGGTGGGCACGCCTGGGCCTCGCTGCTCGGCTACTGGTACGCCCTGCCCAGTCGCATCGTCTGGCGTATCGCCCGTGCCGTGATGGCGGTCGCCTTCTTTGTGGCTCGAGTGTTCGGCTTCCTCGGCACGGGGCTGGTCGTGCTGACGCTCGGCGCTTTGCTCTTGGGCCTGGCCCTGGCGTCCTACGGCCTTCCGGTGATCATGCTGGTGGTCCCGTACGCCCACGCTCACACGGGGCGAAGGGCCGAACTACGAGCCGACCTCTACGCGACCCACCTCGGGTTCGGCCCGGCCCTGGCCCAGCTCCTGACACGACTGCATCACGAGGAACAGCAAAAACAGGCAACTGCTGACGCACTGCCCCGAACAGGCACCGCTCGGGACCGGCTCGGCCGAGGCCTGTCCCCCCACCCCGACCACGCCACCCGTTTGAAAGATCTGGAGCCCCACCTGACCTCCAGATCCACCTCTTCCTCCCGGGCGTGAACGCGGCGACCGGCCGATCGCTCGAACGGCCCGCCACGGCACGACAGGCGCCGGTGGAGGGCCTCCCATGGACGGCATGTCCCGACTCGACAGCGCGATCGAGCGATCGAGCGGGGGCGTCAGGGCGCCATCATCGATATCCCGAACGGCGTGGCCTGCGGGGCCGATTCTGTGCCGTCGGCCGCCACGGCGGTGACGACGTAGTAGTAGTACGCCCGCGCCAGACCGGGATCCCTGTACGTCAGTGCGGTCACGCCCGTGGCGATGCGGTGCTCAGGGATGAAGAGGTCCGCGCTGGACATGGACCGGTAGACGTTGTACGAGACGGTCGCACCCTGGTCGCACGCTCCGACCTGCCAGTTGAGCTGGGCGTAGTCCGCACCCCTGCCGCCTCCGGTGATCCGGGGGGTGGGGGGCCCGGTCAGGACCGGGCAGGGCACGGTGACCTCGGCCATCGGCGAGTAGTCGGACCACTGGCTGTGGGTGCTGACGACGCGCACCACGTAGTACCAGGAATGGCCGACGGGCACGTCCACGTTCGTGAACGTCGTCCCGGTGATGAACGGGGAGACCGAGTAGGCCGTCGTCGGGTCCGCGACGGTCGTGCGGTAGACGTAGTAGCCGGCCACGTCGGTCGACGTGCTCGGGGTCCACTCCACCTTGACGTTGCCGTTGTCGGCCGTCGCGGTCACCGAAGCGGGCGCGGCCGGCTTCTCGTGGACCGGCAGGCGCTTGCCGTAGACGGTGCCGTAGCCGGGCTCCGGCAGCGGGGAGACGTTGCCGGAGCCGTCGACGGCGCGGACGGTGTAACCGAACTGCACGTCGGGCGCGGTGCCGGTGTCCAGGTACGTGCCGTCCCGCACCACGGCGATCTGCTCCCACGCGCCGAACATCGTCTTGCGCATGACCAGATAGTGGTCCGTGTCGTCGGAGTTGGGCGTCCAGACGAGGTGCACACCGTCCGTGGCGTCCCAGGCGTCCAGACCGTACGGCATGTGCGGCGGGGTGACGTCGCGGATGCGGGTGGCCGAGGCGGTCGTGGACGGGGCCGACTCGGTGCCGAGTGCCGTGACCGTCCTGACCTGGTAGTAGCGCGCCTCGCCGACGGGCGCCGCGAAGTCGTCGTAGCCGGTGCCGGTGACCGGGGTGTCGGTCAGCCGGGTCCACGGGCCGGCGGCCGAGTCGGCGCCGTAGAGGTGGAACTGATGGGACGCGTCACCGTCGTACTGCCAGCCGACGGTGTTGCGGTCGAGCCGGCCGGTGGCGGAGACGGCCGTCGGCGGCAGCGGCTTGGCCTCGGCGGCGTCGAGCCGGACGGACGCGGAGTACGCGGAGGCGTTGCCCGCGCCGTCTTTGGCCCGCACGCGGTAGTAGGAGGTCGTGCCCACGGCGGCGGCCGGGTCGGTCAGGACGGCCCCCTGAAGGGGCGCGCCGACCTGGGCGAACGGCCCCTCGGGCGCGACGGCCCGCTGCACCTCGTAGGAGCTCGCCCCGCTCACCGGGGACCAGGCGAGCCGCGCGCCGGCGGACGGGTCGTACGTGGCCGTGAGCCCGGTGGGCACGGCGGGGGCGGTCCTGTCGGCGCTGACGACGCTCGTCACCGCGGAGAGCGGGGAGACGTTGGCGGTGCGGTCGACGGCGCGGAGGGCGTACTCGTAGGCGGCGCCGGTCGCCGGAGGCGCTTCGGCGAAGGTGGTGCCCGTGATCGCAGTGGAGTTGCGCAGGCTCCAGCTGCTGGTGCCGGCGACGCGGCGGTAGACGCGGTAACCGGCCAGGTCCATCTCGTAGTTGCGGGACCAGGTGAGGGTCGCCTTCAGCGTGGACGCAGAGAAACCGGACTTCACTCCGACCGGGGCCAAGGGCACGGTCTTGTCGTACGTGGCTCCGATGACCGGCGCGTAGGAGAAGGAGATGTTTCACCGGTACCGCCAGGCGTACGGTCTTCCGCTGGGTCGAAGTGACGTTTCGCCACAGGTCGATCTTGCGGGTGCCGTCGAGGTAGACGCGGGCGCCGTCCTGGACGGCGACGCTCAGGTTGAAGGGGCCGCCGGAGCCGAAGTTGCGGGTGGTGGTCCAGCGGACGCCGAAGTTGTCCTTCGGAAGGGTCACGCCGGAGGGGTCGCCGGAGCCGTAGTTCTCGGCGACGGCGCTGTCGCAGACGGTGGCCTTCGGAGTGCCGGAGAGGGTGGTGTTGGCGTAGTACTGGGCCTTCCACACGCCGGCCGAGCAGGTCACGGCCGCCTGCGCGGTCGCAGGGAAGGCGAGCCCGGCGAGGGCTGTGGCCAAGGAGAGCGCTGCCGCACTACCTGTACGGCGGGCCGTGCCGAGAGATATTCGCATCTACGGATGCTCACTCTTTCGATGGGGAGATGTGGACAAGTTGTGTATGCCGCCCCAATGGTGCCATTCGAAAGATCACTTGCGCAGGTGGTTTGTACGGGGAAGTCGCTCCCGCTGCTCAGCGGATGCGTCGGTTGCCCGAAGTGGCCGCCGGGCGCACGGGAGCGAGGAGCCGCGAGCGGTATCTCCTCTGCCGACGGGGCCTACGGGATGGTGTAGACGGCTCGGTAGAAGTAGATGCCGAGACGGTCGTCGTGGACAGCCTGGTCCGGGTAGGACTTCGGGTCGGTCGCTGCTCTAGAGTCGCGGCATGCGACGACGGACAGGGCTGGCGATGGCCGGGGCTACAGCCCTGGTCTGGGGGGAGTGGCTGAACTGGCGCTGGTCCCGGTCCCTTGTGGGGAGCTGCGGGGGTGCGACAGAAGCCGTGGTCGTACTGGGCTACCGCAACCCGCGCTCGACGGCGAACTTCGTCAACCGCTGGCGCGTTCGTGCTGGAATCCGCTCCGTTTGCGCTGACGGTGGGAAGGGCACCCTCGTGATCTTCAGCGGGGGTGCGACCGGCAGCTACGGTGCGGAAGCCCAGCTGATGGCCGACTACGCGAACTCGGTGCTGGGGTTCGACGGGCCGGTGCTTCTCGAGGACCAGAGCGCGACGACATGGGAGAACATCACGAACGTGATCCCGCTGCTTGAGGATGTCGATCGCATCAAGATCGTCTCTCAACCCGCTCACGCGCTCAAGGCCCGTGCGTACCTGCGACGGCAGCGCCCTGATCTCGCTGAGAAGCTCGTGCGAGCGGACGACTACCGTCCTGGAGAGTGGATGATCGGCAAACCCTTGCTGGCTTCGTACGGGCTTTGGACACTCCGCGGCCTCAAAGCCGAAGAGCGGAAAGTCGCGCCGTAGACAGCCGCCACCTCGGCGGCGTCCCACCCCGTGTGCGATGGCTCAGCCGGCCGCCCGCAGCGGGCATCCGGTGCCGACACGTGCATCGAGCTCGGCCCGCAGGGCGGCAAGCTGTGCCATACGCGCATCGACAACCTCGATCTTCTCCTTGAACAGCGCGGACAACGCCTCGGCGGTGTCGGGCGCGTTCCGCAGTTCCTGGCCGGTCTGTGCGATCTCGGCCAGCGAGAAGCCGAGCGTCTGAGCAGTGCGGACGTACTGAAGCCAAGGCACTGCCTCCGGCGGGAAGTCGCGATAACCGTTGGCCAGACGCCGCCCCGTGACGAGACCGATCTTCTCGTAGAAACGGATGGTGTCCCTGGTCAGTCCCGCTTGCGCGGCCAGCTCCCCGATACGCACGGTTCCCCCTGAACTGCGGACTTGACCTTGGACACTACTCCACTGTTTACCGTTTCGGCGTCCGTGCAGGAGACCAGCAGGAGCCTCGCCGTGTTCCGTCCTTTCACCCTTTCCCACCCCGCCTACCTTCGCGTCATGCGCACAAGTGCTTGGTACGACCTCGTGGTCACAGCCGGTTTCGCCACGCCGTGGACCTACGCCCTGGTGCACGACGCGCTACAGCAGGCCGGTGAGGCGCTCGGGCTGGGCGTCCTGCCTGCCCTCGACCCGATAGAGATCCTTTACGCGAACCTGATGGGTTCGGTGGTGGTCGTCTGGGCACTGCTCCGGATCATCAACCCGCTGCCGGTGCACGGACTGTTCGACGGCATCGCGCGCACGCTTTTCGCCGTGTGGCAGGCGTATGCGCTGGCACACGGTGCCCCGCGCTGGCTGGGGCTGTTCTTTGTCGCCGAGGTGGCGTTCGGCGTCGTCCAGCTTGTGCCGTGGTGGCGGGCTCGACGCACCGACCTCATGGACACCTCCGCCGTGAGACCGCACGGCGACGCGGGCCGGTAGAGGTCATCGCCGTCCATGGGAGACGATCGGGCAGGCCTCAGAACGACCCGCGGTTGACCTTCACCTTGGGGGAGGCCACAGCATCAGTGGGGCCGGGCGATGCGCTCGGCATGAGGAGGAGTGAGCATGGGGTTGCTGACGATCGGGGCGTTCGCGAAGGCGTCCCGCTTGTCGCCGAAGGCGCTGCGTCTTTACGACGAGCTCGGCCTGCTGACCCCCGCACGCGTCGACCCGGTGACCGGCTACCGCCTTTACGCACCGGACCAGTTGGACCAAGCCCGCCTGGTCGCCTGGCTCCGGCGCTTGGGCATGCCGCTGGCCCGCATTCAGCACGTCTGCGCGCTGGAAGCGGGCCCGGCGGGACAAGAAGTCCGCGCGTTCTGGGCCCAGGTCGAGGCCGACACCGCCGCACGGCGGGACCTGGCCACCTTCCTCATCGACCACCTGTCACGGAAGGACCCCACCATGTCCCCGACCGCCAAGTCCCTCGGAATCAGCTACGCCGCTCTTTCCGACAAGGGCCTCGTCCGCGAGAGCAACCAGGACACCGCGTACGCGGGATGCCGGCTCCTTGCTGTCGCCGACGGCTGCGGAAGCCAAGGAGCCCCTGCCGGCGCAGCCGCCATCGACGCGTTCAAGCACCTCGAAACGGACGGCTTCCCGGCCGGCAACCTCCTCGACGTCCTCGAAGACGTCATCGAACAGGCCAAGCAGGCCGTGCACGACGTTGCCGGAACGGGCTCAGCATCCGAAGGCACCGGCACGACCCTCACCGCGATGCTCTGGACCGGATCACAGCTGGCCCTCGTCCACATCGGCGACTCCCGCGTCTACCTCCTGCGCGGGGCAGAGCTGTTCCAGATCACCCACGACCACACCATGGTCCAGTCGATGGTCGACGACGGACGCCTCAGCCCGGAAGAAGCCGCCTCCCACCCCCAACGGTCGCTCTTGGTGCGGGCCCTGGGCCCAGGAACCGACACCGACCCCGACATGCGTCTCCATGACGCGCAGGGGGAGGACCGATATCTGCTGTGCTCCGACGGCCTGTCGACTGTCGTGCCGAACCAGGAGATCCACCGAGTGCTCGCCGAGATCAGCGAGCCCGAGCAGGCCGTCCGTGAACTCATCGCCCTCGCCAACGCCTTTGGCGGCCCCGACAACGTCAGCTGCGTAGTCGCCGACGTCATCGAGCTCCAGCAGTAGGAGCGATCGGCATCGCCGGGAATACCGCTGATGGGGCGTGTTCGGCACGAAGCGCGGCAAGAGCAAGAAGGCCGTCCCGCCGGTGCACGACGATCTCGCGAGCCGCAGCTTCACCGCGACCCGCGCGAACCGGCTGTGATCAAGAACGGAGGGAGATCGGACTTGACGTCCACTCACGCCTCGTCGAAGGCCTCGAGCAGGCGCTCGTACGCCGGCTTCGGCCGCAGAGCCGCGTCCCACGGCAGGGAATCGGCCATGCGCGGAGGGTAGATCTTGGTGTCGGCGGTAGAACCGTACCGGTCGGTGAATCCCCATGTGGAGAACGATGTGCAGTTCGGCTCCTCCAGGCAGACCCGCAGCTTGCCCGCCATCTCATCAGCCTGGGTCTGCCGCCCGTCCTCCTCGTCCTCACGTATGGGGACGTCCATCTCCGACACCCGAGCCTGAACCCCGAGCTCCGCCAGATCCTGCACATGGCTGCGGAAGGTCTCCGGGTCGGTGCGGTCGCCGGCTGTGTACTCATGGTTCTGGAAACCTACGCCGTCGATCGGTACGCCGCGTTTCTTGAGCCGCTTGACCAGATCGTAAAGAGCGTCCCATCGCTCGCCTTCCTCCTCGATGCCGTACTCGTTGAGGAACAGCCGTGCCTTCGGATCGGCCCGGTGGGCGGCCCTGAAGGCCTCGTCGATGTACTCCTCGCCCATGGCCTCGAACCACGGGCTCTGGTCGGAGCGCAGGCCTAGATCCCCGTTGGTGTAGCTCTTCTCGTCGTCGGACATGGGCTCGTTGACCACATCCCATTCCGCGACCTTTCCCTTGAAGTGCCCGGCGACCATGGTGATGTGCTGGAGCATGGTCCGACGCACCTCCTGGGGGCCGTCGTTCTCCCGCATCCAGTTGGGCAGGGCCTCGTGCCAGACGAGGGTGTGCGCGTGCACCTTCATGCCGTTCGCGCGGGCGAAGCGTACGACCAGGTCCGCGTCGCCGAAGTCGTAGACGCCCGGGCGTGGGTGGAGGAACTGCGGTTTGAACGCGTTCTCGGGAGTGAGCATGGAGAACTGGCTTCCCGCGAGCGCCCGGTAGCGTGAGTCGGTGAGCAGCGGGTTCTCGGCCAGGGCGGTGCCGACGTCGAACGGCCGCCCCACGTCCGCGGCCCGCGCGCGCAGCGAGTCGTCTGACTGCTCCTGGCGTAGCTGCGGCGCCTCGATCACGCGGAGCGAGTCACCGCTCTCCGCCCGCGCGAGCAGCTGCGTGAGACTCCATCCCTCGCGGCGCTCGTCTTCGCCCGCGTCCGCCTCCAGACCGAACCAGACAGTGCCCTCGGCGAACACCCCCGGGTCGTGCACGGTTCCCAGCCGCCGTCCGTCGGCTTTCACGTGGAAGGTGTCACCGATGCTCGACACGGCGAGCGTCACCGTCCCCGAGCAGCCGCAGTCGAAATCCTTGGAGATGGCCGGCCCATCGCTCTTGCCGTCCCATATCTGTACCTTCACTTGTCCGTCGGCCGTCACGCCGACGCGCAGTGAGGGCCGCTCCTGCCGCCACTCGTCGTAGATGACGGGTACCCGTCCGTACAGCCGCAGCCATGAGTCGCCGCCGTCGTCACCCACACCGGACATGCGCGCGGTGACGGTGAAGTCGCCATCGGACCTGAGGTGCGGGCCGGCCAGGTTCAGCGGGGGGTTGGGCTGGCCGCCGGAGGAGTCCTGCTCCACGATGCGCCGATCCAACGCGCTGACCCGCAGGATGTCGTCTCGCGCGCTGGTGCCCGGCATCTGCGTCCAGTCGTGGTTCCGCAGCAGGTCTTCGTCGTTTCCGCCGCCCGAGCCTTCGCCCTGTCCCGTGCACCCGGCCGCCACCGTCATGACGAGCACCACGGCGATCAGTCGCTGCCACATCCCCCCACCAAGGTCCACGGTCCCTCCGCTCTCCTGTTCGAGAAGAGATCAACTTCTCCGAACCGGGCCATAGTTCATCACATAGGAGGTGCGGCTGCCTTCAAGGCTGATGCCGAGCGGATGCGCGTGGGCGTGAAGTCATGGACCTTTGTCGCGAGCGGAGCCCCGTTCCGCGAGGATCTGCTTGTGCGCACGGACGCTGCCTCCGTCGAGGCGTGTCTGGACGCATGCCTGCCGCGATTGCGCGAGTTGGGGCTGGTCATCCCGGAATGAGCCCGGGCGCTTGGGTCAGCAGTGAAGAACTGCCTCCGGTTCAGCGACCGATCCGTGGCTCGATACCGTCGTGCGGACGGCGGCGAGGCACCTGCTGGAAGCGGCAGGTGCCTCGACGTAGGCGGGGTGGGGGAGCGGAGTCGTCGTTCAGCAGGCTCCGCTCCATTTCGCCGAAGCCGCGTTGTACCAGATGTTCTGTCCGTAGCCCGAGAGACCGCTGCCGCGGTTGAAGGTCAGGTTCGGGGACGTGGCCTGTCCGTAGGTGTAGCCGGGCGGGATGCAGAAGTAGGCGCCGGTGTACGAGGTGCCCCAGTAGAGGCGGATCCAGTCGCAACCAGAGCACCGGTAGCCGAAGTTGGCGATCAGATAGTTCTTGTTGGTGCACGATCCGAGCGAGGAGGCGTTGCCGACCCATTCACAGCGCGAGCCGTTGTCGCCGTTCCATACGTTGAACGTGCCGTCGGCGCAGGCGTACGGCGACCCGCCGCAGGGGTTGCTCGCCGCGCCGGCGTTCGTCGAGGTGCCGAAGACGCCGAAGCCCACCGTCGCGATGAGCGCCACCAGGTACAACAAGACGCGTCTCATATGTCCCCCTTGTCGTCATGCGGTCACCGTGCAAGGTAGTCATGCACACGCCCATCCGTAATGTGAGTTTCGGCCAGGGCGCTCCAAGGGCAGGTGACCGTCGTCCGATGGACAGTGCGGGCAGTACCCGGCAAGAGGCGTCCCGTTCAAGAGCACGCGGTCTCCTCCGAACTCCCCCCGCTTCGGTGAACTGTGCAAGAAAGCGGATTGAGTCCGCCGCAAGCGGGCGCCCGTGGTCAGCGCCCACGCAGTGAACCGACGAGCTCGAGCCCTCGCACCGCCGCACCCCGCAGCGCGGGCTGCTCCCGCACCAGCCGGTGGGCGGCCCGCCTCGGTTCATGGCGGAGCCAGTGCAGGGCCGCACCTGGCCCGGTCGTGCGCAGGGCGCCTTCGTGGACCACGAGGTCCCCCGTTTTGAAGGAGTTCTTGTAAGCCGCCTCGCCCCTGCCGAAGTCGACCAGGCGGATGTCGGCCGCGGCGGCAGCCTCGATCATGCGCAGGTAGAGGACGCGGCCGGGTGAGTAGGTGGCGAGGGCGCGGTCGTAGGAGGGGAACCAGCAGGACAGGACGGTGGCGGAGCGCAGCCCGAAGTGGGCGGCGACCGGGCGGTCGGCGGCGTAGAGCACCGAGAGCATGCCCGAGCAGTCCGGTGTGTTGGTGTCGGCGAGCAGACGCACGAGGTTGGCGATCCACGGCTGGTCGAAGGGGTCACGGCGGCCGGTGCGGCGGTAGTGGGCCGACTTCCAGTCGACGAGGGTCCGCAGGGCCGCCGGGTCGCGTTCGTCGTGGACGTAGCGCAGAGGGCCGAGGTGGCGTGTCATGCGGCGTTCCTGGGCGCGGGTCGATTTCAGGAAGCTTCGTGAGCGGCTTCGGAGGTGAGTCTCGTACGCATCGAAACCCTGCGCGAGGTCGACGACCGGGGAAGCGAACTGGCCCGTCGCGTACGGCAGGAAGAGGTCCTGGCTGCTCTCGAGGTGGTTGAACTCCCAGGCGTTCAGGGCGCAGGCGCGCATGAGGTGGTGCGCGTCGAGGTGGACGCCGTCGGGTGGCAGGACAGCTCCCTGGCAGTCCGAGACGCCCAGACCGAGCGCCCTGCCGTGCCCCCAGCGGCCGCGTTGGTAGGGGAAATAGCCGACGGGCTGCCGGTTTCGGCGGAGTACCGCCACCCGGGCGTCGCGGCGCACCCGGCCGATGGCCTGGGTGAATTCCGCACTCATGAAGGGATTGGCGGTGGCAGTGGCCCTTCGCAGGTCGTTCCAGAGGCCGAGATCTTTCGGCGTGAGGTCGCCGGCGTGAACAACGTCGATGCGTGGAGTGGTCATGGGGGTACCTGGGTTTCTGGTGTCGCGGCGAGGCAGGCGACCCGGCCGCGCCGGGTGAGGTGCGCGATCGGCCGGTCCGTGGGCGCGCCGAAGCGATCGATGGTGCGTCGAGAGCGAGGTGGGACCGACCGGGCCGTGTTACGGAGGGCCTCGACGTCCGGTCGAGCCGACCAGCAGCACTTCGAAGAGGCATTCGTCGCCGTCGTCAGACAGGGATCCGGACAGCCGGCTCGGATCCACGGTCGCGACCGCGGAGGTGCGCGCTGACACGAGAACGCAAAGACGGTGCACGAACGTGCGCAGACCCGTCTGCATCATGGCGCGGAGTTCGAACCGGGAGCGTGCCACGGCTCGCAGGGCGCCCACAGTGACCGCGGTCATGAGCAGGTGCATCGCGCCACCTGCGCCTCCGTGGAACGCCCCGCCCGTGGGGCGGGGTTCTGAGGCGGCGAAGGCGAACCAACAGCAGGCCGCTGCCTGCGCCAGGACCATGGTGCCGACGTCGGGCAGCAGGGCGCCGGGCCCGGACGCGCGCAGCAGGGCAGCCGAGAAGAGGACGAACGCCACCACCAGGCATGCCGTGAGGGAGGCGGTGCGCTCGAAAACCAGGTGGTAGCCGGCTGCGGCCAGAGCCGTCGCGGTGGTAGCCAGGCCGACGGCCGGCAGTGCTTGCGTCCCGGCCGTGCCGCCGACGGACGGACGGAGGAGGTGGGCGAGGGGGAGCGGGTGCGCGGTCATCTCTCGCCCATGATCGGCGAGATGCGCGGGCCCGGAGTCAGGAACGGGAAAACCGTCCTATACGAACCTTCGGGCGACCGGTCACGTCTGCGGGTGAACGGCCAGGCAGCAGTCCCGTTGGCCCGACCGACCCGTGAGCCATTGCGACGGACTGCCTGGTACTCCGGCGGTAGATCGTGACTTGCTGGTGCTGAACCGGATCGAGTGGGACGCGGATGAGGTCGTGGACCGCGTGTGCGCCTACGTCGCGGAAGGTTTCGGCGAGCGGGGCGCCGTGTTGGTCACACGAGGACTTCCAGGCATGGAGGACACGCGGAAGCGACTTGTTCGGGTGCGGCCCCCCGCTGTGATGGCGAGCGTTCGGGTCAGCCCGCGATGCCGAAGCCACCGGTCCAGGGGGTCTTCTCGGCCGCGGCCAGCGTGATCTGCAGGAAGCCAATGGCCTCAAGTTCCCGGGCCCGCTTCAGCGACCCGGCGTCGATCGCCTTCAGACCGCCGGCGGTGACGAGGTCGGCCAGGGTGCTCTTGGCGTCGGTGTCGTCACCGGCGATGAGCACGGTGGTCTCCAGGGTGCCCACGCTGCCGGAGGTCAGGGTGGCGGCGAAGTTGGTGTTGAACGCCTTGATCACGCGAGCATTCGGGAGCTTGCCGGCGATCTGTGCGGTGGCGGAGGAGTCGGCGGGCACCGTGAGCCTGTCGAAGGTCTCGAAGTCCAGCGGGTTGGAGATGTCGACGACGATCTTTCCGTCGAACTGCCCGGACCGCTGGCCGAGCACTTGGTCGACGGCCGGGAACGGCACGGCCAGAATCACGATCTCGCCGCTGAGCGGCTTGTCCGCGTCCTCGCTTCCCAGTAGCTCCACAGCGCTGCCGCCCTTGGTGAGGACGCCGGAGATGGCCTGCCCCATGTTGCCCTTGCCGACGATCGAAACGTCTGCCACGACCGGACTCCTTCTCATTGGTTGGCGCTACGCGCAAAACCACAGATGGGCATGGTTGTATCGTCAACTATTCGATAGCTTGGAGCTATACCTGCTCCCTGGCTGGACGAGCGCCAGGCAGTCGCCCGGATTCGCTTGGCGGCCGTGCTTGAACTGATGCCCGGTGTCCGTGACACTCAACTGCGTCATGACCCGAACCTCACCCATTTCGAGTACTGCGCACTTGCCCCGCTGTCCCAGGCGCCGAGGCGCACTCTGCGGATGACGGCACTGGCTGCCCGCACCGACGCCACCCTGCCGCGGCCTTCACACGTCGGACGACGTCGGGAGGATCGCGGCTCGGTGCGGCGCTTTCCGTAGGCTGCCCTTACCCGGCTGTACAGATCGAGCTGAAGGACCAGAGCATGCCGCAGGCCATGGAGCGTGCGGTCCGGTCGGTATCGGCGCCCAGTGCCAGGTGCGCGGTCGTCCGGTGGTAGTCGGCTTGCTCGTCTATGGCGCTGTGAAGAGCAGCGGGAAGCGCAGGCCCAGCCACGGTTTGCGGCCCCAGGTGACGACCTTGGCGCGGGCCATGGCGGTGGGGGCGGTCCAGCGGCCCAGGGCGAGGAGGAGGAAGGCGACAGGGTCAATGGCTATCGTGCAGTCAGGCCGCCGGGGCGGGGCGTCGGAGACCGTAGGCACACCGTCCGCGAAGGTGACGGCGAAGCGGTCGCTGCCGATCCGCAACAGGTAGCACGCATGGTGGTCGGCCGCGCCGGCGTTCACTACACGCGGCATGGCCAGTCGCATGAAGGGCAGCGTGAACGCGACCACTTCCCGGTTGACCATGTGGGGCCCGCGCAGCGCGACCGCGATGTCGTATCCGTGTCCGAGCAGGTGCGTGAGCAGATACGAGCCCAGGGTGGCCATGTTCATCGGCCCCATGGGGGTCACCACCTCCTCGCGCGGACTCCGGCGGGCCGCGGCCGCGACGAAGTCCCGGGCGCCAGCTGCGATCTCCGCGCCGAGGACCGCCGGATCCCGCTGCGGGAAGACAGCCAGAGCGGCGCGGTTGGCCGCCGCAAGGCCGCTCGGCGTCCCGTTGCCGTAGGGGCGGTCCGCGCCCGCCCCGATGTCGGCCATCAGCTTCCCAGCCAGCGCGAGGTGCGCCGCCGCCTCTCCCACCGTCCACTCTGCGCCCCGTAGCGGCGTGTGCGGTGCGGCTCCTGCCTTCAGCAGCTCCGCGATCCGGTCGGCAGTGGCGATAATGGCATCCTCGGGTGTCATGAACGCGATCGTGTCGGCGCTCGGGCTTGCTGTCCAGTGCCCCGTCGGCCCCGCTCCCGCCTGTACCTGAGGGACCTCTTATCGGCTTGCGGCCCACCACAGCCTGCTGTGCTTCGACGGGGTGGCGCGTCGCATGACCCCGGCCGGAGAGTCGGCCGGGGTGCGGGTCCACGACTCCTACGCCCACCATCCCGACGAGGAGAGCGCGGACCTCGCCGCCGCGAGCTCTCTCGCCGGTCCGGGCGTCCGGGTGGTCGCGGTATTCCAGCCGTTCCGTCCGTCGCCACGAGACGATGTGCACTCTCCTGCGCAAGGACCTGCGAACCCCGTCGGGTGGCAGGTAGAGCCCCCGCAGCCAGGCGGTCATCGTCCGGCCGGCGGGGTTTACGGCGTGCTGCGTGAGTTGGTGAGGTGCAGGTGTGGTGCTGGCGGCAGCGGCGTAGGCGCTCCCGTCTCTGGTGCGGCGCGAAAGGCCTCGATCACGTAGGCGGCGAAGCGGCGGGAGGCCGTGGCCCGGGCGGCACGCGGCGTGTCTTGCAGGCCCCGGTGGGCCGTGAGCATGAGGATCAGGTCGTCGACGACGAAGCCGGGGCGCAGCCGGCCGGTCTTCTGGGCGCGGCGGGTCAGTTCTGCGACCGCGCGCAGCGTCTGTTCTTGGTCGGCGGCGAAGTCCATGGCCTCGGGGAAGGCCGTCATGAAGGCGTCGGCGAATCCTCGGCTGTGCGCGTGGAGTTCGCAGATCCGCTCGATGAGGCTTCGGAATCCGTGCCACGGGTCCGGGTCCGTAAGGGCGTCGCGGACGGCGGCGTGGCAGGCGCGTCGCTGCTCGGCGAACGTCTCTGCGATCAGTGCCTGTTTGGCCGGGAAGTGCCGGTACAGCGTGGCGGGGCCGACACCTGCGTGCCGGGCGACCTCGCGCATGGGCGCACTCAGGCCCTCTTCGCCGAACACCGTGCGGGCGGCGTCCAGGATGCAGGCCCGGTTGTCGCGGGCGTCGGAGCGCACGGTCCGAGGCAATCGGCTGGTCATCGTTTCTCACTTTAGCCAGACGGACGGGGGCGTCCGTTACGGTCCGGTGGCGGTGCTGCCGCCCCGGCCCGGCACTTCGCCGGTGAGGTCTCGGGCGTGGGGGCCGGCTCGACGCCCGCGGCCGCAGCCGCGATCCATCTTTCCACCGATCCGAGGAGCCGAGATGAAAGCCGTCGTGATCAGGACGTTCGGAGACCCCGATGGTCTGGAGGTCGTCGATGTGCCCGTGCCGCTTCCTGGCCCGGGGCAGGTGCGGGTCGCCACGGAGGCGATCGGGGTAGGCGGTGTGGACGCCGTGATCCGCCAGGGAACGCTTGCCGCCTACGGCTTCCGGGAGGGCCATGTCCTCGGCAGCGAGGTCGCGGGAACGGTCACCGCGGTGGGAGGAGGCGTGGACGCCTCGTGGGTCGGGCGGCGGGTGTGGGCGTTCACCGGCCTGTCCGGTGGGTACGCCGAGCAGGCCGTCGCCTTGGTCGAGGACGTCCTTCCGCTGCCCGACGGCCTGACCGGCGCTGACGCAGTGACCCTCGGCGGCTCCGGCGTGGTCGCCCACTTCGCCCTGGACCGGGCCCGTTTCACGACCGGCGAGACGCTGCTCGTGCGCGGTGCTGCGGGCAGCATCGGGATTACTGCGGTCCAGCTCGCAGCCAGGGGCGGTGCGAGCGCGGTGGCCGTCACCACCTCGTCGGTGGAGCGTGGCGCACGCCTGCGGGACCTGGGCGCGACCCACGTCCTTGACCGCTCCGGTGAGGGCGGCCCGGACGCACCGGCGGGCTTCGACGTGGTGATCGACGTCGTGGGGGGTCCTCGGCTTCCCCATTTCCTGGACAAGCTCACCTCCAACGGGCGGTACGTGGCTGTCGGTGTGGTCGGTGGGCAGCCGCCGGCGGACTTCGGCATGCGGCTGATGGACGCCTTCCGCAGGTCGTTGTCGTTCGCCGCTTTCAGCTCCGACACCGTGCCCGGCCCCGACCGGCAGGCCGTGCGGTCGGCCCACTTCGCCGATGCTGCGCACGGTGACCTGCGCACCGTCGTGCATGCAGTGCTGCCGCTGGACCAGGCGGTGCTGGCCCACCGTGACATGGACGCGGGGAAGGTGTTCGGCAGGTTCGTGCTGGCGCCCTGAGCCGTACTGGGACGGTGTTCGCGGCCCCGGCCGACGAGATGGGACCACGCTCGGATCGTGGCTGAGGCCCGGCGGCGCTTCGGGAGTCGCGGTCACGCCCTGGCATGATCAACAGAAGCTGGTTTCGATGTCGGGCTGGAGCCGTCGATGGATGTGACCGACTCAGGGCATTCCGAGCGTGTGTCTGCTCACGCGGCCGTGGGAGCAGAGCTGGCCCTGTTGAGCGACCGTCGGCTGGGGGATGCGGTGTCCGCCGCGCCGAGTCTCGGCTCCGGTATCGGGGGCAGGTCGGCGGAGATGGAAGTCGCAGGCACCCGCGTCTTCGTCAAGAGGGTCCCGCTGACGGACATCGAGGTGCAGCCGGGATACGTGCGGTCGACTGCAAACGTGTTCGATCTTCCTCTCTGCTACCAGTACGGGGTGGGGTCGGCAGGGTTCGGTGCCTGGCGTGAGCTGGCCGCGCACATCATGACGACAGGCTGGGCATTGAACAACGACCACGCGGGTTTCCCGCTGCTGTATCACTGGCGGGTATTGCCGGACAGCCCCCCTGCTGGCTTCGTCGACGGGTTCGGCGGTGTTGAGGGGGCCGTGGCGCATTGGGAGGGCTCGTCGGCCGTACGTCGTCGGCTGGAGGCCATCGGAAGGTCCTCCTTCAGCCTGGTGCTCTTCCTGGAGCATGTGCCGCAGACGCTCGCCGCGTTGCTCGGCGACAGCCGTGATGCGGCCCTACCGAAGCCGGAAGGCGAGTCGCCCTGTCGATGGGTCGAGAACGAGTTGCTGCGGGGGACGGAGTTCATGAGCGCGCGCGGACTGGTCCACTTCGACGCGCACTTCGCCAATCTGCTCACCGACGGCCGGCGAGTGTACTTCGCAGACTTCGGGCTCGCGTTGAGCCGCAATTTCGAACTCTCGGCGCAGGAACGCGTTTTCCTCGCAGATCACCTCGTCTACGACCGCTCCTACGCACCAAGCCACCTGCTTCGCTATCACCTGCCGGACGACGTGCGTGGTGGCAGCGAACACGGGGCGTTCCTGCGTGCGTGGGTCGACGGTCACCAACCCGCCGACGTTCCGCCCGACATCGTCGCGATCATCGATCGTCACGCTCCACACGCACTCGTCCTGGACGACTTCCATCATCGACTACTCACGCAGAGCAAGAGCACTCCCTTCCCCGCGGCGGAAGTTCGGCGCGCCCTGGCCGACGCATCGAGATCAGAGCCGTAAGAGCCCATTTCCCGTCGTCATGCGAGCCCGCTTCTCGACGCTTGTGGCCGAGTGCCCCGCCCGGGGAACGTACCCCCGAACGGAGCGCTCGGCGCAGACAGCGCACCCGGTCGCTAGCCCGGGACCACCGTGTCGCTCATGCTCGGCTTGCCCTCACCCGACGCGTTCCAGGCGCAGACCATGATCACGTACTCATGACCCGCCGTGACCCCCGTGACCCTGGCGGAGCGGGCGGACGACGGGTAGCCGATGATCCGGGAGTGGTTCGCCGGGGTGCTCTTGTCGTTCACCCACACCGCGTACCGGACGATCGAGCCGCTGTGCGAGTCGGTCGGCGCCGACCAGCGCACGTCGATCGAGCCCGCGCCGGCCGTCGCGGTGAGCCCCGGCGGCCGCCCCGCCGTCGTCGGCGCCGCCTTGCCCCGGACCGCCGAGGACCACGAGGAACGGTTGGCCGCGCCGTCACCGGCGACCGCGCGGGCCCGCACCTCGTAGGTGTGGCCGTCGTAGGGCTGGTCGGTGAACTGCCAGGACATGTCGTAGCGCGGGGCGCTCACGCCGGGCACCACGTCGTGCCAGTCCGCGTTCGGGTCGGTGGTGACGTCACGCCACTGGACGTCGTAGGTGTGCGCGCCGAAGACCTTGTTCCAGGTGGCGGTGACGCCTTGCCGGCCGCCGTCGAACTTCATGCCGGACGGCGTGGCGAGCGACCGGTCGGGTGCGCTGTCCGGTACGTCGGGTGCGGCGGCGCCGATGCCGAACTCCTTGTGCAGCACCGCGCCGAACGCCTGGGCGATGCGGTACTCGCCGAGGGCGTTGGGATGCAGTCCGTCGTAGGTGGTGGCGCAGGTCGTCGCCTTCGGGTCGCAGCCCATCGCCTTGTTGAGGTCGGCCAGCTCCACCGGTGAGGCGCTGGTGCTCCAGCCGGGGGCCGCCTTGGCGAGGGCCGCGTTGTAGTCGCTGATGCGCTGGGGGAGTTGGGGGTTCGCGTCGCCCAGGGTGGTCCGCTGGGGGACGTTGGCCAGGACGATCCGCACGTCCGGGTCGGCCGCCCGCGCGTTGTCCACGAACTTCTTCATGGTGGCGACCAGATCGGCGCCCGCCCCGTACCAGCCGATGTCGTTGAAGCCCAGCTCGACCAGGAGCAGGTCGGGCGCGCGGCCCTTGGCCTTCAGCTCCTGCATCACCGGCTTGATGGTCGGCACGGTCCGGGTCAGTGAACGGCCCCAGAGGGCGTAGTGAGCCGAGCCGCCGATCGAGAACCCGGCATTCACGTCCCCGGCGTACTCGCCCTGGACGCGCGCGTCGCCCGGAAGGGGCTCCGTGGGCTCGCCGCCGCTGCTCTCGCCCAGAACCGGCGGCTGGGGCGGCTGAGCGTCGGCCTGCTGCACGGTGCCCCGGTACGGTCCGACGAAGGTGACCGGCCACTTTGTGCTCCTGGCCCAGTCCCACAGCCGGTAGCGCCAGGTGTGGTCGCCCTCGTACCCGTGGCTGATGGAATCGCCGACCACCATGACGTCGCGGATGTCGGTGTGCGTCACGGAGTTGCGCGTGATGATCTCGTCGATGAGCTTGCCGCCGGGGAAGTCCATCATCATGACGCCCATACGGTCCAGATCGGACCGCCCGCCGAACCGGTCGTCGCGTCCTGCGTAGAACTCCGGGCACCGGTCCTTCTCGGCGCGCAGACACTGGATGAGGAAGTTGTTCACACCGGTCGCCGTCGGGGTACCGCCCGCCGCCGTGTAGGGGTGGACGCCGCTCCCCGAGGCGCTGGTGTAGTTCACATACAGGGCGTCCTGCTTGTACTTGGCGTCCTTCTCACCGGGGCGGCTGCCGTCCCAGGTGCCGTTGGTCCGACGCAGGTGCGCTCGGACCTTCTCCCACTTGTCGTCGATGTCGCTGATGGTGGCCAGCTCGAAGTCGTCCTGCACGTACTCCTCGTTGGAGCCGCCGGACGGGTAGGGCTGCTCGAGCCCGTAGCCGCCGAAGATGCCGCCGGCTGTGTTCCGGTAGCCGAGGAGCACGACCTTGCCGCGTACCTCGCCGAGCGTCGGGACGCGGTTCGACTGGCCACTGCCGGTGACGGAGGGGCCCCAGAACAGGTCGCGCCAGGCGGTCGACGGGGTGCTCTCGTTGCCGTCCCCGGTGTACGAGCGGCCGTTCAGGTAGGAGTCGAAGATCTTCTTGCGCCACACATCGGTCCCGAACCCGTCGGCGTCCTTGCAGGAGAAGGTGGAGCCGGTGCACTCCGCCTTGAGGTTCATCAGGACGGTTTCGCCGGGGTGGTCGCTCAGGAAGCGGGAGGTGGCCTTCAGTACGTCGGTGAAGTTGGCGTACTGATACGTGGCGCCGTGGTGGACGGTGAACTTCAGCCCCTCGTCGCCCTTGTCGACCCGGACCCGGATGTCGAGCGCCCGGATGCCGGCGTCGAACTGGGTGGTCAGGGTCTTCGCGCTGAAGCCGTGGTTCTCCTGCGTCTGAGTGATGCTGGTGACGATGCCCGAGCACTGGCCCGTGTCCGGGTCCGGGGTGTCCCCGCAGAGCGCGAGGCTGTCATGGGTGCCGGGCACCGAGAGCCAGGCGAGGTTGGTCCCGTCCGGGACGCGTGACATCCAGTCGATGTTGGCCGCGGAGGCTTCGGTGATGCTGCTGTAGTAGTCGTTCGCCCGGGCGGGGGTGGCGGAGAGGAAGACGCCGGAGACGGACAGCAGCAGGGCGAGGAGCACACCGAACACGGTGCTTCTCGCCACCGTCGCCGGCCGGCGCATCGGCAATCTCCGGGACGAGCGGGTCTGGCGTATGACGGTGATCATTTCCATCCTGGGGCGGATCGGTCGTTCCACTGAAGGGCCGCGCGGGCGCGCGCGAGTCGTCCGGCGAGGTGTGTGATGATCCTCTTATCGGGCTCGCCGGTTGGTGATCGCAGCCTGCCCGGGACGTCGGTCCCGGGCCAGCTCGGACGGCCGTCCCGGGACGCTGGGACGTTCCGCATCGCCTGACCAGGCGGAATGCGGCAGCAGGGGACACGGGGCGGGACGTGTGGGTGGGGTGGGGACGGTGAGGGACGCCGATACGGCGGCCGGGCTGGGCGAGATGCTGCGCGCGTTGAAGGAGCGCGCGGGCCTCAGCTACGGAGCTCTCGCGGGCCGGCTGCACCTGAGCACCTCGACGGTGCACCGCTACTGCACCGGTGACTCGGTGCCGGCCGAATTCGCCCCGGTCGAACGCTTCGGCCGGATCTGCCGGGCGGACCCCGAGGAGCTGCTGGAGCTGCACCGGCGATGGGCGGTGGCGGACCAGGCCCGGCGCGGGAGGGGGACGACCGCGTCGGAGGGGGCGGGGGTACCGGTGCCCGCGCCGGTACCGGTCGTCCAGAGCCCGCCGCCTGTCGAGGAGCCGAGGCCGCGATCCCGCCGGTTCGTCTCGCGGTACGTCGCGCTGGGGGCCGCCGTGGTCGCCCTCAGCACCTCCGGAGCGCTGGCCATCGACCGGTACCGCGCCGAGTCGGTACCGGACCTGACGGTCCCGGCCGTCACGGTGCCCGACCCGTCGACCGATGAGGCCGGGGCGGCCGGAGGGAGCATCCCCCTTTCGGCGGCCGTCGTCCCGCCCGCCGACGTCTGCCCTCCGACGGACGGCACTCGGACGACCCGGCCCACGACGGTCCGCCTGAAGGTGCGAAGCACGGCAGAGGACCCCGTGACCATGACCGCCATGGACGTCCGGGTACTGTCCGCCGAAGCCCCGCCCGCCGGAGTCACCTACGCGGACTGCCAAGGCGCCGACGCACAGCACCCGTTCGCCGTGGACCTGGACGCCCCTGAACCCCGTGCCGTGAGCCCGAGGCGCGGCTTCCCGTACCAGGCGTCCGCCGGGACCCCGCTGGTCCTGGACGTCACCACGCACACGTTGAAGAACGAGGTGCGCTGGTACCTCGAACTGAGATGGACGCAGGGCCCCCGCTCGGGCACGCTACGGATCGACGACGGCGGTCACCCGTTCCGCACCGGAGCGGTGAAATAGCGCCGCCCCCTATCGGATCCGCACCGGACGTCAGCATCCTGGTACTCCCGGCCAGGCGACGCAGGCTGTGCAGGTCCACTCCGCCGCCCTGTGTTCGCCGTACCAGCACTGGCCCGCCGACGAGCTGCACGGGGACGAACAGGGCTGTGTCGCCTGGTGGCCGACGTGCGATCAACCCCGCCTCAACCAGCGTTCGTTGTGCACAAGGGCGCGCTGGAGATCCTTCTGTCCGCCCCGATGGCGATCTGCGCAGGAGGCAGCCTGCCGTCACCGTTCCGTCACAAGCAGTCGCCGCACGGAACCTGCCGCGCTCCCGCCCTGTCTGCACTCACGTACCGACGACCACGCGTACCGCGGGGCAACAACCGACGACCGAAACCCGCGTACGAGATGACTCAGGGGGAAGACAGCATGCGGCACAGCAACGGCGTTCGCAGGGCGGCTCTGGCGACGACGGCGGTCACGGCCGTCGCGGCGGCGGTGACCGGCATCCTGACCGGCACCGCCATGGCGGCGAGCACCACCACCTCCACCCCGCCGCCCGCCTGCCCGGCTTCCGCCCTCCAGGTCAGCGCCCGGCAGGCCGCCCACCCGCCCGTCGGGACCGGGACCGGAGCGGCGGTCGTGCAGTTCACCAACGTCTCCCGGAAGACGTGCGTCCTGAAGGGCCATCCGACGGTCGCGGGCGCCGGCAACGGCTCCCCCTCCCGCAACACCCCGCTCAAGGTCACCGCCACCGGCAGGGCGGCCACCGTGACGGTCCGGCCGCACGGCAAGGCGTGGGTGAAGCTGACCTTCGTCCAGGTCCAGGGGGAGGGCGACGGCTACTGCGTGTCGGGCAGGACCCCGGCGGTGTATCCGACGATGGTCATCGGGCTGCCGCACTCCGGGAAGCATCAGGTCGCCCTCAACGACGGGTGGTGGGCCGAGTGCGACAACAAGGTGACTGCCACCCCGGTCTCGGCGGTCAAGCCTTCCTGACCCCCGTCCCCACGGAACGAGCAGCCTGCATGACGATCGCAAGGCTCTGACCTGTACGTCTACGAGGACTGCACGGGGGCGGGCGTAGTCGGCGAAGACCTCGTCCACGTGCGGGCCGGTGATCGGACCGACGTCGAGCCATGGCCTCATCTGACCGCGGTGAGTGTCGCGTAGACCACGAGGTTGCCCTGGTATCCGGTGTCCTTGGCGTAGCCCCCGCCGCAGGTGATCACCCGTAGTTCGGCACGCTCGGAGATGCCGTACACCTTGTTGCTCGGGAAGCGTTCCTTGTCGTAGACCTCGAGGGCGTCGACGGTGAACACGGCTGTACGCCGGTCCGCCCGGTCGATCTCGATGGTGTTGCCCTTGGTCAGGGCGCCGAGCCCGTAGAAGACGCCCGCGTTGCCCGTGGGTAGGTCCACGTGGCCCGCGGTGACGGCTGTCCCGGCAGATCCCGGTGCCGTGCCCTCGCTGTACCAGCCGGCGCGATTGGGGTCGTCGGAGGGCGGGGGCTCGAGCGCCCCCGACGAGTCGAGGTGCAGCTTGGTGACGGGGGCGTTCACGTTGATGGCGGGGATCCGGAGCCGGAGCGGTTCCGCGGGAGGGAGGGGGGACACGGCGGGGCCGGCCGGGGCGGCGGTGCGGTGCACCGAGGCACCTGGCAGCGGAGAGAGTGCCTGGCCGGCGGAAGGCTGTGGTGGCTGCTCGTCGTGCACCGCGCCGGCCAGGAGCACGGTCCCTGCCACGAGCGTCCAGGCCAAAGACCTGGCCGAAGGGATGAACGGGGACGGGGAAGGGTCGCTGGTACGCCTGGAGGCCATCGCGGTGGGTTCTTTGTCTACAGGGGGGAGAGGGGAGGCGACGATCGGTTCCCGGCGGCTTCCGGGCCAGGGAGGCCTCGGAAGCCGGCCGGGTGTCGCCAGCCGGGGGAGCCGGCGGGGCTCAGCTTCGTTTCGAGCGGCGGCGCATCCTCACCAGTCCCCCGGCAGCGGCAGCGGCGACCAGTGCCGCGCCCAGAGCGAGCTGCGGGACTTCCCCTCCTGTGTCTCCGAAACCGGCCTCGACGGCACCGTCCGGTTGACGTGTCGGGAGCTGGTACGAGTCCGTGATCTTGGTCCGCGGCGGGCATTTGACGGTTACGGTGTCGGTGCCGGGCGTAGATCCTTCCGGTACCGTGAACTCGCCGGTGAGCACGCCCTTGCTCTCGCCTTCGAACAGGTGGAACGCGCCTGCGACCTCGGACTCGCCCTTGCCGTAGGTCACGTCGGCGCCGCATGCGGTGGTGCTCACGGTGACAGTGGAGCCGTGGGAGGTCCACTGCGGGCGGATGTCGAGACTTGCGTCACCGGCCGCAGCGGCGACTGGAATCGGAAGGGCCAGGAAACCGGCCATCAGGCCGACACCGAGGCGAACACGTGCACTGCCCACAAGAACTCCTCCAGCGAAGCGTTGTCCGTTCTGTTGCCTAAAGTCTGAATAGTGCATCACTGCTGAGGTAACCGACGCTGTGTCACCTCCGCAACATGACGGATCGGCACATGTCTCGCCCGGACAGGCGTATCGGCTTCTGGGAAGCGGGCAATCGCACAGGTCAGAGAATCGGGAGCCGGGGTGGTGGGGGATTCGCCACGGGTCGGCAAACAGGCTAGTGACAGGCGGGGTACGTCCGTCGGCTGGTCGCTGTCCTGATCATCGCCGACCGGATGCGTCACCACGTCCAGCCACCGTGCGAGCCGCTCGCGCAGCAGATCGGGTGCGCGTCGGCTGCCGGGAGCGGTCCGCACGTCCACCACGGCGGCGACCCCGGCTCCCGTGAGCAGCGCGCGGACGCGTCCCGTCCGGCCGTGCAGTGCCCGAAGGTGATCGGTTCCGGCGTGATCGGTTCGGGCGACGACGTCGCGAGCTCCCGGGCCTACCGGGCCGTCACCGGGAAGGCACGCAGAGCGGGTCCGGCGGCGTCGAGGACGAGCAGGCCCACCGCACCGAAACGCCCGGCCACCTTGAGCGGGCCCGGTCCGGCGGGATGGGGGAGAGGAAGAGGCCGTCGCCGTCCCCGGGTGGGCGCGTCAGCCCCATTCCGAGCGGTCGGCCAGGCGGCGGTACCACCAGTACTCGGTCCGCCACTGCCGCCGGTGGGCGAAGGGGTCCGGCAGCGTGCGGCGCAGGAGCTCGGCGTCGAGCGGCCGCACGAGCCGGTCGAGTTCGGCACGGGTCCGTTCCGGCAGTCGCCGCA
The DNA here is from genome assembly GCF_016860545.1 of Streptomyces asoensis. Taxonomy (NCBI): domain Bacteria; kingdom Bacillati; phylum Actinomycetota; class Actinomycetes; order Kitasatosporales; family Streptomycetaceae; genus Streptomyces; species Streptomyces asoensis. The sequence continues at coordinate 178,212 of NZ_BNEB01000005.1, read as the reverse complement.
GGATGTCCTCCAGCACGTCACGCGCGTACCTGACGTCGTCGAAGGAGCATCCGGGGCATCCGCAGAACGCCTCCCGCGGGTACAGCGGACGGCTGCCCGACGGCCGGAGGAACTCGCGGTAGCGCCGCAGCGCCCGGTCGGTGGCGCCCGGGTCGAGGTGGATACCGCCGCTCAGGTACTCGACCCGGTGGATGACCAGGCTCGCCCGGGCGGAGAGGCCGTGGATCCGCACCGGCGGGGTCGGCCCCCAGATGGAGGAGGCAGGTCGTTCGGTGCGCAGGGCGCCCGGCCGTCTACGCGGCATCGGCCTTTCGGCGAGTACGAGTGATCACGTCGGCCATGATGCCGGGCGAGGCGGCCCGGGCGCACCCGGTTTTCGGCGTGCGGCGCGCTCGCCGGGGCGCGGGCCGGTGAGCCTGCCGGGGCATGTGCCGGACGCGCCTGGGGCGAGCCCGCGCCGCAGTCCCCCTACGGTGCGGCCGACGGCCGACGGCCGCACCGTAGGGGGCCGAAGGCCCGAGGGCGGGCCCCGGGCCCGTACCGGGCGTCCGCGGCGCGGCCCGTGTCAGTCCACGATCACCCGGTCGCGGACCGCGGGCGCCCGGCCCACGAGGGCTCCGCCGAAGTTGCCCTCCACCGCGGACTTCTCCGCGGAGTTCGGGTACGGGTTCGTGCACGCGGTGCCGGCACTGGAACCGGACATCAGACTCGAGCACGGCCCGGGCTTGCGGTCCGGCAGCCCGAGGATGTGCCCGAGTTCGTGCGCGGAGATACGGACCGTGTCGTAGCCCTCGTTCACGGCCTCGCGCCCGATGTACACCGTGCCGTTGCCCAGGGTGGTGGGCAGGGCGCGCGGCCAGCCGTTGTCCGCGAGGACCCGGATGTTCGCCCGTTGCCCGGTGGCGACGGGGCGGAGCTCGACGGCGTCGACGCTCTCGTTCCAGATCGCCGCGCCCCGGTCGACGGCGCCGCGGAACTCCGCCGAGCCGCCCGCGTCGTAGGTGAGGACGCGGGCGGCGGCGGGGGCGTTCGCCGAGTGGGGCGCGGCGGCGGCCTGACCGCCTGTCAGGGCCAGCGACGCGAGACAGACAGCGGCCAGGCCGCCGGTCAGCGTACGGACGTGCATGATCGACCTCCTTGTGGGGGAAGGGCAGTCGTGCTCATGACATTCGGGTAGTCCCCTGCCCAGCCGGAGCGCGGACGAATCCGTCGTTCGGCATCCCCCGGGCCGGATCAGCGGTTGGTCGTGGTGGTGATGTCGACGATGTGGTCGTACCGCTCCAGCAGCACGTAGAGCTTCGTCCTCTGCGCCGTCCCGCCGCTGCCGAAGGTCAGGGTGACGATCACCTCGTGGCCGTTGCCGACGGCGCCGTTGTCGGTCGCCGTCCACTGCGTCGGGACGTTCGGGGCGTGCAGGACGCCGTCGACGCCGTTCGTCCGCTCCCGGACCGCCAGCCGCTCGGCGAACTCGGGCGTCAGGTAGTGCTTGCGCAGTGCCGCGGCGAGGGTGGCGTCGGGGTCCGTGTAGTCGCCCTTGGCGTCGATGTACGCGCCGTAGAAGTCGGCGACCCGCGTCACGGCCTGCCCGGTCGTGCCGCTGACCGACCGCGGTGCGGTGACCGGTGCCTTCGCCGGGGCGTGCGCTGCCGCCTGCGCAGGCACCTGTGTCGACACGCCGAGTCCGACGGCGAGGAGGAGGCCGGCGGCGACGGCCGCATGGCGGCCGGAGCGACGGGATGCGAAGGTGCGCTTGCTCATGAGTGTTCGCCCTCTTCCGGTTCGGCTTGCGTGGGTGGCCGCCCCGCTCGGGAGCCGGCACGTCCTCGCTCGAAGAGCGTGGGCGCCGTACCGCGCTGCCGGGCGACATCGGCCCGGCCGGTGCGACACCCAGAGCTTCCGGGACGCCCCCGGCGCATCACAACAGCGATCGCCGCACCGGCGGGGGTGGAACCGTCCCACCCCCGCCGACCTGCGAAGAAGGCACCACCTGGAATGCCGTCCCAGGACCGGGACGGGCGCGCACGGCAGGTCCGCCCGTCCGGCCAGGTGCTGCACCCGGCTCCCGGCGTCACTTCCGGCGTACGGCCGCGAGCGCCGCCAGCATGCTCATGAGCAGAACGGACACGACGAGCGAGGCGAAGAACAGCGCCACGAGCCACCCGGCGTTCGTACCGCTGAGCGTGCCGTCCGCGGAGGCGCACGCGACCTCCGGCGGGAAGCTCTGCCGGCGCACATCGCCGCAGGCGTTCGGCAGGTCGTCGTTGACGACGTACGCGTTCACCCAGCACAGCGCCCAGCCCGCGAGGAAGACGCCCGACGAGACCAGGAAGGCACGCCACAGCGCCGTCGGCCGGCCGGCTGTCCCGGAAGGCGTCTGAGGAGTTGTCATGAGCGGGAGCGTACCGGCACGTTCCCCCCGCCCTGCCGGACCGGGTGCCGGCCGGCCGGCCGTCCGTACGGCCCGGGGGTGCGTCTGCCGCGTCAACTGCCCGAGGAGCCCGGCTCCTTCCGTACGCGGAAGCGGAGCATGGTGACGGCGCCCGACCGGGTGGTGGCGAAGGGCTCCAGCTCGATCCTGCCGAGGCCCGGCGGGGTGAGGCGGACCCCGTCGCCGAGCAGCACGGGAAGGACGTACACCAAGATCTCGTCGACGAGCCCGCGCCGCAGGCACTGCGCGGCCACGTCGGTGCCCAGGATCTCCAGGTTCTTGCCGCCCGCGGCGCGGCGGGCCGTGGCGACGGCTTCCTCGATGTCGCAGGTGAGGAACGTGACCGCCGGGTCCGGCTCGTCGGGCGGCGAGTGGGTGAGGACGAACTGCGCTCCGCCGTCGTAGGCGTCGTCCTGGTCGGCCGCCATACGCCTGCCGACCTCGTAGGTGCCCCGGCCGATGAGCATGGCACCCGTCGCCGCCATGACTTCGGGGAACGTGTCCGACGTCAGGTGCGTGAAGATCCAGTCCATCGCGTGGCCGGGGCCGGCGATGAAACCGTCCAGCGACATCGCCCTGTTCACGACCACTTTGCCCGTACCGGTGCCCACATCGCTCATGCGTCTTCTCCAAGGACTTTCCGAAGGCGAGGCCGCCGCAGGGGGTTCGGCCGGTGAGAGAAGGCGACGGTATATCGGACGGCGGCCGACAGGGGCGCTTTCCGGTCCGTGACCCGCCCTCGGGTCATGCCGACGCTCCACATTCCGTTCGCCGGACGCTCACGTAAGGCCGGTCGCCGCGTGCGCGCGCGATCCGCGATGCTGTGCCGGCAATCCTCTTCCCGCGAGAGTCTCACGGCGTCCCCGGCGCCGAGGAGTTCGGAGTCAGGCAGTGCTCTTCCCCGTCACCCGCAGCGAACTCGTCGACGTCTTCGGTGAGGAGTCGGTCGCCGTTCTGCCCGCCTCCGCCTTCCCGTCCGGCGGCGCTGATTCGGAGGGCGCCCGGCTCCTTCGGACCGTCGGCGTCCCCACCGGGACGCTCCTGCTGCGCGAGCCCGACGAGGTCACCGGCCTGCTGCCCCTCGTCCGCGAAGTCGTGCCCGCCGAGGACTTCGAGGACGTCGCAAAGGACGCGGGGGAGTGGCCCGTCATCGGCTGGCTGCTCAACGCCCATCTCGCCCTCGACCCCGCCGCGGGCACCGTGCACGCCTTCGACGCCGACGAGGGGAACGCGCGGGAACTCCACACGGACGTCTCCTCCCTGATCCATGTCGCCCTGCGATTCCAGCGCCTGCTCGCGGAGTTCACCTTCAGCGGCGACGAAGCCGACGAGGAAGCGGACTTCGGGCGTCTGGAGCGCGAGGTCGAGCGGATCGGCCGGGAGACGCACGGCGTCGATCCGCTCCCGTTCCGGGACGACGAGACCGTCTGGTCGGTGGTCGGCGAGGAGATCGCCATGGGGCAGCGCTTCACGGGCGACAGTCCGGCAGCCCGCTCGCTGCGCGGGTGAGCGCCGCCCCGCGCACGGCGGTCCCACCCGCGCGCGTGTCGGTACGGACTGGTTGGATGCGGAGCGCCTGTTCGCCGCCTCCAGCAGGGGAGAAGTCGATGTCGGATCATCTGATCGAGGACCTGGTCGCCGACTCGGTCCGCCTTCTGGACGGCCACGCCGGGGCGCAGGACCCACGCGTACGGGACCGGATCGCGGCGCTGTACGGCTTCCAGCACCGGTTCGACTGCTCGTTCACGCACTTCCGCGTGATCGACATCCTGCTCCGGCGCGGGTACACGTACCGCTTCCCGGTCTCCCGGCACCCGGACCACGCCGACCGGTCCGCCTCCTTCGACGCCCTGAGCGGGTTCACCGGGCTGCGCACGTTCGACGAGGAGGCCCCCGACTTCGACGGCTACGACTCCTGGCTGGAGGACGGCTATGTGGACCCGCCGTTCCTCTACTGCGATGCCGGTACGGCACTGTGGCGGCGCATGGTCGGCGCCGGTGAGCTCCGGGGCCGGGACGCCGCCCCGCTCCGCCCCGCCCGGCTGATCGACGTCGTCCGTGAGGTCGCCGTCGCCGCGGAGCAGGAGGGGGACCGTGAACTCGTGGGCCTCTGGTACGGGTTCGGCTGCGAGACCCTTCTCGGCGGCCCCGTGGGCTGTCCCTTCGACGTCGACGAGCTCGCCGGGATGACGGCCGTCCAGGACCTGCGCGCCGCCGTGCGCCGCACCGGCGCCCTGTCCGTCGCCCGGTGTTCGCCCTACGCGGCCCCCGCGGAGTCGGCCGACGACGGCGACCTCGAAACCTGGTGGTGGGAGCTGTAGGAGAACCCGGAGGCGACCGCACGTCCCGTCCGCCGGTCCCCGGTGCTCACCGACGCACCGGCATGATCCCGTGCAGCCGACGGGGCTTGGGGGCGTCCAGCAGGGTGACGCCGTTGTAGCGGCGGCCTCGGAGGAAGAGCACGGGTGCGGCGACGAGCGTGACGAAGACGGACACGACGCTGACGGGGAACAAGGTCGGCAGCGACTGCCCCTCGGGCAGGGTTCGGCCTCCTTCGTGGACCACGTATCCGAGCGCGGCGAAGAAGACGGCGACACTCACCGGCCCGAGGCTTTGCCCGACCATGCCTTTCCGGGACACGGGCCGTGGCCCCGGGCGTGGCTGACCGCACGGGTGGCTTCCGGCGCCGCAGTCCCGTCAGGCGACCAGCTCGGCGATGCTCCGGGCCGTCAGGTACAGGCCGAGGAGCAGGGAGAGTGTGACGATCAGCTGTTCCTGGTGCTCCGCCAGCCAGGTCCGCAGGGCGTCCAGGCGCGTGTTCGCCACCGCGGGCGCCCGGACCACGTAGACCTCCATGGCGATGAGGCTGAGGGTGGCCAGCAGGCAGTAGCCGGTGAGCGCGAGCCAGTCGGTGAGCGTGGAGAGGTCCGCGTCGACCGCGGTCGCCGCGCCCGCGCCGACCAGGGCCCACGGTTGCAGCAGCCACGCGAGTCCGGCGGCCGCCCCCGCGGAGGCGTTGTCGATCCGGGCGGTCCAGCGCGGCGGCCCGTGCGGACGCGGCGGACGGCGGTGCCGGTACGCGCCGTACAGCACCAGTGCGAGTCCGATGACGAGTTTCGCGACGACCGCGGCCGTCGAGGGCACGCTGTGGCGGGCGGGGGGCTGACCGCCCGTCAGCAGCAGCACACAGGCGATGACCACGATCAGGTTCGCCAGCCACGACAGCAGGAAGGCCAGGCCCTGACGGACGCCGCGCCGCGTGGAGAGCAGCAGGATGAAGGCGCTGTTGTGCAGGGGCCCCAGGGTGACGGCCGTACCGATGACGACCAGGTCGAGGACCATCGGATCAGCCGCTCCCGGGTGTCAGGGCCGTGGGTGTGCCCGCGGACGGGCGGGCCCGCCCCGACGCACGAGGCGGTGCCGCCGCGGCGCCGCAACCAGACTTTGCAGGGGGCGACCCCCCTGGTCAAGCAGGCCACGCCCACGGGACGGCACGGGCCTACGATGTCCACGGTCACGTCGTCCTCGACGACGTCGACGTCATGGGCGGAGAGCGATCAGGGCCGGGACCCGTGGCGGTGGCCGCCGGCCCGGGAGGCGGGGGCTTCGCCCTCGTCGTCGGCTACGGAGGCACACAGAACATGAGCAGTGGACGCGACCGCTGGGCGGAACTGACAGGCGGCGAAGCCGGGGAGGAGTACGCCCGGCGTTTCGCGCGGCTCGCCGCGGCGGGCCAGGACGTCCACGGCGAGGCCACCCTCTGCGACGCGCTGCTCCCGCCCGGCGCCCGGGTGCTCGACGCCGGCTGCGGTACGGGCCGCATCGCCGTCCGCCTCGCCGAGCTCGGTCACCGCTGCACGGGCGTGGACGTCGACCCTTCGATGCTCGCCGTAGCCCGCCGTACGGCCCCCGAACTGGAATGGCTGCACGGCGACCTGACCCACCTCGACGGCCTGGGCCTGGAGCCCGGCTTCGACCTGGCCCTCGCCGCAGGGAACGTCGTCCCCCTGCTGGCCCCCGGCACCGAACCGGTCGTCGTGCGGCAGCTGGCCGCCGTACTGCGTCCGGGCGGGCTGCTGGTCACCGGCATGGGTCTGGACGCGGCGCACCTGCCGCTGCCGGAACCCACCGTCACGCTGGAGGACTTCGACCAGTGGTGCGACCGGGCCGGACTGACGCTCCGCCAGCGCTTCGCCACCTGGGCGGGCGACCCCTACCGGCCGGGCGGCGGGTACGCCGTCAGCGTGCACCAGCGTCCTGCCCCCTGAGCCTGCTCAGGCCGCTTGACCTGGGGAGGAGGGGCGCGGAGACTGGTATACGCGGTACGTGTGCGGTGTAGCCGTACGTCGGAACTCACGCCGGGGCACCGGCCGCACGCGGGGCTGTGGTCCGGTCGCGGACCCGACGCGGAGCTCGTCGCGAGCCGGGAGGCCGCGCGGTGTGCCGGCCCCCAGGTTCCTGCATCCTCGGCGGCAGCCGCGCCCCCGGCGGGCGGACGGCTGTCCCGAGAAGTCGTCGATCCGCCCGGCGGCGGTCCGACGGGACTGCCGGGCGGGAAAGAAGGGAGGCTCCGAGATGGGCTTCCACGCCTTGCAGAAGACAAGGCCGGTCCGGTCACGTTTCTGGGTGGAGACCGCCCTGGGCACGGTTTCCGGGCTGCTGTTCGTCGTCACGCTCGTCCGGCGCGACTGGATCGAACTGGTCTTCGGCGTCGAGCCCGACGCCGGAAGCGGAGCCGTCGAGTGGCTCATCGTGGCCGTCACGGCCCTGGTCACCGTCCTGTGCGCCCTCGCCGCCCGGACGGAGTGGCGCCGGACGCACCCCGCCACGGCGCACGCCTCGCGGTAGGGCGACCGGACTGAGGTGAGAGGAGGACCGTCATGCCCGAAGGTCCCGAGAACGTGCTGGACCTCGTCCGGCGCACCCCGCTGAGCTTCCTCGGTACGGTCACCCGGCTCGGTGCGACGCGGCTCGCGACCGTGCCGGCCGACGAGCGGACGGCGGTGGTCCAGGTGGACACGGTGCTGCATGCACCCGACGCGTTCAGGAAACTCGCCGGCAGCGAGGTCACCGTACAGCTGTCCGCCGAACTCGACCCGCCGGCCGTCGGGGACGCGGCCGCGTTCTTCACCGAGGGAGCGGCCTACGGCGAGACCCTCGCCGTCACGGAGGTCGGCAGGCTGCCCGCCGACGCCGTGGCCCCGAACGTCTCCGCGGTGGCCAGGTCGGCCGATCCGATGCCGTTCACCGCGCTCCAGCGCGACATCGCCGACGAGGGGATGGTCGCGCACGCCGACGAGGTGGACGCCGTCGTCGTCGCGGTGGTCGTCGGCCTGGAACAGGTGGACGCCGGGGCGGTGCCCGAGGGCATGTTCTCCGAGCACGCCCCCGACTGGTGGCGCGCACGGCTCGACGTCTCCCACGTGGAACAGGGCCGTCCGGCTCCCGGGCCGCTCATGGTGCTCTACCCCAACAGCCGGGACTTCCAGTGGCACGACGTGCCGAAGCCGCGGGCCTCGCAGGAGGGGATGTGGCTGCTGCACAGCACCGAGGGCACCCTGGCCGAGTCGGCCCCGTTCCAGATCCTTCATCCCGATGACTACCAGCCGGTGCAGAAGCTCGAGACGCTTCAGGCGGCACGGAGGTGAGCGGGCATGCCCACGCTCAAAGTCGTCGACATCACCCCCGCCGCGCTGAGCGGCAATGCCAGTCAGGACGCCGAGCCCAACCTCGCGGTGAACCCCGAACACCCCGAGGAGGTGGTCGCCACCGCGTTCACCCCCGACCCCATGGGAGGCCCCTTCGCCCCGATCTACGTCTCCACGGACGGCGGGAGCACCTGGTCCCTGCGGAGCATCGTCCCCGGCGCGGACATCGACACCGGTACCGGGGACATCACGGTCGGTTTCGCCCCCCGGGGCGGCACCCTCTACACCGGCATCCTGAGCGGCCGGCACCCGCACGGCGTGACCCGTATGCAGATCCTGCGCTCGCCCGGGATCTCCTCCACGGAACCCATGGAGGTCCTGGTCACCCGGGACCGGCCCGACCAGCCGTGGGTCGTGGTGGGAGGCGTCCGGCTGCACGACACCACCCGTGACCGCGTCTACGTCGCCAACAACGATCTGGGGAAGCAGCCGCGGACCGCCTCCGTGGAGGTCTCCGACGACGCCCGGACGGCGGCGGCGCCCGCCGGGTTCAGGCCCCACGTCATCGACCGCCGCGCCCCGTCCGGGCAGGACGGACCCCCGGTACGGATCGCGCTGCACCCCGACGGCACGGTGTACGCGCTCTTCCAGAGCTGGCAGGACATCACGCAGGCGGGCGGCAACGCCCTGGACGTCACGTTCGACGTCGTGGTCACCCGCGACGACGACGGGGGCGTCGGACCGGACCCGTTCCAGGACCTCAAGGACGCCGAGGACTCGGCCATCGGCCAGCGGGTGGTGACCGAGCGGACCGAGAGGTTCAACGCGCTGATGGGGCAGGAACGCCTGGGCGGCGACCTGGCGATCGCCGTGGACCCCACGGACGCCGCCGGCGTCTGGGCGGCCTGGTGCGACCGGGCCGGCGGGGCGGCCGGAGTGGGCTGCGTCCTGCACGTGCGCCGTTCCTCCGACCACGGGCAGACCTGGTCGGCGGACGTCCGCACGGTCACCAACGCGAAGAACCCGGCCCTGGCCGTCACCGCGGACTCCCTGGTGGGACTGGCGTACCAGCAGTTCAAGCAGGAGCAGTGGGTGACGGTCCTGGAGGTGACGGCCGACGGCTGGACGACTCCGGCGGAGCGCCATGTGCTGCACCAGGCGCCGGCCGACGTGCCGCCGGCGGGGTTCCTGCCGTATCTGGGCGACTACATCCGTCTGCTGGCGGTCGACCGGGACCTCTACGGGGTCTTCTCCGGCAACAACACTCCCGACCCCGCCAACTTCCCCGAGGGCGTGACCTACCAGCGCCGCGCCGACTTCGTCAGCCACCAGCTGTTCGACCTCGACAACGTCACACGGGTGGCGCCGTCGATCGACCCCTTCTTCTTCCACCGCGCGGCATGAGGCCCGTTCGGTCTCCATGCCGTCCCGCCCGCTCCCCGGTTCCGGGATACGGGCGGGACGGCGCACGTCAGGCGGCGGCGGTCAGACAGAACTGCACCAGACCGGCGTCGATGTCCAGGATGATCTTCTCCATCTCCGGCCACGGCGGGTGGAAGCTGTTCTTTCCCCACTCGACGGTGAATCCGAGGATCTTGCCGTTGTGGGCCGTCGTCAGGTGGCGCGCGTAGGCGTAGTCGTCGCTGGTCCCGCAGGTCGGGTAGAGGTCGAAGGCGGGCATCGGCGTGTAGTCCGTGCCGCGCACGCCCTTCACCCCCCGGCAGAACTGCTCGGCGAGCCCGGCGGCGTCGGCGGTGTCGGCGTCGGGGACGAACTCCCCGTACAGCAGGTCGTCGGCCAGCCCGCGCTTGCCGTCGAAGGCGGGGTTGCGGAAGTTCCGGTCCGGGTCGAGGGACTGGTTGTCGTCGTCGCCCCAGACGAAGAGCATGTCCTGCGAGTAGCTGTGCACGTCGACGAACCAGCGGGTGCGGGGGAACAGGTCGAGCAGCCCGCGGACGTTGCGGGTCTCGGGCTCGGAGAAGGGACTCGGGCCCTGATACACCTGCTGCGGGTCGGCGGGGTCGGCCGATACCCGGACCGGGGCGGCCGGATGGAAAGCGGTCCCGAAGTCGAAGAGGAAGTCGAAGTTGCGGTTGATGTCGACGCCGATGCCGGCCGGATCCCCGCCGGAGCGGGCCGGGTTGCGGTTCTTGCGCCACATCGGGTCCACGGTCTGGCTGTAGTGGCGACCGTCCGGGTTGACGAGCGGGAAGACGACGACGTCGAGGCCGTCGACGACGGCGCGGACCTGGGCGGCCGTGAAGCCGGTACCGCCGTAGGCGAGCCCGGTGCCGTCACGGTGGGCCTCCAGCAGATCGGCCGCGAGGTCCACGAGGATCTCGCAGCTGCCCCATTCGCGGGCGTGGACGCCGCCGGTCAGCACGACGGCGTCGTGGGCGCCGGGGGCACCCGTGCCGATCCGCAGGGCGTGGCAGGCCCGGCCCTCGATGGAGGGTTCGGGAAGTTCGATGAGTTCGGCGGCCGGGAACGCGGCGGCCAGACTGGTCACGGCCGACTCGACTTCGTCGACGTTCAGATACATGGCGTCCCTCCTAGGCTTCCGGGACCTTGCGGGCGAGCCCGTGCGGGACCGCGTCCTCGGGAGCGAACCGGTCGCCCCGTGCGACCTCGGCCTGGCGTGCCCGTCCGCCCGCGGTCGCGTCCTCGTGGACCGTGACCGTCACCCCCTCCCGGTCCAGGGCCTCGGCCTGCTCGGCGGACACGAACGCGTCGACGCCGAAGCGGCCGTCCTCGTCGCGGCGGACCCGGCCGCCGACGTCGGGGCGGGTCTCGCGCAGGAGGGTGCGCAGGGTGTCGGCGTCCCGGGCCGTGACCCGGACGCGCAGAGTGCTGTGCTCGCTGGACATGGCGGCCTCTTCCCGGGCGCCGCCGGGATCACGTCAGCGGTGTCGGCGACGCGCCGACGTAGGGATATGCCCGATGTGTACCTCGTATTCTCAGGGTGCGCTCCGGCCGTAGAACGCGTCAAGCGGCGCCCCGGCCGAGGAGGCTGTCGAGACCCGCGGTCATTTCCTGTTCGCCGTCGTACTCGGCCATACGCGGCACGAGGGCGCGCAGACGCGGGTAGGCGGCGGCGGGCAGCCGGTGCAGCCCCAACCGCAGTGCGGGGTCCGGCTCTTCCGGGTCGTCGACGACCTGCCGCCCGTCCATGAGCCGGCAGCCGAGGATCCAGGCCACGAACGCGCGGTGGATCGTCAGTGTGGTCGCTTCGTCGAAGCCGGCCCGGAAGAGCACGGCGAGGATGTGCTCGGTGAGCTGGAGCAGGGGAGCCGGGCGCCGGGCCACCGGAACGGCGAGCGCGCGGGTGGCGACCACGGGAAGGAGGCGTGGGTGGTCCTGCGCCACCGCGGAGAAGGCGTACGCGATCCTGTGCAGTTCGGTGTGCCAGGGCGGCTCGGGGGTCCCGGTGTCCGAAGCGGCCGGGAGTTCCCCGGCCGTCGTGCGGGCCATCGGCTCGATGCCGGCTTGCCGTACCGGTCGCCGGTGTCGGTCACCGTGACGACGGCCGTGGCGGTGTCCGGACCGGCGGCGGTGACGCCGGGCCCGTCGGCGCCGCGGTCAGTGGCCGCCGCTCGGGGGCTCGCAGTCGGAGCCGTCGGGGTAACCGCCGAAGGCGTCCGCCCGGGTGGAGTCCGCGCTCATCGTGCCTTCCACGCACCAGGGGGAGACGCCGATGTCGATGAGGAAGCCGACCCCGGACCCGTTCTGGTACGCCCGCACCCGCTCGGCGGAGTAGCCGAGGCCGATCAGGGTGCTGCGCACGCTGTCCGGGGCGAAATCACCGCGTCGGCGCAGCGGTTCGAGGGCCCCCTCGACGCGAGCGACGGCGGTGAGCCCGTCACAGCGGCTCCGGCCGTGGAGCGGAAGGGGAACTCTGAAACCGTGATTCTCGGCGTAGTGGTCGGCCGGCGGCCCGCTCCGGTCCTGTGTCGGGGGCGCCGTGGAAGCACTCGGCGCGATCGGCGCGGAGCTCTCACCAGGGCAGCGGACATCCACGGGTGTGCTCGGCGTCGACACCCCGGTCGGCGTCGGATACGCACTCCGGTACGCGTCGCCCGCGTCCCCCGCCCGCTGCGTTCCGCACCCCGCCGTCAGCAGGACCACCGCCGCCAACGGCAGCATGCTCGGCAGGACTCTCGTCTTCCTCCACGTCGTCACCCCCCGATCCTTTCCCGCGGCCCCGGTGGGCGTCATGAGTACTCCTACTCAGCGGGTCACGCCGGCCCCGGCGGCCGCGGGGACCGGCCGATCCTGCCCTGAGCAGGCAGAATCGTCGCCATGGCCGAACACCAGTCACCGGAGACGACCCCCGACGGGCACTTCGTCGTCATCAAGGGGCGCCGATGGCGGGCCACGGATCCGTCCCTCCCCGAGGAGACGGCCGCCCGGCTGCGACGGCATCTCATGTCGGCCCGTCGGGCGGTGCGCTCCGCGACGACCGCGGGCGACGCGGAGGCCGAACGGGCGGCACGCTCACGTGTGCACCGGGCGAAGACCGCGTTGGGTGAGCGAGGCACCCCCTGGTGGGACCAGACCGAGGAGGAGCGCCGCCGCCGCTGGGAACAAGGACTCGCGAGCCTCGACGAAGAGACGCCCTGACGTCGTGACAGCCCCCGCGGGCCCACGCGCTCGCGCGGTCGGTGCACGGGACCCGATCCGCGTGCCCGTCAAGGGAGTTGGGGCCGGGGCAGCCACCGGCAGGGTGGGTCGGTAGGGTGCAGAACCTTCCCGAGGTCTTCACGGAGGTCCCCACCCATGTCCCTGTACCGGGCGATGCTGACGTTCGGCACCTTCGCCCTGTTCGCCGGCATCGCCATGCTCTACGACCACAACCACCTCGTCGGCGCCCTGCTGTTGGTGGCCGGAGTGGTCCTGGGCGTGATCCCGATCGCGAGGGGCGTCGCACGCGCCCTGGCCGGGTGGCGGCACCCCGGCGACGACATGGGCTCCCTCGCCGACCCGGTGCTGCGCGGGCGGCTGAAGATCCTCGGCGGCGTGCTGAGCGCACTGGGCCTGCTCGTCTTCGTCGCCGGGGTGGTGGTCGAGTCGCTGATCTGGGCCGCCAACCACGACGACCCGCCGATCCCGATGCCGGTGCTGATGCTCGCCGGGCTGATCCCGGCCGGCCTGCTCTGCTTCCTGGGATACGGCCTCGTGAACGCCGGCCGGCTGACCTTCGCGGGCGACGCCGAGGGGGTGGATTCCGGGTACCGGCTCGGCTGGATCCTGCTCGGGTTCTGTGTCCTCTTCGGCGGCTCGGTGACCGACCCCCGGCTGTTCTGGCAGGTCGCGGGCGGTATCGCGATCCCGACCGGAGTCGTCACGCTGACGACCTGCCTGATGCTGAGGGCGTTGCGCGAGCCGATGGCCGAGATCAGGTCGCGGTACTGGGACGCCCGCAGAGCCGCGGCGCGGGAGGAGGCGATCCGCGCCGGCCGGATCAGCCCCGACGGGCAGCGCCTGCCGCAGCCTCCCCAGCAGTGACCAGGCCCCCGTGACGGGCGGGTGGCTCAGGCGTCGCCGGGGCGGCCGGCACCCATGCGCGGGACGGCCGCCGCCCAACCTGGCCCGCTTCGTCTTCCTCGACCCGCGGGCACGCCGCTTCTACCGCGACTGGGACCGTATCGCCCACGATGCCGTCGGGAGCCTGCGCGCCGAAACCGCCCGTACCCCCGGCAACACCGACCTTGCCGATCTCGTCGGCGAACTCGCCGCCCGCAGCGACGAGTTCGCCGAGCGCTGGGACGCGCACGACGTCGAGTGCCACCGCAGCGGGCAGCAGCGCTTCCACCACCCCGCGGTCGGGGACCTCGACCTCGACTGAGGAGCCTTACCGCTGACCGTCGGCCCGCTCGTTCCGGTGCGCGAGGATCAGGTTGGGGTCCTCGCCGGTGAGCCAGCCCGCGCTGAGTACGTAGACGGTACGGTCGCGCACGGCGAGCGACGTCGGATTCTGGAGGCCGTCGGCCGACGTCAGCACGGTGGAGTGGCTCCCGTCCGGCCGTACGAGCGCGACCTCGTTGGACCCGTCGAGGGCGGCGAGCAGCCGGCTGCCGTGGCCGGTGAAGGCGATGTCGTCGATCCCGGGCATTCCGACGGCCCGGGTCTGGATGTGCCCGGCCGAGCCGTTCCGCAGGACGGGTATGCGCAGGACGGTGCCCTTGTCGAAGTTCGTGACCCACACCGCCCCCTCGTGGACCTTGAGGCCGTTGGCGCCGAGGAATCCCGTGGGCGCCAGCTCCGGAGCCGTCGACCAGGCGGTGGGCGAGCCGCCGCGCACGGGCACGCTCCAGACGGTGCCCCGCACGGAGTCGGCGACGTAGAGGGTCCCGGTGCGCGCGTCCAGCGCCAGCCCGTTGGGCAGACCGTCGGCGGGCAGCTCCGCGATCCGCTGCGGCTCGCCGCCCGGGCGCAGGCGCCATACGCCGGTGAGGTCGGACGTGCCGGTGGCGTAGAGGAAGTACAGGGTGCCGTCGTCGGCGCGGACGATGCCGACCGTGAGCGGGAATCCAAGGGCCGGGGTGCTGACCCCGCCGTCGGCGGGCTCGGGCAGGGTGGCCAGGATCCGGACCCCGCCCTTCGGGGAGACCCCGGCGATCTGGCGGGCCTTGGCGAAGGTGACGTAGGCGCTGCCGTCCGGTGCCAGCGCGATGTTCTCCGGTGTCCGGCCCTGGGCCAGGTCGAAGTGCGCGGCGATCCGGGCGTTGCTCAACGGGGCGGCCGCGGCTGCGGATGCGGATGCGGATGCGGATGTGGGGGACGGGGAGGGGACGGAGGCGGGGGAGGCCGAGGCCGCAACGGGACCGAGTCCTGCGGCGACGGCCGCGACCAGGGCACCTGCCGCCACAGCGGACACAGAGAGCTTCTTGAGCATGACGTCTTCCTGTCTTGTCGAATTGCTTGGTCGAACCGATTCGGGGCATGCGGCAGCGGCACGCCGACGCATGGGCCGGTGAGGTGCGAAGGGGCGGTGTGGCCTCGGGTGGTGTGTGGTGGTGTGTCGTGTGCGCGGTGGTGGATCAGCTGTCGCCGGCTCGCGGCCCCGGCTCGGGCCACGCCCGTTCCGGGGCGGTGAGGCGACCGCCGTACGGAGTGGTCCGCCCGGTGAGGGGACCGTCCTGCGGAGCGGTCGGACCGACGGCTTGGGCGAGCAGGGCGAGAGCCGCCCGTGAGGGCGAGCCCGCCGCTGTGGTGGCGACCACCACCACGGGCCCGGGCCCACTGCTCAGGGTCTGCTGGACGACGCTCAGCGGACCGACCAGCGGGTGCCGCATCTCGTAGGCGGCGACGGTGCACGCCTTGATCCGGTGGTCGGCCCACAGCGCGCCGAACTCCGTACTCTTGGCCGACAGTTCGCCCAACAGCGTGTGCAGCGCCGCGTCCTCGGGATGCCGGGCCGCGACGAGGCGGAGATTGCCGACCACCGCTCTGGCCTTGTCCGGCCAGTCCGCGTAGAGGTCACGGACGTGGGAGTCGAGGAACACGAGCCTGGCCATGTTGGGGCGCTGCTCCGGAACGCCCGGGGCGTCGGGGTCGAGATGCCCGGCGAACAGCGCGTGTCCCAGCCGGTTCCAGGCCAGCACGTCGGTACGCCGGCCCAGCACGATCGCGGGTACGTCCCCCATGACGTCCAGCAGTTGACGGGTCGCCGGCGCCACCCGCTCCGGCGCGGGCCGCCGGCCCCGGGTGCGCTGCCTGTCCACCTGGGCCAGCCCGTGCAGATACCGCCGCTCGGACTCGTCCAGCCGCAGCGCCCCGGCGAGCGCGTCCAGCACCTCCGGGGAGGCGCCCTGCGCATGCCCCTGCTCCAGCCTGGTGTAGTACGAGGCGCTCACGCCCGCCAGCAGCGCCAGTTCCTCGCGCCGAAGACCCGGCACGCGCCGGCGCTCCCCGTAGCCGGGCACTCCGACGTCCTCCGGGCTCAGCTGCGAACGCCGCGCCTGAAGGAAGTCACCGAGCTGTGTTCTGCCTGTCATGTCTTCGAGTATGGGCAGCCGCCGGGTTCTCAGCCTGCCCCGGCTGTGGATAGGCAGCAGCGGGACTGGCACACGGCGGCGCACACGACTGAAGTGGGATCAGCCGATCCGGCATCCCGCACGCAGCCTGGAGGACCACATGACCACGAGCACGAACACGAGCACGGCCGCGACCGGCGGTGAGCCCGCCGAGGGCTTCGCGGGACTGGAGGCGGCGGACTTCGCCTTCACCCGGCGCGCCTGGGTGGATGCCGCTCCCGCCCGCGTCTACGACCTGATCAGTGACGTAGCGGGGATCGGCCGGTGGAGTCCGAACGCGGACGACGTCGCCTTCGACCCGCAGGACGGGCCCCGGGTCGGGTCCTGGTTCAGCGGCCGCAACCGCAAGGACGGCAGGGAGTGGACCAGCCGCTCCCAGATCGTGCGGGCGGACCCCGGGACCGCGTTCGGCTTCGTCGTGGGCGGCGCCGAGAACGGGATCGTGCACTGGGAATGGACGCTCACCCCGCGAGGGCGCGGAACCGTCGTCCAGCAGTCATGGCGCCTGCTGCGGCTCGACCCGGTGCTCGGCACCACGCGCACCGACTTGGACGCGCTCGGCCGCTACATGGCGGACAGCGTCGAGACCACCCTGACCGCCCTCGCCCAGTGGCTGGCGCAGGACCGCACCGCGTGACCTGCGTCGGTCCGCCGCCACCGCCCTGGCGGGGATAGTGTCTGTCGGGTGAGCACAGACGACGCGAACCGGCGATGGACGCGGTCCATGCCCGAGGCCTACGAACGTCACCTCGTGCCGGTCCTCTTCCGCCCCTTCGCCGCCGACCTGGCGGCGCGGGCGGTAGCGCTGCGGCCCCGCGAGGTCCTCGAACTCGCCGCAGGTACGGGGGCGTTGACCTCTGCACTGCTCGCCGCCGCCCCGACGGCCTCGGTGGTGGCGACCGACCTCAACGACACGATGGTCTCCGCCGGATCGGTGCGCGAACCGCGCGCACGGTGGTGGCGGGCGGACGCCCAGCGGCTGCCCTTCGAGGACGCCGGTTTCGACCTCGTCGTCTGCCAGTTCGGGGTGATGTTCTTCCCCGACAGGCCCGCCGCCTACACCGAGGTGCGCCGGGTCCTGGCCCCCGCGGGACGGTTCCTTTTCAGCAGCTGGGGCCCGCTGGACTCGCACGGTTTCGACGCCGCCTTCCAGACCGCCCTGGAAGAGACCGTGCCCGACGGGGCGCCCCCGTTCCTGCGGGAGGTGCCGCACGGCTACACCGACCCCGAGCGCGTCGCCGCGGATCTCGAGGCCGCCGGTCTGGCCCTGGCCGCCGCGGAACAGGTCACCTTGGAAGGCGTCGCGGAGTCGGCCGCCTCGGTCGCCGCCGGATTTCTCACCGGCACACCGGCCGGCGCCGCCGTGGCGGCGCGCGAGGACGCGGCGGCCGTCCGTGCCTCCGTCACCCGGAGGATGACGGAGAGCCTCGGCACGGGCCCCGTGACGGCGTCGATGACCGCGACCGTCTACACCGCACAGCACCGGGCGTGACGGCGCGACACCGGGCTCCGTGACGGCGCTGCTTGCGGCCGTCGCGGCCGGCCGTCCCGGCTCGGGGACGGCCTCACGTCCGGGGCTGAGGCGCGAGGGGAACGGCGGCACCGAACGCGGCGCTCTGGAGCGCGGTGACGCGTTCGACGACGAGCACCAGCAGCACGGCCGCAGCGATCATCAGGGTCTCCGCCACCACGAGGAAGGCCATGGATCCCGGGCTCACCCGGTCCGCTACGAGCAGCGACACGGCGTGCGCGACCCAGGCGGCCCACCACAGATTCACCAGCGTCGTGTCCCGCTTCTCCGCCCACGACGCGGAACTCGCGCGCCCGATGGCGAGGACGCACAGGCGAGGAGCGACGAGGTTGACCACCGGGACGAACCACGCCCCGATCGTCCAGCCCCGGCTCGGTACGGACGCCTCGGGGGACAGCTCCTGCGCGTTGCGCCGGGAACGGGAGAGCCAGACGAGGAACAGCACGACCGTCGGCGTCATCAAGTAGAGGAAGACGCTGGAGGCGAAGCCCGACCGGCCCAGGGAGTCGTCCGTCCGGTGCAGATGGTGATCCCGCACCGACACCGCGCGGAACACGTCCGCGACGGCGGCCGCCGCCGTCGCCGCCTGCGCGGAGCGGGCAAGGAGCAGGTGCGTTCTGGGTGCGGTGCTCGTCATCTTCTTGCCTGTCCCGGAGGGGTGAGTCGCCGCAGCGGAGCCTGGGGCGGAGTGATCATAGGGTCGAGAAAAGGCGCGTGCGCACGACTGCCGGACGCTCGGCTGAGGTCGGCAGACCGCTCGGGTGAGAGTTGGTCCCACCGAGCGGGCGCTCACCACTCCGCGGAGGGTTCCTCGACGGGATCGGGGTCGGTGACCCAGCCGGCGTTGAGGACGAGGCGGGAGGCGCGGTGCAGGGCCAGGAATCCGAAGGGCCGGTCGAAGCGGGCCCTGATCTCGCGGACCCGGAAGGGGTAGCGAGGGATGCCGCCCGCGCACATGCCCATGGCGGTGACGGCCGCGGAGCGGAAGCCCTGCGCGCCGAACGTCGCCGTCATCGACTGTGCGGCTGCCTGGACGGCCAGTGGTTCGGCACTGATGCCGGGGAAGTGGCCTCGCGAGGCGTCCGCCGCCGTGCCCAGGCCGAACAGCTCGCGACGGGCGAGCAGGTCGTGGTGGGACTGGAGCGTGAACGGCACGGTGGACACGTGGAGCCGCGGTTCGCGGTCGGTGCTGGGGACGCGAGCCACGGTCAGTCCGGGCCCCGGTGTGCCGGTAGGAAGGTGATCGCCGGGGATCACCCGGCGGCGGTCCTGGAGGACGTCCACGGCGGCGGTCAGCACCTGACGTGCCGTCGCTTGCGGAGTTCCGAGGTACAGGTGGACGTCGATGCCCCGGGTGCCGATGACCTGAAGCTCGGTGAGAGGCCCCGCCGCCGTTTCCGCGACACCGACCCGGTTCAGGAGGGCGGTGGTCCGGAAGAGACAGGAGAGGTCTCCGCCGCGCCAGGGCCCGGTGGCGACTTCCGTCACGCCCGTCTCGAAGGGCCGTATCCAGTCGGTACGGAGGGTCAGGGCGTCGGCCAGCACCAGCAGAGTCCCGTCGTCCACGGCGACCGGCATGGCCTCGATCTGCCCCTGGGTGCACGTGGCCGTCCATGCGTCCAGGGCCGACTGGTCTGTGACGGGATCGCCGGTGAGCTGTCCGTGCACGTCGGCGGGCAGCCGGTCCAGCCAGGCCGGTTCGAGGGGCAGGGAGGCGCGGGTCCACAGTCCCAGCGCGGCAGTCAGGCCTGGCGTCGTCCCCAGGGTGGAGAGCAGCTCGCGTGCGGCCGTCGCGGCGGCGTCCGCCGTTATGCCGAGCGCGTCCGAGAGTTCCTCCCGGGCGGGGCCCGCGGCACCGTCGGCGAGGAGCCCGAGCAACGGCCACACCCCGGCCGCGGCGAACACCGTGCCGTCGTCGGGCAGACCCGCGGCCCAACGCCTGGTCAGCCCGTTGACGGCCCTGACCGTCCCCCGACTCGCCATGTCCGCCCTTCCCTCACCACCCGGTCCTCGCGCGAGAGTAGATCCCACAAGCACCAGGGGGCGACCGAATTGATCACCGAGCCGGATGCCGGTTGCCCAGGTGTCCGCGCGCGGTCTCCGCGAATGCGCGCCCCTCTGAAATCCCGTCTCCCGAAAGGAAGTTCGTCGATAGCCTCGGTGGGGTCGGCGGTCAACGGGGAGAGGGTGCTGTATGCAGGGGCAGGACTGGGTCGGGCGGGCGGGAGAGCTGTTCGAGGCGGCGATGTTCGGCGGGGACGCGTCCGCGCCGGAGCGGTCCGACGACGTGCTGGACGCGGTCGAGGCGCCGCTTTCCCTGGCGCGGGGCAAGGTGATGCACGTCCGCTTCCTCGAGGACCGTGAGGAGAACAGCCAGGAACTGGTGCTGTTCGAGCGCGCGGTCGAGCTGTACGAGCGGCTGGGGGATGCGTCGGGTCAGGCGGACGCGTTGTTCTGGGTCGGCTGCTGGCATCAGGTGGTCAAGGGGGACGGAGCCGCGGGCAGGCCGTACTTCGAGCGGTCGTACGCGCTGGCGCAATCCGTCGACGACCGCAGGACGATGTCCTACGCGATCCGCCATCTCGGCTTCGCGGACAAGGACGCGGGCCTTTTCGACCGGGCCCGCGAGCGGTTGACCGAGTCGGTGACCCTGCGCCGGGAGATCGGCTTCCGGGCCGGCGAGGCGGCCGGGCTGGTGGCGCTCGCGTACTTCGCGGCCGAGACCGGCGACCCGTCGGCGGCGTCCCGTCACCTCGACGAGGCCGAGACGGTCGCCGAGAGCTGCGGCGCCAAGGCCGTGTCGGGGTGGATCGAGCAGGCCCGTACACACATCCGCCCCTAGCCCAGCCATCGATCGACCGGGGAATGCTGGTCACCGCCACTTGTGGAGGCCTGCGACCGGCACATGGCGCCCGCACCCCCCGCACCCCGCCGCGCCGGCGTCCGCTGCTGCGCGTCGGTTCAGGACCCGCTCTTCGCGACGGGCTCTTCCGCCCCCGCCGTCACGGCCTTGAGTTGGGTCAGCGACTCGCGGAGCAGGTCGGCGAGTTCGCGCTGCTCCGTCGGAGCGATCCAGCGTTCGTAGCCGACCTTGAGCACGGCGACACCGGCCTCGGCGGCGAGCCCGGCGGTGGGGTCCGGGACGCCCCGGGCGCGCAGGGCCTCGGCCACGGCGGCGGACAGCGTCGCGAGTTTGATCAGCTCACGTTCCTGGAGCTCCGGGTGCGCGCCGACGACGGACTGCCGCCGCCGGGAGTCCTCGCGCGCCGGGAACACCTGCGCGATCGCCTCCAGCCCAGCGGCGACGACGTCGATCGGCGCGGCGGAGGCCGGCGCCTCGGCGACCGCCCCGGTGAACCTGTCCCGCAGCACCTGCGAGCCGCCGAACAGCACCTCCCGCTTGTCGGCGTAGTGCCGGAAGTAGGTGCGCTCGGTCAGTCCGGCCCGCCGGGCGATCTCCGCCACCGTGGTCTGTTCGTAGCCGCGCTCGCCGAACAGTTCCAGCGCCGCTCGCGCCAGACGATCCCGTGTGTTCGGCTCCCATCTGCCCATGGCGCGATCCTACGCGATGACAGTCCCTGACATCAGTGCTAGCGTCGATGACGACAGTCACTGACATCACTCGATGCCGTCCGACGGCATTCGACTCACCCGTGGTCTGAGGTACTCCCATGCGCATCTTCGTCACCGGCGCTTCCGGCTGGCTCGGCTCCGCCCTCGTCCCCGATCTCCTCGACGCGGGGCACGAGGTCACCGGCCTCGCCCGCTCCGACGCCGCCGCCACCGCGCTCTCCGGCGCCGGAGCCGAGGTGGTCCGGGGCACGATCGACGACCTCGACGTCCTCGGCACGGCGGCCGCCGCGTCCGACGGCGTGGTCCACCTCGCCTTCAAGCACGACATCGCCTTCACCGGCGACTTCGCGGGCGCCGCGCAGGCCGACCGCCGTGCCGTCGACACCCTCACCGACGCCCTGGCGGGCAGTGGGCGCCCCTTGGTCGTCGCCGGCGGCTTCATGGGCTTCCCGCCCGGCCGTACGACGACCGAGCGGGACAGGCCGTCGACCGACGCGTCGGCGTTGTCCGTGCGGGCCCTCACCGCCGCGGCGGTGCTGGACGCCGCCGAGCTGGGCGTGCGCTCGTCGGTGGTCCGGCTGTCACCGACCTGCCACGGAGAGGGGGACGCGGGCTTCATGGCGTCCCTCGTCGCCGTCGCCCGTGACAAGGGCGTCGCCGGCCACCTCGGTGACGGCACCAACCGCTGGCCCGCGGTCCACCGCCTCGACGCGGCCCGGCTGTTCCGGCTCGCGGTGGAGCGGGCACCGGCCGGCACCGTGCTGCACGGTGTCGCCGACGAAGGCGTCGAGATCCGCGCCGTGGCCGAGGTGATAGGCCGTCACCTCGGCGTCCCGGTGGCGCAGATCGCTCCCGGGGACGCCCCGGCCCACTTCTCTTGGCTGGCCGGCTTCATCGGCCAGGACCTCCCCGCCTCCAGCGCCCTCACCCGCGAACTCCTCGACTGGCGCCCCCTGCGACCGGGCCTCCTGGAGGACCTGGAGAAGGGCCACTACTTCGGCGCGTGAGCAAGTGGGCACGTCAACCCGTGAGCACGTCAACCCGTGAGCACGGCACGGCGTGCGCGGCGATGCGTCCGGCCGAAGGGGGCCGCGGGCGCCCGGTCCTACCGAGATTCGAGTACGCGGCTCTGCTGGCCGCCGTGGACCTGGCGGGCATGCGGGCGTCGGGTGCGTCGAGCGACGACTCCTCGGCGCCGGGGATCGAGTCGCGGAAGGCATGCGACTGAACACCTTTGTCCGGCAAGCCGGTTGGCCGTGCGGGCGGTGGATTTCTACGCTGGTCGGACGGGGAGTTTCGCGTGTCATGTCGTTCCGGGGGGAGCTGCGGTGCGGTATCGGTACGGACGTTGGCCGTTGGTGGGACGCGAGCGTGAACTCAAGGAGTTCGTCGCGGTGTCGCAGGACCGAAGGTGCCGGGGTTTCCTCGTCTGCGGGGCCGCCGGGGTCGGCAAGTCGCGGCTGGCCGAGGAGTGTGTGGAGTGGGCCGCGGCGAGCGGCTTCCGGGTGGGCCGGGCCACCGCGTCCGCTGCGGCCGCCGCCGTCCCGCTGGGCGCGATAGCGCATCTGCTGCCCGCGGGTGTGGACCTGGCCGACCCGGTCGCGGGGTTCGCCGCGGTCGCCGAACGACTGGCCGCAGGCCAGGAAGACCGGCTTCGGGTGCTGTTCGTCGACGACCTGCACTGGCTGGACTCGTCCTCCGCGGTGCTGCTGCGGCAGCTGATGGACGCCGGCGCCGTCCAGCTGCTCGGCACGGTCCGCACCGGCGAGCCGTACGGCGAGGCCGTCGCGGCACTCACCGGCGGGGACTCGGTGCGCCGGGTCGACCTGGGGGTGCTGAACTCCGCGCGGATCGGAGAGCTGCTGGCGGCCGCGCTCGGCCGACCCGTCGCCCGGCACACGGTGCACGAACTGACGGCCGCCAGCGGCGGCAATGTGCTGTACCTGCGCGAGCTGGTCCTCGGCGCGCTGGCCGCCGGAGACCTCACCGAGGACGGGGAGATCTGGCAGCTGCGCGAGGGCCGGCTGTCCGGCACTGCCCGACTGGCCGAGGTGATCGGCGCGCGGCTGACAGGCGTCGGCCTCGCCGGACGGACCGTCCTGGAGCTGCTGGCGCTGTGCGAGCCGTTGCCGCTCGCCGACGCCGAGTCCGTCGCCGCGCCGCACACGGTGGCGGCCTTGGAGGGGGCCGGGCTGATCCGTGTCGCCCAGGACCGCAGACGCACCACCGTGTCCTTGGCCCACCCTCTGTACGGAGAGGTCCTGCGGGCGGGAGTGCCCGTGCTGCGCCGCCGGGCCCTGCTGCTGGACCAGGCGGCGCGCACCGAGGCCCGTGGTGCCCGTCGGCGCGGCGACCCGCTGCGGATCGCCACCTGGCGGCTGGCGGCCACCGGCACCGCCGACCCGGCGCTGCTCACCCGGGCCGCGGTGCTCGCCCGACACTCCCACGACTATGCCCAGGCCGTGGCGCTCCTCCAGGCCGTGCCCGAGGACCACCACACCACCGCCACCCGCTCGATGCTCGGCGACGCCTTCTTCGAGATGGGCCGATGGGCGGATGCCGAGAAGGTGCTCGCCCGCGCCGACCGGCTCGCCGACGGCGAACGCGAGACGCTGGCGGTCGCCCTGGTCCGTACGACGAACCTGCTGTGGAGCAACGCCCCCGTCGCCGAGGCGCTCGCCGCCAACGACGCGGCTCTGGCCAGGATCACCAACCCGGTGGACCGCCGCAAACTCAAGATCAACGAGGGTTTCATGCGGATCGTGGCCGGGTTGCCCGCCCAGGGGCTGACCCTGCTGGAGGACCTGGAGACGGATGTCGACGATGCTTCCGACATCGACGCCTGGCTGCGCGGCGCCTGGATGAAGCCCGCCGGCCTGGCTCTCGTCGGCCGTACCCACGAGGCGGTCGTCTGGGCGGAGCGTGCCCACGCCGTGCACCGCCGGGTCGACGAGAAGGCCTTGGCCTCTCATCCCGCCTTCCAGCGCATCCCGCTCGTCCTCGCGCTCACCGAGGCCGGCCGGCCTGCCGAAGCCCGCCGGACCGGTGAAGCGGCCTACGCCGAACTCGTCGTCGCCGACTCGGTGGTGCGCGTGTGGGTCGCGGTCCTCCTCGGCCGCACGGAATGGCTGTCGGGTCGGCCGGTGACCGCACGCCGCTGGTGGGCCGAGGCCGCGGCGCTGGCTCGAACCTTCGACCACGCCATGGCCCTGCGCCCGGTCCTCGCCGGGCTCGCAGCCTGCGCGGCCGTACAGGGCGAACTCGAGGCGGCCGAGGTGGCGTTGGCGGAACTGGGGGAGTTACCCCTTCCCGAGCCGGGCCTGCTGTCCGCCGGCGAGGAACGCCTCGGCCAGGCCTGGCTGCTGGCCGCCAGAGGAGAGCTGGGCGAGGCCCGCACGGTGCTCATGGCCGCCGCCCGCACCGCCCGGGTCACCGGCCACGCAACCGGAGAGGCGCTGCTGCTGACCGATGTGGCCCGGCTCGGCGGAGCCCGCCGGGTCGCGGGCCGGCTCACCGAGCTGGCACGCGCCTGCGACGGCGAACTCCTCCCGGCCCGCGCACAACTGGCCCGGGCGCTCGCCGCCGACCACCCTGAACGGCTGCTGCGGGCCGCCGACGCGTGCGAGGCCGTCGGCGCCGACCTGCTCACCGCCGAGGCGGCGACCGCCGCCGCTGCCGCCTGGCACCGGGACCGCGAACCCCGCCGGGCCGCGGCCGCCGCGCGCAGAGCCGCCACCGCGGAGGCCCGCTGCGAGGGCGCGCGCACCCCCCTGCTGATGACCGCCCGCGCCGTCGCGGCACTCACCGCCCGCGAGCGCGAGATCGCCCTGCTCGCGGCGGTCGGCAACGCCAGCCTCGACATCGCCCGCGCCCTCACTCTTTCGGTCCGCACGGTCGACAACCACCTCCACCGTGCCTACGCCAAGCTCGGCGTCACCACCCGCCGCGAGCTCGCCCGAACCCTGGGACAGCACCCGCCTCCCGCCCGTCCGCAGGGCTGAGTAACGGCTACTCACGCCGTGCGCGGACACGAGCGGCACTCTCGTTCGTGGACACAACGACCACGAGCTACGGAGACACGGGGATGGAAGAGCCGAGGATGGAAGAGACAGCGGCGACGCGGGCGAAGACGGCGGCCGGCAGGACGGGACCGAAGGAGGCGCCGCGGGCGGACCGCAGCCGTCGCGGACGAAGAGCCCGGGGAGGCGCCGCACTGACCGCGGCGCTGGCCGCCGCCGCACTGCTGGCCCCGGCCGGCGTCGCCCAGGCCGCGCCCGCTGCCGCGCCGACGATCGTGGCCCAGCGGGTCGTCACCATCACCCAGGCGGACACGAACCGCTTCCTGGACGCGCACGAGATCGACAGTCTCGACTACCGGGTGGTGACCCGCCCGTTCCAGAACAACAGCACACAGCACTGGCTGCTGACCGATCTGAGCAACGGCCTCTCGACGATCCAGCAGATGAGCAACGGCCGCTACCTCGATGCCTACCAGGGTTCCGGCGACGACTTCCGGGTCGTCACCCGCACCGCCGAGAACGACCCGACCCAGGCCTGGGTCATCCTGCCGTCCACCAACGGCACCTACACGATCCAGGAGGCCAGCAACAGCCGCTACCTCGACGCCTACGAACTGCCCTCCCAGGACTACCAGGTCGTCACCCGGCCGTGGAAGAACGCGGACGAAGAACGCTGGCGGATCGTCAACGTCTGACACCTGACACCTGACACCTGACACCTGACGTCGGAGGTCGTGATCGATGACCTCCGGCGTCCAGGTCCAGTGGACGAATGTCAGGGGAACACCGCCCGCTCGGCGTTCGGCGGACCCGTGGCGGATCAATGTCCGTGGTGCCGCATCGCCTGCTCGCGAAGGGCGTGAACGAGCGTCGTGACGTGGGGCCGGTCGCGGCCGCCGATCGTGGCGACGCCGATGTGCCGGACCGGGCCCGGCGACTTGATCGGGACGGTGCTGAGGCCCGGGATCTCGGGAGCGAGTGCGATGGAGGGGATCAGGGAGATGCCCATGCCTGCCGCGACGAGGGAGCGGGCGAAGAAGTAGTCGGTGGTGGTCCCGCGGATCTCCGGATCGAAGCGGGCGTGCTCGGCGAAGCGGCGCAGGTATGCCTCGGTCTTCAGGCAGCCGAGCACCCAGGGGTCGGTCGCCAGATCGGTGAGGTCGAGCGCGTCGTGGTCGGCGAGCCGGTGCCCCTGAGGCAGGACCACGTGCAGGGGGTCTTCCATGAGTGGTGTCCACTCCAGGCTGGAGCCGGCGCCCGGTCCGACGGGGAGCGGGCCGTCGAAGTGGTAGGCGAGGGCGAGGTCCACGGCGCCTTGGCGGACGAGTGGGAGGGTGTCCTCGGGTTCGCCCTCCCTGACGTGGAGCACGGTGCGGGGACGGGCTTCCATGAGCTGGGTGAGAGCGGCGGGCAGCAGGAGTCTGCCGCCGCTGGTGAAAGTCGCGACGGTGAGCTGGGTGCGGCCGGTGCTGAGCGCGGCGACCTGCTGTTGTGCATGTTCGAGCGCCGCTGCGACGGATTCGGCGGCGCCGACCATGATCCGGCCCGCCTGTGTGAGGGTGACGCCTCGTGTGCTGCGGGCGACAACCTGGGTACCGAGGCTTCGCTCCAGAGCAGCCACCTGCTGGGAGACGGCCGAGGGGGTGAGGCGGAGAGCCGCGGCCGCCTGGTTGAAACTGCCGTGCTCCGCCACCGCCCGGAGCACGCGCAGCCGCTGCACGTCGATCAACAGTCTTCCTTAATACCTATCCAGTAAGTCGGTACTTCTGCTGATGACGATAGGTCTCCAAGCTGGAGACATGCAAAGGATCTGCGTCATCGGCGGAAGCCGGTACTTCGGCAAGAGCCTGGTAGAGCGCCTTCGGGCCGCAGGTCACCAGGTCACCGTGATCAACCGCGGCTCCACCCTGCCGCCTGTCGGCGTCGAGCACCTGGTCGTCGACCGCGACGACGAGGCCGCCCTGACGGCCGCGCTCGGCACCCGCACCTTCGACGTCGTGGTGGACCAGGTCTGCTACACCCCGGTGCAGGCCGCCATCGCCGCCCGCGTCTTCGCCGGCCGCACCCGGCGCTACGTCATGACCTCCACGATCGAGGTCTACGACCCCGCGACCGCCGTTCTGCCGACTGTGCCCCCGGGGACACCCGTGCCGGAGGAGAGCGTGGACCCGACCGGCTGGCAGGTGGCCATGGACCTGCCCTGGCACGACGACGCCTACCTGGAGGCGCATTACGCCGAGGGCAAGCGGCAGGCCGAGGCCGTCTTCGTCCACGCGGGCGGTTTCGCCTTCGCCGCTGTGCGCAGCGCCCATGTACTCGGCGGCGGCGCGCAGGAATTCACCGGCCGGCTGGCGCACTACGCAGGGCTCATCGCCCGGAGCGAAGAGATCACCGTGCACGAGACGGCGCTGCCCACCGTCTTCATCCACTACGAGGAGCTGGCGGACCTGCTGGTATGGGCGACCGCGGCCGACTTCACCGGCCCGGTCAACGCCTGCTCCGACGGCCTGCTCGATGTGTACGACCTTGCCGAGATCGTCGCCACGCCGATCGGCAGGGAGGCCGTCTACCGGACCGTCCCGGCGGGCGAGAAGGCTTCGCCGTTCTCCTTCGACCGCCACTACGCCATGAGCAACACCCGCGCGAAGGCGCTGGGCTTCTCCTTCTCCCGCACCACCGACTGGCTGCCCGGCGCCGTCGCCGAAGCCCTCGCCGCGCTGTCCGCCGCTCCCACCGACTGAGGAACAGCCACCGTGCAGTACCGCACCCTCGCCCGCACCACGGTCAGCGCCATCGGCCTGGGCGCCATGCCGCTGCCCATCGAGCACCGACCGGACGAGACGCAGGCCATCGCCACGGTCCACGCCGCCCTCGACGCCGGAGTCGCCCTTGTCGACACCGCCGACAGCTACCACTGGCACGCCGACGAGGCGGGCCACAACGAGCTGCTGCTCGCCCGCTCCCCGGCAGTGATCCCGGTACCGGGAGCCGGCCGCCCGGCCTCCATCACCGACTCCGCCAGGGCCGTCGACCTCACGCGCAACACGCGGGAGCTGGAGGAACACGAGGACGTCCTGCTGGGCCGAGCTGAGTCGCTCGTCCGACGCCGGACCCGTGATCCTGCTGGACGGGGTCGAGGCCACCGTCCGCCGCAACGGCCTGCCTGCCGCGCCCGTGCCGAACGGCGTGCAGCGGGGTTGCACCCCATCGCGATGAGTTCGAGCGTGGGCGAGTGTGGGTGTCACTGGGCGTCCTGCACCACTCCCCGCGTGGTGAAGGTGACCGGCTCTCCGGTGGTGAAGTCGCCCGGCGGGATCCCGGGGTGGTGGCCGCCGGTGGAGGGCGCCGCCTGGTCGCGCGGGCCGAGGCTGAGCCGGGAGACGATGCGGTAGCGGTCCCCCCGGTAGAGAGAGTGCACGTACTCCACGGCGCGGCCGCGCACATCGGTGGTGAGCCGTTCGAAGAGCAGCGCCGGGGACAGCTCCGGCACGTCGAGCAGATCGGCCTCGGCGCGGGTCACCACGGTCGGCTCGATCGACTGGACGGCCTCGCTGACGTCGACCGCGTGCCGGGCCCGCAGGTGCTCGTACAGGTCGCCCTGTTCCAGTTCCTCGCTGGTCAGCTCGGGCACCAGGTTCGCGGGGACGTGCAGGTACTCGATGGCCGTGGGGGAGCCGTCGACCAGGCGCAGCCGGACCACGTAGTGGATCTCCGCCGCAGGTGAGATCCGCAGTTTGCGGCCGACCCGCGCCCCGGCCGGGTGGGTGCTCATCTCCAGCAGTCGGCTGCTCCAGGCGCCGGCCGCCTGCGGAAGGCTGAACGACTGCCGGTCGGAGACCAGTTCCTGGGTGATCTTCTCGGCCGCGACGAACATGCCCCGCCCGTGCTCGCGCACCAGCACCCCGCCGACCACGAGTTCGTCCACGGCGGCGCGCAGTGTGGGCCGGGAGACGCCGAGCCGGGCGCACAGGGCGCGTTCGGAGGGAATCGCGTCACCGGGGCCGCGCTCCTCGACGAGTTCGAGGATGGCGTCACGCACACGTTCACGCTTGAGCACCGCACCTGAGGCGGCGGGATCGATCTCCATACGGCACTCGGTCTCTTTCTCGTCTTCGGCCACGCGGCACTGGTATGTCCTCTGACGATAACTGGTCTGCTGGTCAAGCGCGTAGGGGTGCGTGGATTGGGTCGAGAGGGGCTCGCTCGCGCCGCCATGACGTCAACGCGGCTTTCTTCGTGAGGGGTTGACGCACCTATTGGTCTATGCCACCTTCATGACGCGCCAACTGGTAAGCCGACTGGTCCGCTTACTGGTCAAGTCCGCGCGCATGTTCCTTCCCAGGTCTCCCAGAGGTGATCCGTGAAGTACCGCTCGCTCGCCCTGCTCGGCGCTCTGGTGCTGAGCGCCGGCGCCACCGGCTGCTCCTCCTCCGACGACGGTTCCGACAGCGCCGGCGGCGGCCGGACCGCCCTCGACGTGTGGCTCATGCGGGACAGTGTCTCGGCCGCGTTCCAGAAGGAGTTCGAGGCCGGTTTCGAGAAGGACCACCCCGGCATCGACGTGAAGATCCAGATCCAGGAGTGGGACGGCATCGGGGAGAAGGTCACCGCCGCGCTGGCCAGCAACGACGCCCCGGACGTCATCGAGGTCGGCAACACCCAGGTCGCCCAGTACGCGCAGAGCGGCGGGCTGACCGACTTCTCGGACAAGGTCGGCGAACTCGGCGGGGCGGACTGGCTCGAGGGCCTCGCCGAGCCGGGCGCCTACGAGGGCAAGCAGTACGGCATCCCCTACTACGCGGCGAACCGGGTCGTCGTCTACCGCACCGACCTGTTCGCGAAGGCCGGGGTGGACGCCTCGAAGATCAGGACGCGGGAGGACTGGACCGCCGCCACCCGCAAGCTCGACAAGGGCGGCACGCAGGGCATCTACCTGCCCGGCCAGAACTGGTACGTCCTCTCCGGCTTCGTCTGGGACGAGGGCGGCGACCTCGCCACGCAGTCCGGCGGCAAGTGGAAGGGCGGCCTCGACAGCCCGGAGGCGCTGCGCGCGATGGACTTCTACCGCGGCCTCCAGGCCCTGGGGAAGGGCCCCAAGGACTCCGACGAGTCCCAGCCGCCGCAGGCCGAGGTGATGGCCAAGGGGGACATCGCGCAGATCATCGCCGTGCCCGGCGGTGCCAAGGTCGTCGAGGAGAAGAACCCCGCGCTCAAGGGCAAGCTCGGCTTCTTCCCCGTACCCGGCAAGACCGAGGGCACCCCGGGCAGCGTCTTCACCGGCGGCTCCGACCTGGTCGTCCCGGCCGTGGCCAGGCACCAGGACGAGGCGTACACCTTCATCAAGGAACTCAGCGGTGACGCCTGGCAGAAGAAGCTCGCCCCGGCGATGAGCTACGTGCCGAACAAGACGACCCTCGCGGGCGCGGTCGCCGCCGATCCCGGCACCGCCGCGATGGCCGTCGGCGCCGCCCGGGGCCACGCCACGCCCAACACGCCCCAGTGGGCGGCGGTCGAGGCGAAGAACCCGATCAAGGAGTACATGACGGCCGTCCTCACCGGCGCGAACCCCGCGTCGGCGGCGGCCACGGCCTCCGCGACGATCACCTCCACGCTCAACAGCGGCTCCTGACCAGGCCCTCGAGCGCGGCTCCTGGCCTCGCGCATCCCGACCCGGCTCCGGCTCCGGCCTCGGCGCCCACCGTCCGGCCCGGGCCCGGCCGGGACACCGAGGTCCCTCCCCGTCCCGATCGTCCGAGCCCCGATCGTCCGAATCGTCCGAGCCCCGATCATCCGAATCGTCCGACGAAACCCCGAAAGAACAGGAGGCGCCGTGTCGACCGTCCGTGAGCGGAGCCTGCCGGGCTCCGCCGGCCGCAGTCCGGCCCGGCGCATGGTCCAAGCCCCCTCCCGCCGGCCCCCGCGGCGCGACCCCGGTCGCGCCGGACCCTGGCCCTACCTGCTGATCGCCCCGGCCGTCCTGGGCATGCTGTACCTCCTGGTCTATCCGCTGGTGCGGGCCGTCCTGATCTCCTTCCAGGACTTCCGGCTGCGGCAACTGATCGTCGGGGACGCCGAGTTCGTCGGCCTGCGCAACTACCGCACCCTGCTGTCCGACCCGCAGTTCTGGGAAGTGGTGCGCCGCACCTTCCTGTTCATGGCGGTCGACGTCGTCGTCATCATGGCGCTGTCCACCCTGGTCTCCCTCATGGTGGAGCGGCTCGGCCGGATCGTGCGCACCCTCGTGCTCAGCTCACTGGTGCTGGTCTGGGCGGTGCCGGTGGTGGCCGCGACCACCGTCTTCCAGTGGCTGTTCCACTCCGAGTTCGGGATCGTCAACGAGACGCTCACCGGCCTCGGGCTCTCCTCCTTCGAGAGCTACCCCTGGTTCGCCCACGGCGGCACCGCGTTCACCATCGTGGTCGTCCTGATCGTCTGGCAGTCCGTGCCGTTCGCCGCCGTCACCCTCTACTCGGCCCTGGTCACCGTCCCCGCCGAACTGTACGAGTCGGCCCGTATGGACGGCGCGGGACCCGTACGGATCTTCCGCTCGGTGACGTTCCCGCTGATCCGGCCGATCTTCATGCTGGTCCTCTCGCTCGAAGTGATCTGGACCTTCAAGGCGTTCGTGCAGATCTGGGTGATGACCCGCGGCGGACCGGGCGGCGCCACCACCATCCTCCCCGTGTACGCCGTGCAGACCGCGCTCGCCGGCCAGCGCTACGACCTGGGATCCGCCGCCTCCATGATCACCGTCCTGCTGATGAGCGGCGTCCTCGTCCTCTACTTCCGCCAGCTGTTCCGTCAGGAGGGCGAGCACCTGTGACCGCCACGCACCCGGCCGGCCCCGCCACCGTCCACCCGACGGAACACCACCCGGCCCGCCGCACCCTGCGCCGGCTGCCCCTGCACCTGGCCGCCACCCTCACCGTGGCCATCTGCCTCTTCCCCGTGTACTGGATGGTGTCGACCGCGTTCAAGCCGTCACCGGACATCCAGACCTACCACCCCCGACTCGTGCCGCGACGCTGGACGCTGGAGCACTTCCGCACCGCCGTGGACGCGGACGGCTTCGGCCTCTTCTGGCGCAACAGCGTCCTCGTCACCCTCGGTGCCGTGCTGCTCGCCCTGGTGGTGGCGCTCGGCGCCGCCTACGCCGTGGCCCGGATGCGGTGGCGCGGGCGACGCCAGTTCATGCTCGCGGTGTTCATCGCGCAGATGGCGCCCTGGGAGTCGCTGATCATCCCGGTCTACATCATCTCCCGCGACACCGGCATGCTGGACCGGCTGCCGACGCTGACCCTCGTCTACTTCATGATCACCCTGCCGTTCACCGTGGTCGTGCTGCGCGGCTTCATCGCGGGCATCCCGCCCGAACTGGAAGAGGCCGCGCAGGTCGACGGCTGCACCCGCGCCGCGGCCTTCCGCAAGGTCGCCCTGCCCCTGCTGGCGCCCGGCCTGATGGCCACCTCGCTGTTCGGCTTCATCACGGCCTGGAACGAGTTCACCTACGCCAACTTCCTCATCATCAAGCAGCAGGACAGCCGCACGCTGCCGGTCTGGCTCTCCTCGTTCCAGTCGACGTTCGGCACCGACTGGGGAGCCACCATGGCCGCCTCCACGCTCTTCGCCCTGCCCGCGCTGATCATCTTCCTGGCGCTCCAGCGCCATGTGACCGCCGGCCTGGCCTCAGGAGGAGTCAAGGGCTGAACCGCGCACGTCCCTTCCTCCCGCCGAGCCCTCCGACCGACGGAGTCGTCCCGTGGACCTGCCGCCCCCCGAACTCGCCCTCGTTCCCCACCCCCGCCGACTCGTCGTACGCTCCGGCCGTTTCCGGCTCGACGCAGGCACCGCGCTGCGCGTCGCGCCCGGGGCCGAACCGGCGGCCCACCTGCTGCGCGCCCTCCTCGCCCCCGCCACCGGACTGCCCCTGCCCGCCGCCGCCGACGGCACGGTCGTCCTGGCCGTGGACAGCGCGCTGAGCGGACTCGGCGACGAGGGCTACGGCCTGACCGTCAGCCCGCAGGGTGTCCTGCTGCGGGCCGCCCGCCCGGCCGGCCTGCTCAACGCCGTGCAGACGGTGCGCCAACTCCTGCCGTACGAAGCGCTGTCCGCGCTGCCGGTGCGCGGCAGGGTGTGGGAACTGCCCGCCGTGGAGATCACCGATGTGCCCCGGCACCGCTGGCGGGGCAGCATGCTCGACGTCGCCCGGCACTTCCAGCCGCTGTCCTACCTCCTGCGGTACGTCGACCTGATGGCGCTGCACAAACTCAACGTGCTCCATCTGCACCTGACGGACGATCAGGGCTGGCGGATGCCGGTCGCCGCCTACCCGCGGCTCACCGAGGTCGGCGGACGGCGGACGCAGTCCCAGATCGGACCGGCGGGCGGCGACCGCTTCGACGGGCGCCCGCACGGCGGCTGGTACACCCGGGCCGAGCTGACCCGGCTGGTCGGGTACGCGGCCGAACGCGGCATCACGGTGGTGCCGGAGACCGAGGCGCCGGGCCATGTCCGCGCCGCGCTCGCCGCCCACCCCGAACTCGGCACGGACCCGGACCGCCGCCTGGACGTGTGGACGCGCTGGGGCGTCTGCGAGAACGTGCTCGGCGTCGAGGACCACGTCCTGGACTTCTTCCGCACGGTCCTCGACGAAGTGATGGACGTCTTCCCCTCGCCGTACGTCCACCTCGGCGGCGACGAGTGCCCCGTCACCGAGTGGGAACACTCCCCGGCGGCCCGCGCCCGGGCCGTCCGCGAGGGCCTGCCCGGGCCCCATGCCCTGCACGGCTGGTTCCTCACCCGTTTGACCGAGCACGTCGTCCGGGCGGGCCGCCGTCCCGTGGCCTGGGCCGAGAACGGCGTGTTGCTGCCCCGCGAGTGCGTCGTGACGATCTGGCGCGACCCGGCCCACGCCTGGGCCGCCGCCCGCCGCGGCCACGAGGTGGTGCACGCCGATCACCGCACCACCTACTTCGACTACCCCCAGCGCCACGGCCCCCTCGAACCCCCCGGCCAGCCCGGACTCGTCGTGGATCTGCGGACGGTGTACGGCCTCGACCTCGCGCCACCCGAGGAGGACGCGTCCGCCGCACGGATCCTCGGCGCGCAGGGCCAGCTGTGGACCGAGTTCGTCGACACCGCCGAGCACATCGAGTACCTCACCTACCCGCGGCTGTGCGCGCTCGCCGAACGGGTCTGGGACGGCACCGCCGACTGGGAGGCCTTCAGCCGCCGTCTGGCCGGACACCGCGAACGCCTGGACGCCCTCGGCGTGCCCCACGCCCCGCACACCACCCGCCCCGGCACCCCCGCAGGCCCCCGGACGATGCACCCGCGCAGCGCCTGAACGCCGCGGGCCCCCTCCTTTCCCCACCCGCACACTCCCCACCTCCCGCGCCCGCGGGAGCCCGCCGGAAGGAATCACCATGACGATCCGCCTCACACCCGGCCGCGGCCGGCCGGCCCTGGCGTTCTCCGCCCTGCTGGGCAGCGCCGTCCTGACCGCCCTGCCCGCCCTGCCCGCCCAGGCGTCCGCCGCCGCGGGCTCCGTCGCCGTCCAGTACCGCACCAGCGCCACCGGGGCCACCGCCGACCAGTCCGAGCCGTGGCTCAAGGTGCGTAACACCGGCTCCTCGACCGTCCAGCTGAACCAGGTCAAGGTGCGCTACTACTTCAAGGCGGACTCGGCGTCCGCCGGCTACCGCTTCGCCTGTTCCTGGGCGGTGCGCGGCTGTGCCGGGATCACCGGCACCTTCGGCACGCTCGCCCACCCCACCGCCACCGCCGACCGCTATCTGGAGATCGGCTTCACCCCGGCCGCGGGCACCCTGACGCCGGGCACCGACACCGGGGACATGCAACTGCGC
Organism: Streptomyces asoensis; assembly: GCF_016860545.1. Lineage (NCBI taxonomy): Bacteria > Bacillati > Actinomycetota > Actinomycetes > Kitasatosporales > Streptomycetaceae > Streptomyces > Streptomyces asoensis. The sequence continues at coordinate 143,111 of NZ_BNEB01000005.1, read as the reverse complement.
TTCTACCAGGCGAACTGGCAGACGCTGCGGCAGAGCGACGACTACTCCTTCAACGGCGGCCAGACCTCCTACGCCGACTGGAACAAGGTCACCGCCCAGCTGTCCGGCGCCACGGTCTGGGGCACGGCCCCCGCGGGCGACGACCCCACGGACCCGACCGACCCGACGGATCCGCCCGGCGGGGGACAGACCCTGTTCGACGACTTCTCGTACACCTCCCACACCGACCCGGCGATCGCCGCGCACGGCTGGAACATCCGCTCCGACTCCGGCGGCCCGGGCGTGCCCGGCGCCACCTGGGACCCCTCGAAGGTGACCTTCACCGCCTCGGGCGGCAACTCGGTGATGAACCTCGAGACCTCCACCGCGGGCACCTCCGACTCCACCCGGCAGACCGAGATCCTCACGCAGGCCACGAAGTTCAGGAACGGGACCTACGCGGCGCGGGTCAAGTTCTCCGACGCCCCGAGGTCGGGCCCCGACGGGGACCACCTGGTGCAGACGTTCTTCACCATCAACGACCTCAAGGCGCCCATGGCCGACGACTACGCCGAGTACGACTTCGAGTACCTCCCCAACGGCGGCTGGGGCGAGCCGTCGAACATCCTCTACACGACGTCCTGGGAGACCTACGACCCCGATCCCTGGCAGGCCGTCAACCAGCACACCGAGGCGCGGCAGAGCTACGCGGGCTGGCACGACCTGGTGGTGACGATCGACAACAGCGCCATCACCTACTACATCGACGGGCAGCTCTTCGGCACCCACGACGCCCGGTACCTGCCCGAGCGCCCGATGTCGATCAACTTCAACCAGTGGCTGATCGACCTCGCGGGCCGGACGTCCACCACCGCGCGCGCCTACGACCAGCAGGTCGACTACGTCCTGCACGTCAAGGACCAGGTGCTCACCCCGGCCCAGGTCACCGCGAGGGTCGCCGCGTACCGGGGCGCGGGCACGGCCTTCGTGGACGAGGTCCCGGCCTCCTGACCCGCCCGCCGCACGGGGGCCGGCTCAGGAGCCCGGGCCGCAACTCATGCTCACCGGCGCCGCCTTGCGCCGAGGGCGGTCGTCAGCAGGACTCCACGTCCACGGGCGACACGTAGATCGCCGACAGGACCCCGTCCCCGTCCACGTCGACGGGGACGGGAGCTGTCGTCCCGTTGAGCTCCAGGTTGCTCGGCAGGGCGCTCAGCGGAACGTCCTCGCCGAGGTAGGCCACCGAGATCGTGCCCTGGCAGCCGTTGCCGCTCGGCGGCGCGCTGTCGGGAACCCGGCCGTCCTGCGGGCCGGCCTTGTACGAGGTGAAGCCGATCAGCGAGTAGTCGTACTCGTAGCGATCGGGGGTGACCGCGGTGCCCTCCCTCGTCTTCTTGATGTCGACCCAGTAGCGGGCGAGCTTCACCGTGACGGCCTCGCACGGTCTGCGGATCGCCTCCGGGGTGAAGTTGAGGCCGGAGGAGTCCAGGGTCAGGCCCTTGGACTTGTACTCGCCGCTGCCGCTGCGCAGTTCCTTGAGGTAGTCGGTGAGCTGCGCGACGCTCATGCCACGGGTCTTCACGCACGGCGCGGGCGAGGTCTTCGTCGGACTCGGCGTCGCAGCGGCCGTGCCCGGGGCAGCCGTGTAGTGGGCGAGTCCGGACGGGGAGGCCTGCTGCGCCGCGGGTTCGTCCTTCGAGCACCCCGACACCGTGAGGAGCACCGCCGCGGCGACGGCCGGTACGGAGAACTTGCCTGCACTTCGCATGAGTTGCCCTGCCTGCTTCGGTACCGGTTCCGTTGACGAGCGGATACACAGTACGAGTTGGGCGATCGGGTACACCAGCGAGTCTTCGATCACGCGTCAGCGGGCCTTCTCCGTCCCCGGTCGCCGGGACCGGGGACGCCAGGACCGGCGGGGCCGGTTCCGTCGATGCGGGTCCTCAGTAGCGTTGGGCCTTGGCCAGGACCGGAGTGAGCCGGGGCTGCGGGGGCTGCCTGCTGACCACGATGGGCTGTACGCGTTGTCCCGGCGCGAGGTCCTCCTTCCCGATGTACCGGGTCTCCACGACCTTCCCGTCGGGGTCCTTGAAGTCGACCTGCACGGCGTACGAGGCCTTCGCGTCCGTGTTGTTGGTGATGGTGACCACCACGGCACGCAGTCCGCCGGTCTCCGCGGTGGGCAGACCCGTCATACCGACATCGGCCGTCGCGTTGCCGCTGCCCTTCACGCCCTTCAGTTCCTTCTGGGCGGTCGCGGCGGCGCGGACCGTGTCGGCGGAGACCGACGCGGCGAACTCGGAGGCCCGCGCGGAGACGGAGGCCGCCGCCGAGGACGCCCGGGACTTCGCCGATCCGATGATCGACGACGCGGCCGAGGCCACGGCGGAGGGCGGTGACCCGGTGAAGTCCGACACCGCGGGCGGGGTCGGTCTCGGCGTGACCGACGCGGAGCCGCTGCCGTCGCCGCCGCCCGAGTCGCACGCGACCAGCACGCAGCCGCACACGATGGTGGCCAGCAGGGCGGCGGCCTGCCGTGGTCCGCTGCGGCCCGGGGACACGCGGCTGCTCATGAGGGGCTCGCTTCCTCCTCCGGTACGAGGCGCGGGACTGTCGGTCTGCGTCGGGTTCGTTCGCACTCCCTCATGCTCGGTGCCTCGTGACGGGACGGCGAACCGCAGACGCCCAATGGGGTGGCGCGCGGCGGATCGGGACGGGCCTCCCGGGTTCGTGGAATCAGTGGCCCGGGGAGTGCTCGCAGTGCGGTCGCACGGGGCCTGCACGGGGCCCCGGACGCCCTGCGGAGCGGGTCCCGGCTCCCCGGCCCGACGGCCGCCGCGCAGGCCGCGACCCGCCCGTCTGAGCCCGAGCCAAAAGAGCCCTGACCTGGTGTTTTCCTGAATTTCTCCTAGGGTGTGGAGCACTGCCGGACACGTGAGGGAGGGGCTTTCGTGAGGGGAGAAGGCATGCTGTACGACGCTGCCGACATCGAAGTGCTGGAGGGCCTGGCGGCCGTTCGCAGGCGTCCTGGGATGTGGGTGGGTTCGACCGGTGAACGCGGCCTGCACCAGCTGGTTCTCGACGTCACCGGCCGGGCGGTGAACGAGGTCCTGGCCGGGGGCGGCGGCCGGGTCGACGTCACGCTCACCGCCGACGGCGGGGTACGCGTCACGGACGACGCGGCGGGGGTCCCCTTCGAGGACACCGGGGACGGCGCGGCTCCCGGTCTCGAAGCGCAGTTGACGAGCCTGCGCGCCGGAACCGGACCGGAGCGCGGCCCGCACATCGCGTTCCTGGGGCACTTCGACTCGGGGCTTTTCGTCGCCAACGCCCTGTCCGGCCGGCTGACGGCCGAGGCACGGTACGGGGGAGTCCGCCACGTACAGGAGTACGTCCGCGGCGTCGCTGCGGACCCGCCGGCCGCCGCGGGCCCCGCGACCGGGAGCGGGACCACGGTCTCCTTCTGGCCGGACACCGGGATCTTCGAGACGACGCGGTACTCCTTCGTCGTGCTCGCGGAGCGGTTCCGGCAGGTCGCCTTCCTCAACCGGGGGCTGGAGATGTCGCTGACGGACGAACGCCCGGCGGGCGGGCCGCGCAAGGTGCGGTTCCGGTTCCCGGGCGGGGTGAGCGACTTCGTGGCCGCCCTCGCCGCCGAGACGGGGGCGGGCGTCGATCCGGAGGTGATCGCCTTCGAGCGGGAGATCCCGCGGATGGCGGGCACCCTGGAAGCCGCCCTCACGTGGCACGGTCCGGCCGGGGAGCGGCTGCGCGGCTTCGCCAACAGCCTGTTCACCCGCGAGGGCGGGACACACCTCGACGGCTTCCGCGACGGGGTGGCGGGCGCGGTCACCGACTGGGCGCGCGGCCGCGGCCTGCTGACGGCGCGGGAGGCCGGCCCCGGCGCCGAGCGGATCGGCGAGGGACTCACCGCGATCGTGTCGGTGAAGCTGGAGCAGCCCGAATTCCTCGGTGCCGTGCGGGGGCTGCTCGGCGGCGCCGAGGTGCGCGTCTGCGTGGCCGAGGCCGTCCGGGAGCAGCTCGGCGGCTGGTTCGAGGAGCACCCGGACCGGGCCGCGGCCATCGTCGACCGCATCGTCCGGCACCCCCACACGCCCTGACCGGCGGCGGATGCCGCACGAGGCCGTGACCTGACCCGGTGACACGGCGCGGACACACCGACGACGCGCGGGCCGGTCGCGCCGGCGTCCGGTGACGGCCGGTCACGCGTCGCCCGTACGGCGGACTTGATAGCCTGACCGGGCCAGTCGAGCCACATCCGAGGCCAGGGAATCCGGTGCGAATCCGGAACTGACGCGCAGCGGTGAGGGGGACGGGCGGGGCACGACGCCACTGGGAGACCGGGAAGGCGTCCCGTCCGGACGAACCCGAGTCCGAAGACCTGCTGGCACCTCCGCGCCCCGGCGCGGGGGACGTCCGTAGGCCAGGCTCCGCGTACGAGCCCCGACCCCGAAGGCATGCCCGTGCTCCGCACCCCCGCCCCTGCCCGCACCCCCGTCCCGCGTAAGGCGGCCCTGCGCACTGAAGCGCTCCTCCTCGCCTCCGCTCTGCTGCTCACCGCCTGCGGCTCCTCCGCGGGCGACGACGCGAAGGCGGCGGAGGGCGCCGCCGCCGGATACCCGGTCACCCTCGACAACTGCGGCCACCGGATCACCTTGAAGTCGGCCCCGGAGCGGGCCGTCTCCCTCAACCAGGGATCCACGGAGATCCTGCTCTCCCTCGGCCTCGCCGACCGCGTGGCGGGTACGGCGACCTGGACCGACCCGGTGATGAAGGGCCTGGAGAAGGCCAACGCCTCCGTCCCTCGTCTCGCGGACGACAACCCCTCCTTCGAGAAGGTCCTGGACGCCGAACCCGACTTCGTCACCGCCTCGTTCGTCTCCACGCTCGGCAAGGGCGGGGTCGCCACCCGCGAGCAGTTCGAGAAGCTGGGTGTCCCCACCTATGTCTCGCCCTCCGACTGCTCCGAGGGCAAGGACAACGACAGCGGCGGCGACGGATCGCGCAGCAAGCTGCTCACCCTCGACGCCGTCTACGGCGAGATACGCGACCTGGCCCGGGTGTTCGGCGTGCGGGAGCGGGGCGAGAAGCTCGTAGCCGCGCTGAAGGAGCGCGTGCACAGGGCGACCGACGGGCTGGACGCCTCCGGGGTCTCCGTCATGTACTGGTTCGCCAACTCCCAGGCCCCCTACCTCGCCGGCTGCTGCGGTGCGCCGGGCGCCATCACCCGAGCGGTCGGCGGACGGAACGCCTTCGCCGACACCCATGACGAATGGCCCCAGATCAACTGGGAGACCGTCGCCGACCGCGACCCCGACGTCCTCGTGATCGGCGACCTGACCCGCAGGCAGCAGACCGCGGAGACCGCCGCGGCCAAGATCCGCTTCCTGGAGACCAACCCCGCCACGCGCAACCTGACCGCGGTGAAGAAGAAGCGCTACGTCCTGCTGAGCGGCCAGGCGATGAACCCGTCCATCCGTACGATCGAGGGGATCGAGAAGGTCGCGGCCGGTCTGCGCGCGTCCGGACTCGTCAAGTGAGCGTCCGCACCCTGCTGTTGACGGGCGGGGGACTGGCCGCGCTGCTCGCCTCCATCGCCCTGGCCGTGACGATCGGGCCCGCCGCCATCTCCACGGCGGACGTCTGGGCGTCCGTCGGCGCCCATCTCGGCCTCGGGGAAGGCACGTTGGCGCCCCTGCGGGACGGCATCGTGTGGAACCTGCGCATGCCACGCACCCTCCTCGCCGCCGTCTGCGGCGCCGGACTCGCCGTCTGCGGGGCCGTCATGCAGTCGCTGCTGCGCAACCCGCTGGCCGATCCCTTCGTGCTCGGGGTCTCCTCCGGCGCGTCCACGGGAGCGGTCGCCGTGGTCGTGCTGGGCGTGGGCGGGGGAGCGGTGTCCCTGTCGGCGGGGGCCTTCCTCGGCGCGCTGCTCTCCTTCGCCCTGGTGCTGCTGCTCAGCCACAGCCTCGGCGGCAGCACGGACCGGGTCGTCCTGTCCGGGGTCGCGGCCATGCAGCTGTTCTCGGCACTGACCTCCTTCATCGTCCTCACCTCGGCGGACGCCGAGACCACCAGGGGCGTGCTGTTCTGGCTGCTCGGCTCGCTCACCGGGGCCGACTGGGGGCAGGTGCTGCTGTGCGCCGTCGTCCTCGCCGTCGTCCTCGTCGTCTGTCTCGGCCACGCCCGCACGCTCGACGCGTTCGCCTTCGGCGACGAGGCCGCGGCCGGGCTCGGGGTCCGCGTCGCCCGCACCCGCCTGGTCCTGCTGTGCGCGACCGCGCTGCTCACGGCCGCCCTGGTCAGCTGTGCCGGTGCGATCGGCTTCGTCGGCCTGGTCCTCCCGCACGCCACCCGCGCCCTCACCGGCTCCGGCCACGCCCGGCTGCTGCCGGTGAGCGCGCTGACCGGCGCCGTGTTCCTGGTGTGGGTCGACACCCTCGCCCGCACCGTCCTCGACCCCCAGGAGGTACCGGTCGGCGTGGTGACGTCCCTCATCGGCGTACCGGCGTTCGTGGCCGTGCTCCATCGCGGACGGGGCAGGTCATGAGCAGCCTGCACGCGGACCGCGTCGTACGGCGTGTCGGCGGCCGGACCGTCGTCGACGGCGTCACCCTCGCCCTGCGCCCCGGCGAGACGATCGGTCTGCTCGGCCCCAACGGCTCCGGCAAGTCCACTCTGCTGAGGCTGCTGGCCGGGGTCCTCGCGCCCGCCGCCGGAGTCGTGACCCTGGACGGGCGGCCGCTCGTGGAGGTCGGCCGCCGGGCCACGGCGCGCCGTGTCGCCACCGTCGAACAGCACGCCGACACGCAGACCGAGCTGACCGTCCGGGACGTCGTCGCCCTCGGCCGCATCCCGCACCGGCGCGCCTGGAGCCCCCCGACGGCGGCCGACACGGCCGCCGTCACCGAGGCACTCGCCCGCACCGGTCTGACCGGACGGGCGGGCCAGTCCTGGCACACCCTCTCCGGCGGAGAACGCCAGCGCGCCCAGATCGCCCGCGCCCTCGCCCAGGAACCCCTGGAACTGCTCCTCGACGAGCCCACCAACCACCTCGACATCCAGCACCAGCTCGACCTGCTGGAGCTCGTGGCGAGCCTGCCCGTCACCACCGTAATCGCCCTGCACGACCTCAACCTCGCCGCCATGTACTGCGACCGCCTGCTCGTCCTCAGCGAGGGCCGGGCCGTCGCCGAAGGCACCCCGGCCGAGGTGCTGACACCCGGGTTCATCGAGCAGGTCTACGGCGTCCGCGCCGAGGTCACCCATGACGTCGGCCACCCCGTGATCCGCTTCCTGCGCCCGGCGGCGCCGGACGGATCTCCCCCGAACAGGAGCGTGACAAGCGATGCCCCGACAGGACACTGAAGCGGCCACCGCGAAGCGCGGTCCCGCCGGGGCGGCACCGTGCCGCGTCGTCGTCTGCCGGGACTGCTGCTGCGGAACGGCGAAGGTCGCCGGCGTGGACCACGACCGGCAGCTCGCCCGCCTGGCCGAGGCGGTCCCGGTGCGGGTCTCCGACTGCCTCGACGTGTGCGAACACGCCAACGTGATCGTCGTCCAGCCCTCCGCCGCGGCACGGGCCGCCGGAGCCCGCCCGGTCTGGCTGGGCCTCGTCAACGACCCCGAGGCCACCGACGACATCGCCGCCTGGATACAGGCGGGCGGCCCCGGCGTCGCCCCCTGCCCCGACATCCTCGACCTCTACACCTTCACCCCGCCCCGCAGGGTGCGATGAGCGCTCCCCCCGGCCGCTGAGGCCGGGCGGCGCGTTCCACCGGCGTACCCGCGGGGCCGTCCGCCCGGCGGCCGGGAGCCATGGCCCATGCCGCCGGGCGTGCGCGGACACGGACGGTGGTCACCGGATGCGCCGAGCGGGCAAGGGGCCCGCCGCGCGCCGTGCGCTCACGGCGGGCCGGTACCACCGTGCATGACCGGCGCCCCCGTGCTGTTCCGGCTCCACGTGATCAGCGCCCTGCCGCTCTTCGCGGCCTGGCCGTTCACCCGGCTCGTCCACATGCTCACCGCGCCGCTGGGCTACCTGACACGCCCTTACATCGTCTACCGCAGCCGCGACGGCCGCCTCGGCACCCGCCCGCCGCGCCGCGGCCGGGAACGAACGGGCCATGAGGCCCCGCCGCACCGTGCGCCGCCGTACGGCCTGCGGCGTGGCCGGGGTCTCTCCGTCGCCGCAGGCCGCCTGCGCGCGGTGACGTACGCCCGACGGCATCGCCGTGGGCCCGGTGGACCGAGCACGAGGCCTTCGTCCCTTCCTTCCCGCCGCGCGCGATGAGCTCAACGGCTGTGCCATGCGGGGCCGTTCGGCCCCATCGGCACAGACCTTCGGCATCCGGCGCCGGCCCGCGCGCGGGACCAGAGTGAGTCCCGTCAGGCACCGACCCGACCGCTGTCGAAGGGAACCACGACCATGTCCGTTCACGAGCACCCGCACCGCGGCTCCGGCCTCCACGTCCCCTCGTTCCGCAGGAACCGGACCGCCCCCGCCGCCGCGCCGGGTGTGTCGGCCGCCACCGGCACCCGCACCGCGCAGGCCTACGCCATCGCGTCCCTGCGGCTGCTCACCGGCTTCGTCTTCCTGTGGGCGTTCCTCGACAAGACCTTCGGCCTCGGCTACGCCACCCCGTCCGGCAAGGGCTGGCTCGACGGCGGCTCCCCGACGAAGGGGTTCCTCGGTTCCGTCGCCGTCGGGCCGATGGAGTCCACCTTCCACGCGTGGGCCGGCGACCCCTGGGCGGACTGGCTGTTCATGCTCGGCCTGCTCGGCATCGGCGTCGCCCTCGTGGCCGGGGTCGCCCTGCGGATCGCTGCCGTCGCCGGGACCGCGATGATGGCGCTGATGTGGGTCGCCGAATGGCCGCCGGCCAGGCACCTCGCGGACGGCTCGGCGAGCATGTCGCCCAACCCGTTCGTCGACTACCACCTGATCTACGCTGTCGCCCTGGTCGTCCTGGCCGCTGCCGCCGCGGGCGACACGCTGGGCGCCGGACGGCTCTGGGCCCGGCTGCCCTTCGTCCGCGACCACAGCTGGCTGCGTTGACCCCCGCCGACGCGGTGGGCCCGTCATCCGGCCCGCCGCGCCGCGTTCCCGCCGCCCGCACAGCCCGACGCCCATGACGCCGACGACCCCCAGGAGCGACACCATGTCCCAGGCCGGACACCAGGACGCCACCGCACCGACGGACGACGAACTGCGCACCCTGGACGCGCACTGGCGGGCCGCCAACTACCTGGCCGGCGGACAGATCTACCTGAAGGGCAACCCGCTGCTCACCGAGCCCCTCAGGCCCGAGCACATCAAGCCGCGCCTGCTGGGCCACTGGGGCACCTCACCCGGCCTCAACCTCGTCTACACGCACCTCAACCGGGTGATCCGGGCCCGCGGCACCGACGCGCTGTGCGTCTGGGGCCCCGGGCACGGAGGGCCGTCGATCCTGGCCAACGCCTGGCTGGAGGGCAGCTACAGCGACACCTACCCGAACGTGCCGAGGGACGCGGAGGGCATGGCCCGGCTCTTCCGGCAGTTCTCCTTCCCGGGCGGGGTGCCCAGTCACGTCGCCCCGGAGACGCCCGGCTCGATCCACGAGGGCGGCGAACTCGGCTACTCGCTCGCCCACGCCTACGGTGCCGCCTTCGACAACCCGGACCTCCTCGTCGCCTGCGTGATCGGCGACGGCGAGGCCGAGACCGGGCCCCTGGCCGCCGCCTGGCACTCCGACAAGTTCCTCGACCCCGTCCACGACGGCGCCGTCCTGCCGATCCTCCACCTGAACGGCTACAAGATCGCCAACCCGACGGTGCTCTCCCGCCTCCCCGAGTCCGAGCTCGACGACCTCCTGCGCGGCTACGGCCACGAGCCGATCCATGTGAGCGGCGACGATCCGCTCCAGGTGCACCGGGCCATGGCGGTGGCCATGGACGACGCCCTCGACCGCATCACCGTGATGCAGCGGACCGCCCGCGAGGACGGTGTCACCGAGCGCGTGCACTGGCCCGTGATCGTGCTGCGCACCCCCAAGGGCTGGACGGGTCCCGCCGAGGTGGACGGCAAGCCGGTCGAGGGCACCTGGCGGGCCCACCAGGTGCCGCTGGCCGGCGTCAGGGAGAACCCGGAGCACCTGCGGCAGCTGGAGAGCTGGCTGCGCTCGTACCGGCCCGAGGAACTCTTCGACGCCGACGGGCGACCCGTAGCCGACGTCCTGGCCTGCGTCCCCGAGGGCGCCAAACGGCTCGGCGCCACCCCGCACGCCAACGGCGGCCTCCTGGTACGGGACCTGCCCCTGCCCGCCCTCGACGCGTTCGCCGTACCCGTCGACAAGCCGGGCACCACCCTGCACGAACCCACCCGCGTGCTCGGCGACCTCCTGGCCAGGGTGATGAAGGACACCGGACGACGCCGGGACTTCCGCCTGGTCGGCCCGGACGAGACCGCCTCCAACCGGCTCCAGGCCGTCTTCGACGTCAGCGGAAAGGCGTGGCAGGCCGCACACCTGCCCGTCGACGAGCACCTCGAGCACCACGGCCGGGTCATGGAGATCCTGTCCGAACACACCTGCCAGGGCTGGCTGGAGGGCTATCTCCTGACAGGCCGTCACGGCCTGTTCTCCTGCTACGAGGCGTTCGTCCACATCGTCGACTCCATGGTCAACCAGCACATCAAATGGCTGAAGACCTCGCGCGAGCTGCCCTGGCGCGCCCCCATCGCCTCCCTCAACTACCTGCTGACCTCGCACGTCTGGCGCCAGGACCACAACGGCTTCTCCCACCAGGACCCCGGCTTCGTCGACCACGTCCTCAACAAGAGCCCGGACGTCGTACGGGTGTATCTGCCGCCGGACGCCAACACGCTGCTGTCGGTCGCGGACCACGTCCTGCGCAGCCGCGACCAGGTCAACGTGATCGTGGCCGGGAAGCAGCCCTGCTTCGACTGGCTGTCCCTGGACGAGGCCCGCGCCCACTGCGCCCGCGGCGCCGGCATCTGGGAATGGGCGGGGACGGAGAACGGCAGCGGTGAACCGGACGTGGTGCTGGCCTGCGCGGGGGACGTGCCCACCCAGGAGGTGCTGGCCGCGGCCCAGTTGCTGCGCCGTCACCTGCCCGACGTCGCCGTCCGCGTGGTCAACGTGGTCGACATGACCAGGTTGCTGCCCCGCGAGGAACACCCGCACGGGATGGGTGACTTCGAGTACGACGGACTCTTCACCACCGACCGGCCGGTCGTGTTCGCGTACCACGGCTACCCGTGGCTGATCCACCGGCTCGCCTACCGCCGGACCGGCCACAGGAACCTGCACGTGCGCGGCTACAAGGAGTCCGGCACCACGACCACGCCGTTCGACATGGTCGTCCGCAACGACCTCGACCGCTACCGCCTCGTCATGGACGTCATCGACCGCGTCCCCGGCCTGGCGGTCCGCGCGGCCCCGGTACGCCGGCTGATGGCCGACGTGCGCACCCGCCACCAGGCCTGGATCCGCGAACACGGCACCGACCTGCCCGAGGTCGCCGACTGGACCTGGGACGCCTGAGCCGGGGAGGGCGGGGCCGGCCGGGGCTCACGCCGGGGGCCGAACGGCCCCGGGGCGACCCGTACAGCCCCTGGGCCCGGTCCCCGCTCCGCCGCACGATCGAAGTACCGCAGCGCCGGCTGTGAGAGGAGGCGGACCGCCATGACCGGCACCGTGTTGGTCACCTACGGAACGACGAACGGATCGACGGCCCGGATAGCGCAGACCGTCGCCGACGTCCTGCGCAAGGCCGGGCCGACGGTCGACGTGCTCCCGGCGGGTGAGGTCACCCGCGTGACGGCGTACGACGCGGTCGTCGTGGGCGGCGCCCTGTACGCCGGGCGCTGGCACAAGGACGCGCGGCGCTTCGTGCGTCGCCACCGTCACGCGCTGGAGGAGCGGCCGGTGTGGTTCTTCAGCAGCGGACCCCTCGACGCCTCGGCCGCCGAACGGGACATCCCGCCCGTGCGCGGTGTGCGGCGGGCCATGACCCGGCTGGGCGTCCGCGACCACGTCACGTTCGGCGGCTGCCTGGAAGAAGGCGCCAAGGGCCGGGTGGCGGGGATGATCCTCCGCTCCGGCAAGGGCGGCGACTTCCGGGACTTCGGCGCGATCGAGACCTGGACCGAAGGCGTCGCCGACGCCCTGACCCACCCGTAGGCCGCGCCCGGCCCTTCCCGCCGGCCCGCCGGGGCCCGCTCCCGCGGGCTCCGCACCCCCGCGCCGCCGGTCCCGCACGGCGTGCGCCGGGCGGGACCGTCCGGCACACGAGCTGGGCCGGACGGCCCAAGCGGCGCGGACGGTGGCCGCACAAGCTGGAGATACCGGGCAGTCCGGCACGCGAAACCAAGAGATGGTGAGGAACGAGATGAAAGGCTACGTCTTCCACGGCCCCGGGCAGTCCGCCTGGGAAGATGTCCCCGACCCCGCCCTCAAGGAACCCACCGACGCGATCGTGCGGATCGGCGCCGTCACGATCTGCGGCACCGACCTGCACATCCTCAAGGGTGACGTGCCCGAGGTGCGCCCGGGCACGGTCCTGGGGCACGAGGCCGTCGGCGAGATCGTCGAGGTCGGCAGCGACGTCCGGACCGTACGGCCCGGCGACCGTGTGCTGGTCTCCTGCATCAGCGCCTGCGGACGCTGCCGCTTCTGCCGCGAGGCCGCCTACGGCCAGTGCCGGGGCGGCGGGGGATGGATCCTCGGCCACCTGATCGACGGCACCCAGGCCGAGTACGTCCGCGTCCCCTACGCCGACCTGTCCGTGCACGCGCTGCCCGGCGCCGTCGCGAGCAAGGACGCCGTCCTGCTCGCGGACATCTTCCCGACCTCCTACGAGGTGGGCGTCCTCAAGGGCCGGGTACGCCCGGGCGACACCGTCGCCGTCGTGGGAGCCGGTCCCATCGGGCTCGCGGCCATCGCCACGGCCCGTCTGTTCACCCCCGAGCGGATCGTCGCCGTCGATCCGGCCGCGTCCCGGCTCGACGCCGCCAAACGGCTCGGCGCCGATGCCGTGGCGGACGCCCACGAGGACCCCGGGCAGCTGATCGCCGATCTCACCGACGGCCTCGGCGCGGACGTGGTGATCGAGGCGGTCGGCGTACCGGAGAGCTTCGAGCTGTGCACCCGCATCGTGCGGCCCGGCGGCCACGTCGCCAACATCGGGGTGCACGGCAAACCCGCCACGCTGCACCTGGAAGACCTGTGGATCAAGAACGTGACGATCACCACCGGTCTCGTGGACACCCACTCCACGCCCACCCTGCTGCGCATGGCCGCCGCCGGCCGGCTGCCCACCACGCAGCTCGTCACCCACACCTTCCCGCTGGACCGCATGGAGGAGGCGTACGACGTCTTCGCCCGGGCCGCCGACACCGGCGCCCTCAAGGTGGTGCTCGGCGGGCCGTCGCACGAGGAGATCGCCGTCCCGGCGGCCTGACGAGAGGACGTGAGGGCCATGACCGAACCGAAGCGGACCGAGGCGACGAAAGAGCGGTCCCCGGGTGACCTGGGGCGTCGACTCGCCTCCCGCCGCGCCGAGTTGGGGCTGACACGCGAGCAGACGGCGGTCCGTGCGGGCGTGGACCCCGGCTATCTCCAGCACTTGGAGGAGCATGCGGTCGCCGCGCCCGGCCAGGGCACACTGCTCCGGCTGGCGGGGGCCCTGGAGACGACGCTCGCCGCGCTCACCGGAGGGGACACCGACCGGCCACCGGGCCCCGGACAGGCCGGGCCCACGTCCGAGTTCACCCAGTTGAGCAGAACCGAGTGCGGTGACCTGCTCTCGACGCACGGCGTCGGAAGGCTCGCCGTGTGCACCGCCCAGGGGCCGCAGATCGTCCCCGTCAACTACAGCGTCGTCGACGGGACGATCGTCTTCAGGACGGCACGCGGCGCGACCCCGTCACTGGGGATCGGCTCCAAGGTCGCCTTCGAGATCGACCGCATCGACGACGCGTTCAGCCAGGGCTGGAGCGTCTTGGTGCGGGGCCACGCGCGCATGGTGACGGATCCCGTCGAGGCGGGACGGCTCGCGCGGCAGGCCCACAGCACGCCGTGGGCCGGGGGCCGGCGCGATGTGTGGGTGCGCGTCGAACCGTACGCCGTCACGGGGCGCCGCATCACGGTCTGAACCCGCCTTCCTCCACGTTCGGCCGGGGACCGCCGGTCCCCGGCCGTCGACCGCCGTGGTCCGTACGCCCTTCCGGACGGCCCTTGCCACGAGGGCCGTCCGGCGCGTTCCCGGGGACCGCTCGGCGTCTGCCCACGGCTCGCGAGCGCGGGCAGCATCGTGCGAGGAGGCCGGTGCCCGCGGCACGCGGAGCCCGCACCGGACGGACATCACAGAGATCCGCGACTGGGGAGGGACGGCCATGACCATGCGTCACATAGCCGTAGGAGTGGACGGCTCCGTGCACTCGGTGCGGGCGGCCGACCGTGCCGCGGCGGAGGCCGAACGGCACGGCGTCGCCCTGCGCGTGCTGTACGCGGTCCCCGACCGTGACGAGGCCGCACCGGTGCTCCGCTCCGCGGCGTCGCGGATCCGGCGGCGGCACCCGGATCTGCCGGTGGAGACCGTGGCCGTGGAGGGCGGGGCGGTGCACGCGCTGGCGCGGGAGAGCGAGGTCGCGGACCTGACGGTCGTGGGGACACGCGGCCTGGGCGCGCTGACCGGCACTGCGTTCGGGTCGGTGGGGACACGGCTGGCCGCGCTCACCCGGGGGCCGCTCCTGGTCGTACGTGGCGACGACCCGCACGACGACGGGCGGGACGTGCTGCTCGGCCTGGAGGACGACACGGACGCGGAGGCGGCGGCCTACGCCTTCCAGGAGGCGGAGCGGCGCGGTGCGCGGCTGCGGGTCGTGCGCTGCGGGAGCCGTCGGCGCGTCATGTCCGAACCGCCCTCCGCCGCGCCGGCGCTGGGCCGGGGCCGGGAACGGCCGGCCGCACCCGAGGTCCGGACGGAGGAGGCCGTGCCGCGCTACGCCCTGACCCGTCTGCGGGACGTGCACCCGGACGTCCCGGTCGACACCCGCACCGTCCGGACCACGCCTGCGGACGCCCTGCCGGAGGCCACCCGGGGCGCCGCCGTGGCCGTCGTCGGCGCCCACCGCCGTACGAGCGTGTTCGGCCCGCGGCTGGGACCCGTCGCCCACACCCTTCTGCACCGGTCGCACTGCCCGGTCATCCTCGTACCGCACGACTGAGGGTGCGAGCGGTGCCCGGCGGGTCACCGTCGGTGCATGGTCTCCAGCGCGGCGGCGAGAACCCGCGGATCGTGGTGGCCCTTGTAGACCTCCGGTGGACGCCGGTCCAGGCCGAGCAACTGCGCCACCGCGGTCCAGGCGGTGCGCACCGAGTACTCGACGGTGAAGACGACGTCGTCCGGCACCTCCGCGAACTGACCGACGAAGGCGAGGTTCACGGACCCCTCCGGGACCACCCTGGGCCGGTCGTCCCGCCGACGGGCGAGGAACTGGCTGGTGATGTACGGCATCACGCGGGGCACGACGGTGGAGGTCTCCCGGACCCGGGCCGCGGTCCGCTCGTCGAACGGGAGGTGGTGCAGGACCTCGTCGAGGATCTCCCGGCCGGAGCACATCGTCATCGGCTTGGGCGTGTGGTGGCCCGCACGGTCGGGGAACAGGCCGTAGCCCCACCAGACGCCGACGTCCCCGGGCCGGTCCCGGAGGACGGGCCGGCGGTCGGCGACGAGGGTCAGCAGCCAGCGGGAGCCGGTGAGGGTCGTCAGGGCGCCCCGGCCGGGCGGACGGCCCCCGAACTCCTCCCACGCCCGCAGGAAGACGGGGTCCTTCGAGGTGACCGTGAACGACGTCCCGTGGGACTCCTTGCGGTGCTTGTCGAAGACGGCCGGGTTGCCGAAGTCCTCGCGGCCGCGCGCGAGCCGGTGCCACAGCAGCCAGGCGTCCGTACGGTGCGGGGCCGGCGGGGGCGCGGCGGTGTGCGAGCCGACGCCGGTGGCGTCCGTCGCGCAGCCGAGGGTGACGATGACCAGGTCCTCGGGCCCGACGGCGATCTTCTCGTCGCGGCCATGGCGGCTCAGGTGCACGGCGTCGACCGTGCCGCTGCGGACACCGGGGGTGAAGCCCAGGTCGGTGACCCGGCAGCCGGTGTGCAGGGTGACGCCGCGCTCGCGGAGCCAGGAGGCCAGGGGCCGCACGAGGGAGTCGTACGGGTGGTGGCGGGTGCGGTGGACGCCCGACAGGGCGGAGAGGCCCGGGAGCAGATGGACGAAGCGCCTCAGACAGCGGCGGAACTCGATCGCGCTGTGCCGGGGCCGGAAGCCGAACGTGGTGGACCACAGAAGCCAGAACGTGGTGGTGAAGAAGTGCTCGCCGAAGCAGTCGGTGACGCGGCGGCCGTCCAGGTGTCCCTCGGGGGTGGCCAGACAGCGCAGCAGCTCCAGCCGGTCGCGTTCGGAGAACCCCATCGAGGTCGTGTCCACGACGGCGCCGTTCGCGTCGACGAGCCGGGCGACGTCGGCCCCGGCGGACTCCTCGTGTCCGGCCAGGATCTCCTCGGTGACGGAGACGGCGGGGTCGTCGAGCGTGGGGATGCCGGAGAACAGGTCGTAGGTGCAGCGGAACCCGGCCTCGAACATCCGCCCGCCGTGCATGCCGTGGCCGGTGTGCGGGGTGCCGCCCGCGTCCAGGCCGCCGCCGAGGGTCCGGCTCTCCTCGAACAGGTGGATGTCGGATCCCTCGAAACCGCCGTCGCGGATCAGGAACGCGGCGGCGGCCAGCCCCGCGATGCCGCCGCCCACCAGATATGCCTTCGCCACCACGCAACTCCTGGTCCGGGCCGGTCGATCGGGAACCGTGGGATCCGGGGACCTCCGAGGTCCCGGGGGTCCCAGGAGCTCGCCGGGGGCTCACGTTTCCCGATCGGCGGGGCCCTCGTCAGTGGGCCGTTGGTCACCCGGCGGGGCCGGACGGCCCTCGCGCTTCGGCCGGCCCTCGCGGCGGGCGGCCCGGCATGCGGCTCAGGCCGTGGTGGGAAGCCAGAGGTCGGGGCCAAAGACCTCGTAGCGGATGCGCTGCGCGGGGATCCCGGCGCGCAGCAGGGGACCGCGCACCTCCCGCATGAAGGGTACGGGTCCGCACAGGAACACCGTCGCGCCGTCGGGGAGTTCGACCCCGCCCAGGTCCATCAGGCCTCTGCGGGAACCGGGTTCCTCCGCTGCGCGGTCCTCGTACCAGAAGAGGGCTCGGGCGCCCGGCAGTTGTGCTGCGAGGCGGAGGGTCTCGGCGCGCAGCGCGTGGTCGGCGGGGGAGCGGTCGGCGTGCAGGACCAGTACGGTGCGCGTCGAGCCGAGGGCCGCGAGGTGGGC
The DNA here is from genome assembly GCF_016860545.1 of Streptomyces asoensis. NCBI lineage: Bacteria > Bacillati > Actinomycetota > Actinomycetes > Kitasatosporales > Streptomycetaceae > Streptomyces > Streptomyces asoensis. Next base: position 125,735 of record NZ_BNEB01000005.1, on the reverse strand, counting down.
CAGGATCGAGGTCATGGGGGTGCAGCCGATACCGGCCGACACCAGCACGAGCGGGGTCGTGTCGTCGGCGGGATCGTCGAGGAAGACATCGCCGAACGGGGCGGACAGCAGCAGTTCGTCGCCCTCGCGGACGGTGTCGTGCAGCAGGGTCGAGACCTCGCCGTCCGGGCCGCCGGCGTCGCCCGTGACCCGCTTCACGGTGATCCGCCGCAGGTCCCCGCCCGGGTCCGAGGACAGGCTGTACTGGCGCAGTTGGCGCACGCCGTCGGCCATGCGCACCTCGACGCTCACGTACTGGCCCGCCCGGGCGTGCGGCGCCGGTCCGCCGTCGGCGGGACGGATCAGGAAGGAGACCACGTCAGGGGTCTCGGTGCGCCGTTCGACGACCGTCCACGGCCGCCGGTCCCCGCCGGGCCGGACTCCCGCGTCCCGGTAGAGGAGGGCCTCCCGGCCGATCAGGGCGCCCGCCATCAGCCAGTAGACCTCGTCCCAGGCGGCCGCCACCTCGGGGGTCACCGCGTCGCCGAGGACCTCGGCGATCGCCCCGAACAGGTACTTGTGGACGATCGTGTACTGGTCGTCGGTGACGCCGACGGCGGCGTGCTTGTGGGCGATCCGGGAGAGCAGCGCGTCCGGCCGGACGCCGGGGTTGTCCAGCAGCGCACCGGCGAATCCCGCGATCGACCCGGCCAGGGCCCGGCGTTGGGCACCGCTGGCCTGGTTGCCACGGTTGAACATCCCGTCGAGCAGCTCCGGCCGCTCGCGGAACATCGTGGCGTAGAAGCGGGTGGTGATCTCGTCGAGCGCTCCGCCCACGGCGGGCAGGGTGGCCCGGACGAGGGCGGCGGATTCCGCGGACGGCATGGGATCTCCCGGAAGGGGTGGATGAAGGGCAGGGACGCCGCGTCGCCTCGGGCGGTGGCGTTCCCTGTCTAGCAGCCACGGCACCGCTGCCGGCCCCGATGAGCCGGATCAGGGCCGAAGGGCCCCGGCACCCGGGCACATCGGCCCCAGTGAAGTCGCACACATGACGGACCGGGGCGCCGGTCTCCTCCGTCGACCTGGGGGCTGGGCACGCCTCCAGCGTCCGGCCGTGGCGACGGCACGGGCAGAGGCTGTCGGTCCTTTCCCCGGGGCCGGTGGGCCCGCCCGGGGAGGCCGGCAGGGCCGGACGGGGTGTGCCGGGGACCGTACGGCCCCTGTCGGCGGGCGCCCGGCGAGGACACCGTGCCGGGAGGAAGCGGGAGCGGGACGGACCGCCGGACGCGCAGGACCGACAGCGAGGCTGTCCGGCACCGCGCCGGGAAGCGGTACGGCCGTGGTCCCGGGCGGCGAACGGAGAGGGGGAGCCGGCATGAGCGGCCCCGTACTGGTGGGAGTGGACGGCTCGGCCACGGCCATGGCCGCGGTCGAGACCGGCGCTCGGGAAGCCGCACGCAGGGGCGTGGACTTACGGCTCGTGCACGTCTGCGCCTGGCCGGCCGCCACGGTGGCGCCGGGCGTGCCGCCGTGGGATCCGGGTGGCGCCCGGACGTACGCCTCGGGTGACCGTGTGCTGGCCGAGGCGGCCCGTCGGGCCCGTCGCGTGGCGCCCGGAGTGCGTGTCACGGGCGCGGTCCTGCTGGGGGACCCCGCGGCGGTGCTGGAGACGGAGTCCCGCGATGCCTCGCTCACCGTCGTCGGCAGCCGGTCCGTGACCTGGTCCGGCAGAGGACGGCGCGGCTCGATCGCCGCCCGGCTGGCCGTGCGCGGCGCCTCACCGGTGCTGATGGTGCGGGGCGCTCCGGATGCGGACGGCCCCGTCGTGCTCGCCTGCGACGACGGGCACGTCGGCCGGAGAGCGGCCGAGTTCGCCTTCACCCAGGCGTCCGCCCGGGGGACGGAGGTGGTGGTGCTCGACGGACGGCCCCGCGAGGGTGTCCGCGACCCCCTGGCCGCGCTGCGGGAGCACTACCCGGACGTCGCCGTGCACCGGGCCCGCACCCGGGCCCGAGGCGGCACGGGCCGAGCGGTCGCCGGAGCGGGCGGACCGGCCCAGCTGATCGTCGTCGGAACGCGGCCCCGGACCGCGTGGACCGCCGCTCTGCCGACGTGGGCCGGCCGGGCCGTGCTGCGACGGGCCGACTGCCCCGTGGCGGTCGTCCGTGAAGAGCGATGACCCGCGCGTCGGACGGCGCTCCCGGCGGCAGAGCGGCAGAGGCTCAGAGCGAAGCACCCCCGGGAGGGCGGTGTGGTCCGCCGTCCGGGGGTGCGTCCCGAAGGCTCTGTCCGGTGAGGACTTCGGGGATCAGGTGGTCTTGGTCCGGTCCCAGGTCCACGACCCGGTGTCCGAGTCCCACACCCTGACAGGGGCGTTGAAGCCGGTGCCGGTCGAGGTGAACGTCCACAGCGCCGAGTGAGCACGGCCGGCGACCGCTGCCCTCGCCCTCGCCGCACTGGCGCTCTGCGGCTGCGGAGACGGAGGACCGGGCACCGACGGCTCGCGCGGCGGCTCCCGCGGGAACGCCGCCGCCGAGGTGGGCGCCGGATCCTCGCCGCCCGCGCAGGCGGCGTTCGCGGCGATGCTCGCCGAGGTCGCACGGCCGTGTTCCCCGGCCGGTGCGGCCGCGTCGCAACCTGCTGACCAGGGAACTTCGGGACCGACCGACCGCAAGCCCACCGGCCCGGCCGCGGCGCGGACTCCGGCCCCCGGCCAGTCCCCGCCGGACGGTCCCATCGAACCGGGTGCCCCGACAGGGCCCGAAGCGGAGTTGACCGAGCGGGACCGGTGCGCGAGCGTCCAGCACGAGCAGCGCATCGTCGAGGCGCTCCAGACGGTCTCGCGGCCCACCCCCGCCGAGGTCCGCAAGACCCTGAACGGGCTCGGCTACATCGACGAACGCATCCACGGCCTCGAACAGGACGGCGGGACCACCCGCCCTTCCCGGTGCCGGGCGACCCGGTCGCGCGACTGTGGCACTCCGCGACCATGCTGCGTGAGCACCGCGGCGACGGGCACGTGGCCGCACTCGTCTGCGCGCGCATCGGCGGCACGGAGGCCCATGTGCTCTCTGCGCTCGGGCACGGCATCCATCCGGCGGAGACCTTCGGCCGCAACCACCACCTGCCCGAGGAGCCGCTGGCCGCGGTCATGGCCGGTCTGCGCGAGCGCGGGCTGATCGACGCGGACGGCCGGTTCACCGAGGCCGGCCGCGCGACCCGGCAGCGCATCGAGGACGTCACCGACGAACTCGCCGCCCCGCCGTACGAAGCCCTGTCTCCCGCCGAACTCGACGAGTTGGTGACCGAGCTCGAACCCCTCACCGCGAGGCTGGTGGCCGCGGGATCGCAGTGACGCCCCAAACCTGACGGAGCGGGTCTCCGTCGTCCGGCACAGCGGAGACCCGCCCCCTGCCCGCCAGAATGCTCGAAGGGCGGCTCCCCGCAGCCCCTTCCCTCGTGATGGGCTTCGTCGACGTCCGCGCGCTCGCGGATCCGCACCTGCGCGCGATGACCGACCCGGCAGCCGCCGGTGAGCGCGGTGGTCCGCGTCGGCTCAAGTCAACGCCTCCGTAAGCGAGTTGTGGCAGTATCGGCTGGCATGTCGCTGCCAGCCGCATGGTCGCCCGGGTCCCGCCGTCGTCTGTTCGTCGTCCTGCTCGTCCTCCTCGTCGCGTTCGCCGCCGGTGTGAGCGACGCCGACGCACAGCACGCGTCGACGGCGTCGAAGTCCGCGGCCACCCCCGATCGCGCCCGCTACGACGTGACCCTGCGCGCGGACGCCGACGGCGGGCACTGGACCGGACGGCAGCGGGTGTCGTTCCGCAACGCCTCCGCCCGCCCGCTGCGCGAGGTGTACCTGCGGCTCTGGGGCAACGGCGAGGACGGGTGCGGCACGCCCGGTGCCCCCCTTCCCCCCGTCACCGTGACGCACGTCGAAGGCGGCACACCGGGGCCGCTCAGCGTGGACTGCACCGCCCTGCGCATCTCGCTGCCCAGGCCGCTCGCGCGCGGAGCACGGACGTCCGTCGCCTTCGACGTCTCCCTCACCGTGCCCGGCCGCAATGCCCGCTTCGGCCGCGAGGGCGCGTTCCGCTTCCTCGGCAACGCGCTGCCGGTGCTCGCGGTGCACGACGCCGGGGGGTGGCACCTCGACCCCTACGTGGCGCTCGGCGAGAGCTTCTACTCCCTGACGAGCGACTTCCGGGTCCGGCTGGACCACCCGTCGGCCCTGAAGGTGCCCGCGACCGGGCTGACCCGTACCCGGCCCGGCCGCCCCGGCCGCACCGTCACCCTCAGCGTCGCCGACCGGGTGCGCGACTTCGCCTGGGCGGCGGGCCCGTTCCGTACGGCCGCGCAGACCACCCCGGGCGGAGTCCGCGTCAGGTCGTACTGGGCGCCGGGCACCTCAGCCGAGGGCGTGCGGCTGAACCGGACGGACGCCGTCGCCGCCGTCGACCGGTTCGGCCGGGAGTTCGGCCGCTACCCGTACGGCGAGCTCGACCTCGTGATGACCCCCGGGTTCGGCGGCGGCATGGAATACCCCGGTCTCGTGCTCCTCGGCACGACCGAGGAAGGCAGCGCCGTCGTCCACGAGGTGGCACACCAGTGGTGGTACGGGATCGTCGGCAACGACGAGTACGCCGCACCGTGGCTGGACGAGAGCTTCGCCCAGTACGCCAACGCCCGCTTCTACGGCTGGGAGACCCGCGAGTGCTGGTCGGACGTCTCCTGGCCCGACGACGACGCAGCGCTGACCGCGTCGATGGCGTACTGGTCCCGGCACCGCGGTGAGTACCACCTCGTCTACACGGCCGGCCCCTGCGCCCTCGCCGACCTGGAACGCACCCTCGGCGCCGCCACCATGGCCCGCCTCCTTGAGTGGTACGCCCACGAGCACCGGTACGGAGTCTCCACCACCGCCGACTTCAAGAAGGCCGCCCAGGCCATGACGGACGTCGACCTCACCCCCTTCTGGAAGGCCCACCGCATCCGGTGACGGCGGCGCTGGCCCGGGTCAGTGCCGTGGGCCCCGCTCCTCGGGCGCCGCTGCCGGTAGTCGCGCTCCGGGCCGGGCCGCTCCGGGCGTCGTCCCGGGAACCGTGGCGTGGCTGCCGTGGTCGAGCGGCGTGGTGCCGGCGAACCCGCTGCGGGTCATCTCGCCCCACACGGGGGTGCCGTTGCGCAGCGACGCCCACCACCCCTGGAGCCGCCACCAAGCGGTGAGCTGGCGGTAGCCGAGGTTCTCGACGACGGCCGCCGCGGCCACCGCCGCCAGGTCGCCGAGCCGGCGGTAGCGGTGCAGACCCAGCTCGTCCAGGAGCAGGGCGAGCAGCGAGAGCAGGATCGCGTAGCCGAAGGAGGCCAGCAGGAACAGCACGGCCAGCGAGGGGGAGATGAAGCCGAAGTGGCTCCGCTCCTCGAAGTGGCGGGCCTGATCACGGTCGCCCTCGGTCCGGCGACTGGCCGACGGCGTCGCCCCGGACCGGGTGCTCGACGTCACCGACCCGGAATCCTGGATCGACCTCGACCTGCGCGTCCGCGAACTCGCCTCGCAGCGACCGGAGTTGTTCCATTCACGCGCCTCGCGGTCCGGGCGGCGGATGTACTGGCACACGGACGCGTCGCTGCCCACCGTCACCTGGGACCGGGAGCCCGACGACGCCGAACTCGCCCTCGCCCTCTGCCACCCCGACGGCCGGATCCGCGAGGCCGCGCTGGACCGTGCGCGGGGTCGACCCGTGCTGCTCGCGCTGGTCGTCGTCCGGTGCGCGGACTGGGTGGAGCCGGTGCGCGCGAGGGCTCGCGCGATGCTGGCCGAGGCGCCCCGGCACCAACTGGTGGCACATGCCCCGCTCGTCCTGCGGGTCGGTCACCGCTTCCGGGGCGCCCTCGCCGAGAGGCTGCTCATCGGCGCGCTGCGGACGGGCACGGCGGCACAGCTCGAGGGGCTGCTCGACAGCGGTGACCGGGCCACGGCCCGCCTCGCGCACCGCGTCGCCGTCGAGCGGCGCCTGCTTCCCGCGGCGCGGCTCGCTCTGATCGCGGCCCGTCACCACGACGCCGTGGTGCAGGACGTGTGCGCCGACGGGGCGTCGGCCGCTCTCGGCGACGGGGAGCCGGGCCGGTTCACCGAGGTGGTCCCGCCGCTGCTGGGGTCGCGCCGCCCCCGGGTGAGGTCGGCCGGGGTGACGGCGCTGCGCCGGGCAGGGCGGTACGGCGACGCCGAGCCGTACCTCACCGACCGGTCGGCGGTGGTGCGGGCGTGCGCCCGGTATGTGGTGCGGCAGGGCGGCACGGACCCGGCACCGCTGTACCGGGCCCTGTGCGCCGACCCCGCGGCCCGGCCCGCCGCGGTGGGCCTCTCGGTGAGTGCGGGGTGCGCGACGACGCGGACGTACTCCGTGCGCTGCTCGCGCACCCCGCTCCCCGCGTGCGGGCTTGCGCCGTGGCGGGACTGCGCGCACTGGACGCCGTCCGCGTCGACGATGTACGTCCGCTCCTGGCCGACGCGTCGGCGGCCGTGGTCCGGCAGGTCACCACGGCCCTGCTGCCCTCGGCCGATCAGGTGCCCCTGGGTCTGCTGCGCGAGCTCATGGCCGAGAACCGTCCACACCACCAGCGGATCGCCGCGACCCGGCTGCTGAGGTCGGCAGGGGGAAGAGCGGCATCGTGTGAAGACCCACCCTGACGGGCTCAGCGAATCACGAACGTCGTCACGCTCCGGGCGGGAAGGGCGACGGTGAAGGAGCCGTTCGACACACCGGTCGCGCCCTGGGACGCCACGTTCCGGCTCGCGTCGGTGAGCCAGGACGAGACACTGGACCCGGTGCCGTTCACCAGCGTGAACTGCTGGCTCGTCGCAGCGGTGCCCTTGTTGAGGGCGACGACGACCGTGGAGCCGCCGCCACGGTACGCCGAGACGAAGACGCCCGTCGCCGGCTGCGCCGTCGCATCCACCCGTACGTATCCGGGCCGGACGAATCGCGCGAAGTGCGCCATGGCCGCGCCGCGCTTGCTGATCCGGCCGTCCTCGCGCAGGGGGCCGTAGCTTCGCCGGATGTACCACCAGATGTACGCCTGGAACTCGGCCTCCACCATCGCGCGGTGGAGGTGTTCCCCGACGTCGAGCGCCTGGGGCCAAAGGTCCGCCGAATCCGTGCTGTTGGGGTAGTAGACCTCCGTCATCCACAGCTCCTTGCCCGCACCCTTCTGCTTGAAGAGGGGGTAGGGGAAGTTCGCGAACGGGGTGCCGTAGAGGTGGGCGCCGATCACGTCGACGTTGGCGAGTGCCACCGGGTCGTTGAGGATCGGGTCGGACATGTTCTTCAGGTACTGGAAGGACTCCGGTGCGATGACCCGGGTGCCGATCGAGCCCGCGTTCTCCCGCAGGAACCGCACCATTTCGGCCGGGGTCCACCAGGTCCAGTCCTGCGCGTAGTCGGGTTCGTTCTGCACCGAAATGCCGTACACGGGGACGCCGTTGTTCCTCAGGTACGTGGTGAAGTCGTTCAGGTGCTGGGCGTAGGCGGCGTACATGTCGTACCGCAGGCGTCGCGCGTTCGTCTGGCTGCCGTGGACGAAGGTCTCGACCATGGACGCGGGCGGATTCCACGGTGAGGCGATGACGCTCGCCCCGAGTTCCACCGCGCGTTTCGCCGTGGCGAGGTCACGGCTCCAGGCCGCCCTGTCCTCGGGGACGGGGATCCTCAGCAGGGAGAACCCCAGCCGTTCGTCACCGGTCCCGAACGCCGTGTCCCGCTGGGCGGCCGTGAGGTCACCGGCCCAGGCGGCGTGGCTCATGCCCCCGAAGCCCCGGATCGTCTGCCGCGTGGCGGACACGTTGATGACCGCCGCGGCCGCGGCCGCGGCGGGCACCGGTGTCGTCGCGCCGCCTGCGTCGGCGGCGGCACCGGCGGCGGCATCGGCGGCGCCCGTGCCCGCCGTCGTCGCCGCCGTGAGCACGGGCAGGACCCCCAAGGTAGCCAGGACGGTCCTCCGGCTCGGTGGGGTTCGCTTCTCGCTCGGGCCGTCGTGCGGATTCGCTGTCATGCGCTCTCCTTCGGTTTTAGGGGGGTGGCGTGCCATGGGACGAAGCTGTGTCGGCCTGAGCGTGGGAGCGCTCCCACTCTCAAAGAAGTGCAGTGCCCTGTGTGTGCCGTTGGGGTGAGGCAGGCGCTGCCCTAAGGGGCGCTGTTCGATATCGTGAACGGTGTCCAAGCGGTGGACCTCTGGCAAGTTAACGACGCCGCCCATCATGGTCAAGGCTCTCGTCGGATGCATGGCCGGACGATCGCAGTCGCCGGGATCCTCCGTAGCGGCCTCGGAAGCCTGAACCGGGAGGCTCCGGAGGGCGGTTCCCGAACATTGCCGTGGCATGGGTTGACGGTCCCCTCGGGGCTCCTATCATCCTGAGAGTCCGAAGTACCGAGCGGTGTTCGAGATATCGAAGATGTGGCGGAGCCGGTGGTCCGGCTCCGCGTCCACCGTCCCGCCCTGCACGGTGGCACGAGTCCGATGCCTCGACACGGACGGCGACCCCGGCGCCGTTCGCGGAGCGGACACCCGTGCGACCAGTTCCTCACCCGGCTCCGGCCGCCGACCGTCCACGCCGGCGGCCGTGACCCCCCACCAGCAGAGGAGTTCCCCCATGTCCGTTCCCCAGTGGTTACGCCCCACCCGGCGCGTCCTCATGGCAGCGGGAGTGTCCGTCGCGCTCGGAGTGGGCGCCCTCGCCGGGACGGCCCCGGCTTCGCTGGCCGCCGGCTCGTCGCCCTGCGACCTGTACGCCGCCGGTGGCACCCCCTGCGTCGCGGCGCACAGCACGACCCGCGCCCTGTACTCCTCCTACAACGGACCGCTCTACCAGGTGCGCCGTGCCTCGGACAACGCCACCCGGGACATCGGCGTCCTCAGTCAGGGCGGGGTCGCCAACGCGGCCGCGCAGGACTCGTTCTGCGCCGGCACGACCTGCCTCATCACCGTGATCTACGACCAGTCGGGACGCAACAACCGCCTCACCCAGGCACCCCCCGGCGGGTTCTCCGGACCGGCGGCGGGCGGGTACGACAACCTCGCGAACGCGACCGCTGCGCCCATCACGGTCGGCGGCCACAAGGCGTACGGCGTCTATGTCGCCCCCGGCACCGGATACCGCAACAACGGCACCAACGGCGTCGCCAAGGGGGACCAGCCCGAGGGCATGTACGCCGTCCTCGACGGCACGCACTACAACGGCGGCTGCTGCTTCGACTACGGCAACGCCGAGACCAACAGCCGCGACAACGGCAACGGCACCATGGAAGCCATCTACTTCGGCAACATCAAGGTCTGGGGCTACGGCAGCGGCAACGGCCCCTGGATCATGGCCGACCTGGAGAACGGCCTGTTCTCCGGCGTCAACCAGCGCTACAACGCGGGCGATCCGTCGATCAGCCACCGCTACCTCACCGCTGTCGTCAAGGGCGGGCCCAACCGGTGGGCCATCCGCGGCGGGAACGCCCAGACGGGCGCCCTGTCCACCTTCTACAACGGGGTGCGTCCCAACGTCGCCGGCTACAACCCGATGAAGAAGGAAGGTGCCATCATCCTCGGCATCGGCGGCGACAACAGCCACGGCGCCGCCGGCACCTTCTACGAAGGCGTCATGACCTCCGGCTATCCCTCCGACGCCACCGAGAACGCCGTTCAGGCCAACATCACCGCGACCGGATACGGGAGGTAACGGCTCCGCGCGGGCGGCCGTCCGGGCTGCCGGACGGTGGTTGCGCGGCCGCCACGTGGTCGCCGCGTCAGACATGCCGAAGGGCCACGGACGCAGTGTCCGTGGCCCCTGCGGGCTGCCCGTCCCGTGCCGGCCGGCCCTTCGGCGTCCTGTCGCCGTCAGCGTCTGCGGGCGGACCAGCCGCTGCCGACGCCGGCGAGGTGGAGAGCCACCAGGGTGAGTCCGATGAGCATGATGTTCGTCGAGGTGAACACGTCGTTGGTGGAGATCTCCGCCGCGTTGATCAGGAACGAGATGAAGAACAGGACCGCCGCGATGATGGCGAGCACAGGTGACTCCTCTTGTCGGGGTGGCGATGTCTCGCCGTGTGGTGGAGTCCGTGTGCCCCCAAGTGGCCGAAGGACACGGCCTCGTGAGCGAAAGGTGAAAGTCGTGTGCGGCGGGGGTCACCGGTCCGTCATCGCCCGCCGCATCTCCCGTGCGGTGGCGGCCGGGTCGTAGTCCTCGGCGACGCCCGGCGCCAGGACGATGTCGCCCTCGATGTGCCGAGCGCGCAGCGGGGCGATCTCCTGGTAGGCGGGCGAGTCCCACCAGGCCCGCGCCCGGTCCAGCGAGGGGAAGCCGATCACCACGACGTGTCCGGGCCAGCTGCCCTCCTTCACCTCGTGCCGGGCGCCGTGCACGAGGAAGCGGCCTCCGTACGGGGCGAGGGTCTCGGTGATGCGCTCCATGTACAGGGCGGTCTCCGGGTGCGGGGCGGCCTCTTGCAGATGCGCAATGGCATAGGCGGACATGGTTTCCTCCTGGCTCGTCGTCTCCTCGATGCCGTCGATCCTCACAGCCCGCAGGCCCGCGGTCGATGACCTCCGGGGTAAGGGTCAAATCCGCGCATCCCCCACCGGATGAGGACGGATATGTGGCCGTACCGCCGCCGGGCTTTGCGATACGACACGGTTAAGGGGTAGGAGGAGGGTAAGAATTCGGCGGCCCCGAAGGCTGACTGTGGCGCGCTGCGGAGGGCGTCCGCATCCGCTCGCGGGATGCGGTGGGAAGAGGGCGCCGGTCAGGCGGCACTTGGCGATCCGACCGCGTCGGGCGGTGTATGACGGCAAGTCAGGCCAGTCGAAGAGTGCTGGTGGGAGGGTTGCGAGGGCGGATCAAATCCGCTTGACCGTCAGTCAGCGACCGGTTTTACTCTCCCCCGCCAAGATGAGAATTCAATAAACATGGGTGGGCATGGTGCGAAGACCGCACGGCTTGATATCCGGGATCACCTCCATCGCGCTGCTGGCGACGCTGCCGACCCTGGCGCTCGGTGCGCAGGTTGCCGAGGCACAGGTCACCGCAGAGAGATCCGAACAGTCCGCCGTGGCGCAGGCGATGGCATCGGGCAAGCCCGTCGAGGTGACCTCGGACCTCACCGAGTATTCGAGAACCACCGCGAATCCTGACGGGTCGCTCACGCTCGTCCAGTCCACGACCCCGCAGCGGGTGAAGCGCGCCGACGGTACGTGGGACGCGGTGGACCCGACGCTGGAGCGGCGCTCCGACGGCACCGTGGGGCCGAAGGCCTCCGTGGTCGGGCTGTCGTTCTCGGACGGCGGGAGCGGCGCGGACCTGATCCGGCTGAGCAGCGAGAAGGGGGCCATGCGCCTCAGCTGGCCGGGCAAGCTGCCCGAGCCCGTGCTGGACGGCGCCACCGCCACCTACCCCGAGGTGCTCGACGGTGTCGACCTCCAGCTGACCGCCACGGGCGAAGGCTACCGCGAGGTCCTGGTCGTCAAGTCCGCCCAGGCCGCGGCCGATCCGGCACTGGAGCAGGTCAGCCTCGGCGTCTCCGGTGAGGGTCTTCAGATCCTGCCGAGCGCCGGAGGGGGGCTGCGCGCCCTCGACGAGGACGGCAACGCCGTCTTCCGGGGCCCCGCAGGCATGATGTGGGACTCGACCGGCAACAAGCCCGCGGCGAAGGCCCGTTCGTTGAGCGCCGCCGCCACGGCCCGGACCCCCGACGCCCCCGGCCCCGAGGCGGAGAAGGCGCAGCCGGGTCCCCGGGACAAGCGGGCCGCCCTGCCCGTGCAGATCGGCGGGGGAGCGATCACCGTCAAGCCCGACCTCGCCCTGCTGCACGGCAAGTCGACGGTCTTCCCGCTCTTCATCGACCCGCCGGTGGGCCTCGGTGTCTCGGAGCGCACCGTGCTGTCCTCGGACGGCGACCACTTCTGGCAGTTCGACGGCGACTACGGCGTGGGCAAGTGCTCCACCGTGGGCCCGTACTACTGCGGCAGCAACTACACCAACCGCATGTACTTCGAGTTCTCCCCCTCGAAGCTCTCGGGCAAGTACGTGCTGGACGCCACCTTCCGCGCGAAGGAGACCTGGTCCTTCGACTGTAGTCCGCACTGGGTCGACCTGGAGCGCACCAACAACATCTCCGACGCCACCCGCTGGCCGGGCCCCACGGACCTGGACCAGATGGGCGACCGCTATGTGTCGGCGGGCCGCGGTGACCAGTGCAGCCCCGATCAGCCGGACGCCTGGGTCGAGTTCAACGACAATCCGGACGAGGCGGACGAGAACCTCACGAGCACGGTGCGGTCCTTCGCGGACGGCAAGATCTCGCGCCTGACGATGATGCTGCGCGCCAAGGACGAGGGCGACGCGAGCGCCTGGAAGCGCTTCGACGACAACGCCGAGCTCCAGGTCACCTACGTCCCCAAGCCCGGTGTCCCGGCCTCCGTCGGCGTGATCCCCGGCGACGGCACCACCGCGTACTGCAAGACCTCTTCGTCGGACCCGCTGGTCGTGACGCGGGTCGACCCCATGGTGCAGTCCCGGGTGGAGACCCAGGTGCAGCCCGGATCGACCGAGGAGAAGGGCTCCCTCCAGTCGGAGTTCGTCGTGGAGCGCGGTGACGACGCCGCCTGGCACCAGGTGTGGACCGGCTACCGGCCGGACAGCGGCTGGGACCCGGACGGCACGCTGGAGAAGCTGCGCACCTCCAACCGCGCGGACGGCGGTCTCTACCGGCTCAAGTCCCGCACGCAGTCGCACTGGTCGTACGGCTCCAAGTCCGGTGACCTGTTCTCCTCGTACTCCTCCTGGTGCTACTTCAAGATCGACTCGACGGCGCCCAAGGCCCCGGTGATCACCGCGGGCGCGCCGTACAGCGAGTGCACCGCCAACCTGTGCGCTCCCCAGGGCGGCCCCGGCGTCCCGGGCGCCTTCACCTTCAAGCCGAACGCCGCGGACACCGACATCACCGGCTACCGCTGGCGCCTGCTGACGACGTCGGCGGCGAACACGAAGACGGTCACCGGCAGCACCGTGACCGTCAAGGACGTCACCCCGTCCCTGGCCGGCACGCAGGTGCTGTCGGTGGAGGCGAAGGACGTACGCAACCGCTGGGGCACGCCGCAGGAGTTCTCGTTCAAGGTGGCTCCGGCCGCCACCGCGGTGGGCCGCTGGCACTTCGACGACGCCGCCCCGAACTCCGGGGTGCTGGTCGCCAAGGACACCGCCACCGAGGGCACGCGGCACGACGCGACGCTCCAGGCCAGCCCCCACACCGGCTGGTCGACGCTCGGCAGGCGCGGTGACGCCGACTACTCGCTCTACCTGAACGACAGCGCCACGGACAACACCCGCGACGGGTACGCGGCCACGGCGACGCCCGCGGTGAACACCAAGGACTCCTTCACGGTGTCCACCTGGGCGTACCTGACCGACGGCGCGACCACCCATGTGGCGCTCGCGGCGCCGGGCACCTACGGGTCGGCGTTCACGCTGTACTACTCGGCGTCCTACAAGAAGTGGGTGTTCAACAGGACCGCCACGGACGTCAAGGACAACGCGGTCTACCTCCGCTCGATCGCCGACGCCCCCGCCCAGCTCAACGTGTGGACGCAGCTGACCGCCGTGTTCGACACCAAGCAGGACACGGACAAGACGAACGACACCATCCAGCTGTACGTCAACGGCCGCCCGCAGGGCTCGCCGGTGGTCCTCAACACCCTGTCGACCGCGTACACGCCCTGGATCTCCAGCGGCGGCATGCAGATCGGCCGCTCCCTCGTCGCCGGTGTGTACGGGGAGAACTTCCGCGGCCGCCTGGACGAGACGGCCGTATGGCAGCGGGTGCTGACCCCGGACGAGATCGTCGAGGAGGGCAAGCTCCTCCAGAACAGCGTTCCGGCCAACGAACTGGCGGCGTTCTGGGACGCCACCTCCTCCACGGGCACCACGCTGAAGGAACTGTCCTCGTACCCGGTGCCCTCGATGGCACTGTCGGCGACCGGCGCCACCCTCGACGCCGAGAACAACGCCCTCGTGCTGAACGGCACTTCGGGCTACGCGGCCTCCACCGGACCGGTGGTCGACGAGAGCGGCGCCTTCACCGTGTCGGCCCGGGTACAGGTCGACTCCCAGTTGCTGGCGGCCAAACCGGTCGGCTACGCCGCACAGGTCGCCGGACAGAAGGCCGGCGGGGAGTCCTCCTGGGCACTGTGGATCACCAAGCCCGCCGACGGTGTGTACCAGTGGAAGTTCACCCGCACCGCCGTCGGCGCGGACGGCAAGGTCACCCAGAGCGCCGCGGTGCCCGGCGGCGACGTCGCCGAGACGGACACCTGGGTCCAGGTCACCGGCGTCTTCGACGCGCAGGAGGGCTGGACGTGGACCGACCCGGCCGACGCGAACAAGACGGAGACCCGCTACGGCAAACTCCACCTGTTCGTCGGAGAGTTCGACCAGCCCTCGGAGGACAACTCCGGCTTCGCCTCGGTCCAGACGGGCAGCGGTGAACTGTCCCTCGGCCGGGGGACCAAGGGCGGAACCACCGCGAACTACCTGCCCGGAAGCCTGGAGAACCTGCGGATCTGGACCGGCGCGATGACCGCCGACCAGGTGCGCTCCCAGATCCTGACGGACGGTACCGCCTGACCCCGTGACCCGGGGGCCCGGACGGCGCGTCCGTCCGGGCCCCCGGGCACGTCACCGCATCCTCCGATGCGCCCATGCAGATCCACATCTACCGAGGGATCAATGACCCGAAGATCAACAGGCCGCGGGCTGCGCAGAGTGGCAGCGGTCGTCGGCTTCACGATGGTGCCGGCGTTGCTGACACCCGTGGCCTTCGCGGCCGGTACCGACCCGCTGGGCAGACCGCACCTGAAGGCCGCCCACCCCGACGACGTCTCGCCCTTCGAGGCGAAGACCGACGCGAAGACCAAGGCCGTGATGGACAAGGCCGCGGCGGACGACCACAGCGCGGCACTGCGCGCGCGGCACGACCTGAAGCAGGGTGTCACCTGGCCCGCGAGCGGCTCCGCCACCGTGCGGTCCGAGCAGCGGGCGGCGCCCGGCGGACTGCCGGTGACGCTGGCCGCCCCGAAGACCGCCAAGGGCCACAAGGCCGTCAAAGCGGCCGGCTCGGTCGTGGTCAAGGTGCTCGACCAGACGGCCGCCAAGCGGCTCGGCGTCAAGGGCGTGGCCCTCGCCGTGACCGGCCCCAAGAACGGCGGCACGGCGGAACTCGGCGTGGACTACGCCAAGTTCGCTTCCGCCTACGGTGGCGACTGGGCCGGACGGCTCCAGCTCGTCAGGCTCTCGGACTGCGCGCTGACCTCCCCGGCAGCCGCCAAGTGCCACCGGGCGACGCCGCTAGACTTCGTCAACGACCGCGCCGGGCACACCCTGACGGCGAAGGTCGCCTTCGGCGCCACCTCGTCCGCCGTGTCCGGCCGGACCATGATGCTGGCCGTGGCGGCCGGCACCCAGTCGGGCGGCGGCGACTACAAGGCCACCCCGCTGACCGCCTCCTCCACCTGGGAAGCCGGCAGCGCCTCCGGCACCTTCACCTGGTCGTACCCGCTGAAGGCACCGGCGCCCGCCGCCGGGCCCAAGCCCGACCTCAGCATCTCCTACGACTCGGGCAGCGTGGACGGCCGCACGGCCACCACCAACAACCAGGGCTCCCTCATCGGCGAGGGCTTCGACCTCACCGAGTCCTACATCGAGCGCAAGTACGGATCCTGCGACGACGACGGCCAGGACGGCAAGTACGACCTGTGCTGGAAGTACGACAACGCCTCCCTCGTCCTCAACGGCAAGGCCACCGAGCTGGTCAAGGACGACACCTCCGGCGTCTGGCGCCTGAAGAACGACGACGCCTCCACGGTCACCCACTCCACCGGCGCCGAGAACGGCGACGACGACGGCGAGTACTGGACCGTCGTCACCGGTGACGGCACCAAGTACGTCTTCGGACTCGACAAGCTGACCGGTGCGGCCGCCGCCGACCGCACCGACTCGGTGTGGACGGTCCCGGTCTTCGGCGACGACCCGGGCGAGCCCGGCTACGCCGACGGAACCTCCTTCTCCGGCCGCGACAAGAAGCAGGCCTGGCGATGGAACCTCGACTACGTCGAGGACACCCACCAGAACGCCATGTCGTACTGGTACGCGGCCGAGACCAACAACTACGACAAGCTCGGCGACGACACCACCGGCACCGGGTACACCCGCGGCGGCCACCTCAAGGAGATCCGCTACGGCCAGCGCGCCGGCGCCCTGTTCTCCGCGACGCCCGCGGCCTCCGACAAGCTGGTCTTCTCCTACACCGAGCGCTGTGTGGCCGGCGGCACCGGCTGCGACTCGCTCACCGACTCCACCCGCGACAACTGGCCCGACGTGCCCTTCGACGCCCTCTGCAAGGACGGCGACAAGTGCACGTACAACGTCAGTCCGTCCTTCTTCACCCGCAAGCGCCTGACGTCGATCACCTCGTACGCCTGGGACGCCTCCGCGGCCACACCCGGGTTCGCGACGGTCGACGGCTGGGCCCTGAAGCAGGCGTACCTCGACCCCGGCGACACCGGTGACGCCACCGACCAGTCGCTGTGGCTCGACGAGATCAGGCACACCGGCAAGCGGGGCGCCGATCTCTCCCTGGACCCGGTGAAGTTCGCGCACGAGTTCCGCCCCAACCGGGTGGACGGCGGAGCCGACGACATCCTGCCCTTCAACCGCCCGCGGCTGAAGACCATCACCTCCGAGACCGGCGCGCAGACCATCGTCGACTACCTGCCGGCCGACTGCACGGCCGGACAGACGATGCCCGCCGTCGACAAGAACACCACCCGCTGCTACCCGGTGTACTGGGCGCCCAACGGCGAAAAGACCCCGATCCTCGACTGGTTCCAGAAGTACCCGGTCAGCGCGGTCAGGACCACCGACCCGCGCGGTGGTTCGGAGGCGGTGCAGCACACCTACACCTACTCGGGCGGCGGCGCCTGGCACTACAACGACGACCCGATGACGCCCACCAAGGAGCGCACCTGGTCGATCTGGCGCGGCTACGAGCGCGTCACGCACCTCACCGGCACCTCCGACCACACCCAGTCCAAGACGGTCAGCGTCTTCCTGCGCGGCATGAACGGCGACCGGGTCCTCGGCTCCGACGGCAGGACGCCGGACGCCGATGCCCGCAGGTCGGTCTCGGTGACCGGCATCGACGCCGCCGCGGTCACCGACTCCGACCAGTACGCCGGCTTCACCCGCGAAGTGGTCACCTACGACGGCGCCGCCGAAGTGTCCAGCACCGTGAACGACCCCTGGTCAAAGCGGACGGCCACCCAGCACAAGTCGTACGCGGACACCGAGGCGTACTTCACGCGCACCGCGGCCTCGCACGCCCACACCGTGATCAGCAGTTCCGGCACCGCCACGGACCGCGTGCGCACCACCGCCACCACCTTCGACGCGTACGGCATGCCCGATACCGTCGAGGACAAGGGCGACGACGCGGTCGGCGGCGACGAGAAGTGCACCCGCACCTGGTACGCCCGCAACGACGCGCTCGGTATCAACTCCCTGGTCTCGCGCACCCGGCTCGTCGCCAGGCCTTGCTCGGTGACGGACGCCAACCTTGACCTGCCGGCCGACTCCACCCGCCCCGGCGACGTGATCTCCGACAAGGCGACCGCCTTCGACACCACCACCTGGACGGCCGCGCAGAAGCCCACCAAGGGCGAGGCGCAGTGGACCGGCCGCGCCAAGGGATACGCCTCCGACGACAGCCCCGTCTGGCAGAAGCTCGGCACGACCGGGTTCGACACGCTGGGCCGGCCGAACTCACTGACCGACACCAACGGGCTGACCACCTCCACCACGGTCTACGTGCCGGCGGCTGCCGGTCCGCTGACCTCGACGACCGTCACCAACGCCAAGGGCTTCAAGACGGTCACCGCGAAGGACTTCGCCCTCGGCGCCGATCTGAAGGTCACGGACGCCAACGGCAAGGTCACCGAGACCGCGTACGACAGCCTCGGGCGGATCACCGACGTATGGCTGCCCAACCGCTCCAGGGCGCTGGGCAAGACGCCGAACTACGTCTACGCGTACAGCATGACGGCCACCGCGCTGCCCTGGACGTCCAGCGCCACCCTCAAAGGCGACGGTTCCGGCTACAACACCACCTTCGAGATCTTCGACTCGCTGCTGCGGACCCGTCAGATCCAGGCGCCGTCGGCGGCGGGCGGGCGGATCATCGCCCAGACCCTGTACGACTCCCGGGGCCTCGCGGTCACCGCGCAGTCGGACATCTGGGACGACACCACGGCGCCGAACGGCACTCTGGTGCAGATCGACGGCGGCCAGGCGCCCATGCAGACGGACACCACGTTCGACGGCGCCGGGCGATCGGTGAAGTCGGTCACGAAGAACTACGGGGTGACCCGCTGGGCCGTCGACACCGCCTACCTGGGCGACATGACCACCACGAGCGCCCCGGCCGGCGGCCAGGCCACCGCGGAGATCATCGACGCGTTCGGCAAGACCGTCCGGCGCCGTGACTATGACGGGCCCCGCCCGACGGGCAGCTACACCACCACGTCGTTCACCTACACGCCGAGCGAGAAGCAGAAGACGGTCACCGGCCCGGACAACGCCGTCTGGACCTACGACTACGACCTGTTCGGCCGGCAGGTCAAGGTGACCGACCCCGACCGGGGCGCCACCACGACCGGCTTCGACGACCTGGACCAGGCGATCACCTCCACCGACAGCCGCGGCCAGGTGGTGCTGTACGCCTACGACGAGCTGTCCCGGATGACGGGCTCCTGGCAGACGTCCAAGACGGACGCCAACAAGCTCGCCGCCTGGACGTTCGACTCGCTGGCCAAGGGCCAGCAGGACACCGCGGTCCGCTATGTCGGCGGAGTGACCGGCAAGGCCTACACCCAGAAGGTCACCGCCTACGACCCGTTGTACAAGGTCACCAACAACCAGCTCATCCTGCCCACGGACGACCCGCTGGTCACCGCGGGCGTCCCCAGCACCCTGTCGTACTCCACGGGCTACAACCTGGACGGCACGGTCAAGCAGGCGGCCGCCCCTGCCGTGGCCGGTCTCGCGGCCGAGACGGTCTCGTACACCTACGACGACCTGGGCCAGGTCCTGACCTCCAAGGGCGCCACCGGCTACCTCCAGGCGGCGGCCTACTCGCCGCTCGGCGACGCGCGCCAGCTGACGCTGGCCACCGACCCGACGGCGGCCAAGAAGGTCTACATCAACCACGACTACGAGGCAGGCAGCCGCCGTCTCACCCGGTCGTACGTCACCGACGACGTCCACGGCTACATGCTCCAGGAACTGAAGTTCACGCAGGACGACGCCGGCAACGTCACGTCGATCTTCGACGGCACCACCCTGGGCGGGACCGGCCAGACCGACAACCAGTGCTTCGCGTACGACGGCCAGCGCCGCCTCAGCGAGGCCTGGACGCCCAAGACCGCCGACTGCGCCGTCTCCGGACGGACCACGGCCAACCTGGGCGGAGCCGCACCGTACTGGACCAGCTACCAGTACAACGACGGCGGCCTGCGCACCCAGCAGACCGAGCACGGCAGCACCGGTGACACCGTCACCGACTACAAGTACGGCACTCCCAAGGGCCAGCCGCACGCGCTGTCCTCGACCGTCAAGGCCGGTACCAGCACCGCCTACGGCTACGACGACACTGGCAACACCACGACCAGGCCCGGCACCCAGGCCGCCCAGACGCTGACCTGGGACGCCGAGGGCAAGCTCGCCACCGCGAGCGAGCCCGCCGCCGGCACCAAGGCGGCCACCGGCACCGGCTACGTCTACGACGCCGGCGGCGACCTGCTGATCCGCCGCAACACCACGGCGAACGGTGAGACGGTGCTCTACCTCGGAGCCACCGAGGTGCACCTGAGGACCGCCGGCACGGTCAAGACCCTTTCGGGCACCCGCTACTACAAGGCGGGCGAGCAGACCGTCGCGGTACGCACCGCGACCGTGGGGATCACGGGCACGAAGCTGGCCTTCCTCGCGGGCGACAACCACGGCACCTCCAGCCTGGTCTTCGACGCCACGACGCTGGCCTGCACCAAGCGCTACACCTCGCCGTTCGGCTCCTCGCGCGGCACCAAGCCGACCAGCTGGCCCGACGACAAGGCGTTCCTCGGCAAGCCGTCCGACGACACCACCGGCCTGACGCAGCTGGGGGCCCGCCAGTACGACCCGGTCACGGCACGGTTCCTCAGCACGGACCCCGTCCTCGAAGCGAAGAAGCCCCAGTCGCTGAACGGGTACGCGTACGCCGGAAACAACCCGGCGACGTTCACCGACCCGACCGGTCTGTCCTACGACGACATCCTCGGGGCGATCGGCGCGATCATCGGGGGAGTGGTCGGAGCGGTGCTCGGCGTCGTCGGCGTCGTGCTCGGCGCCATCGGCAACACCGGCGGCACCGCGTCCACGAACAGCACCGGTTTCACCGGCGGCTCCACCAACCACTGGACGCCGGGAGCGACGTACAACTTCATCACGAAGTCGTGGGACACCCCGTTCATGAACCGGGGCGGCATGACGCTCCAGGAGATGATCGCCGCCCAGCCGGACTGGGGCATCGTCCACGACAAGAAGGCCGACAACGGCTGGGAGAACCGCTCGATGTTCATCGGGTGGCTCTGGGGCGGTGGTTACCCGCTCGGACCGCACCAGCAGTTCCGCGGCGGCGACGCGTTCCTGTCGGCCCTGGCCGTCGACGACACGATCACCACGATGCGCTCGAAGCTGCTCGGACAGGCCATGGAACAGGGCATGAAGGCGCCCGCGGCCAAGGAAGCGCTCAAGATGCACTACCAGGACACCGGGCCGGACCCGGGTTCCCCCTGGTGGCACATGAACACCGCGCGCGGCGTCCTCAACGACCTCGGGAGCATCTTCACCAACGGGTCCGTGGGCACCGAGAACCGGGCCGACGCGTTCCTGGGCACCTGGTCGGGCGAGGCGAGCATCAAGTCGATCAACCGGAAGACCGGCACGGTGACGCTCAAGTTCCACGCCTACAACACCTCTGACTGGCAGTCCGCCACACACGCGGTGCCACGCTCCTGGAACCCGCGATTCGCGGACACCTTCGGCGCGGCGGTGAAGGAGGACTTCAACTGGGAGGAGAAGTGGCCGGTCAATCAGTGCGTCAATACCTCGGACTGGCTGAACTAGCCGGAATTTCCTCCAGGTAGAGCGCAACAGGCAGAGCGCAAAAAGGGCGGTACGGAGCCGGGCCCGGCTCCGTACCGCCCCGTTGTTATAGTGACCGCGTGCACCGAACAGCTCAGCGAGCACTCGCCGTCATAGCACCGTTCCTGCTGCTCACGGCATGTGCCGGCAGCCAGCCGACGACCAAGGTCTCGGCCGGTCGCATCACCGGCGAATGGGAGGGCCCGCACGGCGAGAAGTTCACCTTCGCCGCCGACCGGACATTCACCGCCGTCGGTCTCGATTCGAAGAACCTCGCCTCGACCATGTGCCCCGGAAAAGCCTCCGAAGGCGGTTGGGCCTTCTATGTGTCCGAGGGCAAGGGAACCGAGATCTCGGACAAGGCCGCGAAGTCGGGTTCCTGGATCGGTCTTTCCTTCCACGGCTCCGCGGAGAACTGCGAGCTCGACCTCGCGGTGGTCGACGACGGAAAGGCGCTGTGCGCGACCGACGACCGGGACGCGCCGTGCGGCCTGGACGTGAAGTTCACCAGGAAGTCATAGGGCGGGACAGTGCGGCCCGGCCTGCCGGCACGCCATCGGGCGCTGTGATGCAGGACACGGCTTTTTTCGGCCGGATCCGGAATGCGTGACGCCGCCTCGCGCGCTGCACCGGTTGTGGGCCTCCCCTGCCTCGGGGGGCGCACCGGGCAATGGTGGCCGGTCGCGACGGACCACAGGAGCAGGACGAACCACGTCCCCGCCTGCTCCGCCGCATCCGGAAACCGCCGCCCGTGAAAGGTACTCCCGCTCCATGCCACTGGCCCTGCTGGCCCTCGCCCTCGTCGCGTTCGGCATCGGCACCACCGAGTTCGCCACGATGGGGCTGCTGCCCCAGATCGCCGACGGGGTCGGTGTGTCCGTCCCGCACGCCGGCAACATCGTCTCCGCCTACGCGCTCGGCGTGGTCGTCGGCGCCCCGCTGCTCACGGGCATCGGCGCGCGCATCGCCCACAAGCAGCTCCTGCTCTTGCTGTCCGCGCTGTTCGTGATCGGCAACATCGCCTCCGCCCTCGCTCCCGGCTTCGGCTGGCTGTTCGCCGCGCGCTTCCTGGCGGGCCTGCCGCACGGAGCGCTGTTCGGCGTGGGCGCCGTCGTGGCCTCCCGGCTCGTGGCCCCCGACCGCGCCGGACGGGCCGTGTCGAGGATGTTCCTCGGACTCACCATCGCCAACATCGTCGGCGTCCCGGCCGGCACCGCCCTCGGGCAGCAGCTGGGCTGGCGCTGGGCCTACTGCGCCGTCGCCGTCATCGGACTGATCGCCCTCGCCGCACTGGCCGCCTTCGTCCCCCACCAGCCCCGCGGCAATGTGGCCGGCATCCGTCACGAGCTGCGCGCGATGGGCAACCGGCAGGTCGCCCTGGGCCTCGCCGTCGCCGTCGTCGGATTCGGCGGCTTCTTCGCCGTCTACAGCTACCTGGTGCCGATCCTGACGCACCTCACGGGCCTGGCCGACTCCTCGACCACCTGGGTCCTGGCGCTCTACGGCGTCGGCATGACGCTGGGCACGCTGATCGCGGGCCCGCTGACCGACCGCGCCCTGCGCCCCACGCTGTACGGCGGGCTCGCCCTGCTCGGCGCGACGCTCGTGACGTTCTACTTCACGGTCCACAGCATCGTCCCCGCGCTGCTGACGCTCGTCGTCATGGGCGCGATGGGCGCTCTGGTCACCACTCCCGTGCAGATGCTGCTCATGGCCAAGGCGAAGGACGCGCCGACGATGGCGGCGGCCTCCAACCACTCCGCCTTCAACCTGGCCAACGCCGGCGGTGCCTGGCTGGGCGGCCTGGCCATCTCGGCCGGCTGGGGCTGGGCCTCGCCCGCCCTGGTCGGCGCGGCGCTGGCCGCGGGCGGCCTCGGCCTGGCCTTCCTCTCGGGCCGCACGGACCGGCCCGGCGGGACCTCCGACGTGATCACCTCGTCGCAGACCGGATCCGCCCAAGAGACCCGGCAGGTCCCGGCACCCTGACGCCGGCCGCGGCCGGCCCGCGACGCCTCGGGCGCTCCCCGCGACGGCCGGACGACAGCGCGTGAGGAGCCGATCGCGTGGTGTACGGCAACCTCCGGCACTGTGTCGCGCTCTACGATCACCCGGCCGGACTAGTACTGTCTGAGATGAGAGACGTGTCGGACGGCCGAAAAGGGGATCACGTGAGAGCGGCGCGGACGTTGGCCACGTTCGACGACGTCGAGCTCGGCGACCACGTCTGCTGGCACACCGGCCCGGCTGTCACCTCTCCCGTCGACGTCCTGGCCTTCGTCGCGGACGGTGCCCTGTACGGCGACAAGATCGTCGTGGTCGGTTCTGCCGGGGCAGCCTCCGGACTTCCGCGCGCGGCGGTGCCGTCCGCCTCGGTGATCCTCGACCTGCCGCGGGCCGCGGACACCGACTCCGTCCTGGCCGCGGTGCGCCGCGAGGCCCGCACCGCCGTCCGTGAGGGCTACCGGTCGGTGCGCGTGCTCACCGAGCGGGTGCCCGATCACGCTCCCGGCGGTGCCGAGGAGCTGGTGGCCCAGGAACTGGGCCTCGACGAGTTCGCCTCGGAGAGCAACGCCATCGTGGTGTGCGCTTTCAGACCGTCCCAGTGGGACGCGCCTACGCTGGAACACGTGGCATGTGTGCATCCGCACGAGATGGGCAGACGCGCTGAACGTCCGGCTTTCCGGATGTACAGCACGGGGGCCGACAGCTGGAGCGTTGACGGAGTGATCGATTCGGAGTGCGCGAACGCGTTCAACGCCGCGGTACGGGCGGCCCTGCGATGCGCGCCGAGAGTGAGCCTGCGTTTCGACACCCTGGACATGATCGACGCCGCCGGGATGCACGCCCTCGTCGACGCCGCCCGCCACATGCCCGAACGCCGCGTCGTCGTCGAGGGCGCCAACGAGACCGTACGCTTGTGCTGGGAGCTCGCCGGTTACGCGGGCGCCGGCCTGCCGGTGGTGATGGCCGCATGAGCGCGCCGTCGCCTGCGCAGCAGTCCGGCCCGACGAAGCCCGGATTCCGCCACGAGCTCTACCCGTACCGCGGAGACGCGCAGTTCCTGTCGGGGACCCTGGACTACATCCACGAGGCCCTGGAAGGCGGCGAGGCCGTGGTCGTCGCCGTCCCCGAGGACAAGGTCTCGCTCCTGCGCGGCGAACTCGCCGACGAGCCCGCCGTCACCTTCGTCGACACCACCACACCCGGACCGAACCCGGGGCGTCTGGTGGGGGCCTGGGTGGCCTGGATGAAGGAGCACGGCGAGGGCGACAGGCCGGTCCGCGGCATCGGCGAGACGGCCTGGCGCGAGGCCCGCAGCGTCGCACACCTGTCCGAATTGCGCTATCACGAGTGGCTGCTGAACCGGGCCTTCGCGCGCAGCTCCGCCCGGTCCATGCTGTGCCCCTACGACGCGGCGGACGAGGACGAAGAGGCCCTGCGGTACCTGTCGCGCTGCCACCCGCTGATCCGTCAGGACGGCCACTACGTGCGCAACGAGGGCTACCTGAGCGCCCCGGACTACCCCTTCGACGTCCTGCTCGCCCCGTGCGATCCCTTCCAGGAGCTCACCTACACGCACGGTGACCTGGCCGCGATCCGTTCCAAGGTGGCCCAGTGCGCCTCGGACGCGGGCGTCACCGAGGAGCAGCAGCGCAAGCTCGCCGTCGCCGTCACGGAGATCGCCACCAACAGCATCCGCCACGGCGGGGGCAGCGGGACCCTGCGCACCTGGACCCAGGAGCAGGAGTCGGCGTTCGTGTGCGAGTTCCGCGACGCCGGCTACATCCCCGACCCGATGGCCGGGCGCACCCGCCCCACCGCCGACCAGATCGGCGGCCGCGGCCTGTGGCTCGCCCACCAGCTGTGCGACCTGGTCGAGATCCGCTCCAGCCAGGACAAGGGAACCGTGATCCGCCTGCACACCGACGTCCCCCGGCAGGGCTGACGGCGGCTACGGGCGGAGACCGTCCGCGGAAGCGGTGTGCGACGGGCGGTCGCACGTCCGCGCGCTCCCGGTGTGCGCCGTCGAACCACCGCCCCCTCATTGCCGGTTACAGGTTCGAAGGGGGACAATGAGGGTGAATGGCCACGTCGAGCAGGAAAGCGGCATTACCGCGCGAGGGGACTGATTCACCGGGGGAGTTCGCCGCGTGCGCCGCGGACTCGCACTGGTGTGATGCCCTTTCGCGTGCCGGGGGAGGCCCGCGGACACGGTCCGCGACCTGACGAGGGGGACGACGACGTGCCGGGGGGGCCGGATGCCGTGCGCGCCCAGGCGGGTGGACCGGGACGAACGTCTCGCGACTGCCGGGGGCGGGACGGCCGCCGTCGGCACCGCGCGCTCACGCCTTCGTGGACGGCCGCCCGTGACTGCTCGGTGCGGGCCGAAGCAACCGCCGACGGCGTGTTCACCCGAAGGGAAGACGATGAGCGTCCACACCTCCGCTCCGCCCTACCCGCATCTCCTGGCCTGGTTCACCGCAGGGACCCCCGACACCGCCGCGATCACCCGGGAACTCACGGCCATGGCCGAGCACGGGCACCTGACCCGTCTTCTGACCGCCTTACGCCTGCACGGTGAGATCGCCGCCTTCCGCTCAGCGTTGCAGGTGGCCTTCCCGCAACTCGATCTCGCGGCACCGAAGTTCCAGGACCCCCGGCAGAACCTCCAGGTCCTGAACGGCGACGGGCTGAAGACCGTCGGCGCGGCCTGTCTTGCCGCGATCGGGAACGGCACCCCCGAACCGGCCTTCGACACCAAGCTCCTCACATCGGACGACAACGGCCTCTTCTATGCCGGCGTGCCCGTCTTCGCGACGGTCGACGGCGTCCGCCGGCGCGTGTTCGTGTCCGGCGGCAAGATCCACATCACGAGCGCGGACCACGTGCTCAAGGGCTGGCTGCAACGGCAGGACGCCGACGTGACGGTCCAGCAGATCCACGGCGTCGAGCCCGACGCGCAGGAGAGCGGCTACAACGCCCTCGAGGCGGCCGGCAACCTCGTGTGGACGTGCTCGTTCGGGAAGCTCGACACGCCGGTGGACATCATCCGCGCGATCGCCAGGAGCGATGCGTTCGGGGAGATCAACTGGGGCGTCTCGTACTGCACGGCCGCCTGGGTGTCCTCGCTGATGCCGACCCTCAGCACCAAAGGCACCGTCCGCCTTCCTGGCGGCACGGTGACGATCGGTCAGAACGTGCACTCGGGAGTCGTGATGGGCAGCGCCTGGGTCCAGGGCATGGACAAACTCGACTGCAAGCAGGCTCAGTTCCCGCAAGCCTGGTCGCTCGGCGTCACGGGCGTCCTCTGCGCCCGTGCCGCCCAGAACGCGGAACTGAAGACCATCACGACGTTCTGCGGCTACCTCAAAGCCAAGTTCGCGAGCCAGGACCAGGCGCCCAAGGCGGAACTGGAGAGGCGGATCGAGTATCTCGTCACCGCCTACCCCCAGCAGAAGGAGGCTCTGCGCAGACTCCCCAAGATCCAGGAGTACTACTCGCGGTTCTTCTGATCCCGCGCCCTCGTCACGACCGTGGGCCGGCTCCGGCGCCGGCCCACGGCCACGGTCCGTCTCGCGAGGCCGGTGCGGGGCTCACCTCAGAGGCCGGGCCGGTCCGGGCCAGGTCAGGGCGACGGATGCCGGTGTCGTCGATTCCGGATGTGATCGCCCGCCGGATTCGCGTTCCGTGAGGGGACTGATCGATGATGTCGCCGTGGCAGGGGACGAGCGGGCGATCGAGCTGAGCAAGCAGGACCTTCGCGCGGTCACCGCGTTCGCCGCCGCCTGCGCGGAAACGGTGCTCGCGGTGTTCGAGGCCGATCAGCCCGGCGACTCCCGGCCCAGGGCGGCCGTCGAAGCCGCCTGGGAGTTCGCCCGCGGCGGTGAGCGGGGCAAGGCCCTTCGCGACACGGCGTGGGCGGCGCTCAAGGCGGCCGGCGGCGCGCAGACGCTCGCGGCGGGCGAGGCGGCGCGGGCGGCCATGTCCGCCGCGGCCGCCGCCTACCTGCATCCCCTGGCCGAGGCCACCCAGGTCAAACACATCCTCGGAGCCGCCGCTCACGCCGCCGCAGCGGCCGAGACCGTGGCCGGCCGAGGTCCGCAAGCGGGCGCCGAACACGTCGGGCGAGCCGCGCGCCGCGCGTCACCGGCCGTCGTGCACGTACTGAAGCGCTTCCCGGCGGCACCGGGCGGCGGAGGCCGGGTCGGTGAGCTGATGCGCATACTGGACGACGACCTTCGATCGCCCGCCCGCGCCGAATGACATGCGGCGCGCTGAGCGCCGCACGGCCGCCGCATGGCCGCCGTTCCCTTCGGTGGTAACAGTTGTTACCATGCGGGTATGGCGAAGACACAACTAGGGGCGCGCGTGGACGAGGACGTGGCGGAGCTCGCCAAGAAGCGCGCCGCCGACCTCGGACTGAGCATCGGCGACTACCTCGCCCGGCTCGTGCAGGACGACACCAGCGGCCTGCGGGCCCGTGCCGTGGACGCGGCCGCCCGCTTCCTGGCCGAACACCAGACGGTCTTCGACGAGGCCGAGCAGGCCCAGCGGACCACCCGGGGAGCGCACGCAGCCTGATGGACCTGCACATCGACGTCCCCTGGATCCTCCAGGTCGCCGAGGCCGCCGGAGCCGACGACCCGGCCCCCGACGACTACGGCGTTCCTGTCTCGGCGGTCGCCCGCCACCGGGCCGAGCTGTTCGAGCAGCCCGTCTACGACGGCCCCTACGCCAAAGCCGCCGCCCTCATGCACACGCTGGGCCGCTGCCGCTGGCTGGAGCGCTCGAACCTGGCGGTCGCCGCCGCGTCGGGCGTCATGTACCTGGAAGCCGCCGGGATCACCGTGAAACCGGCCCGCGAGGACGTCGTCGCCCTCAGGGACCTGCTGCTCGACCCGGCCTGCACCGCAGGGCGGATCGCCGCCCTGCTGCGGGGCTGGCCCACCGCGAGCTGATCCGTCCGGCCGCCGCGCTACGGGCGGCGGCCGACCCGGTCGGCGGTGTCGGCACCCGCACCGGCCTCGCCCAGTGCGGCGAGAGCCTCGGCGGCCTCGGTCCGGCGCGGGCTTCTCAGCTCGGCGAGGGCGTCGCGTGCGGTGAGCAGTGTGGCACGCGCCTCGGGATGCCCCATGGCGCCCAGCACCTGCCCCAGGTCGAGCCGGGCCTGCTCCGACCACACCGGCATCTGTGCCTCGTCGAAGGCGGCGAGAGCCTGCCGCAGCGGTGTCTCGGCCTCGTCCCATCGTTCGAGGGCGGCGAGGTCGTTGCCGATCTGCTGCCGGACGACGGCGAGGTAGAGGGCGATGAGCTCGTCCGTGCGCCCCGGCACTCCCGCACGGCAGATCCGCTCACTGCGGCGGTGGACGTCGAGCGCCTCGGCCGCCCGGCCCGTGTGGCGCAGGAGCGTGCCGAGCGTGTTCAAGGTGGTCAGCTCGGCCAGCCGGCCCTGTGGAGACTCCTGCGAGCCAAGGCAGCGCACCGCCTCGCGCAGGCGCTCCATGGCCTCCTCCGGGCGGCCCAACCGGTACAGGGCGCCCGCGGCGTAGCCGAGCGCCCAGCCCTGTTCGAGCTCGTCCGCGCACTCGCGGGCCGCCGTCAGCGCGCCGTCGGCGGCGGTCAGCGCGGCGTGCGGGTCGTGCACGCAGAGGTTGTAGGCCCAGGCGAGGTAGTTGAGGTGGACGGCCTCCTCCTGCCTGCTGCCCAGAGCGCGGGCGGCGTCGGAAGAGTGCCGGAAGACCTCCACCCACTGTTCCCAGTGCTGGTTGAGGTCGGAGAACCAGTGCATCGCCCGCGCCGCGTCCAGCACCTGCCGGTAGTGGCCCGCGTCGTACGCCTGGCGCAGGGCGGCGAGCCACTGGGCCCGCTCGGCCTCCAGCCAGGCCCGTGCCTCGTCCCGGCCGGTGGGCGCCTGGCCGGGGCCGGGATCCAGGTGAGAGGCGTTCTGCTCGTGGTCGACGTCGAAGTGGAGCGCGGCGGCGGTGGCCCGGCGCAGGATCCGGTCCGCGGTCCGTGCGAGGGCGGCGGCACGGACCTCGGGACCGTCCTCGGTGTCGACCAGCTCGGCCGCGTAGAGCCGGAGCAGATCGTGGAAGCGGTACCGCTCGGCGTCCGGCGCGCTCTGGAGGAGCCCCGCGTCGGTCAGTTCCTCCGCGCGGGCGACCGCCTCGTCGTAGGTCGAGCCGGCCAGGAGCGCGGCGGTCCCGGGACTGAAGTCCGCTCCCGCGGCCAGTGCGGCCCGGCGCAGCAAGGTCCGTGATCCGTCCGGAAGTTGCCGGTAGGACAGCGCGAAGGCGGCACGCACCTGGAGGTTCCCGGCCTGGAGGCCGTCCAGTCGGCGGCCCTCGGCGGTGAGACGGTCGACGAGCTTGGAGAGGCGTTCGTGGGGCCGGCTCAGCAGCCGCTGGCCGGCGATCCGTACGGCAAGGGGAAGGTGTCCGCACAGGTCGGCGAGGTCGCGTGCGGCCTGCGCCTCGGCCCGGACCCGGGCGGGGCCGATGATGCGGGTGAGGAGCTCCACGGCCTCCTCGCGCCGCAGCAGGGCGAGATCGATGCGGTGGACGGACTCCAGACCCGCCAGGGCGTGGCGGCTGGTGACGATCGTCAGCGACGGGCCGGTGGCCGGCAGAAGCGGACCGACCTGGTCCTCTCCGGCGGCGTTGTCCAGCAGCAGGAGCATGCGCCGCTCACCGGCCAGGGCACGCCACAGTCCGGCGCGGTCGTCGGTGCCGGACGGGATCGCCGCGTCGGCCACCCCCACCGCACCCAGCAGCCGTGCCAGCGCGTCCCGCGGGGTGGCCGGCTCCGGATCCATGCCGTGCAGGTCCAGGGCGAACTGCCCGTCCGGGAACTGCGGGGCGAGCCGATGTGCGGCGTGCACCGCGAACGCTGTCTTGCCCAGGCCGGGTTGACCGGCGACCACGGTGACCGCCGGACCGTCCGTCCCGGCGTCGTCCGCCAGTTCCAGCAGCCGGTCCAGGGCCGGGCCACGCGCGGTGAAGTCGCGGATGTCGCGCGGCAGGCCCAGGACGCCGGAGCCGGAGGGTGCCGTGGCGGCCTTGGGACGCGGGCGCCCCGCGGCGGCGGACTGTTCCAGGCCCGCCGCCTCGGCGTCGTCCAGCCCCAGTGCCTCGGCCAGCGCCTGCACGGTGCGGCGCTGCGGCCCCCGGGTGCGCCCGCGCTCCATGTCGGCTAGGGCCCTGACACTCACCCCGGCCGCGTGCGACAGCGCCTCCTGGCTCAGTGCGGCCCGGACCCTCAGATTCCGCAGCTGCTGCCCGAAGTCCCTGGTGGAAGGCGTGCCGTCGCGCACCGTCGGTGTCCCCGATCATCCGGCTCGTCCGGATGCGAGCTCCCCGGCAGAAGTATGGCCGACGGTACTTCTGCCGGGAGAACCGCCTGGGCCGAGGCGACCGGAAATGGTCGACTGAAGGAAGACGCGGGGCGTCGCCGAGGCGCGTTCTCCGCTCGCACTGTTCGCCCGCCCGCCGACCGGCGGCGGGAGACGCGTGCGGTGCGGGCGCCGGAGCGGCACCGACCACCCGCCGTCCGCGGAGCGGCACCTTGCCGTCCTTCACGAAAACGGGGATCCCAGATCATGCACAGCAGCAACCGGCACAGCACAGGGCTGTCCAGGCGCGGCCTCCTGGCCGCCGGAGCGGCCACCGCCGCCACCGTGGCCTACCAGACGGGCCGGGCCTCCTCGGCCTCGGCGGCCGCTCGACCGGCCGTCTTCTACGCCCCGCACCAGGACGACGACGCGATCGGCCTGGCCGGGTCGATCCTGGAGCACAAGGCGGCGGGCCGTCCCGTCTACCTCGTCCTGGTCAGCAACGGCCGCAACCCCGACCTGGCCGTGCGTATGAACGGCGACCCGTGCCCCCTGACCCAGTGGTCGAGCCCCCACCCGTGCGCGGCGGGCGGCCGGCACGGGCTGTCCTGGCCGACCGACGGCACCACCAAGATCGTCGCCGCGCGCACCGCCGAGTTCATGGCGTCCGCCAAGGCCCTGGGCGTCGACAAGGTCATCAACTTCAAGGTGGTGGACGACGGGTTCTCCAGCACCTCCGCCTACAACAAGCTCGTCGACCGGATCGACGCGAAGGTCAGGGCCCTCGCCGCGCAGTACCCCGGCGCCTCCCACAAGTTCACCGCGGGTTGGCTGGAGCACACCGAGACGCACAAGGCGTGCAGCGACGTCGCCTACCGCCTGATGAACGACGGCACGATCTCCGACGTGCGCTTCAACCACGTCTACGCCTACGAACGCCCCCGGCAGGACCGCGCCGACGGCGCCGCCTACGTGCTGGACATCCCCGCCGCGCACATGAAGACCAAGCGCAAGGCGATGTACGCCTACAACACCTGGGACCCGAGCCGGAACCTGTACGCGCTCGGCTACCACAGCGTCCCGGAACTGCTTGAGGCCGCGCACGCCGACCCGCGCGAGTTCGTCCACACCCTGCCCTCCGGCTACCGGCCGGGCAAGGGCAACTGACCTCCGGGACGCCCGGCGTCACCGACGCCGTGTCACCAAGACCGCGTCACCAAGACCGCACCACCGACACCACATCACCGGCCGACGGCACCGTGCCGCGGCCCCGCACCACCGACGGGGAAGACTCCATGATCACCACCACGCACCGCACCACGCTGCTCGCCGCCGTGGGCACGGCCCTCGCGCTGTCCCTCACGGCCTGCCAGGGCGACTCGGACGCCACGTCGTCCTCCTCGGCGGCCCCCGCGGCCACGGTCGCGTCCACCCCGGCGGCCGCCGCCTCGACGGGCGGCAAGGGATCGGGTGCGTCGGACGCGGCGGGTTCCGCCGGCTCGGCGGACTCCACGGGATCGAGCGGCTCGCAGGGATCCGCCGACTCGACCGGCTCGGCGGGCTCGACCGGTTCGGCCGGCGAGCAGGTCGCCGCCTCCACGCCTGTGTGCACAGCGGGAGACGTCCGCGTCACCGCCGCCCGGCAGGACGGGCCGCCGTACACCCACATCGTCCTGACCGCGAAGAACACCGGCGGTCACTCCTGCCGGCTGAAGGGCTTCCCGCACATCCAGCTGCTGGAGAGCCACAAGCAGGACGTCCCGGCCGTGGCCAAGAGCAAGCCGGCCTCACCGGTCGTGCTGGCGGCGGGCGCACCGGCCTACGCGCTGGTGAAGCTGTCGGACGGCGGTGTCGACGAGGACAACGAGCCCGTGTCGGCCTTCTCCGTCATGCTGGAGGGCGACTCGACGGTCATCGCCGTCACCGCGCCCGGCAGCGAGGGCATCGCGGCCGACCCGGCCAAGGCCCTCACCGGCTACTGGACCCCTGAACTCCGAAACGGCGCCGACGACTTCTGATTCCCGCCGTCCCCGACGGCCGTCCCGGGGCGACCCGCCCGGACGCCGGACACGCGTGTGAGGTGTCCGGAGCCCGGCCGCGGGCGCGCCCCGGGCCCACGGCGTGTCCCGGTGTCCGGACGCGTCAGCGCTGGAGGTACCGGGTCATCTGCTCCAGAAGGCGCGCGGCGTCCTGAAGGCTCCGGGCGGTCTCCGAGAAATCTCCCCCGAGCAGCTCGCCGTCCGTACCAGCCTCGCCCCCGCTTCCCGGGACGGCGGCGGGAATGCGCGTCCCCCGGTATCCCACCGGTTCGGCGCCGCCGCGCTGCCGATAGCCGATGAAGTCGCAGACACCGGGGCCCGGCGCCTGCCGGCCTCCGTCGAAGAAGCGCACCGCGTTCAACTGGGTCTCCTCCGCGCCGGAGTTGGCGGTGATCCGCAGCCGGTAGACCCGGTAGGTGCCCGGTTGGGTGAGCACGTACTTCTTCGTCTCGTACCGCCGGTCGAAGCTCTCGCCTTCCCGGGAGTCCAGGACCCGCCAGTTCCGCTCGTCGAGGGAGCCCTCCAGGACCCAGTTCGCCGGGTCGCGTCCAGGTGCGTCGTTCGCGGACGTCAGCCGGTACTCGGTGACGCTCGTCGGAGCGGCGAAGGTGAAGCGCACTTCGGGATCGTCCTCGTGGGCGAGCCACTTGCCGGACTTCTCGACCAGGTTGGCCACGCCCTCGTCCCACTCCGTGAACTCGTCGCTGGCCCAGGTCCGTGACACCTGGTCGGTGACGTCGCGCGTCTCCCCGTCGCCGGGAGCGGGAGTGCCGACGGCGGTGGGCAGGGCGAGCGAGGCCGTGTCGCCACGCAGGTTGCTCCACGTCAGGCGCTCCACCGGGGCTCCGCCGTCGTCGAGGAGCAGGCGCAGGCGTCCGGCCGAACCCCAGACGCCGTCGTGCTCCTCCTCGGTGGTGAAGTGCCGCACGTCGTCATCGTCACGGCAGGGGAGACGTTCCTGGAGGGTGCCGCGCAGTTCGCCCGACGAACCGTCGGCGTCCCGGAAGTGCCCCTGGAAACCGGACATGTCCGAACGGAACGCGAGGGAGGACTCCGCTCCGTCGGTCCCGCGCCACGCCAGCCGGGTCGGCCGTTCTCCGTCGTGCGCGTCGTGACGGCTCTCGCTGCCGTCGAGGTGGAAGAGCAGGCCCGGTCCGGGGTGCCAGGCGGACGATCCGAGGGGGCGGCGCTCGGTGGCGAACTGCCACACCACCCGGCTGCCCGTTCCGTCCGCCGCGACCTGCCGTCGCCGTCCGGCCTGTGCGGCGGCGTCCAGCGAGACGGTCCGCAGCCGGAGCACCCCGTCGTCGTCCGGGTCGGTGTTCCTGATCAGCAGCTCGTTGACACCCGGCCGCAGAGCGGTGCCGGGGACGGTCAGCGTGTACTCCGCGACGCCGCCCGTCACCTCGGTGCGGGGCAGTTCGAAGCCCTTGGCCACCGGCGTGTCGTTCACCTCGGCGTCCATCGGGGCGGCGGCACCGAGTACCGACATCCTCAGCACCGCCTCGCCGGCCTCCTCGCCGTCCGGGACCACGAAGTCGAGCTTCAGATGGCCGCCGGCCGTCACCACCAGGCAGGTGGTGGCGAGAACGCAGCGGTGCTGACGCACGACGGCGTTCGACAGCACGGCGGGCCGGGTGGCGAAATCTACTGATACGCGGTCCATCACAGTTCCTCGCGATCGTCCACGACGCTGCGCACGGTCAGTCGACCCGGCAGTCGCCCATGAGCCTCGAATACTAGAGACCACCACTGACAGCGGGCCGACCCGGACGGCCATGACCCGCGGGACAGCGGGATGCTCAATCCGCGGTGCAGCCAGGCGAGTTGAGCGTTCCTGCCGGACGGGACCGTGTGCGCCGGGGGAGTCGTCGGGGGCGGGCGGCGTGGCCGCGGTGTGAGCGCAGTGCGGGGAAGCATGGGGGAGTCCCGTACGCCCAGGCCGCCCGGGTGACGGCGACGCGTGACCCCGGACCGTGCCGACGTGACGGCTCCCAGCCGTGTTCCCGCCGGGCTCCGGCCGTGCTGCCGCCGGGCTGCGATCGTGCCGCCGCCCTGCTCCCGCCGGGTTCCGAGCGGGCTCCGGTTGGGCTGCGGGCAGGCGGGCACTCGGTGAGCGTGACCGACTCCGCCATCGCCGTCCCGCACGCCCGTCCCTGTCCGGCCGGGCGCTTCCGTGGACGGCGTGCCGCAGGGCCGACACCGTCGCCACCTGCGAAGATCCCGGCGGAATCGTCACGACACCCCAGTCGTCCGACGCCCCGGCCGTAGCCGGACGTGGCCGGACCCTGCGTCCCGCCCGACCGCACGGCCCGAGCGCCCACCGCCCCGGCCCGAGGGAGCACCGCAACCTATGACCGCCCACGAGACAGACACCACCACGGGGACGGAGAGCACCCGTCCCGAGGCGCCCGCCGAAGCCGCGAGCGACGCGCCCACCGGCAGCGCCTCCTCGCCGCGCCCCACCCTTCCCGAGGGGATGGGCGACCTCGACCGCCGCGCGATCGACACCGTGCGGGTGCTGGCCATGGACGCCGTGCAGAAAGCCGGCAACGGCCACCCCGGCACCGCGATGAGCATGGCGCCCACGGCCTACCTGCTGTTCCAGAAGTGGCTGCGCCACGACCCGGAGGATCCGAACTGGGTCGGCCGCGACCGCTTCGTCCTGTCGATGGGCCACTCGAGCCTCACCCTGTACATCCAGCTCTTCCTCTCGGGCTACGGCCTGGAACTCGCCGACCTGGAGGCGCTGCGCACCTGGGGTTCCCTGACCCCGGGCCACCCCGAGGTGAACCACACCCCCGGTGTGGAGACGACGACCGGTCCGCTGGGCCAGGGCGTCGCCAACGCGGTCGGCATGGCGATGGCCGCCCGCCGTGAACGCGGCCTGCTGGACCCCGACGCCCCCGAGGGCGAGAGCGTCTTCGACCACACCGTCTGGGCCTTCGCCTCCGACGGCGACCTGGAGGAGGGCGTCAGCGGCGAGGCGTCGTCGCTCGCCGGCACCCAGGAGCTGGGGAACCTGGTCCTGGTCTACGACGCCAACCGGATCTCGATCGAGGACGACACCGACATCGCGTTCACCGAGGACGTCGGCAAGCGGTACGAGGCCTACGGCTGGCATGTGCAGCACGTCGACGACGGCGAGGACCTCGCCTCGGTCGACCGCGCGCTTGCCGCCGCCCGGGCCGAGACCGGACGCCCGTCGATGATCGTGCTGCGGACGATCATCGGCTGGCCCGCGCCGAACAAGCAGAACACCGGCGCGGCCCACGGCTCGGCGCTCGGCGAGGACGAGATCCGGGCGACCAAGGAGATCCTCGGTTTCGACCCGGACCGGACCTTCGAGGTCCCCCCGCAGGTGCTGGACCACGCGCGCGAGGTCGCGGAGCGGGGCAAGGAAGCCCACGCCCGGTGGCAGCAGCGCTTCGACACCTGGCGGGACCACAACCCCGAGGGCGCTGCGCTGCTGGAGCGGCTGTCCACCCGCAGTCTGCCGCAGGGCTGGGCCGACGGCCTGCCGACCTGGGAGGCCGACCCGAAGGGCGTGGCCACCCGGAAGGCCTCCGGCGAGGTCCTCGCCGCCCTCTACCCGGTCCTGCCGGAGCTGTGGGGCGGTTCGGCCGACCTGGCCGAGAGCAACAACACCGCGGTCAAGGGCGAGGCCTCGTTCCTGCCCGAGAACCGGCAGACCAAGATGTGGTCGGGCGGCCCGTACGGGCGGACCCTGCACTTCGGCGTCCGCGAGCACGCCATGGGCGCGATCATGAACGGCATCACGCTGCACGGCGGGACCCGCGTGTACGGCGGCACGTTCCTCACCTTCTCCGACTACATGCGCGGTGCGGTGCGGCTGGCCGCGCTCATGCAGCTGCCGGTCACCTACGTCTGGACGCACGACTCCATCGGACTGGGCGAGGACGGCCCCACCCACCAGCCGATCGAGCATTACGCGGCGCTGCGGGCCATCCCCGGCCTGGACTTCGTCCGCCCCGCCGACGCGAACGAGACCGCCGTGGCGTGGCGCACCATCCTCGAGCACAACGACCGCCCGGCCGGACTCGCGCTGTCCCGGCAGAACCTGCCGGTCTTCGACCGCACGGAGTTCGCCTCCGCCGAGGGAGTCGCCCGGGGCGGCTACGTGCTGGCCGAGGCCTCCGGCGGCACGCCCGAGATCATCCTCATGGGCACCGGCTCCGAGGTGCAGATCGCCGTCGCCGCGCGAGAGACCCTGGAGGCCGAGGGCATCCCGACCCGGGTCGTGTCACTGCCCTGCTGGGAGTGGTTCGCCGCCCAGGACCGGGCCTACCGCGAGGAGGTGCTGCCGCCCGCGGTCCGGGCCCGGGTGAGCGTCGAGGCCGGCGTGCCCCAGGGCTGGCGCGAGTTCGTCGGCGACGCGGGCCGGATCGTCGGGCTGGACCACTACGGTGCCAGCGCCGCCTACACCGTGCTGTACGAGCAGTTCGGGCTCACGGCCGAAGCGGTCGTCGCCGCGGCGCGGGACAGTCTCGCCGCAGCCAAGGCTCCGCCGGCCGCCCCGATCGGCCCGGACGGCGCCGGAGTCCTGCACGCTCCCACCGCGGACCGCTGACGGCCGCTGACCTGGGGCCTTTTCTCCCGTCGCCGGAGCGGTGAGGGCACGGCGACCGGCCGGCGGGGGTTCGGCCATGCCAGGTGGGTCCGGGCGGGTCCGGGTGCGCGGCGGTCGACATCCGCCGCGCACGCGGGAGCGGGGTTGACGCGGCACCCCCTAGGGGCGCTCGCTCTCGGCCGCACGCCCCCGGAGGGCGCCTGTGCGCTCGTCGACCGGAAGAAATCCTGCACGGCGGGTAAACGCGGTGCTCCGCCACGGGTGTCCGACAGCGTTGCAGTCGGTAGGGCATCTGCCGACGTTACGAGGTCGGCAGGGGACGTGGTCGGATATGTGGGAATCGGTGGTGTTCGCGGCACTGGCCGCTACGGTCAGGATCGCCCTTCAGGTGGTGGCCTGGCGGCGGGAGGCGGCCCGTGACCGTGAGCGGCGCCGGCTGCTGCTCGCGGCGCTGCGCCTGGCGGGGCGCGGTGTCCGGCTGGAGGAACGCCGTGCGGACGGGGGAGTCCTGACCGTGCGCGGCGACGGCCCGGCCGACTCGGGCGGCCAGGAAGGGGAAGCACGGTGAGCGGTGGGCCGGGCGGTGCGCCGACCGACGCGCGGGAGCCCGCACCCGAGGACGGCGACGACGCGACGCGCGACGAACACCTACCCGTCGACTTCGAGGTCTTCTTCACGGCCCACCGTGCGAGCCTGCTGACCCGGGCCGTGATGCTCTGCGGCAACCGCCAGGACGCGGAGGACGCCGTCCAGGACGCCTTCCTCGCGGCGCTCGAGCACTGGGGCCGGATCAGTGGCTACGAGCAGCCGGACGCGTGGGTGAGCCTGGTGATGCGGCGGAAGCTGTGGCGTGCGCTGCGCCTGCGCCTGCGGGCCAAGCGCGCGGCACTGGACGTCGCCCTGCCGAGCCAGGCGTCGCCGGACGAGACCGCGCAGGCCCGGCGGGTGCTGACCGCGATGGCCGCCCTGCCGCCGCGCCAGCGCATGGTGCTCGTCATGTACAGCCTCTACGCCATGACCCACCAGGAGATCGCCGACGAACTGAACATCGCGGCCTCCACCGCACGCGGCAACCTCCGCAAGGGGCGCGAGAACCTCCGGCGCATGCTCGGCCTCGGTCCGGACACCGACCCCCTGAACGAGGTCCCGCTCGTGGGCACCGTCGGCCCCCTTCCCGGAGACGGGCTCGCTGCCGCCCTGAGCGCCACCGAGTCCTGGCTCGGCGCCGCCCTCGCAGAGGACGGACAGGCACGGCGACAGGCCCGAGCGGACCTTGCCGGACTGCGACGCGAAGGCACCCACCGCACGTGACGCGAAGAAAGACGACCCGGGTGACGCGAGCGCACAGGACGCATATGACGGGAACCCGGCCCGCGACGACCACGGCGCGCGCCCTGCTCGGCTGTGCCCTTCTGGCCGGAGTCCACCTGCTCGCCCTGACCGTCCTGGCCGCCCAACTCACGCTGCTCGTAGCCGTCCTGACCACCAGGGCCTGGCCGGTCGCCCTGCTGGGCTCCCTCACCGTCGCCTCCGTCTCCACCCTCGCCCACGGGCTGCTCGCCGGCACGTCCGGCCGCACCGCCGAAGGGCCGCGCATCGTCCTGACCCCCCAGCAGCAGCCCGAACTGTGGAGTCTGACCCTGCAACTCGCCGAAGAGCTCGAGACCGCGCCGCCCACTACGCTGCGCCTGGCCGACGACGCCAACGCCTGCGCCGGCGAACGCAGCAGGCTCTTGGGCCTCGTAGGAGGACCCCGCACCCTGGACCTGGGCCTGCCCCTGTTCCTCGGGCTCACCCGGGACGAGCTGCACGGCGTCCTGTGCCACGAACTGGGGCACTACGCGGGCCGGCACACCCGGCTGGCCGCCGTCAGCCACCGCGGCAGCCTCGCCCTCGAACGCGCGGTCCGCCGCCTCGAGGTCATGGAGACCGACCAGGCCGGCGTCAAACCGCCGGTGCGGCTGCTGCTCAAGGTCGTCAAGGCGTACCGCGGTGTGTACCTGCGCCAGACCTTCGCCGTCCGGCGCCGTCAGGAACTCGAAGCCGACGCCGCGGCGGCCCGAACCGCCGGGGCGCGGACGTTCGCGCAGGCACTGCGCGCCGTGC
This sequence comes from Streptomyces asoensis, assembly GCF_016860545.1. Classification (NCBI taxonomy): domain Bacteria; kingdom Bacillati; phylum Actinomycetota; class Actinomycetes; order Kitasatosporales; family Streptomycetaceae; genus Streptomyces; species Streptomyces asoensis. The sequence goes on along the minus strand of NZ_BNEB01000005.1, from coordinate 86,418 downwards.
ACGGCCTGGCGGTGCTCTGGGACGAGTTCAGGGAGAACCGGGCCCGGCCGCGCGGCCCGTCCGCCTCGACGGCCGGGACGGCCCGTGTCGGGTCCTCGCCTGGACTGCCGCTGCCCGACGGCCTGTTCCGGGACTTCGCCGACCGGATCGCCGAGCCGCCGTCCGGCCCTCTGCCGGACAGCAGTGCGACGTCGGCCCTCGACGCTGATTCCGAAGACGCGCTGAGCAGTCACCCGCCGCTGGCGGTCCGGCTGGCGGCGCTGGGCGCCGGTCCCGCCGCGGACGACACCGGCCGACCGGCCCCGGGCGCGGACCGGCCCGCGCCCGCCGCGGGACTCCTCCGCGACCTCCCCGGGCTGACCGAGGCACTACAGGAGGTCATGCGCACCGATCGCGAAGCGACTGCCGGGTACCCCGGCGGCCGGGTCAGGATGGAACCCCCACGGTTCGACAAGGTCCTCCTGCGGACGCAAGTGAAGACCGCCCTGATCGGAACGTGCCTCATCCTGGGGGCGAGCGCGATCGTCCACGCCGTCGTCTTCCCGCCGCCCACCGATCCGCCCGCGTTCTCCCCACCACCCGGGCTGCCCGGCGGGCAGAACGTCCTGCCCGAGGTGTCGACCGCGCCGCGGACCCCGCCGACGTTCACCGTCCCGCCCCTCCCGCCGCCCGGCCGGCTCACCCCCTTGCCGCTCCTGCCGGTCGGGTAGCGGCCGGGGCGCCGGCTGCCGTGAGCGCCGACGGGCCCGTACGTGCGGTGGGGCTGGGGCGAGCGGGGAGTTCAGCGCAGTCGGCGTACGCGCAGCACCAGGTCGTCGGTGTGGTGCGCACCGGCGCCACCGTCGGGTGCCACGCGCGGCCGTTGCTCGTCGACCTCCACCTCCCAGTCGCCGTCGAGGAGTTGGGCGACCATCGAGGGCCAGACGTAGTCGGCCGGGTCGAAACCGCTGTCGTGCGCGTTCGCGCTGTCCATCCCCGCGTGATGGACCAGCAGAAGCAGCCCGCCGGGCGCGACGGCCGCGAGCAGCGCCCGCTCGGCCTCGGCGTCGGGAGTGCGCAGCAGGGCCGGATACTGCGCGGACACCAGGTCGAAAGAGGCCTGCGGGAGCGCGGCCGCGGTGAGTGAGGCGTGCACCCATCGAACGGTGAGCCCGGCGTCCCGGGCGTGTCCGGCCGCCCGCTCCAGCGCCACGCCCGAAACCTCGAGCGCCGTGACGTCCCAGCCGCGGCGGGCGAGCCACAGCGCGTCCGCGCCCTCGCCGCAGCCGACGTCGAGGACCCGTCCGGGAGTGAGCCCGGCGGCCTCGGCCACGAGGGCGCCGTTGGGCCGGCCGCTCCACAGTTGCTGCCGGTCGGCGTAGCGCTGGTCCCACTCGGCCCGCACGTCGGGGTCTCCGACGTAACGGTCGGCAGTCGAAGGGACCTCGGACGCGGGGAATCCCGCTGCGATGGCATCAGTCATGGCCCCACTGTCATCGCGGCCACCCCGGCTTTGCCAGTTCTGTTGCCGGTTCGGCAAACGCACCGCAACGACGGCCGCTCAGGCGTGCGGTGTGCCGCCGTCCGCCGCGAGGCGGGTGAGCCACTCGCGCAGCAGGCGCTGCTCGGCGTCGCTGAGAACCCCGGCGTCGTCGGGCAGGGCGGCGCGCAGCGCGCGGGCCGCCGGGGCGGGGCCGGACTCCGCGGCGGGGACCATCGGTTCGGCCCGGGTGACTGCGGCGATCATGGACTCCCGCAGGACGGTCAGCAGCGCCGGGTCACGGCGTTCCGCGGGGGTGGCGTGCCAGGTGGCGACCCCGCCCTGTCCGGTGGCCTGGATGATCTGGGCGGCCAGGTTCTCGTCGACCCGCAGCCACCCCGCGGCCGCCAGCCGGCGCACCCGGCCGTGCAGGATCTCCAGGCCCGCGCGATGTGCCGCGTCCGGCCCCGATCCGGTGGCCCTGTTCATCACCGTGAAGAGTTCGGGACGCGAGACCCCGAACTCCACCACCATGTCCCAGCCGCGGCGCAGCTCCTCCACCGGGTCCTCCGGCGAGGGGTCGAGCCGCGCGCGCTTGCTCTCCAGGAACTGGGCGTAGCCGTACTCCGCGACCGCCTCCAGCAGCCCGTCCTTGTCGCCGAAGTGGCGGTAGATGGCCGGTGGCTGCACCCCGGCCGCGGCGGCCACCGCACGGGTGCTGACCGCTTCGGGACCTCCGCTCTCCAGCAGTTCGACCGCCGCTTCGACGATACGGCGGCGGGCGCTGTCGGGAGTGTCACGGGGCGGCGAGATCGGCATGTATCGATGATATCCGGAGTTTGCTTCCATCGTTAGTTCCAGTGTTATCGTGAAATTGATTCCACTGGAACCATCGCTGGGAGATCCACATGATCATCGTGACCGGAGCCACCGGAAAGCTCGGGCGCCGCACCGTCGAGCGCCTCCTGGAGCGGCTGCCCGCCGACCGCCTCGGCGTCAGCGTCCGCGATCCGCGCAAGGCCCAGGACCTCGCCGACCGCGGCGTCCGGGTACGGCAGGGCAGCTTCGACGACCCCGCCTCGCTCGCCCACGCCTTCGAGGGCGCCGACCAGGTGCTGCTCGTCTCCCTCGACCGCACGGGCGAAGGATGCGTAGCCGGTCACCGGGCCGCGATCGACGCCGCCGTGAAGGCAGGCGCCGGCCGCCTGCTGTACACCAGCCAGATGGGTGCCTCCCACGAATCCCGCTTCGAGGCGTGCCGTGACCACGCCCGGACCGAGGACCTGCTGGACGCCACCGGCCTGCCGTGGACGGCGCTGCGCAACGGTTTCTACGCCGCCAGCGCCCTGCTGTTCATGGAGTCCGGCCGCCACACCGGCGACATCGCCCTGCCCGCCGACGGCCCCGTCACGTGGACCGGCCACGACGACCTCGCCGAGGCCGCCGCGGCGATCCTCACCGACGAGGGCAGCTTCGAGGGACCGACCCCGCCGCTCACCGGCCCGCGAGCGCTCGACTTCGACGCCCTCGCCGCGACAGCGGCCGAGGTCACCGGTCGGCCGTTCACCCGGACCACGGTCCCCGACGACGCATTCCGCGAACAGGCGCTGGCACACGGCGCCCCCGCCCCGATGGTCGACCTGATGATGAGCATCTTCGAAGCGGCCAGAAACGGCGAGTTCAGCGCCGTCGACCCGACCCTGGCCACCCTGATAGGCCGCGAGCCCACCGCCTTCCGCACGGTGCTGGAGCAGAGCTGGGCGGAATAAGGGCCGCCGGACCGGCGCGGCTATCGGGAACCGGGCCGGTCCGGGGAGCGGAGCACGAGCAGGGTGATCTCGCTGGGGGCGAAGACGCGGAACGGCGGGCCCCAGAAGCCGGTGCCACGGCTGGTGTACAGGAGCGTGCGCGGGCCGTGGTGGCTGAGACCGGCGAGGGCGGGCTGGTCGAGGCGGACCAGGTGGTGGAAGGGCCATATCTGGCCGCCGTGGGTGTGGCCGGAGAGCTGGAGGTCGATGCCGGCGGCCGCCGCCCGGTCGACGAACTTGGGCTGGTGCGCCAGGAGCAGGACGGGAAGGCCGGGATCGGCGCCGTCCAGCGCACCGGCGAGGTGGGCCCGGTGCCCCGCCAGACCGGAGGACTCGGCGGTGACGTCGTCCACGCCCGCGACCACGAGGGTGTCGCCTCCGCGTTCGAGCAGCACATGGCGGTTGCGCAGCGGCTCCCAGCCCAGCTCGTCCATCAGGTCGACCCAGCCCTGGGCCTCGCTGTAGTACTCGTGGTTGCCGGTGACGTACACCCGTGCGTGGGTCGCCCGCACGGTGCCGAGCGGCAGGGCCTGCTCGCGGCGGCGCTGCGCCGTGCCGTCCGCGATGTCGCCGGTGTGGCACACCAGGTCGGCGTCCAGGGAGTTCACCGTCTCGCACACCCGTGCCGACCAGCGGGCACGATCGAGCGGTCCGTAGTGGGTGTCGGTGATGAGGGCGACCCGCAGACCGTCCAAGCCGGCGCCCAGTCGCGGGAGTTGCACGTCGAGCCGGCGCACGCGCGGCACACGGCGGGCCTCGGCGTACCCCCAGCCCAGCAGTACGGCGGCCACGCCGAGGACCGCCCAGGTGACGATCCGGGCGCGGTCCTGGCTCTCTCCGACGCCGGCGAGGGCCAACGCGGCGCGCAGGAAGATGCCGAGCAGGACGGACCAGGTGAACAGCACCCAGCTCGAGCCCAGCAGGGTGTCACCGACGATCGCGGCCCGGTCCTGCTGGCGCCTGCCGTGGCCGCGCACCATCGCGAGCGGCATACCGACCAGACCGAGGGCGAACACGGCGGTGCCCGCCAGCGTGACGGGCAGCGGCCAGTGCTGTCCGGCGTGCAGGAGCACCCAGCAGGGCACGGCCCACAGCAGGACGGGGGCGATCAGGGGCAGGTAGCGCATCACGCGGAGCAGTCCGCTCTGCCGCGCCGCTCGCGCTTCGCCCTCGGCGGGCCGGGTGTCGCTGGTGTCGGTCACGCTCTGCCTCCTGACCGGGCTGCCTTCCCGCGCACTGTATCCCGTCGCTCCCGCCCCCTGACGCCCACCGTGATCACTTCCTCCCGCCGCTGTCCGGCCCCCCCCCGGCCCGGCCACCTGCTCCGCGCCGACGGGTACGTTCGCCCGTCGACGGCGACCGGCAGCAGATCACGCTCCCGCCTGCCAGGACCACCGGACGACCGGACTGCCGGACTGCCGGACCGCCGGACCGCCGGAGACCGCCGGACCGCCGGGCGGAACGTCAGGCGTCGCCGCTGAGCAGGGCGGCGGTGAGGACCGTGCCACCGAACCCCCACCCCCCGTCGACGACTTCGTCGATCAGCACCAGGGTGTTGGGGCGGGCACGCTCGCCGTAGATCTCGGCGTACAGGTCGGTGGTCCGCTCGACGATCTTCTTCTTGTCCTCGGCGGTGACGGTGCCGGCGGGAACCTTGAAGTGGGCGAAAGGCATGGGTGTTTCTCCTTGGTCGATGTCTGCCGTGATCCGCAGCCGTACGCGTGAAGGGCGGGCGGCACGGGACGCCGTGTCCGTGCCGGTCGCTCACCCGGTGTCCGGGGGGCGTCGGCAGGCACGTGCTTCACTCTGCGCGGCACCGGCCGCCGTAGCCAGGGGACGTCATCCCCTGGGTCGGCCGCCCGGGGCGGACACACAATGGCCGGTATGGGTTCTGCGAAACACACCGAGCTGGGCGCCTTCCTGCGCTCACGGCGCGCCCGCATCCGGCCGGCCGACGTGGGATTCGTCCACGGGCCGCGCCGCCGGGTGCCGGGGCTCCGCCGCGACGAGGTCGCCCAGCTCGCCGGAGCCTCGGTGGACTACTACAACGAACTCGAACGCGGTGCCGGGTCCCAGCCCTCCGAGCAGATGCTCGCCGCGCTGGCCAGGGCGCTGCGCCTGAGCGCGGACGAACGCGACTACCTCTACCGCCTGGCCGGCCGTCCGGTCCCCGCGCACGGCGGACCGGCCTCGCACGTCCACCCCGGCATGCTCGACCTGCTCAGCCGCCTGACTTCGACCCCCGCACAGGTCATCACCGACCTCCACGTCACCCTCGTACAGAACCCGCCCGCGGTGGCGCTCCTCGGGGACCACTCCGGTTTCCGGGGCGCGCGGGCCAGCTTCGTCCACCGGTGGTTCACCGACCCCGCGGCGCGGCAGCTGTATCCGGAGGCCGACCACGAGCAGCAGTCCCGGGCCTTCGTCGCCGACCTGCGGGCGGCGGCCGCCAGACGCGACGTCAAGGACACCGAGGCCGCCTCGATGATCGGCTCACTGCTCGACGCCTCCCCGCGGTTCGCCGCCCTGTGGGCCGAGCACGAGGTGGGCCTGCGCCGCGACGACCGCAAACGCCTCGTCCACCCCACGCTGGGCCTGATCGAGGTCAACTGCCTGAGCCTGTTCAGTGAGGACGGCCGGCAGCGGCTCCTGTGGTTCACCCCGGCGGTCGGCACGGACAGCGCCGGTCTCCTGGACCTGCTCGCCGTCCTGGGCACCCAGGACGTCACCGGCCCGGCCGGCTGACGGCCGATCAGGTGGCGGCGTCGAGGGCGTGTCCGGTCGTCGCGTCCACATGGGAGGGGATCTCGTCGTGGCGGTCGCCCACGGTCGGCGTACCGGTCGGCTCGAACATGAGGATGGCGGCCCCGGACGGTGCGTACGGCTTGTGCTCGGTGCCCGCGGGGACGGTGAAGACCGCGCCCCGCGGCAGCCGGACCGTGCGCTCACCCCCGGCCTCGCGCAGGGAGATGTGCAGTTCACCCTCCAGGACCAGGAAGAACTCGTCGGTGTCGTCGTGGGCGTGCCAGAGGTGTTCGCCCCCGACCTTGGCGACCCGGACGTCGTAGTCGTTGACCCGCGTGACGATGCGCGGACTCCACAGGGCTTCGAAGGAGGCCAGGGCCCGGCTGAGGGAGATCGGCTGATTGCTCATGGCCTCATCCTCGATCGCTCCGCCCGGGCGGGGTGAGTGCTAGGAATCGCACATGACGCAAGAATCCTCGCAGCGCGCTCGTGCGGCAGGCGTGCACCGGGTGGTCGTGATCGTCGACGAGAACTCGAACCCGTTCGAGCTCGGCTGTGCGACCGAGGTCTTCGGTCTGCGCAGGCCCGAGATCGGCCGGCAGCTCTACGACTTCCGCCTCTGCTCGCCGGAGCCCGCTCCGCGGATGCGGGACGGGTTCTTCACGCTCACCGGCGTCGCCGGCCTGGAGGCGGCCGACACGGCGGACACCCTGATCGTCCCCAACCGCCCCGACGTCGAGGTGCCCCGCCGCCCCGCCGTACTGGACGCGGTCCGACGGGCGCATGCCCGCGGTGCCCGGCTGATCGGCTTGTGCAGCGGTGCCTTCACCCTGGCGGAGGCAGGCGTCCTCGACGGTCGCCGGGCCACCGCCCACTGGCAGTGGGCGGATGCGTTCCGCGCCCGCTTCCCCGCCGTCCGTCTGGAAGCGGACGTGCTGTTCGTGGACGACGGCGACATCCTCACCGCCGCGGGGAGTGCGGCCGCGCTCGACCTCGGGCTCCACGTGGTCCGCCGGGACCACGGCGCGGAGGTCGCCAACTCCGTCAGCCGGCGACTGGTCTTCGCGGCCCACCGCGACGGCGGGCAACGGCAGTTCGTGGAGCGGCCCATGCCCGACGTCCCGGACGAGTCCCTGGCACCCGTCCTGTCGTGGGCGCAGGAACGACTGGACTCGCCCCTGACGATCGCGGATCTCGCGACGCGCGCGGCGGTCAGCCCTGCGACGCTGCACCGCCGCTTCCGCACGCAGCTGGGAACGACCCCGCTGGCCTGGCTCACCGCTGAACGGCTCGCCCTGGCCTGCCGGTTGATCGAGCGGGGCGAGTCACGCTTCGAGGTGGTCGCACGGCGCAGCGGGCTCGGCACCGCCACCAATCTGCGCGTGCTGATGCGCCGCGGGACGGGCATCACGCCGTCGGCGTACCGGCGCCGCTTCGGACCCGAGGTGAACTGACGGCGTCGGCCGCTGTCAGTAGGCGAAGGCCAACGCGTGCGTCTTGACGATGTTCTGCGAGGCCGGCCCCGTGTGCACCTGGAGACGATTGCCCTCGGTGTTCGAGACCTTCAGCGACACGCGGACTCTGTCGCATGACCCCAGGTCCGCCGTAGTGAGATACAGGGAGTTCGTGGCGGTCTGGTGGTGCTTGCGCTCAGAGATGTTCCACGAGGCCACCGCGCTCTTCAGCGGGCTGCCGCACCGGGTCCCGTCGCTCTTCTGGGGTTGGGCCTCGATCCATGTGGACGCCTTCGTGTGGTGCGCCGTCGGGTCCGCCGGATCCGAGCAGTCGTCGATGCCGTAGTTGGGGGAGACGCCGTCCTTGTCGTTGTTGCAACTGGTCACGTTGGCGTCCATGACGATCGCGATGTCGTCGGTTCCGCCGGGCGTGTAGACGTGGTCGAGGACGCTCGTCGTCGTCCCGGGGGCCAGTGCGGCCGGGTCGGTGCCGCCCAGCGACCACCGGTCCATTGCGCTGTATACGGCTCGCGCCAAGGTCGCGCCCGCCTCCACCCGCATCGTGGCGGTGTCGTCCGCGTCGATCCACGTCGCATAGGGAAGAACCGAGATCCTGCACCGGTACCGGTCCGCCGTCGGAGCGATGAAGGTCCACCGGACCGAGGGCAGCAGTGCCGTGTCGACGGTGGGTACGAAGTTCGCCGCCCAGTACGAGCCCGTTTCGTAGCCGCTGGGCAGCGCGCGTCCGTCCGCGTACATACAGCGCAAGGCGGCCGTCACGCCGACGTTGCGATGCTCGGCCAGCGAGGTGAGGTTGCGGACCGAGACGTCGCGGGACCACAGGTAGGACTTCGCGCCCGCCGCCGCGTCGAACTCCAGTTTCGTCCCGGGGACGTCCGCGTAGTTGGCCGGGTCGGCGGTCGAATGGGCGGACACATCGAAACCGGGGGACGTCATCGGGTCCGCGCCGCCCGTGCAGACCTTGTCCAGCGTGTGCCACGGCGAAGCGGGATTCACGGCGTCGGTGTCGCTGCTGGCACCGCCGGCCCGCACGCTGCCCCGCAGGGTGCGGGCCGCCGAGTCGGTTCCCGCGCCGGTGTCGAACTGGTACACCTGCGCCGTGACGGGCAGGTTGTTGACGTAGGAATTGATGCCGTTGGTGCCTTCGCCCAGCCCGTAACGTCCCAGCCAGAAGCAGGTGTTCGTACTGGCCGCGGAGAACTTGAGCCCTCTGAGCTGGGTACTGGAATAGAGGCACAGCCTGTCGGCCGGACACTCCTCGGCCGCGGCAGCGGGCGACGCCGAGCCGACGAGACCGGCGAACAGGAGCCCCGCGACGGCCAGGAGAGAGCTGACTTTTGCACGTATATGCATATGACGAACTACTGCCTTCTCGAAAGGGAACAAGAGCCAACTCACGTTATCCGCAGTTCTCTTGATGCCCCCGTTCTGCGCTCCTCTCCCTGCCGCTCAGGCGCGGTCGTGGAGGGTGACGTGGTAGCCGTCGGGGTCGGCGAAGGTGAAGGTCCGGCCGAAGGGCCCGTCGATCGGCGCCGAGACGATGGTGTGACCGTCGGCGACGAGAGCGTCGTGAATGGCCTGGACGTCGGTGGCGTGCAGCCAGATCGCGGCACCGATGCCGGGCTGGGGCACGGATGCGAGATCGGTGCCGGGAAGGACGTCCCGGAGTGCGAACGCGATCGGCTTCGTCTCGAAGACGACGGCGTGCGGAGGTCCTGCCGGTGAGCGGACGACGCCGAGGTACTGCTCGTAGAACGCCTGTGACGCGTCGAGGTCGCGCGCCTGGAGCGAGATGAAGTCGGGGCCGGTGACGGGCATGATGATGCTCCTTCTTTCCGTGTCAGATTCCTGACACGGACCACGGTATGTCAGAATCCTGACATGAGTCAACGTGATGGCGGCATCGACCTGGACAAATCGCTGGGCTACCTGCTGAAAGAGGCTTCGAGTGCCCTGCGCGTGGCCATGGAGGAGGTGCTGCGCCCCCTCGGCATGAACGTGACGCACTACTCCTGCCTCGAGCTGCTGGCCCAGCGGCCGGGCTTGTCGAACTCCGAGCTGGCCCGCGGGGCGTTCGTGACGCGGCAGACGATGAACGTGCTGCTCCAGGCCCTGGAACGGGACGGTCATGTGACCAGGCCCGCGGAGGCGCCCGTAGGGAAGGTGCTTCCCGCGCGACTCACGCCGCTCGGGCGTCGGAGCCTGGAGAAGGCGACCGTGGCGGTGCGGTCCGTCGAGCTCAGAATGCTGGCCGGGCTGGGCGAGGCCGAGCAGGCGGCCGCGTTCCGGATCCTGCACATCATGATCCACTCCCTGCGTGACGGCGGGGCCGGTGCGTAGCGCTTCGCGTCAGGGTCGCGGTGCCGGGGCGGGGCGGTAGTGCAGGGCGAGGGCGGCGATGTCGTCGTCGAGTGCGCCGCTGCTGTAGTGGAGGAGGTCCGTGTGCAGCCGGCCGAGCAGCTCACGGGGCGCTGTGGTGCGGTGCCGGCGCATCCAGTCGGGCAGCGGGAAGAAGGTGCCGTGGTGGTTGCGCGTCTCGGTGACGCCGTCGGTGTAGAGGAGCAGCTGGTCGCCGGGCGTGAAGGGGACGGTGTCGATGTAGTAGTGGTCGCCGAGGAGCCCGGCGAGGTTGAGGGGCGTGGAGGGCTGGGTGGGTTCGAGGAGGCGGACGTCGTCGCGGTGGACGAGGAGCGGCGGAGGGTGTCCGCAGTTGAGGATGCTGGCGTGGTTGCCGTGGTGGGGGATCTCGGTGATGAGGGCGGTCGCGAAGTGCTCCTGCTGGTCGTGGGCGGGGGTGGTGGTGCTGTAGCGGGTCATGGTGGTCTGGAGGCGGTGGATGAGGCTCGTCAGGTCGGGTTGGTCGTAGGCGTTCTCCCGGAAGCAGTTGGTCACCGCCGCGGCGGCTCCCACGGCGGCGAGGCCCTTGCCGCGGACGTCGCCGATCAGCAGGCGGAGGCCGTAGGGGGTGTCGGCCGCCTCGTAGAAGTCGCCTCCGATGCGGGCCTGCTCCTGCGCGGCGCGGTACAGGGAGTGGATCTCGATGTCGTGGATGCGGGGCGGCAGCGGGCGCAGCAGTACCTGCTGGGCCGCGTCGGCGACGAGCCGGACCTGGTAGAGGGTCTCCTCGCGTAGCAGTCGCAGGTGGCTCGCGTAGGCGGCCGCGAGGGTGACCGCGGCGATGGCGGCGACGGTGTACGGCGTCCCCAGGTCGGAGTAGACGAAGCTGATGCCGATCATGACCGCGAGGCAGAACGCTCCCAGCAGGACGGTGGGCAGTACGGGCCACAGGGCGGCGGCCAGCGCGGGGGCCGCGGGCAGCAGCCTGCTGAAGGCGATCTGCCTCGGTGTGGCGAAGGCCACGGCGGTGATCACGACGGTGACGAGCAGCGGTGACAGCAGTACGGCCTGCCGCTGACCGCCGTAGGGGCGGTGGCGGTGCCGGAGCCGCACTGATCTGATCATGATCGGGATCTTATCGGGACGAATCGGGCGACAGGTGAGTTCGCCACTCGCTGATGCCGCCCCGGGCACGGCCCGGGACGGCGCCCCGGGCACGGCCCGGGACGGCGCCCCGGGCACGGTCCGGGACGGTGCCCCGTGCGCGGTCCGGGACGGCGCGCCGGGCGGTCCGACGGAGCGGACGGCGACGGTCCGCGCCCGGCTCCTCGCAAGCCCCGGGCTCAGGCGGAGCCGGTCGCGCTCCTGCCGGCTCCGGCGGGCCCGCCCACGACCGACAGCAGGTCCACGACGAAGATCAGCGTGGAGCCCGCGGGGATCAGGGACGACGGTGACTGATTGCCGTAACCGAGACGCGGAGGAACGATGATCTCCCGTCGGCCGCCGACCTTCATCCCCCTCACCCCCCGGTCCCAGCCCTTGATGGCCCTGCCGCCGCCCACGGCGAACTTGAACGGCCTGTCCTGCTCCCAGGAGGAGTCGAACTCCCTCCCCGACGCGAAGGTGACCCCCACATAGTGGACCCGGACCACCCTGCCCGGCAGCGCTTCGGGACCGTCCCCGATCACGAGGTCACGGATCGTCAGCTCGGTGGGCGCGGCACCCTCCGGAACCTCGACCCTGGGCTTCGTCGGCTCGCTCATCACGGTCCCCTCGTTCACCACCGGAATCCCGTGCACGGGCCGGCCTGCCGCATGGACCTTCCTCACGGCAGGCGATCACGCTACTTGATACGGATCTCGGCGAGCTGAAGGCGGTATTTGGAGGTCTCGTCCGAGGCGGGTCTGCCGAGTTTTGTCGCCTTCAGGCGCAGGTAGCGGCCGGTGGCGGAGGCGAGAGTGTAGGTCCGAGCGGCTCCGCCGGGGTCGGGTTCGGCTGTCACGGTGCGGGCGGTGGTGCAGGCGCTGGATCCGTCGGGGCGGGTCTGGATCGTGAAGTCGACGGGGAAGCCCGCCGTGCCGCCACCGGCTCCTTCGGTGTCCGTGCGGGGATGGAGGGTGACGGAGCCGATCGGCCGGTCGGCCCCGAGGTCGATCTCGATCCACACGGGTGTGGCGCTGACGTCGGCGGAGGAGAAGTCGATGCTGGTGAAGCCCTTGGCGCCGGGCACGCCGGTGGTGACGCCGTCCAGGACCCGTGTCTTGCCCCAGTCGCCGTTCTCCAGCGTGCAGCCGGCGGTGACGGTGGTCGCTGCGGTGGGGACGGTCAGCTCCGCGAGCTGGAGGCGGTACTTGGTGGACTCGTCGGTCGCGGGTGCGCCGAGCCTGGTGACTTGCAGACGTACGTGGCGGGCGGTCGTGGTCCGGAAGCCGTACGTCTGCACGAGCCCGCCCGGGTCGGGCTCGGCGGTGACGGTGCGGGCGGTGGTGTAGGCGCTGGATCCGTCGGGGCGGGTCTGGATCGTGAAGTCGACGGGGAAGCCCGCCGTGCCGCCGCCGGTCGCCGGGGTGTCGGTGCGCGGGAAGAGCCGTACGGCGTCGAGGTCGGTGTCCGCGCCGAGGTCGATCTCCACCCAGACGGGGTTCGCGCCGACGTCGGGGGAGGAGAATTCGTTGCTCGTGTAGCCCTTGGCGCCGCCCACGCCGGTGAGCCTGCCGTCGGTGAGCCGGCTCCTGCCCCAGTCGCCGTTCTCCAGGCTGTTGTTGCTGGAGACGGGCCGGCCCAGCGCCAGGTCGTCCAGACGGCCGGCGCCCGTGACCGAGAACGTCCAGCCGCCCGGTTGCAGGGTGAAGTAGACGTACGAGGAGTCCTTGCCCGCGTACGTCAGGCCGCTGACGCCGCCGGTGGAGGAGCCGCCGCTGTAGACGGTGGTGCCGCCTGCCTTGATGACCGGTGAGGCGCCGCGATACGTCGGGACACCCACGCGTGCGGTGGTTCCGATCGGGGAGGTGAGGGTCAGGGTGACCTGGTCGCCGCCCCGCGTGATGCCGAAGCGGACGTCCCCCTTGACGGTGGGCACCACGGTGTCGATCTTCGTGAGGGTGCCGGTCTGCGGGACGACGTCGTACGTCGCCCAGCCCGGCTCGGTGGGACGGATGCCCGCGGCGTACGCGGACAGCGCGTACAGGGGACCGCCGTTCCAGGCGTGGTTGTCGGTGCCCGCGGCCTTCTCCCACACCTCCCACAGGGTGTGGCAGGCGCGGTCGGCGACCTGGGCGGCGAAGCGGTTGCGCATGCGCTCCTCGGCGACGGTGGCCGCGCCCATCAGGTACAGCGCCTCCAGGACGTAGAACTCCATGTACGGGCTGGCGTTGAGGTGGGTGCGGAGCACCTCGGTGATCGCCCGCTCGCGGGTGGCGGGGGCCAGTCCGGCGACGACGGCGAGGGCATTGCCGCGGTCGTCGGTGTCGCCGTCGTAGCCGGGGGAGCGGTATGCGTTCCCGGAGGAACTCCACAGCACCCGGTCGAAGTTGGACCTGATGCTGTCGCGCTTGGCCTGCCAGGCGGGGACGTCGCCGCTGTTGCCGCTGAGACCGGCGAGGGTGATGGCCGTGCCGAGAGCCAGGTGGTACCAGCAGTTGTCCAGGAGGCGGGCGTCGATGTTGCTGCCCCAGTCCTCCCAGTCCCAGTCCCCGGCCCGGTGGCCGACGAGTCCGTCGGCGTCCAGGCTCCACAGGTCGAGGTAGGCCGTCACCGCCGGATAGGCGCCGGTGACGGCGTCGGTGTTGCCGGTGTAGAGGTGGTAGGTGCCGAAGGACCACACCGAGGCGAGCATCTGGACCGGCAGCTCGGCCGTCCAGATCGTCGACGGGACCGGCGAGTACAGCGCGCCGCCGGGCTTCTGCCAGGAGGCCAGCTGGGAGATGGCCTTCGCGCCGAGGGCGTGGGAGCGGGTGTCGAAGGTGTAGAAGCCCTCCTTGAGCTGGTTGACGACGTCGCCCCACCACTGGGAGCGCTCGCGGGTGGGACAGTCCATGTAGTTGTCCCGCATGTTGACGTACATGGTGCGGGCGGCCTTGCCCCACAGGGTGTCCAGGAAGGCGTCACTGCTCGTGAACGAGCCGGCGAAGTCGGTGTCGTAGCCGGACTCCCGGTACTTCAGGTCGAGGATGCCCACACCCGCGGGGATCGTGTAGCGCACGGCGGTGCCGCTCATCCACGCCAGTGCCTCGAACTCCTGCACGCCGCCCTTGCAGACGTAGGTGGCCCGCACGTTGTACTGCGTGCCGGGCTCGATCCCGGTCAGCCCGGCGCCGTCGTCGTAGTGATCGGTCTGGACCCCGATCACCGCGCCGGCCGGGGCATCCACCTTCAGGTACGGCGTGACCTGGATGTTGGACGGCAGGACGGCCGACACCGCGGTGGCACCCTGGCCCGTGGACGGCAGCGAGGCCGCGTTGACATACGCCTTCAACCCCGAGTGGCGGAACTGCGGGATCGGCCGCTGCACCAGGCCGTTCCAGGGCGCGGCGCCCGCGGCACCGAGGTCGGTCGGCGCGCTCCAGCCGCTGTCGTCGTAACCGGGGGACTCCCAGCCCGTCATCGCGGTGGAGTTGCGGGCGTCGTAGTAGACGTTCGACTCCGGCAGGCGGAAGTTGACCTGCGTGCCGCCGGTGTTGTTGGCGTAGCCCGGGTGGACGGTGTGCTTCCAACTCGCGTCGCTCACCAGCCGGGTGGTCGGGCCCGCCTGGATGTCCGACTGGAACAGCAGACCGCCCTTGCCGCTGCTGTTGTGCGAGAAGCCCTGCTTGCCGAAGTACCAGACCAGCAGCGCGACCGTGTTGCCGCCGCTCTTCAGGTACGGGGCGAGGTCGATCTCGTCGTAGTAGGTGTCCGTGCGGTTCGGGCCGCGCTTGAGCCCGCCCTCGAAGACCACCATCGTCCCGTTCACCCACAGCCAGTACTTCGAGTCCGCCGCGATCTGCGTCACCGCCTTCGACGGCGCGGAGCCCAGCGTGAACGATCTGCGGAAGGCCACCCACTGGTTCGCCGAACTCGACGGAGCCCAGATCCACTTCGCGGTCCAGGAGACGGCGGCCGCCGCCACCGGAGCGAGCCCCGGCAGAAGCGCCGAACCGAGGGTGGGCGCGAGCGCCACGGCGATGGCCGAGCGCAGGACGGACCGGCGCGATACAGACGACATGCGGGCTCCTGCTGTCGGTGTGCGGTGCGGTGCGGTGTGCGGTGAGAGCGGCGGGCGTACGTGAAACCGGGCGCCAGGGGAGAGAGTGCCCCCAGGGAGCTGAATCGTTTCATTCATATGATTGCAGCGGTGATTTTTCGTCGCCGCACAAGACCCTGTCAAGGCTCGTGCGGCAGGTATTCGGTACGAGGTGCCTGCGGCCGCTGTGCCGCACCCTGGCCTGCCGCTGCGGGACGAACTGACGTCGCTCGACGAACATGGCAACCACCCACCTTGGTGGCCCGGCTTCATTCCGGCGTAACTGCGCCCGTCGGCTACCAGCCGAACTCGGGTGGGCCGACCACCTCGGTGCCGACCTGTGCCGCCAGCCATGTGGCGCGTGCGTCGTGGCCGGGGCGGGCGTGGACGAAGACGGTGTGCTCGGGGGCCCACTCCTCGCAGTGGATCGTGTGGGTGTTGCTCGCGACCTGCAACTCGGCGTACTTGTATTCCTCGTTCAGCCCGAGCTCCGGGACGGCCGGCCACTTCAGGTTGTGCCACAGGATGTAGCACCTGGTGATGCCCGCCCAGGTTCCGAGAGCCTCTCTCGCCTGTTCAAGGGTCGTGGCGGGCCGGCTCACACTGGCGGTCCTGCTGCCGGATTCCTCGTACCACGTGACGCTCGCGTCCGGTGCGGTCTCGGTCAGGTGGCGCACCTGATCGTCGTCGTGCGCCCAGGCGTCGAGGTAGCAACCGTCGGGGTCGTACCAGGACGCCACCGACAGCAGTCTTTCCGCGAGTGCCAACGCCTCGGTGAGATCCGTGGTCCGCAGCACGGGCCAAGCTCGTGTGTTCCCCATGGCGGCATCCTGCCAGCGTGATCGTTCTGCTCGCCAAGCGATTTGTGGGAGCCCGAGGGACACACGCCATGGGTCCTCCAGTCCACTGTCTGCCCACCCTGGCCACCCAGCCCCGGTGGGCAGCAGATCGCGGGGACCTGTTCAGGAGACGCGAGGCAGCTTCGACAGGCTGTTCCACAGGGTCGACGGTGTCTCGAAGGTCTCCATCACCAGCATCTCGTCGGGGAGTTCCACCGAGAACCTGTCCTCCAGCTCCGCCACCAGGCCCAGCAACGTCAGCGAGTCCAGGCCCAGTTCCGTGAGGCTCGCGTCGGCGTCCACGGGTGTCTCCTCGTCGAGGAACGGGAGGGACTGGCGGAGCGCGGACTCGAAGTCGCTGTAGGAGAGGTCGTTCACGGGCTGCTCCTCGATGCTGTGGGGCCTGTGGGCGACGACTGCGCCCCCGTACCGGCCAGGGTAGTCCGTACGCGATCAAGGAGGGGAGCCGATTCCTGAAACAATCTGTTCATGCTCGGCCAGTTTGGCCGATCATCTCCCCGAGCAGGTATTCCGGCGTGACAAGTCATCAGGAGAGAGAATTACTCGACGACGTATCCATCCTGCTGAAATCGGTCGACGGGACATTCGATCCACAACGGATCGCGCCCGACGCGCATTTACTTTCCCTCACCTTAGGGTCCTTGCAGCTGCTGGAATTCCTGAACCGGCTGGAGGAGCGGTTCTCGATCTCCATTCCCGATGAGGATCTCGTCGTCGACCGATTCTCCACCCTGGAGAAAATCGTCGCCTATGTCGCCGCTCGGCAGGCGGCGACCGGGGGCGGGAGGTGAGTGCCGAGCACTACGTTGCCTGGTCCGGAGTCCTGCGGAATGCGGGACCGGGCGAACCGGGCGAGGTGTGCGACCCGCGGGCCACGGTGCGCGCGGTGGCCCAGGTCGTCCGGCGTGCGCGGGGCGGCGGACGGCTCGACGACATCGTCCGTGGCCCGATGACGGTCAACTCCGGACTGTGGGTGCTGTCACGGCTGCACCGGGCCGGGACGGCGCCGATCGACCCCGCCGGCACGGTGCGGCGCCTCGCCGGGACTCCGTCCACCCGCGACGACGACGGGGCCCCGGGGCTGGTCGACCTGACGCTCGCCGACGGGCTCGCCGACTGGGACGTCCTGTCCGAGGTCCTCGCCCGGCGTACCTACGCACCGGACCCGGAACTGCACCAGAGCTTCGACACGTTCGCCTCGCTGCGGCGACGGCTCGCGGTCATGGACTACTACGACGACCTCCACGGCCGGACGGTGCTGCAACTCGGCGACGACGAGATGTTCGGCGTGGCGATCGGCCTTGCGGACGGCGTACGGCACGTGCACGTCGCGGACACCGACGAGCGGGTCCTCAGGTCGATCGGCGACGAAGCGGACCGCCTCGCTCTGCCGCTCACCACGCACGCCGTCGACGTACGCCACGCCCGCCCGGAACTGACCGACGTGGACACGTTCTTCGTGAGCGGGCTCAAGGACCCCGGTGGGCTCTTCCTGTTCGTGGCGACCGCCCTGTCGACCGTCCCGGGAGCGGGGGCGGTCGGCTACGTCAGTTTCGATCTCGACGTGTACCGGGCCGACGGCGCTCCCGGCCAGGACGAGGAGCCGGCCCAGCGCGAGATCCTGCGGATGTTCGACCGGCTCGACTGCACCGTCACCGCTCTCCTGTCCGGCGACGACGGGTTGCTCGACGACTCCGTCCTGGCGGACCTGGGCGCGGCCACCCGGGAGGCGGCACGACGTGCCGCCTCCCCGACGGAACTCGGGGCGCGGCTGCGGAGCCTGCTCGCCCGCCGGCCGGCCGGTGCCGACCTGCTGCGCTACCAACCCGGATTCCCGCACGCGCAACTACGGCCCATCTCGCTCGCCCGTATCGAGACCGGCCCCGCTAGCAGACGATTGGCGAGCCGTTACCTCCGCTTTCTCCAGAGCGCGGCGCCGACCGTGCGTGGTGGCTGACAAGCGGGTTGCCGATCGCGGCCACAGCTGAAGCCGGTCATCGGGTCGGCACGTCATCCCGCACTTTCGCATTCCACTCGCTTTCCAGGGTCACCGTCTCGGTGATGAGATCGGCGATACGCCGGACCGCCTCGGGGCCCTTGCGGAAGCGCAGGAAGAAATAGTTGCGGGTCATCTCCCAGCGCCGGGAGAGGGCTTCCGCGTCGGCGGCCCGGTCGAGCAGGGGTGGGAGGGCGCACGTCTCGGCGGCGGCCCGCAGAAAGCGCGCGTTCAGGGCGCGTTGACTGGCCAGTTCGCCGAACCAGGCGCTGACCTCGATCGTTCCCACGGGGCTGAGCGAGGCGAAGGCCTCCGGGTCGGCGCGCAGTTCGTCGGCACACGCGGTGGCCAGGTCCGTGCCGGCGGCGAAGTCCGCGGTTCCCGCGAGGGCGGTGAGGAAGCGATCCCGTCGCCCCTCCTCGTGTGTCTCCTCTGTCTCCTTCCGCGCTGCCTCCTGGGGGTCACCGGGGGCGAGCGGGCCGGGTTTCACGACCGCCGTGAGGTTCCGCCAGTCGGGGTCGCCCCTACGGGCTTCCCCCAGCGCGTCGGAGGACATCGCGGTGCGCAGTGCGGCGCTGTCCATGAAGCCGTCGAAGAGCGACCCCTGGTAGCGGTCGACGATCCTCAACGCACCGTCTTTCCCGTCGCCGCCCCCTTTCCCGTCCCCGCCCACGGGACGGATCACCACCCGGTGCGAATGGTGCTGCTGGCCGTGGAACGAGCTGTGGGGGACGTGGAAGGTGTCCACCCAGGCGATCACCGGATTCCCGACCGACAGTTGGTCCCGGATGTATTCCTCGGCGCGTCGGGAGTCGGGGTGACGAACGTGGTCGGTGGTGAGGCCGTACCACTCGCTCAGGATCTCCTCGGGCGTCCGGCGGTGGATACCGATCCGTTCGACGGGCCATTCGGATTCCACGGCGTCGAGCCTGCGGTGGTATCCCCAGTGCTCTCCCATAACGCTCGGATCGTGACCGAGCCAGGCCGCCGTGACGCCGAAGGTCGCCGAAATACAGTCAAGTGCCAGGAACTCCTTGCCCGATACGTCCTGCCGCTCCAAGAACCCCGCTCCTTCGTCGCTCATCGCCGTCCATGGTTTTCCGGCCAATCCGAACCGACCTCCCGCGACACCCTTGACGCAGGAGGTCCGCGCGCCTTAGGGAGCGCCGGATGGTACGCTGCGCGGCGCCGGGCCGTCGGTGAATCGGTCGAGCCGATTGTCGTCCTCGGCCGTCAGACCAGCACATTCCTATCCGAAAGGAGACGGAGGCGAGCGTTGAGCGGCCTCCGGTTCCCCATGACAGACTCCAGCAGTCCCGCCACCGAGGACATCAACGTCGACGATCTGTGCTCGTACGCCGTCGACGTGTGGGTGAGCGACCACAGCATCCTGACCGATGAGCAGCGCCTCCTCGAGGTCCTGCGCACGGCCGCGGAGAAGGGGAACGCCACGGTTCTCGGCGAGTCCTCGCACATCTTCCCCAACGGCGCCGTCACCGCGATCCTCCTGCTCTCCGCCTCGCACCTGAGCATCCACACCTGGCCGGAATTCAGCCTCGCCAACATCGACCTGCTCGCGTACGGCCGCCTGAACGGCGAGCGGATGATGCAGAGCGTCGAGGCGGGACTCTCGCCCACGAGGATCAACGTGACGCGCATGCTGCGCGCGGTGCACTGACCCACGCCGTTCACAGCCACCCCGACAGCGAGCCGAGGAACGCGTCGAAGCTGTCGCGGTGGATCGCGTGCGTGGCGTCGGGCACGGTCCGCACCTCGAACCCGCGCCGTGCCAGCTCCGCGCACATGTCCCCGCTCACCAGCGTGCTCGGCTCGGCGGCCTGGACGAGTGAGGGGACGAGCGGCTCTTCTGGGGTGTGGTCGGCGGCGCGGTACGCGGAGAGGGCCGAGGCGGACGTCTCGTCCCAGGCGTCCAGCGCCGCCAGCTCGGCCGCCACCTGACGCTCTCCCCAGTGCGGGCGCAGGCTCTTGATCAGCAGCCGGGGGGCGCGCTTGAAGAGGGTGAAGACCGCCGGGTCGAGGGTGCCGTCCGGGCCGCCGAGGCGCCAGGCGGGCTCCGAGTAGACGGCACGCCCCGGCCGAAGTTCCGGGACGGCGAGAGTCAGGGCCAGGGCGCCGAGCGAATGGCCCAGCGCCAGTTCGGGGCCGTGGGGCAGCGTGTCCAGCAGATCCTGTGCGAAGAGTCGCGGCGCGTACGCGCCCCGGCCGCTGGCGCCGTGACCTCGCAGATCCACGGCGAGGACCCGATAGCCCTTGCCGGTGAGGACCGGGACCAGCTCGTGCCAGGTGCGGTGGTCGGCCATGAGGCCGTGGACGAGGACGGCGACGCGATCGCCGGTGCCCCACTCCCGGGTGTGCAGTCGCATGCGGCGCCCGCCCTCACCCGGCCTGGGCGGCTTCCTCCGCCGCCGTGGCCGCCAACTCACCGTAGGCGTCGGCGGATTCCGGCAGCACCCACAGGCGCTCCGCCCACCCCGGCGCGCCGAGCTGCCGGCCGTGCCGGACGATCCGCTTCGAGACCGCCTCCAGCACCTGGAGCCGGTAGGGCCACAGTGCCTCCTGCTTGGTGCGTACCGCCGCCTCCGACGCCGGAATCAGCAGGGGGACCGGTGAGACCTGCTCGCGGCCGATCGCCAGCCGGCCGGCTTCCGCCGTGGCGTCGGCGAACAGGGAGTACGGCATGTCCTCGTAGAAGGCGACCCGTTCGGGCTCCAGCGTCTTGCGGGCGATCAGGTGCAGCGCGGCCTGCCGCGTGAGGATGTGGTCGACGTGCCCGCCCACGGCCAGCGGCACCAGCACCGGGCCACCCCCTGCCACCTCGGCGGCCAGGTCGGACGCGACGCGCTCGAACAGCTCCGGCTCCGCCGCGCGGGCCGTATCGACGGACTGCGGCCCGAGGAAGTAGCCCTCCTGCCATGCGGCGCGGTCGGCGGCGTCCGTGTGCCCGAGCACGGTCAGCCCGGCCCCCAGCACCCCGCACGCCACCCGCTCCTCCGCCAACAGCAGCCGTGAGGCGAGCGCGGGGCGGCTCCGGTAGTGAGCGCGGCGCGTCCACGTCTCGTGCGAGAACACGTCCACCACCCGGCCGCCGAACCGGGCGAGCAAGGCGCCCAGGGCGAGCTGCGCGTCGTCCGGGTGGGGAGAGAGCAGGGTCAGCGCGCTCGACGGTCGTGAGCGGGGCCGTGGAGCGGCGACCACCAGCCCGGCCGCGTGCCAGCCGGCGATCAACTCCCGCTCCGGGGAGAGCCAGGAGCGGTAGGGCCGGGTGCCGTCGCACGCGTGCCACAACTCCGTGGCCGACGAGGGGAAAAGGGCTGGATCGACGGGATCGCCGAGGAAGCGGACCCCGGCACCGTCGAACTCGGCGTGCGGCAGCCGGATCGGCCGGTCGTCCGCCAGCAGTGTGTGCGTCGTGCGCCGGACCGAGGGGGCGGGGGAGGGGCGCTCTGGCATGCGCAGGAGTGTAGACCACGGGTCGATCATGGAACTATGGGAAGGAAGAAGTCAGTTGGAGCACGCGACAGATCAGTGATCCACCCTGCGATCCGCACGCGACGAGAGGCTCGAACAGCATGTACGTACTCACCCAGGGACTTGCTGCGCCGGAAGCCACCAGTCTGCGAGAGGCCTGTGAGCGCACCGGACTGCCGCTGAAGGAGCCTGCGGCGCACGAGTGGCGGGACCTGGGCGCGCACGTCGCCGACGACCTCCTCGTCGCCTTCGTGGCCGCAGAGGCGGACGGCACGGCTCCGCCCGGACTGTCCGAGATCACCCGGGAAGGCGCCTACGCGGTCCTCGTCCAGTCGGCGCCGACCGCCAAGGGCACGCTGGCGGCGGTCCGTTCGGGCGCCGGGTTCGTGATGGCCGCGCCGCTCGGCGTCGAACGCCTCGTGTCCTTCCTGACCTACCTGCGCGACGTCGCCGCCCCCGCGTCCGCCCAGATCCTCGACCTGGACGAGACCGGCGAGCTCACCACCCCGTCGGCCTCCGTACGCCTCTCGGACGCCGAGGCCACGGCGCTGCGGGCGCTCGCCGACCGCCGGGCCGTCATCGTCCCGCGGCCCGACCTCCTGCGGTTGACCGGTGAGGACCCGCGGGACGTCATCGAGTCGCTGCGCGCCCGGTTCCGGGAGGTCGGCTCGGGCGCCCAGATCCTCAAAGTGCCCCACATGGGGTTCCGGCTGGTCGGGGAAGTGCGGCTGAAGGCCGGAGCGTGACAGCGGCTCTCCCGCCTCCACGCCCGGTGCAGCTGTGGTGGGCCCGTCTGGCCGACGCCCGCCCGGACCTCGTGGGTCTGCTCGATCCCGTGGAACGCGGCCGCTACGAGGCCACGGCCGACCCCGGCAACAGACGCCGGTTCCTCGCGGGCTGTGCGGTCAGCAGGGTGGTGCTCGGGGAACTGCTGGAGATGCGGCCCGAGGACGTCCCCCTGCGGCGCGTGTGCGCGCGCTGCGGCGGGCCGCACGGCAAGGTCACGCTCGGCGTACCGGCCGCAAGCGTCCACGCGGACGTGCGCTTCTCCGTCTCGCACAGCGGGGACGTGATCGGGCTCGCGGTCACCCGTGGCGCGGACGTCGGGCTCGACGTCGAGGACGGCGGCGGCACCGATGTGGAGAAGGTCGCCCCTCGCGTCCTCGCCGACGCGGAACTGACCGCGCTGCGCGCCCGTCCCGAGGACGAACGGCCGGCTGCCTTTCTGCGTTACTGGACGCGCAAGGAGTCCGTCCTGAAAGCGATCGGCGTCGGCTTGCGCGTTCCGCTGCGTGGACTCCAGGTGTCGGATCCCGCGTTGCCGCCGGCTGTTCTGAGTTGGCCCGAAGAGATGGATTCCCGTCACGAAGTGCGTATGGCAGATACGGTGGTTGACACGACGCATCCCGCGTCGGTGTCGGTGACGGGAACCACCCGAGTGACACTCGAACGGCACGACACGTCCGCGATGCTTCAGGCGTGGAAATAACTACATTTGTTTTACATCGAGTTCGTTTAAGGACCACGGGGAAGGGTTAGGGTCAGATGTCGGACGTCGTGCTGTTGACCCCGCGTGAGATAGCCACGGGGGCGCTCAGCCTGAACAACCAGAACGTGACCGTCACCGACGAGGAGTACGTCCGACTCGATCCGGCACTGAGAATCTTCTACGAGAAGGTCCGGGAAAACCTCGGACTGGCCTGCATCACCGGATATCTGCGCAACGCCGGACACTCCGTCACCTCGCTGAACCTGCACGGCCGTACGCCCAGCGACGAGGCCATCATCGAGCTCATCCGCCGTGAGCGCCCCCGCTTCGTCGGCATCAGCATCATGTACGACCTGCACATCATCGACGCCATCCGGCTCATCCGGTGCGCGCGGACCGCCGACCCCGACGTCTTCATCGCCATCGGCGGCGCCTTCTGCACCTACAACGCGAAACTCATCGCCGAGCAGGTACCGGAGGCCGACTGCGTCACGTTCGGCGAGGGCGAGCTGACCGTCGTCGGGATCATGGACCGGCTGACCGCCGGGACCGACTGGCGGGAGACACCCGGGCTGTTCTACCGCGACGGCGACCGGGTGCGCAGCAGTGGCATGCCCGTGCTGCCGGACCTCGGCAACCTCGTCTGGCCCGCCCGTGACGTGCTGGAGTACCACCGGGCCGCCGGCATCGCGACGCCCGTGGCCTCCACGTTCACCAGCCGGGGATGCCACGCCAAGTGCACCTTCTGCTACGCGCCCCGCCAGCCCGGAGTGGTGGACGGCTTCTGGCGGATGCGGCCGCCGGGCGATGTCGTCGACGAGATCGAGTACCTGCAAAGGGAGTTCGGGACCCGTTTCATCTGGTTCAACGACGACAACTTCGGAGGGGCGTTCGGCGACGGCTTCGCGCACGCCGTCGAGTTCGCCGAGACCGTCCTCAGCCGCGGTCTGAAGTTCCAGTTCCACTGCGAGTTCCGGGTCGACTCCGGGCTGATCGACCACGAGGCTCTCGACCTGCTGCACAGGGCGGGCCTGTCGTCCGCGCTGCTGGGCATCGAGTCCGGGTCTCCCGGCATGCTGCGGCGGTTCAAGAAGGGCACCACGGTCGCCTACAACCTGGACGCGGCCCGCATGTTCAAGCGCAAGGGCCTCGGCCTCGACCCGGGCTGGATCATGATCGAGCCGAAGACCACCATCGACGAACTCTGGGAGAACCTCGAGTTCATCGTGGCCGCCCGCATCCACGAGGCGGACAATCCGTTCTTCCTGATCAACCGGGCCATCGCACTGCGCGGCACCGAGATGTACGACAAGATCGAGGACCCGCTGCCGCTGGCCGACATCGAGGGCCTGGAGGGCGACGCCTACGAGATCCTGCGCACCGCCCGCCGCGACTACCGGGTGCCGGACCCCCGGGTCGAGGCGCTGTGGAGCGCGTGGAGCGAGGTCGGCGAGGAGATCAGCGACCGCAAGGAGAACGTCCTGCCGTTCATCGCCCAGAAGATCGCCCTGGGCGCCCGCCGGCTACGGGGCACGGAACACAATCCGCGCGCCTTCCTCAGCCGCCTGCGGGCCTGGCGCAACGGGCTGCCGGAGCTTTTCCTCGCCTTCATGAACTACGGACTCGTCCTCGCCGAGACCGACCCGCCCGACCTCGCCACCCGGCTCACCGCCGACCTGCGGGACCTCGTGGCCGACTACGACGCCGAGCACCTCGGCGAGTCCTTCGAGGCGTTCGGCGAGCGGGTGGAGCGCATCTGCGGCGCCGAGGCCCTCGTCGCGGCGGGAGCGGGCCGATGACCCTGCGCTACGGAGTGGTCGGGTGCGGTCGCGTCTTCCAGCGCTACCACCTGCCCGTCGTCACCAACCACGAGGACTACACCCTCGTCGCCGCTTGCGACACCGACGCCGACAGCGCCCGCTCCGTCCTCGGCGCGGCGGCGGAAGGCGTCCTGGTCACCACCAGCCTGGAGGAGTTCCTCGAGGTCGGCAGGCCCGACGTGGTGGCGGTGTGCACCCCCAACGACGCCCACACCGAGCCGGTGCTCGCGGCACTGGAGGCCGGGGCGCACGTCCTGTGCGAGAAGCCGCTGGCCGCCGATGTGGCCGAGGCGCGCCGGCTGGCCCGTGCGGCCGGCGCCGACCGGCTCGCGGTCAACCTGCCCTACCGTTTCCACGAGCTGGTGCCGGCCTTCCTCAAGGCGCTGCCCGAGGGCCCGTGCGAGATCACCCTGACCTTCACCACGGCCGGCCAGCGGCTGTGGCGGCCGGTGACGAACTGGTACGGCGACGCGGCCCGGGCCGGCGGCGGGGCACTGGTCGACCTCGGCGCCCACGCCCTGGACCTGCTGATCACCGCCTTCGGGCGGCCCCGCCCGGTCGCCTGCCGGGTCGATGCGGCAGGGGTGGAGGAGCGCGTCGTGGCCGATCTGGAGTTCCCGGCAGGTCACGGGACGCTGCGCATCGACCGCCGCAGCCGGGTCATGGGACTCACCCTGGAGGCCACCGCCGAGAACGGCGAGAGCACCGTCCTGGACCTGCGGCGCGGCGAGGTGCGCAGCGCCGCAGGCACGGTCACCGCCGAGGACCGCCGGCCCGAGCTGGCGGCGATCCGCGGATTCCTCGACACGGTGGCGGGGCGGGCCCAGGGCCGTACGGTGGCTCCGGCCCAGGCCCTGGAGGTGCAGGAACTCATCGTGGCGCTGTACGCCGACGCCGTCCGCGATCAGGAGCTGACGCTCTGAGCGACGCCTTCTCCGGTTGCGGGGGCGTCGGATATCACCGGCCGGAACGTCTCCTTCAGCTCCCGCAGCCGGGCGCGTGAGCGCTCTCCCGAGTACAGGTGCGTCGAGCCGATCTCCTCTTCCGCGATCCGGTCGAGGAAGAACAGGTTGATGACGTCGGACGGCGTGGCGCAGGTCTTGCAGAAGCTGAACCGCGGCCGGTCGTGCATGAACAGGTCGTAGTGCTGGTGCGAGCCGTACTGGTCCAGCAGCAGCGTGCGGTCCTGCGCGAGGTTGCCCATCGGCTTGACCCAGGCGTGCGGGCACGCGGAGACATCGCCCTGGCCGAAGAGCTGGGCCATGGTCGCCGTGACGAAGCAGCCCAGGGTGCGCACGTTCGTCTTGAGCTGCTCGGCCATGTGCTCGACGTAGGCGCGCGGCGGCAGGACGTCCGCGAACTCGTCGTAGTGCTCCACCAGCGGCACCAGGTGGTCGCCCGGCGGCGGCCCCATCCGCTCGGCGGTGTCGCCGCGTACGGGGAAGAAGTACAGCGTGGTGCTGCCGGCGACCTCGTCGCGCAGATACCGGGCGAACTCCAGCTGGCCCGCGTAGTTGGCGTCGGTGAGCACCGACTGGATGTCGATGCGCAGTCCGGCCTCGGCCGCCGCGTGGAGACTGCGCATGATCACGTCGTGCAGCTTCGCCTGCTTCGGGGGCAGACGGTGCCGGTTCAGCTCCAGCGTGTGGCCGTCCAGGGAGATGTTGAGCTGGACGTTGCCCATCGCGGCGAGGGCCTCGATGCGGCGTTCGTTGAGGAACACACCGTTGGTGATGACCTGAACGGTCTCGTAGCGGCGGCTGGCCTCCTGGACGAACTCGGTGGACCCCTTCAGCCAGAAGAACTCACCACCGGAGAGCCGCAGAATGGGCGCGTCCACGTGCTCGTGGTACATGTCCAGTATCTCGTGCCAGTCCTGACGGCGATCGGTGGTGAGCCGCAGCCGTGCGTCCGGCACGTTCATGAGGAGGTTGTACTCCTCGGTGAGGCAGTAGGAACACCGCATTTGGCAGAGTTGTTCCTCGATGACCATGTCGTTCATCAGGAAGGGGAGTCGACCGCCTTCGGCCGCCGAGGCGGTGAGTGCGGCACGAAACTTTTCCTTAAGGCGCATGAAAGTCCCCGTTTTGCGTCTGCTTGCGATTAACGGCCAGGTCGCTCGACAGGTCAACCCTAACTGTTCGTCAAGCAGGTAGCCATAGGGCCCAGTTGGACCTCCATGACAATGAAACACTTTGAACATGTCGTGACCGGCGGTTCTCCCGTCGGGGGTGGACCTTGATCGGCACCGTTGGTTAGCATGGCGTCGGTGAGGGCCGGACAGCCACGGGGGCACTGAAGGCATGAGCGCAATACGCCGTATCGACGTCACACTGAAAGACCACGACTACGCCGTCCATGTCGGATCCGGCGCGCGGCTGCTGTTGCCGGCCGTCCTGAGAGAACTGGGCGTCGGCCGCGTCGCCTTGGTGAGCGCCCTGCCGCAGCGGGAACTCCCCGACCCCGGCGTGCCGTTCACGGTCGTTCCGGTGACCGACGGCGAACAGCACAAGACACTCGCGTCGGTGGAGACGTACTGCCGCGCCTTCGTCGAGGCGGGGCTGACCCGCGCCGACGCCGTGGTCGCCTGCGGCGGCGGCACGACGACCGACACCGTCGGCCTGGCCGCCGCCCTCTACCACCGGGGCATCAAGGTCGTGCACCTGCCGACCACGCTGCTCGCCCAGGTCGACGCGAGCGTCGGCGGCAAGACCGCGGTCAACCTGCCCGAGGGCAAGAACCTGGTCGGCGCCTACTGGCAGCCGAGTGCGGTGCTGTGCGACACGGACTTCCTGGACACCCTGCCCCGACGCGAACTGCTGAGCGGATACGGTGAGATAGCCCGCTGCGCGTTCATCGGCGCCGGTGATCTGCGCGGGCTCGACCTGACCGACCAGATCGTGGCGAGCGTGACGCTGAAGGCGTCGGTCGTCGCCCGCGACGAGCGCGACCGGGGGCCACGCCACATCCTCAACTACGGCCACACCCTCGGGCACGCCATCGAGCGCGCCACCGACTACGCCTGGCGGCACGGGGAGGCGGTCGCGGTCGGCACCGTGTTCGCCGGGCTGCTCGCGGGCCGGCTGGGGCGCATCGACCGGAACCGGGTGGCGGAGCACCGGGAGATCGTGGAGAGCTTCGGACTGCCCACCTGGCTGCCGTCCGGCGTGCCCGCGGCGACCCTGGTGGAGCTGATGAGGCGCGACAAGAAGGGACAGGACACCGACGCCGGGCTGACGTTCGTCCTGGACGGCCCCCGCGGGGTCGAGCTGGTGCCCGGGGTCGACGAGCGCCTGGCGACCTCGGTCCTGGCGGACCTGCCCACGGGCGCCGCCCCCGCATCGGACTGAGGAGCGCCATGCCCGACGCCCCGCCCGGCACGAGCACCATCTCGGGCACGACCCGCCTCTACGTGGTGCTGGGGGACCCGGTGGCCCAGGTGCGCGCCCCCGGCCTGCTGAACGACCTGTTCGCCCGCACCGCACGGGACGCCGTGCTCGTACCCGTGCACGTCGGCCCCGACGGCCTCGCGGACGTGATGCGCGGGCTGCGCCGCATGCGCAACCTCGACGGCATCCTCGTCACCGTGCCCCACAAGATCGAGGTGTGCCGGTACGCCGACCTGCTGGGTCCGGCCGCCGAAGTGGCCGGCAGCGCCAACGCCCTGCGCAGGAACCCCGACGGGACCTGGCTCGCCGAGAACTTCGACGGCGCAGGCTTCGTGCACGGGCTGCGCCGGCACGGCCAGGACCCCACGGGCGCGACCGTGGCCCTCGCGGGAGCCGGCGGTGCCGGACGGGCCGTCGCCGCGGCCCTGCTCGACGCCGGCGTCGCCCGGTTGCGCCTGTACGACCCCGACCCCGACCGCAGGGCGGACGTACGGGCCCGGCTGGACGCACGCTGGCCGGGGCGCGTCACGGCCGCCGCCGAGGGCTACTTCGACGGCGACGGCGTCGACATCGCGGTGAACGCGACCCCGCTCGGCATGAGCCCCGGTGACCCGCTCCCCTTCGACCTCGGACGCCTGCCCCGCACCTGCCTGGTCGCCGACATCATCATGAAGCCGGCCGAGACCGCCCTGCTCGACGCCGCCCGGCGCAGCGGACGCCCCGTCGTGCACGGCCGCCACATGCTCGACAGCCAGGTGCTCCTGTACGAGGACTTTTTCGCACTGCACGCACCGGAGAAGAACGGGAGGTGGGAGCCGTGATCGACCATGCCCAGGCGGTGGCCCTCGCGCAGCGGGCCCTGGCACACCTGGAGGCCGGCACGACGGACCAGGCCGAGGACGTGCTGCGGGTCCCCGTCACGGAATACCTCGACCCCGAGCGGTGGCGGCGGGAGATCGACGTCGTCTTCAAACGGGTCCCGCTCGCGCTCGCGCTCTCGGTCGAACTCCCGGGCGCCGGCTCCTACAAGGCCCTGGACGCCCTGGGTACCCCGATCCTGCTCACCCGTGGACAGGACGGCGTCGTCCGGGCGTTCCTCAACGTCTGCCGCCACCGCGGCGCCCAGCTGTGCCCGGTCGGAACCGGCACCAGGCACCGCTTCCGCTGTCCGTACCACGCCTGGGTGTACGACGACCAGGGCGGCCTCGTCGCCGTGCACAAGCCCGGCACCTTCGGGGACGTCGACACCGACGGACTGGGACTGCGCCCCCTTCCCGTGGTGGAGAGCCTCGGCTTCGTCTGGGTGTGTCTCACTCCGGGCACCACGATCGACCTGGACGCCTGGCTCGGGGACTACGCGCACGAGCTGGAGCGGCTCGAACTCGACAAGTGGCACATCTACGAGCAGCGCGAACTGCCCGGCCCCGGCTGGAAGGTCGCCTTCGACGGCTATCTGGAGAGCTACCACATCCAGGCGCTGCACCGCACCACGTTCGCTCCGACGTCCACCTCCAACCTGATGGTGGTCGACTCCTTCGGACCGCACCAGCGGATCCTCTACCCGGTCAAGTCGCTCCGGACGCTGCGGGACATCCCGGTGGAGGACTGGGACCCCGCTCCGCACTGCGGCACCGTCTACACCGTCTTCCCCAACATGTCGATCGCCGGCGCCTGGGAAGGGCACGGAGTGGTCTCCCAGATCATGCCCGGCCCGGATGTGGACCGCAGCAGCACCGTGCAGACCATTGTGACGCGCGTGCCTCCGGTCACGGAGGAAGACCGACGCTACACGGCGGAGTTCAGCGAACTCGTCGAAAGAGGCGTGGCGGAAGAGGACTATCGCACCGGATTTGACGTACAGGCAGCTTTGTCCTCCGGAGCGAACACGCACTTTCTGTTCGGCCGGAACGAGTTGGCGTTGCAGCATCACCATCGCTGGTTGGACCGCCTGCTTGCAGCAGCCAACCAGTCTGACGACAAAGAGTTTTGAGACTTAGTCAGCATGGACAGTCTCCGACCCACCGACTAGATTGTCACCCGTCCGAACGAATGAAAGGCTGTCTGTGAACCGCGACGAAGTACTCCAGGAGATCCACCAAATCGCCAAGGAGTTTGCCGCCTCCAGTGGTCGCACGGTGAACGAGAACAGCAGCAACTTCCTCGAGGCCTATGGATTCACCTCCCTGGACGCACTGGAGTTCCTGCTTCTCCTCGAGGAGCGCTTCGGAGTGACGTTCGAGGACGAGGACCTCACGGAGGACACGCTCACCTCCGAAGACCGGCTGGCCGACTACGTCATCGAACGTCTCGGCTGAGCACCCGGGAGCCCCGCCCCATGACACCCCCCAAGCTGACGGAAGTCGCTGAGGGATTCTCCGTGCACGCGGTCAGTGCGCTGGACGCGCGCTTTCTGTACCGCGAGATGTTCGAAGGCGGAACCTACGCCGGTATTTCCCTCCCCGACGAGCCGTTCGTCATCGACGTGGGGGCGAACATCGGGCTCTTCACGCTCTTCGTGAAGCAGCGACGGCCCAAGGCGCGCATCGAGGCCTTCGAGCCGCTGCCCGAACTCGTCGCCGCCCTGCACGCCAACGTCGCGGAGTTCGCACTCCACGACGTGGCCGTGCACGAGACGGCCCTGGGGAGCAAGGAGGCGGCCGGTGTGTCCTTCCGCTACTACCCGCTGCTCCCCAGCAGTTCGACGCTGTACCCGCAGGACCAGGGTCAGCTGAGGGAACTGCTGAGCCAGAGCTTTCCGCCGCGGGTCGTGGAGCGGATGTTCCAGGGACGCGAGACCACCGTCACCGTCGAACGGCTCTCCCGTCACATCGGCACCGACCGGCCCGTCGATCTGCTGAAGATCGACGCGGTGGGTTCCGAACTGGAGATCCTGCGGGGTATCGACGCGGAACTGCGCCCCCTGCTGCGCAACGTCGTCATCGACGTCCAGGACGTGCACGGCCGGGTCGACGAACTCTGCTCCTGTCTCCGGGAGATGGGCATGGAACCCAGCGTCCTGAAGCCGCCGATGGCCGGCGGGGAGGACACGCTGAATCATCTGATCCACGCCGTGCGACCGTGACACAAGAAGTCCTGCGAGCTCAAAGAGGGGGAACACAGGGATGCTGACGCTCGGCCTGGGTGGGTCCAACCACGACTTCGCCGCCTGTCTCGTCTCCGACGGCGTCATCGCCGCGGGTATCGAGGAGGAGCGGGTACGTCGGGTCAAGTACTCGGTCGGAGTCAACTCACTGTTCAACGAGTCGTGGCGGTACTGCCTCGACATGGCGCAGGCGCGCCTCGCGGACGTCGACGTCATCGTCGCCGACGACACGCTTCTGGCACCCGCGTACTTCCCCTTCCGCAAGCGCATCCACCTGATACGCCATCACATGGCGCACGCCGCCAGCACCTTCTTCCCCTCTCCCTTCGAACGGGCCGCCATTCTCGTGGTCGACGGAGCGGGCAGCCTGATCGACGACCGGGGCGTGGAGACCCTCACCACCGCCGTCGGCGAGGGCACCACCATCACCGAGGTGTCCAAGGTGCTCGGCACCAACTGGTCCACCGACGGCCTCAGCGCCCTTCGGGTCTACCAGGCCGGCGACAGCGACCATTCCCTCGGCTACATGTACAAAGCGGTCAGCAAGGCCATCGGCTTCGTCCTGTACGAGAACGAGTACGAGGGCCGCCACTGGTACCTGTCCGAGGACGGCAAGACGATGGGCCTCGCGCCCTACGGGACCTCGCGCTACTGCAAGGAGTTCCGCGAGTACCTCACCCTGCTGCCCGACGGCCGCTACGAACTCCACCTCAAGAACGGCGGACTGCTCGACTTCATCGAGCACGCCCTCGACGGCTACACGGGGGACGAGCGCTTCGCCCGCGCCGCCGATCTCGCCTACGCGGCCCAGGACACGCTGGAGGAGACCCTCCTGCACGTCGCCCGCCGGCTCCACGCGGACACCGGGCTCACCGACCTGTGCCTGGCCGGCGGAGTCGCGCTGAACTGCGTGGCCAACGGCCGGCTGCTGCGCGAGACCCCCTTCGAGAACGTCTTCGTGCAGCCCGCCGCGGGCGACGGAGGGTGCGCCGTCGGCAACGCCTACTACGGCTACCACGTCATCGCCGGCCGCCCCCGCGAGAAGCCCGCCCGCACCGCCCAGCGCCACGCCTACCTGGGCCGCACCTACGACGACGGGCAGGTACGGGCCGCGCTCGACGCCAGCGGACTGCCCTACCGCAAGGTCGACGAGCCCTCCCGGCTCGGGGCGGAACTGCTCGCGCAGGGCAAGCTGCTGGGCTGGTTCACCGGCGGGGCGGAGTTCGGACCGCGCGCCCTCGGCCACCGCAGCATCCTGGCCGACCCCCGGCGCGCCGAGATGAAGGACATCATCAACTCCCGGGTCAAGCACCGTGAGCCCTTCCGGCCCTTCGCCCCGGCTGTGCTGCGCGAACACGCGGCCGACTACTTCGACCTCGACATCGAGTCGCCGTACATGCTGATCGTCGCCCCGGTCCGCCCCGAGAAGCAGGGCGAGGTCCCGGCCATCGTGCACGTCGACGGCACCGCCCGGGTGCAGACCGTGACAGCCGAGGACAACGGCGCCTACCACGGGCTGATCGAGCACTTCCACCGGCTGACCGGAGTCCCGGTGGTGCTCAACACCTCGTTCAACGACAACGGTCAGCCGATCGTCGAGACCCCGCAGCAGGCCCTCGAGTTCTACGGCGGCAGCCGACTGGACTGGATGATCATCGAAAACTACGTGGTGGCGCACTCGGCCGACGACCTGGACGCCCTGGCGTCCACCCTGTCGTCGGCGACCGGCAGCCCCGCCACCGACTGAGACCGACTGAGAGGGACGCACTGTGGCTCTGGCACTCGACGGTGGCAATCCGGTCCGCCGCCACGACTTTCCGGCCTGGCCGTACCACGACGACACCGAACGCGCGGCGCTGGTCCGCGCGGTCGACCAGGGCCAGTGGTGGCGAGTCGGCGGCTCCGAGGTGACCTCCTTCGAGGCGGAGTTCGGCGAGTACCACGGCGGCACCACGCTCGCCGTCACCAACGGCACCCACGCCCTGGAACTGGGCCTGGAACTGCTGGGCCTCAAGCCGGGCGACGAGGTGATCGTGCCCGCCTTCACGTTCATCTCCACCTCCATCGCGGTGCAGCGCGCGGGCGGCGTCCCGGTCCCGGCCGACGTGGACCCCGTGACGTACTGCCTCGACCCGCAGACGCTGGAGGCGGTCCGCACCCCGCGGACGCGCGTCGTCATCCCGGTCCACATGGCCGGGCACGTCGCCGACATGGACGCCATCGGAGCCTGGGCCGCCCGCCACGACATCGTCGTCTTCCAGGACGCCGCGCACGCGCACGGCGCCGTCTGGTCCGGCCGGCGCATCGGCGACTTCGGCACGCTCGCCGCGTTCAGCTTCCAGAACGGCAAGCTGATGACCGCTGGGGAGGGCGGGGCGCTGCTCCTGCCCTCGCAGGAATGGTTCGACGAGGCGTTCTCCCGGCACAGCTGCGGCCGGCCCCTCGGCGACACGGACTACGAGCACCGCAGCCCGTCGTCCAACTACCGCATGACGGAGTTCGCCGGGGCGGTGCTGCGCGCCCAGCTCGCCCGGCTCGCCGAGCAGAACGCACGCCGCGAGAGCCGCTGGAAGACGCTGTCCGCGGCACTGCGCGAGATACCCGGTGTCGTCCCGCAGGGCCGCGACCCGCGCTGCGACCTCAACCCCCACTACATGGCGATGGCCGCCCTCGACCCCGCGGCGCACCCCGGGACCGACCGCGACCTCGTGGTGAAGGCACTGGTCGCCGAGGGCATCCCCGCCTTCGTCAACTACCCGCCGGTGTACCGCACCCGGGCCCACGAGGCGCTGCTCGGCAACGGACTGCCGGACACGGCCGAGCTCGCCGAGCGCAACCCGGTCAGCGAACACCTGGGCGCGAACGGCTTCTGGCTGCACCACCGGGTGCTGCTCGGCACGGACGCCGACTGCGCCGACGTCGCGGAGGCCGTGGCCAAGGTGCTGACCGAGCTGGCGGGGAAGAAGCGATCCGCTCGATGAAGGTCGCCGTCATCGGACTGGGCTGGGTGGCCCGCGAGGTATGGCTGCCCCGGCTGGTCAAGCACCCCGACTTCGACGTCGTCGCCGTCGTGGAGCCGCGGCCCGAGGCCGTCGAGCGGGCCGCCGCCCTGGTGGGCGGGGCGCAGGTGTACGGCGGGTTCCAGGAGCTCGGGCCGCACGAAGCCGACCTCGTGTTCGTCCTCACCCCGAACCACACCCACGGCGCGCTCGCGAGCCACTTCCTGCGCCAGGGCCTCGCGGTGTTCCTGGAGAAGCCCACCGGCACCGACTTCGCCCACCTGCGGCTCCTCGAGGACGCCGCCCGCGACGGCGGAGGGCGGCTGCTGCTGTCCACCGCCGCCCGCCACCGCGCGGACGTGGGGGAGCTGGCGCGTCTCGTCTCCGACGGGGCGCTCGGCACGCCCCGCCACGCCGAGCTGAGCTGGGTGCGCTCCCGGGGCATCCCCGGCAGCGACTGGTTCGCCCGCCGCGAGACGGCCGGCGGCGGGGTCCTGGTCGACCTGGGCTGGCACGTGATCGACGTCCTGCACCACCTGTGGGGCGCCTCCGGCGTGCGCCACGCCACCGCCCTTGCCTCCAGCGACTTCCTCACCCGCGCGGGCTGGGGGGCGGACTGGCACGCGGGCACGGCCGGCCTTGCGGACGCCGACGTGGAGGACCAGCTCACCGCCCTCGTGGTCACCGAGCGGTACGGCATGCAGCTGCGCTTCGCCTGGGCCTCGCACGAGCCGGTCGACCGTACCCGGCTGGTGCTGCACGGCACCGAGGGCACCGCCGAGCTGACCACCACGTTCGGCTTCAGCCCACGACGTGTCGACGAACCGACGCTCACGCTCCGCCAGGAGGGCGCGGAACGCCGGGTGCCGCTGCCCCCGGCCGGCGTCGGTGACGAGTACGACCAGCAACTCGACGCGCTGGCCGCCGAACTGGCCCGGCCCGACGCCACGGACCGGGCGCTGCGCGAAGCACGCGAGGCCCTGGCCGTCGTCGAGGCCTGCTACCGCGCCACGTCCGCCCGTTGGACAGCACCGGAGACGAATTCATGACTGCATCCCTGTCCGAGCCCACGGCGCTGCGCTACGAGCCGCTGCGCGGCCTCGCCCTGTGGGGCGAGGAGGAGAAGGCCGCCGCACTGGACGTGCTCGAGAGCCGCTCCCTGTTCCGGTACTACGGTCCCGCGCTCCAGCGCCGCGTCGAGCGGTTCGAGGAGCGGTTCGCCGCCCTGCACCAGACACCCCACGCGGTCGGCGTCTCCTCCGGTACCGCCGCCCTGACCTGCGCCCTGATCGGCCTGGGGATCCCCGAGGGCGGTGAGGTCATCGTGCCGTCGGCCACCTTCATCGGCTGCGTCAACGCGATCGTGGCCGCGCGCGGCGTCCCCGTCTTCGCCGACATCGACGAGTCGCTCACCCTCGACCCGACGGCATGGGAGAAGCTCGTCACCGAGCGGACCTTCGCGGTCATGCCCGTCCACCTGAACAACGTCGCCGCCGACATGGACCCCATCCTCGCCGTCGCCCGCGAGCACGGCATCCGGGTCCTCGAGGACGCCGCCCAGGCCTGCGGCGTCAGCTACCGGGGGCGCCCGGTGGGCTCGATCGGCGACGCGGGGGCCTTCAGCTTCCAGCTGGAGAAGAACATCACCGCGGGCGAGGGCGGTGCCGTCGTGACGACGGACCCCGAGGTGCACGACCGCGTGGTCCGCTACCAGGACCAGGGCGGGCAGTTCACCACCTCGCGCAGCGGCGAGCGCGGCGGAGCCTCGGGCGAGGCCTTCCTCGGCGCCAACCTGCGGATGACGGAGATCGCCGGCGCCCTGCTGTCCGTACAGCTGGAACGGCTCACGCCGATGCTGCGCCGGCTGCGCGACGTCGCCCGGACCGTCCGCGCGGACCTCGCCGACCTGGAGCTCGAGTGGCGGCGGCTGCCGGACGAGGAGGGCAGCGGCGGCGATCTCACGGTCCTGCTGGCCGACCGCATGGCCGCCCGCCGGTTCGTCACCGTGCTCACCGCCGCCGGCATCCCCGCGGCCACGCTCTATTCCGGCCGCCTCGTCCAGCAGAACCCCGCCGTCCGCGCGGGCCGCACCCCCTGGGGCGTCGCCTGGGACGCCACCGCGCGCCTGCGTGCCAGCGAGGCCGTGCTGGGCCGGTCCGTCACCGTCGGACTCGGCGCGACCATGACGGACGACGACGTCGCCCACCTGGTGGCGAGCATGCGGACGGCGTCCGAAGCCGTCCGAAAGGGAGCGAACCGTGAGTGACCTGTGGCCGCGGGCCGTCGTCCTGGATCTGGACGGCGTGCTCATCGACAGCATCCACGTGATGCGCAGGGCCTTCCAGCGGGCCTACGACCTCACGGTCGGCGAGGGCGAGGCACCCTTCGAGGAGTACCTGACCCACCTCGGGCGGCACATGCCCGACACCTTGGCGATCATGGGGCTGCCCGTCGGGATGTACGAGCCGTTCGTCGTCGAGAGCCGCAAACTGGTCCACGAGATCGAGCCCTGCCCCGGCGCGGCGGAACTGCTCGCCGGACTGCGCGAGGCCGGTGTCCCCACCGCCGTCGCCACCGGCAAGACCCACGGCCGTGCGGTGGAGGCACTGTCGGCGACCGGCCTGCTGGACCTGGTGGACGCGGTGTGCGGCAGCGACGAGGTGGCGCACGGCAAGCCCGCTCCCGACATCGTCCTGCTCGCCCTGGAGAAGATCGGCGCCGCAGCCGACGGCGCCGTCATGGTCGGCGACTCCGCGCTGGACCTGCGGGCCGGCCGCGCGGCCGGCACCCGTACGGCCGCCGGCCTCTGGGGCCAGGGCGACCGGGAGGAACTGCTCGCCCACCGCCCCGAACTGGTGGCCGGCTCGTGCGCCGAACTGGCCGCCCTGCTGCTCCGCCGTGAAGGGACCCCCGCGTGACCATCGCCTCGACCTCCCGTGACCTGCTGCTGCTCAACGGCCCCAACCTGGGCACGCTCGGCACGCGCGAACCCGGCATCTACGGCACCACCACCCTGGCCCAGGTGGAGGAGACGGTGGCCGAGCTGCTGGCCCGCGCAGGGTACGGGCTGCGCAGCGAACAGCACGACGGCGAGGGAGAGTTGATCCGCGCGCTGCACAAGCACCGGGACACCGTCGCGGCCGTCGTCAATCCCGGCGCGCTGATGATCGCCGGCTGGAGCCTGCGCGACGCCCTCGCCGACTACCCGGCGCCCTGGGCCGAGGTGCACATCTCCAACGTCTGGGCCCGTGAGTCGTTCCGGCACAACTCCGTCGTCTCACCCCTCGCCGTGGGTGTGATCGCGGGTTTCGGCACCCACGGGTACGAACTCGCCGCCCAGGCACTCGTACGGCGGCTGGAGTCCGCGGCGCAGGGCGAGGCGAAGTGAATGCCGCGAACCTGTGGGAAGCCTTCGCCCGAGCGGACCTGGACCCGGACGCGCCGGCGCTCGGCGACCTCTCCCGCCGGGCGGCCGTCAGCCGGGTGACCGAGCTGGCCGAACGGCTGCGCGCCCAGGGCGTACGGCCCGCGGAGACCGTCGGCCTCCAGGGGCCCAACCAGCCCGAATGGGTACTGGGGCTGCTCGCGCTGACGGCGGTGGGCGCCTGCCCCCTGCTGCTGCCCGCGGACTCGCCACCGGCGGAGACCCGCAGGCTGCTCAGGACCGCCGGCGCCCGGCGGACGCTGGTGACGGACCCGGGTGAGGCGCACGGTGCGGTGCTCCGGCCGCACGACGGCGGTACCGACGACGGCTCCACCGGTGCCGGGACCGGCGCGGTCGACGCGGATCCCGGTCCGTCCGCCCCCGACCCGGGCACGGTCGTCCTGGTCTCCTCCGGGTCGACCGGGACGCCCAAGCTCGTGGCACGGTCGCCGCGTTCCGTGCTCGACGAGGGCGTGCGCTACCACCACGCCGGCCTGGCGCGGCGGGAGGACCGCGTACTGCTTCCGCTGCCGCTGAGCCATGCCTACGCGCTCGGTTGGCTGGCCGGCGCGCTGGTGGCCGGGGCGCACGTGGACCCGGTGCCGCCGCGCGCCGTCGGCTCCGTGCACAGCAGACTGCGCGAGGGGGCGACGGTCCTGGTCACCGTGCCCGGCCTGGCCCGCGTCCTGGCGCGCCGACGGGCCCTGACCGACGACGCCCCGTTCCCCGCGCTGCGCCGGGTGATGGCCGGCGCAGGATACGTGGACGTCGGGCTCGACGCGCTGTGGTCGCGCGCTCTCGGTGTGGGTGTGTCCCGCAACTACGGCTCCAGCGAGACGGGTGCGGTGCTGTGGGGAGAGCCCGGACTGCCGTCGGGAGCCGTCGGCCGTCCGATGCCCGGCGTGCGGATCGACCTGCTGGACCCCGACGGCACGCCGGTGCCCGGCGGGGGAGCGGCCCAGGGAGAGCTCGCCGTCGTCCTGGAGGACGGCTCGGTCCACCGCCTGCACGACCTCGCCGATCGCGACGAGGACGGCGTCCACCGCATCCTGGGCAGGGCCCGGCTCGGCGTGGTCAGACGGGGGGCCCGCTGGGTCTCCACCCTGGAGGTCGAATCGGTGCTCCGGGCGGCCCCCGGCGTCGCCGACGTCTCGGTCACGGCGACGGGTGCGCAGGACTCGGACGACCAGGGGCTCACTGTCGAGTACGTCCCCGCCGACACCGAACTGGCCTCCCCGGCGCGGGTGCAGGCCTACGCCCGTGCCGAACTGGCCGGGTTCAAGGTCCCCGACAGCTTCCTGCCCCGCTACCGGCTGCGCCGCTCGGCCGTCGGCAAGACACAGGCGGCCCCCGCGTACCGCCTCGCCCGGGGGGCCCGCGCCGCGACCATGGCCGAGCAGGTCCTGGCGGCGGCCCTCACCGAACTCGGCCTGCCCCCGCTCCTGGCCCAGGGCGGCACCGCCGCCGACCTGGCCGCGACGACGGGCCTGCGCGCGGAGGTGCTGTCGCCCGTGCTGGACACCGCCTGCGCGCTGGGACTGCTGGTCACGGACACCTTCTCGGCGGGGGCGCCGGGCGACTGGACGCTCCCCCCGGACGTCCTGCCGGGCGGCCGGGCGCTGGCGGCCCGGGTGCGCGGAGAAACGGCGCCCGAGCGACCGGACCCGCCTGCCGCGCCCTTCGGGCCCTCGGCGGTGACGAAGGCCCTGCGGGCGAGCGTCGAGGCGCTGCTCGCGGAGACCGCCGTCGACGGATCGCTGCTGGAGATCGGCGACGGCGGTGCCCCACCGGCGACCGATGCCGAGCACGGCGCCTGCGTGGTCCTCGGGGGTGTCCACGGCCCGGCCGCCGGACTGGGATCGCTCGCCGCACTGCTGAGGCCGAAGGGACTGCTCGTGGTCGCCGACGCCTTCGTCGACGACCCGCTGGCCCTCACCGACGACATGAGCCGGACCCTGGCGGTGCGTTGGCTCGTTGACGGGCATCTGCACTGGTGGACGACGCAGGAGCTCCGGGCCGGACTGGAGGCCGTGGGGCTGCGGGTCGAGGAGAGCCGGCGCGCCGAGCAGGCGCCGTACGCGATCGTCGTCGCCCGGAAGCCGTCGTGACCGACGACCGCCCGCGCCCGCACGCGGACACCGCGGGCGGTGTCCTCGCCGTGGACATCGGGGGGACCAAACTGGCCCTGCGCGCGGTGGCCGCCGGGACGACCGTGCACGAGCGCACCGTGCCGTGGCCCGCGGGCGACGACGCGGAAGCCGATTCGGAGCTGCTGGAAGCGTGCGTCGCCGAGGCGATCGCCGCGCTACCGGGAGCCCCCGTGCGGATCGGCGTCGCCGCGGCGCCCAACGTCGGCGCCGACGCGACCGTGCTGAGCTGGCCCAACCGGCCGACCTGGGTGGGCCGTTCGCTGAGCGCCCCGTTCACCGGCAGCGGCGCCGAGGTCCTGTTCGGCGACGACGCGACGCTCGCCGCGCTGGCGGAAGCCGTGTCCACGGCCGGCCGGGACCTCGCCTACCTGGGCATCGGCACGGGTGTCGGCGGCGGGCTGGTCAGCGGGGGCCGACTGCTGACCGGCGCCTGGGGCACGGCGGGGGAGCTGGGCCACCTGGTGACCGATCCGCGCGGTCCGCGCTGCCGGTGCGGCACGCGCGGCTGCCTGCAAGCCGTGGTCTCGGCCGAGGCACTGGCCGCGCACGCCACCGCGGCCCGCGGACTCCCCACGTCGAGCGCCGAGTTGGTGGCGGGCGTGGAGCGCGCCGAGCCGTGGGCGGAGCGCACCCTCGACCACGCGGCCGACTCGATCGCCGGAGCGCTGCGGGTCCTCGCGGAGCTCGTCCAGCCCGCGCAGATACGTATCGGGGGCGGCCTCGGAGCCGCGCTCGCACCGCTGCCCGGCAGAGTGGCCCGCCGCCTGGCCGCGACGGCCCGCCCGGGCCGGCCGCTCCCCGAGGTCGGCCCGGCCGTCCACGGTCCGCACTCCTCCCTCGCGGGCGCGGCCCTGCTGGCTGCCCGCGGCCCACACGTGCTCAACGGGGCGGATCTGTTCCACGAAGGGAGCCCGCCATGACCCGGCCGGCGGTCAGCGTGGTCGTCCCGACCCGCGACAAGGCGGACAGCCTGCGGCTGACCCTTGCCTGCCTGGCCCGTCAGGCGTGCCCGGAACCCCACGAGATCGTGGTCGTCGACGACGGCTGCACCGACGGCACCGCCGACGTCGTGGCGGCAGCCGCCGCACGGCTGCCCCTGCGTACCGTCCCGGGACCGCGCGCGGGCCGCGCCGCCGCACGCAACGCCGGGGCGGCCGCGGCCCGCGGCGGCCTGCTGCTCTTCCTCGACGACGACATCCTGCTCCCGCCCTCGGCCCTGGCGGCCCACCTGTCCGAGCACACCGACCGGGAGCCCGGTTGCGTGCACGGACCGGTCCGTGAACTTCCCGCCGCCCGGCGGCTGCTGGCCGCCGCGCGGGAGGAGTCCGTCCCCGACCCCCACGGGGCGGCCATGGGCGGCCGGTTCGGGCGCACGGTGACGAACGCACTGGAAGCACTGGTGACGAGCATGGGCACCGGCGGACTCGAACCCGTGGCACCCTGGTTGACCTGCATCGGCGCCAACACCTCGATGCCGTACGGGCTGTGGGAGCGATCCGGGGGCTTCGACGAGTCGTTCGGTACGACATGGGGGTGCGAGGACCTCGAACTCGGCCTGCGGCTGTGGTCGTCGGGAGCGGGGATGCGCCTGGCTCCCGGCGCCCCGGGAGTGCACCTCACCCACGAGCGGGCCGACCGCTGGGAACAGCACACGATCAACCTCGCCCGCTTCACCGAGAAACACCCCGTGCCCGCGGTACGCGCCCTGCCGGAGCTGCTCGGCCCCTCGGGGAACGGCCTCCGGTACGTCACCGCCGTACGCACCCTGGAAGAGAGCTCCCGCGCATGACCCACCAAGCCAGGAGCGGCCGCTCCGCCGGCTCCGCTCCGCTGCCCCTGTTCTCCCGTCAGGACTGGTGCTGGGAGTGGACACGGAGCTACACCGGCGACTCGACGCCGATCGAGTCGGCCGAGACCCTGCTGTTCCAGGGGCCGCTCGACACCGGAGCACTGCGGGACACCCTGGCCGAGATCGCCGCCCGCCACGAGGCGCTGCGCCTGCACCTCGTGGCGAAGCCGGGACCGGACCCGTCCGCGGTCTGGCCCGGACAAGGACTGCGGCCGGACGCGGGCCCGCTGGACCTCGTACGGGCCGCACCGGCGGAGCGTACGGCGGAGGTGACGAGGGTCCTCTCACAGCCCCTGGACCTGACGGACCGCATGAGCCGCACCACCCTGGTCCGCACCGGGCCGGAGGAGCACGTCCTCGTCGCGCAGTTCCACCACCTGGTCTTCGACGGTACGTCCCACCGCCTCTTCCGGGACCTGCTCGCCGAAGGCTACCGAGCACGCGTCGCCCCGGGCGAGGACACCGCCAAACGCCGTGCGGATCCGGCGGGTTACACCGACCTGATCAGCCAGGAGCACACGCCCGAGGTGCGCTCCGCCGTGCAGGGGAGAGCCGCCGCCCTGGCCGGGGAACTGCGCGCGTACGGCGCGGCGGACCCGCTGGCGGGGGACGCCGGGGCGGTCGTCGCCGCGGCGGAGTTCGGTTCTCTGCCGGTGGCGCTGACGGCCGAGAGGACCCGGCTGTTGCTGCGCCGCTCACGCGCCGAGCGCGTCACGCTCCACACCGTCCTGCTGGCCGCCCTCGGCCACGCCGTCGCCACGGAGTACGAGCGGGACCGTCTCGTGTGCTCCGTGTACACGCACGGACGGACCTTCGCGAGCGCCCGCGAGACGCTCGGCCTGTTCAGCACCGTGGTCCCCGTACCGCTGGACACCGGGTACCGGTCGCCGAGGGAGTTCCTCAAGGCCGTCCACGGCAGCGTCCAGCGGGCCTCGGACCGGGCCGACCTGCCGTTGAGCGAGATCGCCTCCCGGGTCCAGGACCGTCCGCCGGGCGAGGGGGCCTACTACCGCAGCGCCATGGCCCACCTGGAACTGCGGCTGAGCGGCGTGACCGGGTGGCTGCCGGAGGAGCGCAACCCCGTGCCGGTCATGCCGTCCGGCCTCGCCCTGACCCCGCAGGACCTGTATCCGGAGCATCCGGCCCCGGTCTTCGCCGGTCCGGAGCAGGCGCTGGCGTGCGCCAGCACCCTCTTCGCCGACCTGGAGGTCGCGGACGGGGCCCTGACGGGCTCCCTGTGGTACGAGAAGCACTATCACGACGCCTCACGCGCGACACGCGTCGGCGAGACATTCATGCACTTCATAGAGCGAGTGAGTGCGGGCGACGTTCTATGACGGCACGTCAGAATTAGCCGCGATTAACGTCGTTGTCCGGTCCACACGTATACGCAGGAACAGCAGGACAGTGTGGCAATCCTTGTTGACGAGAGATCACTTGGCCTGAAAGCATTCCACTGCCACCGACCGGTGGCCGAAGAAGTAGCCTACGGAAAGGGGAAGTTGACATGATCAAGGTCAACTCTGTGAGCCTCGCGCTCATCAACCTCGAGCAGCTCCGCCGTCAGGCCGCGGCGAAGTAGTGCTATCGACAAGTGCCGTACGGGAGTCGTTCTTTCGTGCGGCACTTGTCGCAACACCGGGTGAGGGAGCGCATGGACCGGGCTAATGGAAGCGCGTACGCCACGGAATTGAGCCGCCAGCAGCAACGGCTCTGGGAAGTGGAGTGCCTGGTTCGGGGAACCGCGCTGCTGCACACCGGCATAGCCCTGCGTCTCGAGGGAATACTCGACGAGAAAAGGCTTTCCCACGCCGTCACCGCCGTATTTCGGCGACATGAACTGCTCAACACCGGCTTCCGCGCGGACTGCGAGACACCGGTCCTCGGACCGGCCACGCACGACGAGCCGCACGTCCTGCACCGTCCGGACCTGTGTGCCGACCGGGCCGCGGACCTCGCCGAGGTACGCCGAGCGGCGGCCGAGGCCCATGCGGAGATGTTTCCCCTGGACGGCGGGCCCTTGGCGCGCGCCCACCTGACGCTTCTCGGTGACGGCAGCGGCGTCCTGCTCCTCACCTTCCACCGGCTCGTGATGGACCTGTTCTCCCTGCACCAGGTGGTGACGGACGTTCAGGAGGCCTACCGGCTCGGACCGGACGAGCCGTTCCCGCCGGCGGACCGCTACTCGGCACTGCTGGCCGCGCGTGAGCACCGCAGGGCCACCGACTGGGAGTTCTGGCGCACCGAACTGTCACAGTTCCCCACCCCGTGGATCGCCGAACGACGTCCGCAGCCGGGCTGGCTGCCCGAAGGCGCCGAGCTGCGCGTTCCCCTCGATGCCACCCTCTCCGGTCTCATCCAGGCGAACGCCCGGGCCGCTCGCTGCACGCCCACCGTGTACGTCACCGCCGCGGCCGCCGGGCGGGTGCTGGAGCGCTCCGGGGCCGCCGACCTGGTCCTCGGCACCATGTCCGCGAACCGCATGAACTCCGACGCGGTGGGTCCGCTCGCCCAGGCGGTCCTCGTCCGCGTCGGCTCCTCGGCCCCGCACGGCGACCAGGGCGTGCTCGCCCAGGTGCGGCGAGGGCTGCGCGAGGGAATCGCGCACCAGGGAGTGGAGTTCGAGGAGATCGTCGATCTCCTCACCGACGGGATGGGCGTCGCCCGTGACGATCTGGCCCCGCTCAGCGTGAGCGTGACGGCGGACTCCTGGCAAGGCTCCGTGGCGGGGCTCGCCTTCACCCTCTTCGACCTCGACGACGACGGTGGCGCAGGGCAGGCCGAGGAGGAAGCGGAAGGGGAAG
This sequence comes from Streptomyces asoensis, assembly GCF_016860545.1. Lineage (NCBI taxonomy): Bacteria > Bacillati > Actinomycetota > Actinomycetes > Kitasatosporales > Streptomycetaceae > Streptomyces > Streptomyces asoensis. Next base: position 42,001 of record NZ_BNEB01000005.1, on the reverse strand, counting down.
CGGCCGCCGGGCCGGTGGTCCGCCCCTCCCAGCTGGACCTGGAATTCAACCTGTCCGCGGCACAACCTCAGTTGGTCGTCACCTACGACCGCCAGTGCTTCGGTGCGCCATGGTGCGAGCGGTTCGCGGCCGACCTGCTGACCGACCTGGCCACCGGCCACGGCTGACGCGGCGCCCGCATCCGGGCGGACGGATCACCGCCCGCCCGGTCAGGACACCCCACCCCGTGTGCGGTCGATCGTCTCCAGCCCCAGCCGTCGTACGTCCGCGAAGCGCGCCTCGTCGAGAAGCGCGGTCATCAGCGTGACGTCCAGATCCTCGACATCCGGCGCGCACTCCGCGGCCTGCGAGGCGATCCGCGCCGCGTCGATCGACGTGCCTCCGGCCTCGTAGAAGTCCGAGTCCTCCGCCGGGAGGGAGCCGAGCACGCCGTGCCATGCCTGAGCGAGGGCCGCCGTGAGGTCGTCCTGTCCCTGCCGGCCGTCCCGCGTCGCCGAGGTGTCCACATCCGCCATGGCAGGAACATAACGCACCGGCGCCCATCGCGGTCCGAAGTTTTACAGTCGTGTGGCATGACCGCTCTGACAAGGGGATACGCCGTGCGCCGAGGGTAGCGTCGACTGCGTTACGGCGTCTTCCCCGAGGCAGGTCATGACGGCGACATCCCCTCAGCCGGAGCAAGGACTTCCGCTCTCCTCGCGTCAGGAGTGGTGCTGGGAGTGGGAGAGGTGTTACCAGGAGCCCTACCCGAAGGCGGTCTCCCTGGACTGCTCGACCACCCTGCGCATGCGAGGGGCCCTGGACGTCGGCGCGTTGCGTGAGGCGCTCGCCGAAGTCGCCCTGCGGCACGACGCGTTGCGGCTGCGGCTGCTCGACTCCGGTACGCCGGTGGAGCGCATGGTCCGACCGAGGCAGGCGTTACGCGCGGAGCCCTTTCCCCTGGAACTGGCGGACCTGGGCGACGCACTGCGGCGACGGGACCTGCACGAGATCCTCGTCGACCTGACCACACGGCCCTTCCAGGTCACCGACCGGCTGTCCCGGGCCACCTTGCTGCGGCTGGCCGCCGACGACCACATCCTGCTGACCAGCTTCCACCATCTGGTCTTCGACGAGCCGAGCCACCAGGTCTACCTGCGCGACCTCGCCCGCTTCTACAACCGCCGCGTGGCCGCCCCCGGTGCCGGCGGCATCGGAGCATCCTTGTCCTACACGGACTTCGTCCGCACCGAGAACACCCGCCGAGCCCGCCTCGACACCGCGACCCGTCTCGCCGGCTGGGCGGACCGGCTGCGGGCCCACGGCTCCGGGGACCTTCTGCCGGGCCGCACCGCCGGATTCCTCCCGCTCCAGCACCAGTACGACAGCGTCCGTCTGGACCTGTCCGCCGAAGAGACCCGCCGGCTGCTGCGCGCGGCCCGCGGTGAACGCGTCTCCCTGTACGCGCTGCTCGCGGCGGCACTGACCCGGACCCTGGGCGGCTTCTACGGCCGCAGGCAAGTGATCCTCTCCACGCCCTCGCACGGCCGCGTGCGCCCCGAGACCCGCTCCGCCGTCGGTCTGTTCTCCAACATGATCCAGATACCGGTGGACCTGGGGCAGCACTCGCCGAGCGGACTGTTCCGCCGGGTGGACAGCGTCCTCAGGGACGCCTCGGCCGTCGTCGATCTGCCGTTCGGCCGGCTCGCCGAGGCCGTCCTGGGCCGCGAGGGCGACGCGGCCTTCTACCGCCACGCCCTCGCGCACGCGGAACTGCGCCTCTACGGGGTGACCGGCTGGATCGTCGACCGGCGGCAACACGACATATCCCTGCACGGACTGCGCACCGGTCTCGTCCCCTACCAGCAGGACTTCTCCCGGCTCAAGTACGCCGCACCGCAGTCCTCCCTGGCCGCCGCGGCCACGCTCTCGGTCGGCCTCACCATGGAGACGGGCCGGCTGACCGGCGCGCTGCGCTACGAGACGACGTACCACGGACGCCGGACGGCCGAGACCCTGGCGGACGACTTCCGGGGACGGCTGACCGACCTGGCGCGCGTCGGGGCGCGACATGCGTGAGTCCCGTCAGGCCCCGGTCCCGGCTCCGGTGGCGTCGGTGGAGCGTGCGTCGGGGGTCTCGCGTCCCGGCCCCTCCACGAGGACCTCGCACCCCCGCCACTCCTCCACCGTGGCGGGGAGCGAGGGGCCCGCCCCGCAGACGACGTACCGGTGCGGGGCCATGACGAACCTGTGCCCGGGCAGGGCGGCCAGCACCAGGCGATGCATCTCCGGCGGACCGGGCGGCCGCTGCGGCCCCCGGGGTACGAGGTACGCCGTCAGACGGGGGCTGCCGGTGCCGCCGGGCTCCACGAAGACCAGCGCGGCGCGGGGGGAGAGCGCCCGGGTGAGCAGCGTGCGCACCTCGGCCGGATCGATCCAGCAGCCGTCCACGAGCTCCAGGCCCGCGCGTCGGTCCAGCCCGGCGAGTGCCTGGGCGTCCCGGACGAGGTCCTGCGGCCGGGGCGCGTCGTCGCGGGCGGCCCGCAGAAGGATCTCCTCCAGACAGGCGAGGAATGCGGTGAGCCGGTCGCGGGAGAAGAGGGCGGTGTCCGCGGAGAGCGTGACCTCGAGGCATCCGGACACGCGCCACACGTCGACGTAGAACTTGCCCGGCTCCCACTCCTCGAAGCCGCCGTCGTCCTGGAAGACCGTGGGCTCGTCCGCCGTGTCCTGGGCCGTCGGCCCCCGGTCCTGGCCCGGATCGCCGTAGCCGTGGATGTTGAGGAAGCACTCCAGGTCCAGGTCCACGCCCCGGGCGGACGCCACCGACTCCGTCAGCAGGTCGAGGCGGCGCGGGTCGCGCTCGCCGACACGGTAGGCCCGCAGGGACGCCTGCCACGCGGCGTGGGCGATGTCGCGGAACGGGAGATCGGCGACCGTGAGGGCCACCGGAATGATCTGGAAGAAGGTACCGACCGAGTTGCGGCTCGCCGGTGACGTCCGGTTCGCGCAGAACAGCCGGAACGTGGCGTCCTCCAGTCCGCTGATCGCGCTCACCAGCACCGCGAGGGCCCCGGTCAGTACCGCGTTGGCGGTCGTGCCGTGGCGTGCGGCGGCCTGCGCCAGCGCACGTGCCGCCGACCGGGAACGCATCGTGGTCTTCGGGAATCGCGGGGACCCGGGAGTCCGCAGCGTAAGGGGGAAACGGTCGTTGGGAAAGCGGGAGAGCTGAGCGGTCCAGAAGGCGTCGGCCCGGGCCTCGCTCCGGCCACCGGCCCGGCGCTGTGCCGCGGCGTGCTCGCGCGGTTGCAGCAGCGGGCGGGGAGGCCGGGCGGACAGGGAGGCACGCTCCTCGGGAGCCGCCGTCAACAGCTCCCTGAGGTCACCGGCGATCACCTGGACACCCCAGCCGTCGGTCGCGACATGGGAAAGGCACAACGCCACCGCGGACACGACGCCCGAGACGGTGATCACCGCGATACGCAGAGGCCACTCGAACACGGTGAAGGGAAGGCGCCTCAGTTCCTCCAGGACGGCCCCGACGGCCTCGGGGGCGGCGCGGTGGTGGACCCGGACGGGCACCCTCCCGCTCGCGCAGACGAACTGCCGGTAGCTGCCGTCCTCGCGTACGTTGAGCCGCGTCCGCAACGACTCGTGACGCTCGATCACCACCCGGAGGGCCCCCAGCACGTCGTCGAGGGTCGGCCTCGTGCCCGCCTCGCACACGATCAGCGCGTCGAGGTTCATGTGGTCCGTGTACGGAGCGGAGTTCTCCATCCACCGGCACACCTGATCCTGACTCCAGGTGAGGTCCGCGGCCCCCGAGGTGGCGGCGTCGAACTCGACGTGGACCGGTTCGGTCACAGGGTGATCCATCGCTCGGTCTGCTCCTCGGTCGCCGGGGTCGCACGGGACGGCTGGCGGGGACCGGTCGAGCGGCGCCGACCGTCCTCCCCGGACGGCTGGAAGACAGGGGTGTGAAGATTTTTGCGGACCGGTGATCACCCGTTCGAACTCACATATTCTGTCCGGCGTCGTGTTCGGATACACGGAGCCCGAGTGGCGCGATCGCGCCGGGCGGGCCGAGAGAGGAGCGCACGGGTGAGTCACGCACGAGGTCCGGCGACGGACCCGACGGGGGACACGCGATGACCGACGGTCTGGCTGCTCGACTACCACTGGACCTGCTGCGCGAGCCGAATCTGCGGCGGCTGTTCTGCGCCCAGGCCGCCTCGGTCCTGGGCAGCAGCATGATGCCCATCGCCCTGTCGTTCGCCGTGCTGGAACACGGCGGCGGGGCGAGCGGGGTCGGCCTGGTGCTGGGCGCGCAGACCGCGCCCCTCATCGTGTTCCTGCTGGCGGGCGGCGTCCTGGCGGACCGGTGGGGCCGCAGGGTCACCATGATCGGCAGCGACCTCGCGCGCGCGGCCATCGAAATCGCCGTCGTGGTCATCCTGCTGACGGTCGGTATGCCGCTGGGAGGCTTCGTCGTCTTCGCCGCGGCGCTCTCCGTGGCCGCCGCGTTCTTCCACCCCGCCTTCCACGGGTTCGTCCCCGAGGTCGTCTCGGGGAAGCGGCTCCAGGAGGCCAACGCCCTGGGCTCCACGTTCAATTCGATCGGCTCGCTGCTGGGACCCGCCGTCGCCGGAGCGCTGGTGGCCTGGACCGATCCCGCGTGGGTCATCGCCATCGACGCGGCGACCTTCCTGGCCAGCGCGTTGTTCCTGGCCGGAGTGCGCACCTCGTCGTCCGCTGCGCGGTCCTCCGGCGAGGACGAGAGCTTCTTCCAGCAACTGCACCACGGCTGGCGCGAGTTCAGCTCACGCACCTGGCTGTGGTCCCTGCTCGCCTACACCTCGCTCGCGTCCACCTTCGTCCTGGGGCCCGTGATGGTGCTGGGCATCGCCTTCGTCGGCGGCAAGGAGAACGGCGCCGCCCAATGGGGCACCGTCATGGCCGCGCAGGGAGTCGGCTCCCTCCTCGGCGGATTCGCGGGCATGCGGGTGCGCTTCCGCAGACCGCTGCTGGCCTCCGTCTTCTGCACGTTCGGTCTGGGAGCGTTCGCCGGTCTCCTCGCCGTGCGCGCGCCGGTGTACGTGCTGGTCCTGGGCTCGCTGCTGTCCGGCGCGGGATTCGCGCTGCTGCACATCCTCTGGACGAGCAGCTTGCAGGCCGATGTGCCGCCGGACGCGATGTCCCGCGTCAGCGCGTACGACGGTGTGGCGACCGTGCTCTCCATGACGGTGGGCTACTGGTGGGCCGCCCCGACGGCGGACCGGGTCGGGGCCACGTCGTTGCTGTGGTTCGGTGTGGTGTGGACGCTGGTGAGCGCCGCCGCGATGGTCACGCTGCCGCAGATCCGCCGGTCCGCGCCGGGCACGGACAAGCGCGAGGCCGACGCGGCCACCCCGGAGGCCCGAGAACCTTCCACCACCCACTGAGCGGCGCCCGGGCGGACCGTGTGCCCCCGCCCGGGAGCCGTCCGGCGCCAAGCAGCGAAAGGGAAGCCGATGCCGCAGTCCGCTCTTTCGGTCCTCGCCGGAGACATCAGGCCCGTGCCCGCAGACGTGTACGCCATGTTCCGCGTGCAGGCCGAACGCCACCCCGGGCGGACGGCGCTCCGGCAGGGAGCCGAAGGCCGTACCTATCGCGAACTGCATCTCTTCGCTGAGGAATTGGCCGGCCGGCTGTACCGTCGCGGCGTGCGCCCGGGCACGTCCGTCGCCGTACACATCGAGCGGGGCATCCACGCGGTGGGCGCACTGCTGGCGGTGTTACGGCTCGGGGCCGCTTATGTGCCGCTCGACGTGCACCATCCGCCGGAGCGTTCCCGGGGCGCTCTGCGTGAGTCCGGCGCGACCTGCGTACTCGTCTGCGGGGAAGCGCCGTTCGAGGACGTCGAAGCCGTCGACCTGCTCCGACCCAAACCGCGCGAGGAGGTCCCCGCCACCGCACCGTCGCCGGCCCTGGACGATCCGGCCTACATCCTGTTCACCTCAGGATCGACCGGTGTGCCCAAAGGAGCCAGGCTTCCCTACCGCGCCCTGTCGAACCTGGTCACCTGGCTGCGCCGCAAGGCCAGCGTGGGCGTGGGTGACCGGACGCTCCAGTTCTCCCGGGTGAGCTTCGACGTGTTCCTCACGGAGGTCCTCGGCACCCTGGCCACCGGCGGTGAGCTGCTGGTGCTCGACGAGTCCCGTCGCGCGGACCTGGACCACCTCCTGCGGTTCTGCGACGACCGGCACATCAAGCGCCTCCACCTGCCGTACGCGGCGCTCCGCCCCTTCGCCGAGTGGGCCCAGTACCGCCGGGCCTCGCTCCCGCATCTCGTCGAGATCTCCACGGCCGGTGAACAGCCGCACGTGACGGACGCGTTGGAGCGGCTCCTCGGCGCCGGCGGGCGGCCGATCCGGCTCACGAACCAGTACGGCCCCACCGAGACCCATGTGGTCACGGAGGCGATCCTCACCGGCGACCCGGCCGGCTGGCCCCGCACGCCGTCCGCCGGTGTCGCCCTCGACAACACCGTCGTCGCCCTGCTGGACCCCGCGGGCGCCGTCGTCCCCCTGGGCGACGAGGGCGAGGTGAGCGTCGTCGGCGCGCAGGTGGGACTCGGCTACGTGGGTCCGGTGTCCACCGCGTCGGGTGCGGGCTTCGGGCACGTCGAGGCGCTGGGCGGACGCTGGGGCTACCGCACCGGAGACCTGGGCCGGATCGAGGACGGCGAACTGGTCCTGCGCGGTCGGATCGACCACCAGGTGAAGATCAGCGGCCACCGGGTGGAGCCCGGCGAGATCGAGATCCTCGCCGACCGTGCGGCGAGCCTCGCCGAAGTGGCCGCCGTGCCCGTGGACACGCCCGGCGGTACGCGCACGATGGCGCTCTTCGTGGTACCGGCGCCGGGAGCCACGGTGGACCCGGACGCTCTGCGCGGCGCACTCGCCCGCCGCCTGCCGGAAGCATTGGTCCCCAGCCGGATCGTCCTCTGCGAGGCGCTGCCCCGCACCAGCTCGGGCAAGATCGACCGCAGGAGCCTCGCCGAGCGCCACGCCGACCGGACCGCCCGGTCGGCCCCGAGCTCCGCACTGCCTGCCGAGGAGACGCGGATCGCGGGTCGCCTGGCCGCGGTGCTGGGCCTGGATCGGGTCCTGGAGACGGATTCCCTGCTCTCCCTGGGCGGCAGCTCGCTCCAGGCGATGACCCTGTTGACCGAGCTGGCGGCCGAGTTCGGCAGCACGCCCTCGATGGAACGGCTGATGGGCGGCGCGAGCGTCTCCGACCTGGCCGGGCAGCTGAGGGCGGGCGGTTGGGAGGAGCCCGACAGCCGCCCGCCGCACGAAGCGAACGACTCCGTCCCGCTCGTGCCCTGCGACCCGGCCGCGGCTGCCGGTCCTCCCGGCAGGACACCGACATCGCTGCTCCCCGCGTCGCCCGTGCAGTCCGAGATCTGGCTGGCCGGCCGGCTCGGTGACCCGACGGCACACAACGTGACGCTCGTCCTCGACATCGCGGGCAGGCTGGACGACGCACGGCTGAGGCACGCCCTCCGGCACACCATCGCCCGGCATCCGGCACTGCGTTCCCTGCTGAAGCGTAAGCGTGACCGCGTCTTCGTGCACCGTCCACAGGACTGGGTCACCCCTTTCGCGTTCGAAGCGGCAGACGGGGCGGCGTCGCGCACCGGCGCGGAAGCGAGCGAAAGAGCTTTCGCCGAAAGACCGTTCGACGTGGGGAGCGACCTGCCGATCCGCGTGGCCCTGCTGCGCGGCCCCGGCCGGGACCGGCTGCTGGTGGCGTTCCACCAGCACGCGGTGGACGCCCAGGGCATCCAGGCCTTCGTCGACGACCTGGCCCACCGGTACGGCACTCCCGACGACGCCCGGGCGGACGTGACGGACGAGGCCCTGGACGCAGCGGCACCCGGTCCGGGCCCGGCGGACGCCGCCACCCTGGCGCACTGGAGATCGGCCCTCGCGGGCGTCACCCCGGCCCACACGACCTGGCTGCGGCGCGAGGGCGGCTCTCCCTCGGGCCGATCGGTTCACCGGCGCCTGGAGCTTCCGTACGACGTGCTGCACCCGCACCGGGGCGCATCCGGGAGCGGTACGGCCACCCGGTTCGCGCGCATCATCGGTGCCTTCGCACATGCCGCGCACGCGGTCGGAGCGCCGGATGAGTTCCTCACCGGCGTCGTCACGACACGCCGCGTCCCAGGGGTCTCTCCCGCCGTGGGCTGCCACCTGGGCCTCCTGCCGATCCTGCTGCGGCCGGGGGCCGGGCTCTCCGACACGGTGACCTCCGTACACGCGGCCATGGCGACGGCGCTGTCCCACCGGCAGATCAGCCTGGGTGAGCTGACGTCGGTCCTGCCGAAGGGCGCGGCCGTCACCTCGACGTTCGGGCTCGACGACGCGGAGAGGCGCGAAGTCGACTTCGCGGGCACCCGGGCCACCACCCGGTACGTCCACGCGCGCACCCTCCAGTTCCCCCTCGCCTTCACACCGTGGACGAGCCCTCTGGGGACCGCGGGCCTCGACGCGGTGTTCGACGACGGCCTCCACCTCCCGGACACCGTCGACGCGCTGCTCGACGAATGGACACGCATCCTGCGCCACTCCGCACAGCGTCCCTGAGCCGCGCATGCCCTGCCGGACCCGGGCCCGCCGCAGGCCACCAGGTCGCGTCGCCGCGCGCCGTGACACCGGATCGCGGCGCTGTCAGCATGATCGGATGATCGACGCCACGGACGAGCAGGACCCCTACATCGAACACCGCAGGCTGCTGTTCGCCACCGCCTACCGCATGCTGGGCAGCGTCACGGACGCCGAGGACGTCCTCCAGGACACCTGGCTGAGGTGGAGGACCGTGGACCGGCACGACCTCCGCCACCCCAAGGCCTATCTGGTCCGCACGGTCACCAACCTCTCGTTGGACCGCCTCACCTCCGCACGGGCGGTCCGCGAGGTCTACGTCGGCCCGTGGCTCCCGGAGCCCCTGCTGACCTCTCCCGACGTCGCCGCGGACACCGAACTGGCCGACAGCGTCTCCACCGCCATGATGGTCGTCCTGGAAACCCTCAGTCCCGTCGAACGCGCCGTCTTCCTGCTCCGTGAGGTCTTCGCCTACTCGCACGCCGAGATCGCGCAGACCCTCGAACGCCCCGAGCCGACGGTTCGTCAGATCGCCCACCGCGCACGCGATCACGTCCAGGCCCGCCGCCCCCGCTTCGATGCCGACCGCAACCAGCGCCGGAAGGTCACCACCCATTTCATGGAGGCCTGCGCGGGCGGCGACCTGAACGCCGTCATGGAACTGCTCGCCCCTGATGTGACCGCCTGGTCCGACGGCGGCGGCAAGGTGACCGCGGCCCGCCGCCCCCTCCACGGCGCCGATCACGTCGCGCGCTGGATCACGGGCTTCCTGGCCAAGCCCGGTCTTGCCGACCTGACCATGGAGCCGGTCGTCGTCAACGGCGAGCTCGGCATCCTGGCCACCCTCGGCGGACACCCGGTCGGCGCCATCACGTTCGACATCGCCGACGAACGCATCCAGAACCTGCGCTTCCAGGTCAACCCCGAGAAGCTGAGCGGCCTGACACCCCGCAACGGCTGGACGCTGCCGTGAGTTGACCTCTGAGGCCGCCTCTTGCGGCACGGCCGCTCCTGGGCACAGCGACCCACCAGCCGAGCACCCGCGCCAGCGCCGGCGCGCGCCCGCGTCCGTGCCAGCCCGCGCCCGCGCCCGCCGAGGGGGAGGCTTTGAGTCGCGTTCCGCCTGCCGCGAGCATGCTGTAGTCGCCCTGCTGTGCTGTCCAGGTGTCCTATGCGGTCTTCTGCCCCTTTCCCGCGCTCGAAGGGGAGGGGCTGATTCCTGCCCGTATGGCGAGGCAAACAGGGGGAAGCGCACGGATCTTTGTGCGATTCCGGTGTCAGCTTGTGTGCACCTGGTGGCCGTTGGGGTCGCCGGGGCTGCTTTGCCTATGGGGGAATTCCATGTACCTGCGTGCCTTCGGCATGCCCTTTCGGCGTGCCCGCAGAAGGTCAGCCGCTCTCGCCGCCTCGGCGGTCATGGTCTCCGCGACGCTGGCCCTGTCGGCGCTGCCGACCGCCTTCGCGGTCGCCGACGACACCAAGCCCGGTTCCGTCTGGGGCCCGGGCGGCCCCGACTTCGAAGTGCCGGCGGTGAAAGTCGGCTCGAACCGGCCCGTGAAGACCGAACCTTCGCGGAATCCGACCGACGAGGCGTACGCGTCCTGGCTGCGGGAGCAGCGCGAGCACGCCGAGGGCACACCGTCCGCGAAAGCCGGGCCCCGCAGCGGCGCGGCCGACACCTCGGCGACCTCCCTCGTGCCGGAGGGGCAGGGTGACGTGCCCTGGCACCGGTACACCAGCTTCGCCGTCACCGACGCCCTGACGGCGAAGATCGACTACTCGACCGGCAATCTGATGCTGACGGCCACCGACTTCGACATCGCCGGTGTGGGACAGCGCCTGACGCTCGCGCGGACGTACAACTCGCTGGACGCACCGTGGGGGAAGGTCTCGCAGCGCTGGTGGCAGCAGTACGAGCGCTATCTGCACCTGTCCTCCACCGAGGCGGTCCTCTACGACGCCTCCGGCGCCACGGTCCGCTTCACCAAGCACAGCGACGGCTCCTTCACCACGCCGAAGGGCTGGTCGGAGGACCTGAAGAAGAACGCGGACGGCACCTACACGCTGACGAAGTGGAAGTCGGGGGCGTCGGACACCTATGACGCCAACGGCACGCTGACGAAGGCCACCGACCGCAACAAGGGCACGATCACGGTCACCCAGCACGACGAGGGCGGCGAGCACAAGGGCTTCAAGCTGACCGAGACGCGCTCGGGGCGCTGGATCGACCTGCTGAGGACGGACGCCTCGCAGTGGCAGGCCAAGGACAACACCGGCCGCACCGCCGTGTTCGGCCTCGACGGCGCGGGCAACCTGGCCACCACCACGGACACCGAGGGCAAGACGGTGACCTTCCGTCATGACACCTCGGGCCGCATCGACAAGATCACCACCGCGGAGGGGAGGGTGACGGTCTTCACGTACGACGACGCCGACCGTGTCACCTCCATGCTGCGCGGCACCGGCTTCGACAGTGACGGCCACACCGGACCGACCTGGACCTACGGCTACACCGGTGACTCCGCGACCGCCGCCGGCACGACCACCGCCACCGACCCGGAGAACCACGCCACGAAGTACGCGCACGACGGCGACGGCCAGGTCACCGAGGTGACCGACGCGCTCGGCCACCAGCGGTCCACCAAGTTCGACGTCAACCACAACATCGACACCGCCACCGACGCGATGGGCTCCGGTACCACTCCGGGCAACGTCACCGACTACGGCTTCGACAGCCGCAACAACCTCAAGACCGCCACCCTGCCCACCGGTGGGGCCACGGTGAACACCTGGCAGACCATCGCCGGCGGCGACGTACCCAAGGACTCCACCGACCCCGACGGTGAGAAGACCGCCTTCACCTACGACACGGCCGGCAACACCAAGACGGTCGCGCAGACCGGCACCGGCGGCGGCAGCGTCTCCTACGACCACAACCCCGCCACCGCCTCCTGCGGCGGCTTCGAGGGCCAGCGCTGCGCGCAGAAGACGAAGATGTCCTCCTCCAAGACGGTGCAGACGGACTTCCACTACGACGCCAAGGGCAACCTGGAATGGGCCAAGGCGCCGGCGCCCCTGGGGAGGACGACGTACACCTACGACGACCTGGGCCGCACCAGGACCGTCACCGACGCCCGCGGCGTCACGGTCACCTACACCTACGACAACCTCGACCGCATCCGCACCGTCACCTCGCCGAACACGGTGAAGGTCGAGTACTGGTACGACGGCGACGGCAACCTCAGGCAGCGTTCCGACAACACCGGCACCGTCTCCTACGAGTTCGACCCGTTGCAGCGCGAGACGGTCCGCCACCTCCAGGACGGCTCCCAGACCCTGCTGTCCTACACAGCGGCCGGCAACGTGGACTCCTACCAGGACCCCGCCGGCACGGTCACCTACACGTGGAACGAGGTCGACAAGCTCAAGGAACTCAAGGACTCCCAGGGCCGGGTCACGTCGTACACGTACGACAACAACGACGTCCGCAGGACCACCACGTACCCCGGCGGCACGGTCCAGACGGTCGAGGTCGACAAGTCCAGCCGGCCGAAGTCCCTCAAGGTCACCTCGGATCAGGGCACCCTGGTGAACCTGGCCTACACCTACGGATACGGCACCGGCAGCGCCACCGACGGCAACAAGATCCGCACCAGCACCGACGGCGTCACGGGATTGAAGCGGACGTACACCTACGACGGCGCGGGCCGCTTCTCCTATGCCAAGGAGGAGAAGGCGGGCGCGATCGCCGACTCCTGGCAGTACTGCTACGACCTGGCCGGCAACCTCACCTCCCAGGGCACCGACCCCGGCTGCCCGCGCGGCACCACCTACACCTACAACGACGCCCAGCAGCTCACGAACAAGTCCACCACGACGGGCACTTGGTCCTACGACGCCGTCGGCAACGAAACCGCCGGCGCCTCCACCGACGACTACCTCCGCACCGGCGAGACCTGGTCCGACCACTCGCAGATGACGTCGATCACCGTCGGCGGCAAGACGTACGCGGGCCAGTACGGCTCGACCGATCAGCGCGAACGCATCAGGCTCGGCGACACGTTCTTCCACAACGGACCGCTGGGCCTGTCGGCGAAGACGACAGCCGGCACGGACATGGGCTTCAACCGGGAACCCGGGGGCACGTTGAACTCCATGACGACCGGGGGCAAGACGTACTTCTACCTCACCGACGCCATCGGCAGCGTGATCGGTCTGGCGGACGAGGACGGCAACAAGGTCGACACCTACGCCTACAGCCCTCGTGGCGTGCGCATCCTGGCGCAGTCCTCCGAACCGGTCGCCCAGCCCTACCGCTTCGCCGGGAACTACCAGGACCCGACCGGCCTCTACCACCTGAAGGCCCGCTACTACGACGCCAACACAGGCCGGTTCACCCAGCCCGACCCCTCGGGCCGGGAACAGAACCCGTACCTGTACGCCGAAGGCGACCCCGTCAACCGCATCGACCCCGACGGGCTGTTCAGCCTGGGAGGCATCGGGGACGGGCTCGGCGTCGCGACCATCCTCTACGAGGGGTTCACCGGCGGAACGGGCGCGGCCGAGAAGGCGACCGCGGCCATGATCGCGGACATCGGTATCACGGGGCTCTGCGAAGCCGGAGCCGCGGCGTTCACCGGACCGGGTGCCGTCCCCGCGCTCCCCTTCTGCATGACGATCGGCGCGGCGGCGGGCACGTACATCGGTGCCACGTACAAGAGCTGAGGAACGGACCGATCGTGGTTGCCGGAGCAGGCGTCGTCCTGCTCCGGCAACCACGGTTCCGAACAGGGAGAACGAGATGATCCAACCGGGAAGAGGGCGCCAGATCCTCCTCTTCGGCATGCTGGCGCTGGTCTGCGGTGTCCTTCTGCTGGCGCTCTCCTCAGGGGGCCCGGCCACCGCGTTCGGATGGCTGCTCGTCGCGGGTGGAGCGCTGTGCGTGCCGGTGAGTCTGCTCAGCAGGAAGAAGGGGCAGGGGTGATGTGGTCTCTCGCTGCCCCGCCCCCGTTGCGGGACGGACAGTCGGCCCTCTGGTTCACCGTCGGATTCCTCGTGCTGGTGGGCGTCGCCCTGTTCGTCTTCAGCAGGAGGAACAGGTGACGGGTGACAGGCCACAGGTGAAGTAACCGCCGTGAAGACGTGGGAACTCTCCCGTCCCGCCCGGGACACCTCCGCTCCCGCGGGGGTGTCCCGGGCGGTTCCTCACGGAGTCCAGGGACCGAGCATGTCCTTCATCGCATCCGACATCGCGAACTGGAGCAGCGGCCCGTAGGTGACCCGGCCGACACCGAGGCGACGGAAGCGCTCGAGGTCGTGCTTGACGGGATGGGCCGTGGAGTTCACCGGGACGGCGACGGCGCCGGTCACCGCCGTGAGCAGCTCGTCGTCGTCCTGGATACCCACCGGGTAGACGCTGTCGGCGCCGGCCTGCTCCAGGGCTCGCAGTCGCTCGATCGCCTCGTCGAGGACGCCGGAAGCACTCGGCGCGTGGATGAAGAGGTCGGTGCGTCCGTTCACCCAGATCGGGACTCCCGCGTCGTCCGCCGCCGCGCGCAGGCCGCCGATGTAGCTCGCGTGCTCCTCGGTACTGCGCACGCGGCCCCCGTCCGAGTGGACGGTGTCCTCGATGTTGAGACCGGCGCCGCCGACCTCGATGAGCCCGGCGATGAGATCCGCGGGCTTGTGCCCGTATCCGGCCTCCAGGTCCACGGACACCGGGACGTCGACGGCCGCGATGATCGGCCTGACGGCGGCGAGCACCTCCTCGAAAGTCTGCCCCTCGTGGTCGTCGGCTCCCCGGGAGTCGGCGAGCGGATGACTGCCGATCGTCAGCGCGGGGAAACCGAGAGAGGCCGCCGTCCGCGCGGACCACACGTCCCAGACGGTCGGCAGTACGAGCGGCTTGTACTCGGCGTGCAGCTGCCTGAGGCGCTGAGCACGCTCAACAGTGATACGAGAGTCCATGCCAAGGACGCTACACCGGCCCCGCACACAATGCCGCGCAGGCAGGTGACGGACGCCGAGCGGGTCCGGACCGCGGTGGGTGCCCGGCCGACGTCGTCGTACCGCACCGCCGTGCCTGGTCCAGGGCCCCGTCCGCCAGGAGCGCCCTCTCACCCCGGCGCGACGAACCCCGATTCGTACGCCGTGATGACCGCCTGGGTCCGGTTGCGTGCCCCGAGCTTCGCCAGGACGGCGCCGGCATGCGACTTGACCGTCTCCGTCCCGACGACGAGCCGGGCGGCGATCTCCGCGTTCGACATCCCGCGTGCCATCAATCGCAGCACCTCGGACTCCCGCTCGGTCAACCCGGCCCTCCTCAAAGTGTCCTGGGCTGCCGCATTCCCACCGCGGTCGCCGTATTCGGCGGCCAGCTGCCGCACCGACGCCGGGAAGAGCAGCGAATCGCCCTCGGCGACCAAGCGCACCGCGTGCACGATCTCGGCGGCCCGGGCCCGCTTCAGCAGGAACCCGTTCGCGCCCGCGCGCAGCGCCTCGTAGACGTACTCGTCACTCTCGAAGGTCGTCACGACGAGGATCTTCGGCGGCTCGGCGACCGACCGCAGCACCGCGCGGGTGGCCTCGATGCCGTCCATCAGCGGCATGCGTACGTCCATCGCGACCACGTCCGGTCGCAGCTGCCGCACCAGCGGGATCACCGCCGCCCCATCGGCCGCTTCCCCGACGACCCTGATGTCGGGCTGCGCCTCCAGCACCGCGCGCAGCCCCATCCGCACCAGGGGTTCATCGTCGACGAGGAGTACGGTGACCGGCATCCGGCCAGCGTAGATCAGCGCAGGGGCAGCTCCGCCCGCACCCTCCAGTCCCCTTCGTGAGGCCCGGTGGACGCCCGCCCGCCGAGCAGGGCGGCCCGCTCCCGTATGCCCCGCAGCCCGCTGCCCCGCCCCGGGCCGGGAATGCGGGCCGTCGACGGGTTGCGCACCTCCAGATACAGAAGATCGCCGGCAACCGCGACGCGGACCCGCACCGGGACCGGCCCCGCATGCCGCAGCACATTGGTCAGCGCCTCCTGGAGGATGCGGTAGCCCTCCCGCGACACCGGCCCCGGGACGGTCTCCAGCGGCCCGCTGACCTCGGCGTCGACCTTCGCCCCGGACGCCCGCGCCGACTCCAGCAGCCGGTCGGCCCCCGTCAGGGTCGGACTCTCGCTCACCGGCCGTCCGGACTCCCGCAGCACGCCGAGCACCCGCTCCAGATCCGCGAGAGCCGACCGGCCGCTCTCCTCGATGGCCGCCAGGGCCCGATCGGTGAACTTCGCGTCTCCCGCCGCCCGCGCCGCTCCCGCCTGCACCACCGCGACCGTCAGCGCATGCCCGATGGAGTCGTGCAACTCCCGCGCGATGCGGTTGCGTTCGAGCAACTGCTCCGTCCGTTCCTCCAGGGCGGCGAGCCGCTCGACGGCCGACGGACCCAGCAACCCGCGCGCGACGACGGTCACCGACCGACCCAGGCCCACCACGGCGCCGTACAGGGCGAGAAGGGGAAGCGGGACGAGCAGTGCCGTCCACCAGCGCGGAGCCGCCCCGCGCGGCCCGGGCAGACCGACCGGAACCGGCCCGCCCGCGCCGACGGCCAAGTCGTAGGCCAGGGTGGGCAACCAGACGCAGGCGAACGCCGCTGCCGCGCCCAGGACCATCCGCACCTCCAGCCACAGCACCGTGCGGAGCCTGCCCCGCCAGGTCGCCGACGGTGCCACGGAGAAGCCGGGGTCCGAGTCGCCCGCCACGAGCAGCAGCCGGGCCTGGACCCCCTCGCCCGTCCGCACCGCCGGGATCAGCCCGACCGGCACGAGGACCAGCGCGGGGACCCACGGTCTCGACGGGTCGATGAACATCCAGACGCTCACGACGAGCATCGGCACCCACAGATGCAGCAGTCGTGTGTACGTCGTCCCCCGCCACAGCGGGCGCAGCAGGCGGCCCATGCCGGCCATCCTCGCAGGCGGCACGCACACCGGGCCTCCCCCGAGCGGGGGAGACGGTCCCCACCGAAGAGGGAGGACCGGGCCGCACGCGGCGGCAAGAGTGAGGGCCATGACCAGCATCGACGTACGAGACCTCACCAAGGAACACGGGCCCCGGCGGGCCGTGGACCGCCTCACGTTCAGCGTGCGGCCGGGTCGCGTCACCGGCTTCCTCGGCCCCAACGGCGCGGGCAAGTCCACCACCTTGCGCCTCCTCCTCGGCCTGGACAGACCCACCGCCGGCACCGCCACCATCGGAGGCCAGGCCTACACCGGCCTGCGCCAACCCCTGCGACACGTGGGCGCGCTGCTCGACGCGCAGGCCGCGCACGGCTCGCGCACGGGACGCGATCATCTGCGGGCCCTGGCGGCGAGCAACCGCATCCCGGTCCGCCGGGTCGAGGACGTGCTCACGGAGACCGGCCTCGCACCGGCCGCGCGGCGCCGGGTACGGACCTACTCCCTGGGCATGCGCCAACGCCTCGGCATCGCCGCCGCCCTGCTCGGCGACCCCCAAGTGGTGCTCCTCGACGAGCCGTCCAACGGCCTGGACCCCGAAGGCATCGTCTGGATCCGCGCGTTGCTCAAACGGCTCGCCGCGGAGGGACGGACCGTACTGGTCTCCAGCCATCTCATGAACGAGACCGCCTCCTTCGCCGACCACCTCGTCGTCCTCGGCCGGGGCCGCCTGCTGGCCGACACCCCGCTGCGGGACTTCATCGACGCGCGTGTGCGACCGCACGTACGCATCCGTACCACCGACCCCACCGCCCTCAAGAGCGTGCTCGACCGCCACGGCCACGACGCGGAGGAACACGAGGACGGGCACTGGACGGTGCACCACGCACGCGTGGACGACATCGGCCGCCTCCTGTCCGACGCCGGCGTCCCCCTGCTCGAACTGAGTGCGCAGGAAGGCACGCTGGAACAGGCCTACCTCGACCTGACCGCCGCCGAAGCGGAGTTCACGGCCCGCACCCAGGAGGCCTGACCATGGGATTCACGCCCGCACTGCACGCCGAGTGGATCAAGATCCGGACGCTGCGCTCGCTGGTCGGCGCCCTGTGCGCGATGCTGTCGGCCACCGTCGTGTTCTCGGCGCTCTCCGCGTTCTCGGCAGGCACCGAGACCGCCACGGACGGCGATGACCTCGACCCGCTCTTCTCCGCCCTCTTCGGCGTGAACTTCGGCCAGATCGCGGCGATGGCCTTCGCCACGACAGCCGTCTCGAGCGAGTTCCGGGGCGGCGCACTGCGCCTGTCGCTGGCCGCCGTGCCGCACCGGGGCATCTGGTTCGCGGCCAAGCTCACGGCGATCGCCCTGCCCGTACTGACCGTCGGTCTGGCCACCGGACTGGTCACGGTCGCCGTGGGCAGCGCGGTGCTGGGCGAGAAGGCGGACGCCCTGAGCACGGCCGACTGTCTGCGCGGCGCACTGGGCTGCGCCGCCTACCTGACCCTGATGGCACTGCTCGCGGCGGGCCTGACGGCCGTGCTGCGGAGCGGGACAGCCGCATTGAGCATCCTCGTTCCGTTCCTGCTGATCGTGTCCTTCGTGGTCGGCGACATGAGCGGCAACATGGCGGACCTGCTCCCCGACCGAGCCGGCCAAGTAGTGCTCCACAGCACGTGGCAGGGGACGTTGGGCCCCTGGGCGGGTCTCGCCGTGACCGCCGCGTGGACGGCGACGGCCGTAGCGGCCGGGACGTGGCAGCTGCGGCACAGGGATGCCTGAGCCACCCGCCGGCCCGCTGCCGTCCCCGCCGGCGGACAGGGTCAGGTCACGCAGGTGCACCCAGCGGCGGGTGTTCGAGCACTCGGGGCTTGTACTCGACCAGCTGAATGCGGCCGTCGAAGGTACGGTGGTCGATCATTTCGAGGGCGACGTCGGGATAGCCGTCGTAGATGCGTTCCTCGCCGGTGGCCCCGGTGATCACCGGGAACATCACCACCCGGAAGCGGTCGACGAGTCCGGCTTCGAGCAGGGATTTGGAGAGACTGAGGCTGCCGATGGTGCTGAGGAGCCCCGAGCCGCTCGCCTTGAGGGCGCGGACCGCCTTGACGGCGTCGTCTCGGACGAGCGTAGCGTTGGCCCACGTCAGCGGCTCCTCGAGTGAGGAGGAGAACACCATCTTGGTCGCTTGCGTGAGCTCGTCGACGGACGCCTCCTCCTCGGGCCGGAACTCCGCTTGACCACTCGGGACCTCGCCTGCGGCGAACCCCGACATCAGACGGTAGGTGTTCGTTCCCATCAGGTACGTGGCTTTGGGCTGTGTGCCGAGCCATGCGAGGTACTCCGGGCCCTCCAGGCCCCAGAACCCGGGCCACCCCTCTCCCGACGCACAGCCGTCCAGGGAGGTGATGAAGTCGACGAGAAGCTCTGACATGGCGGTATTCCTTCCTGAGGTGTCACGAGCTTGGACCGGACGGGAGCCGAAAACTCATCGGCCGCGCTGAAGGGGACGCTGCGGGGCAACGACGAAACCCAGAAGGCGGCAGCTGTCCTGTCCCGCTCAGTCGTGGATGCCGGAAGGGCTGTCCCCAGGGGACCTCAGTCGCTCTGGGCGACCGGCTCGGGGGCGGAGTCGAGCGCGTCGAGCACTGCGTCGCCGTTCGCCCTCGCCCACTCGGTCAGCATGTGGATCGGATCGATCAGCGTCGCCCCGAGCGGGGTGAGCTCGTACTCGACGCGGGGCGGCACCTCGGCGTACGCGTGGCGGCGGATGAGTCCATGCGCCTCGAGCCGTCGAAGCGTCTGGGTGAGCATCTTGCGGGAGATGCCGCCGATCAACTCGATCAGCTGGCCATGCCGCACCGGGCCCCTGCTGAGGCCGTAGAGCACGACCACCGTCCACTTGTCGGCGATCAGCTCGACCGCAAGACGCGCCGGACAGTCGGCGAGAAAGGAGTCCCCGGGACCGAAACCGCTCATGGCGCCAAAGGTACCTGCGCGGAAGGTACCTGCCGGTTCCTATCGGATTCATAGCCTGGGCCTTCTCCCCTTCCAGAACCAGGAGAGTCATGCGAGTCATCACCCAGCAGACGCTCGGCGGTCCCGAGGTGCTCACCGTCGTGGACGCGCCCGAGCCCCAGCCCTTTCCGACCGAGGTTCTCGTCCGCGTCAAGGCCATCGGTCTGAACCCGCTGGAGGCGCGCCTGCGGGCCGGCGAGTTCCCGCTGATCGGCCGGCCGCCGTTCATTCTGGGCTGGGACATCAGCGGTGTGGTCGAGGAAGCACCGGGGACGTGGCGGTTCAGGCCCGGCGACGAGGTGTTCGGGATGCCGCTGTTCCCGCGGGCGGCGAGCGCCTACGCCGAGGTGGTGTCGGCGCCGGCGTTGCACCTGGCACGCAAGCCGGCGTCGCTCTCGCACGTCGAGGCGTCGGCGCTGCCGGTCGTCGGGCTGACGGCGTGGCAGGGCCTCGTCGACCTCGGCGGCGTGAAGGAGGGCGACCGCGTCCTGGTCCACGGCGGTGGCGGCGGGGTCGGCCACGTGGCGATCCAGATCGCGAAAGCGCTCGGCGCGTACGTGATCACCACCGCAGGCGGAAGCAAGCGGACGTTCGTCGAGGAGTTCGGCGCCGACGAGGTGGTCGACTACACGGCGGTCGACTTCACCGACGCGGTCCGCGACATCGATGTCGTGCTCGACACGATCGGCGGCGACACCGTCGAGCGGTCGCTCGAAGTGCTGCGTCCGGGCGGTCACCTGGTGACGGCGGTCGCCGAGGAGGATGCGGAGCTCATCGCCAGGTACGAGGCGGCCGGCATGCGCTTCAGCGGCATCGCGGTCCAACCCGATCCGGACGCCCTGCGAGGTCTCGTCGAACTCGTCGAACAGGGCAGGCTCCGGGTCCACGTGCAGGAGACGTTCCCGTTCGAGCGCGTCGCCGAGGCACACCGGCTGCTCGACGCCGGTCACCTCCAGGGCAAGCTCGTCCTCACCGTCTGATCCCGTCGTGGGGCCTCGCGCGAGCGAGGACCCCACCGCGGTGTCCTACGGGTCCCCACGGGCCGGCTCCGGCCTTTCGTCCCGACGCACCGAGTCGACCTGTCTCGTCCCACGCCGACCGCGTCGTTGTGCCCGTCGGAGGGGACGAAACCGTCGTCCGAACCGTGCGCTCCAGGATCCACCGGACGGTCGTCGGGCTCGCCCTCGCCCTCGGCTCCGGGCCGCATCACCCTCGCAAGCCTTGCCGTAGTCATGCCACGGTCAGGATTGCCTTTCCGGAGACACGGCGTTCACGCAGGGCCCTGGAGGCCTCGTTGAAGCGGTCCCAGGACCCTTGCCAGCCGATCTCGACGGTGAGGGCACCCTCGGCGGCCAGCTCGGTGAGAACCGCCAGGTCCGCGCCGACGTCGCCTTCGATGACGAAGGAGGTCAGCGACTTGGCCGGGCCGACGGTCGCGTACGGCGGAAAGACCGCGGCCTCCCCGGAGGTCCAGCCGACGCTCTGCACGCTGCCTCCGGGGCTGAGCAGGTTCCAAGCCGCGACCAGCTGGGGTCCGCCGACGCTGTCGATCACCACGTCGACCGGTCGTCGCAGGCCCTCCAGTCCGATCAGGACGTCGTCGGCGCCGGCCTCGGCGAGCCCCTTCCCGCGCGCTGCCGAGCCGACGGACGCGATCACGTGGGCACCCGCCCGCGCCGCCAGTTGGACGGCGAACCGGCCGACCCCGCCGGAGGCTCCGGTGACCAACACCGTCTTGTCGGGTCCGAGTCCGGCGGCCCGCAGTGAGCGCAGCGCCGCCACTCCGGCGACCGGCAGGGCCACCGCCCGCGCCAGGTCCAACGCCTTCGGCACCTCGGCGAGCGCACCCACGTCGATCGCCACGCGCTCGGCGAACGCTCCTGAGGTCAGGGCCACCACCCGGGTGCCTACCGCCGGTCCGCTTCCATCGGCTGCGGCCTGGACGACCACTCCGGCGGAGTCCGAACCGAGCACCGCGCCCTCCGGGACCCGCCCTGAACGGGCGTCGTTGAGGTCGCCGTAGTTCAACGAGGCGTGGGAGACGGCCACCAGGACCTGACCCGGACCGGGCGTGGGGTCGCAGACCGCGGCGAGACGGACGGCGGCGGGCGCGGTCGGATCGACGACGAGAGCACGAACGGACATGTGATCCCCCTTGGTTCACGACGTGTGACAGCAGTCATCATCGACAGCCTTGCCGGTCGTCGGAAGGAGGCACTTTCATGTCACGCGGTCACATCCGTGTTACCGAAGCGCTGAGGGACGAGGCCTGCCCGGTCACCGAGGTGCTCGACCGTGTGGCGGGCAAGTGGAGCATCGGGATCCTGATCGCGGCCGCCCACGGCCCGGTCCGCTTCACCGAACTCGAACGCTCCATCAACGGCATCAGCCGGCGGATGCTCACCCTGACCCTGCGCAGGCTGGAGCGGGACGGACTGCTCGTCCGCACCGTGTATCCGACCGTGCCGCCCAAGGTCGAATACACCGTCACGCCCATGGCCCGTGAACTCCACGACTCACTGACCGGACTGGTGGGCTGGGCCGAGCGTCACCGGTCCGCCATCGCGGAGGCTCGCGCCGCCTACGACACCGCGACCGAGCAGCGCCCCGACATCGACTGACTGAACGTCCCCGGGCGAACCCCACTCCTGCGAAATCGCAAGAGCCGACCGGGGGAGCGGGCGATGAGCCCGTCATCAGCAAGGCAATACTCGCGAGATCGACCGGACACGCCGGAGGGTCACCGGTCCTCGGCACTGACCGGGCACGTCAGGATGACCGTGCCGTCACTCGCCCCCGTCGTCGATTCGGCGAGGAGCCACGCCGAGGACCAGGTTCTCCATGGCGTGAGGCATCGGTCCGAAGCCGGCAACCCACGTTTCGACGAGATGGACGACGCCGGCTTCGTCGATGCCCAGGAAGAACCGACCGTGGTCCAGCTCGCCGAGCGGGTAGAGACGGCGCCCGATCGCCTCGCCCCACTGCGCGAATCGGTCCTCCTCACCCCAGGCCAGCTCAGGGTCAAGCTCGAACGGCGTGCGCGCACAGCTGATCCCTGGTCCGCTGACGTTCACCGTCAGACCGCCGAACTCTTGCAGGAAGGCTTGCGCAGCGTCGTGCATGGACAGGCCGACCGATTCGAACAGGGATCGCCAGCGGGACGTGTCCACCCTCCGCCCAGGCGTCCACCCCGAGGCCTTCAGCACCGCCTCGACCCTCGGCGACCAACTACTCATCCGGAACCCGTCCTCCTCGGCTGGGGGGAGCAGCGATCATCCCAGTAGCCGACGCAACAGGGCAGTGAGTGAACGCCTGACGGGGGCGAGCCAGAGCCCGATCTCGACCAACACCGTCGAACGAGCCATCAATCGATTGAAGAACTCCCGGGCCGTGGCAACGCGGTACGACAAGCACGGCTATGTCTTCCTCGAAACGGTCACCGCTGCGGGCCTGGTCATCTGGCTGCGGTCATGATTCGCCGTGCGGGTCATCCGTCTCGGACGCAAGCGACTCGGCGCCGAGCGGCCAGCGGTAGCCGGCGTCATGCA
Source organism: Streptomyces asoensis (assembly GCF_016860545.1). NCBI lineage: Bacteria > Bacillati > Actinomycetota > Actinomycetes > Kitasatosporales > Streptomycetaceae > Streptomyces > Streptomyces asoensis. Next base: position 18,866 of record NZ_BNEB01000005.1, on the reverse strand, counting down.
GCTTGCTCAACGCCGAGAGATCATTGGACACCAGCACCTGAGCCAACCGGGCCGCTGCGGCGACGACAGCGGACCAGCCCGGTGAGACCAGACAAGCCTCGTCGCGCGCAGCGGCGCCGACCGACTTCTGCACCGCGCTGTAGGCGGTACCAACCCCTGCCATCAGCTCAACTTCCTCCTCGCTGCGTAGGCACTGCCCCAGCCAGGGCGACGGGTTGTCCGCATCGCAGAAGTCGTCGAAGAGCACATGCACGATGTAGTTGAGGTCCTCGAACTGATCCGGATCGAGCCACACCTCTCGCTGCCATGTCGGGCTGGCCAGGGCCACGACGGCAGGAACAACATGGAGGCGATAGTGGGGCAGAGCAATACCGTGATCAATCACGAGCCAAGAGTAAGCGTCACATGATCGGCCGGAGAGCTCCTAGGCCTATGTGATCTCGTGGTCAGTCGGTAGGCGGCGGAATTGAGGATGGCATCCTCAGAACGTACCTAAACGCGGCCTGTGTTGGGCCGTGGCGCTGGAAGGCAGAAGAACTGTGGCGATCTGTTTCGAGCTGGTAGTGAACTTCGGGGACGACGCCGAGGCGGCACAGGTAGCAGCCCAGGTCGAGACGAAGCAACGTGTGCTTCGCGCGGACGCCCACCGTATTCCTCTCCACCGGCCGCTGATGGCGAAGGTGGGCTCATGCTTCGAGCTGTCGATCCTTCAGGCGGCGGTGAGTTGGCGTAGTGCCTTGGACGGCGGCCTCTCACGGTTGCCGCTCAGCGCAGCGGAGTTGACCGAACTGGGGCATCAACTCTACGACCTGCTTGCGCAGTTGCGCGGATTCGTTGCCGCGAAGGTCGGCTGGGATCCGGAATCCTTCCTTGACCCCGGTGAGCTCAGGCGCGAGTGGTCAGATGAATTGAACGACGGCAGCATCCACGGGCTCGTGCTCTGTGAAGAGCTCTATGCGGAACTTGACCTGAGAGCTGACTACGAGGTGTTCCAGCCCGGCTATCGATGGATGCCGTATCGCGGAGAGGAACCAAGTGGCCTCATCGCCGACTGACGAAGAGGTGGGCGAGGCGTCAAGATGTCGCTGGGCCCGGCGCTCTGCCCGCCGCGCGGGAACGGGCGCCGCGCGCTCTGGCCGGCCGGTCACACCAGGACCGGTAGTGCGGCCGGTCCGCGTAGGAGACGGGTGCGGCGCCACGCCAGTTGGTCCGGGGTCACGGCGAGCCGGATCGTGGGGAACCGGGTGAGGACCGCTCGCAGGGCGATCTCCGTCTCTGCCCTGGCCAGGGGCGCGCCGACACAGCGGTGGATGCCGTGACCGAAGGCGAGATGAGCGGAGGCGTCCCGGTCCAGGTCGAGCCGGTCCGGCTCCGGGAACCGCCTCGGATCGCGATCGGCGGCACCCAGCGCGACCAGCACCGGGACACCGGCCGGGATGTCGATGCCACCGAGACCGAGGGCCTCCGTGGTGAAACGGAACGTGGCGGTGCTGACAGGGGAGTCGAACCGGAGCAGTTCGTCCAGCGCGCCCGGCACCTCGCGCGGATCGCTGCGCAGCCCGTCGAGTTCGGCGGGGTGTCGCAACAGCGCCAGCACGGCGTTCGCGAGGAAGTCGGTGGTGGTCTCGTGTCCCGCGACGAGCAACAGCGCGGCCAGGGAGACCAGTTCGTCCTCGCTCAGCCGATCCTCCGCGTCGCGGGCGCGGATGAGCCGGTCCAGTAGACAGTCACCGGGCTCCCGGCGCTTGGCGGCGATGAGGTCCGTCATGTAGCCGGCTACGGCATGCGAGGCCGCGTCGATGACCTCGGGCTCTCCGGCCGTGAACAACTGCGCGGACCAACGCCGGACGTCGGCCCGGTCCTCCTCCGGTACGCCGAGGAGTTCGCAGATCACGAGGACCGGCAGGGGCGCCGCCAGGCCGTCCACCAGGTCGAAGGGTTCGCCCACGGGCCATCGGTCCAGCAGTTCGTCGGTGACGCGGGCGATGAACGGGCGCAGCCGTGTGACGGCACCCGTCGTGAACGCCTTGGTCACCAGCGCGCGCAGGCGAGTGTGCCGGGGCGGGTCGCTGGCCAGCATGGTGTGCGCCACCGCAGGGTGCAGGCGTCGCCGGGACGTCTTGCCCGCGAAGAACGCGGCCGTGTCCTTCGACAGCCGCGCGTCGCCGAGCGCCTCCCTGGCCTCCGTGTAGCCGGTGACCAGGTAGCCGATGTGTCCGTCCGGCCCGGGCACGGGCTGCACCGGGCAGGTGGAACGTATGGCCGCGTAGGCGGGATAGGGATCCTGGAGGAAGCGGGGATCTTTCATCGGATCGGTCATGCCGTCAGCCTCCGACCGGCCGCGGCCGGACGTCACCTGCGACACGCACGAGGAGCGCTCGTGGACCCCGTGACACCATGCGGGCATGCGATCCGACGTCACGCTGCACCCCCTCGACCGCGCCCGCCTCCAGGATCTGCTGCACGCCGCCGTCGAGGACGCCGATCCGCTCGAGGTGATGCCGCCCGTGCCGGGGCCGGGCGGATGGACGACCGAGCGCCGGTCGGCGTTCGTGCGCTTCCACGAGTCGCGGTCGCTGTCGGCGCATCCGGTGGAGACCACCTTCGTCATCGCCGTGTCCGGGCGCGTCGTGGGAGCGGCACGGCTGTGCCCGGTGGAGGACCGGGACGGGACGGTCGAGGCCGGGGTGTGGATCGGACGGTCCCACCGGGGCACCGGCGTGGGCTCCGCCGTGCTGGAGCTTCTGCTGGACCGGGCCCGCGCGAGCGGGTGCGATGAGGTCTATGTGAGCACGACGCCGCAGAACAGCGCGGTGCGGGCTCTCATGGCCGGCATCGGGACGGAGCTCGTTGCCGACGGCGACGAACTCGTGGGGCGCGTGCGTCTGACGAGCTGACGGCCCGTGGCGCGTACGCGCTCACCTGGGCTGGCGCTCGCATGCTTGCCTCTCGGCTGTGCCGACCGGCGTAAGGCCCCCCCCCGCGAGACGGAGCCCCCGCCCCGCGGCAGTGCGGCCCCATCCGGAGGCGCGGACTCAGCCGCGCTCCGCGCGCAGACGCAGGCGCCCGTCATGGATCTCGGCGACACGGTCGGCGGCGGTGAGGTGGGTGTGGTCGTGGGTGACCACGACGGTCGCGGTGCCGCGCCGCCGGGTGAGCCGGGCGATCAGGTCGATCACACTGCTCCCGCGCTCGTGGTCGAGGGCGCTGGTGGGCTCGTCCACGAGGAGGAGGGTGGGCTCGTTCATCAGGGCGCGGGCGATGTTGACGCGCTGACGCTGGCCGCCGGAGAGCTCGTGGGGCCGCCGGTCGGCCCGGTCCGCGAGGCCGACCGCGTCGAGCAGTTCCCTCGCCCGGTCCCGCGCGGCGCGGGCGCTGCGACCGTCGATCCGGGCCATGACCTGGAGTTGCTCGGCCGCCGTCAGGGACGGCAGCAGGTTGGGCTGCTGGAAGACGATGCCGATCCCGCGGCGGCGCAGAGCGGTCAGTTCGCCGCGGGACAGGCCGGTGACGCGGGCCCCGTCGAGGGTGACGGTCCCGGAGTCCGGACGGATCAGGGTGGCGGCGACGGCCAGCAGGCTGGACTTGCCCGAACCGGACGGTCCGACCACGGCCGTCACGCTGCCCCTGGGCACCTCCAGGCTGACCCCGCTGAGGGCGGTGAGGCGTGAGTCACCGTCGGGGTAGGTGAGGGTGACGTCGGTCAGGATCAAGCTCATCGTGCGCTCCCCAGAGCGGTCAGCGGGTCGACGGAGGTGATGCGGCGGATGGACAGGGCGGCTCCCGACAGACCGAGGACGATCATCACCGCCGCCGGGATCAGGACGGTGGCGGGCGTGAGGAGGAACGGCACGTCCGACCCGGCCACCAGAGCCCCCACGGCGGCGGCGATGCCGGTGCCGAGCAGCGTGCCGCCCGCGAGCAGGACGACCGCCTGGCCCAGTGCGTCCTTGAGGAGAGCCGCGGTGGAGGCGCCCAGGGCCTTGAGGACGGCGACGTCGCCGCCGCGCTGGACGGTCCACACGGTGAAGAAGGCCCCGACGACGAGGGCGGAGATGGCGAAGAGAAGAGCGCGCATCAGTTGCAGGGAGCCGTTCTCGGAGGTGTAGGAACCGATGGCGGACAGCGAGTCGCCGGTGGACACCGTCCTGGTGCCGGTCCGCTCGTCGGTGGTCCGGATGTCGGCGGCCGAGGTGGTGGCCAGGGCGATGACGGTGGCCGTGGGGCCCTTCTCGCCGTCGGAGGGCGGCGCGATCCTCCGCCAGACGTCCAGGTCCGCCCAGACCACGGGGGTGTGGCTGAAGGAGGCGTCGCCCGAGACGGCAGCCACGTGAAGCCGTCGGCCTGCCACCGTGAGGAGATCGCCGACGTGCACGGCGAGGTCGTCGGCGGCCGCGGCGGACAGGACCACCGCACCGCCGCCGATCCGGTCGCCGTCCGGTGCGAGGCGGGAGCCCGGCCGGACGCCGAACACGGACAGAGCGGCGCTCCGCTCCCCGGCGGCGCCCTTGGCCGTGGCGATCCCCAGCGGCTCGGCGCTCTCGACACCCGGCGCCTCGGACCACTGCTCCCACTGCGCCTCGGTGACGGTGGAGTCCGCGTACGACAGGTCCCGGCCGCCGTCGGGAGCCTGGAACGCGATCCTGTCGGCGGGCAGCCCCGTGATCGCCGAGACGTTCTCCCGGCCCAGCCCGGCCGTCAGTCCGGACAGCAGCCCGACCAGCAGGGTGATCAATACGATGACGCTCCCCATCAGGGCGAAACGCCCCTTGGCGAACCTCAGGTCTCTCCACGCGACGAACACGGTCTCGGTACGTCCTCTCCGGCGACGGCAGCGGCAGACCTCCACCCTCGTGCCGGGCCCCGGGGCGGCGCGTCCGGCGCAGGACCGCACTTCAGGGGCCGAAGGACGGCGCCGGGGTTCCATCTTTCGATGGAGGCCGCGAGCCGGCGGGCTCCGTAACCTGGGAGACACTGTGAACACCGTCGCCCCCGCCCCGACCCCGACCACCCGGGCCCTGACCTGGTGCCTGCACCTGCTGGTCATCGGCCTGCTCACCCTGGCCGCCGGCCGGGCCGTGGCCGGCGATCCGCCCCACCCCGGAGGGACCGTCGCCGCCGCAGCGCTGTGCGCTTCGGTGTACGCGACCGGCCCCCTCGTACGACGTCATCGGCGCCCGCGGCGCGCCGCCGCGCTGTGGCTGGCCGCCGTGGGCGTGATGTGGCTGGTGCTGCTCGCCCTGTCGCCCGAGGCGGTGTGGGTGGCCTTCCCGCTGTACTTCCTCCAGCTGCACCTGCTGCCCCGCCGCGCCGCCCTGGTGGCGGTGGGCGCCACGGCGGCAGCGGCCGCCGCGGGCTTCGCCGCCCACCAGGATGCCTTCAGCCCCGCCATGGCCATCGGTCCCGGTCTCGGCGCGGCCGTGGCGATCGCCGTGGTCCTGGGGTACCAGGCCCTGTACCGGGAGAGCGAACAGCGCCGCGCGCTGATCGAGGAGCTCACCGCCACCCGCGCCGACCTGGCCGTCGCCCAGCACACCGCGGGCGTGCTCGCCGAACGCGACCGCCTGGCGCGAGAGATCCACGACACGCTCGCGCAGGGCTTCTCCAGCATCCAACTGCTGCTGAGCGCGGCCGGACGGGCCCTGCCCGGCTCGCCGGACACGGCAGCGCGCCATGTGGAGCAGGCACGGCAGGCCGCCGTCGACAACCTCGCCGAGGCCCGCCGGTTCGTCGCCGCCCTGGTCCCGCCCGGGCTGGACGACGCCACCCTGCCCGACGCCCTGGAACGCCTCTGCGCCACCACCTCGGCCCGGCACCGTCTCACCGCCCGCTTCCGACTCACCGGTGCCCCCGCCCCCCTGCCGGCCGCGCACGAGGTCGCCCTGCTGCGCATCGCGCAGTCCGCCCTCGCCAACACCGTCCGCCATGCCGAGGCGACCACGGCCGACGTCACCCTCGGCTACCACGGTGACCACGTCGCCCTCGGGGTCGCCGACGACGGACGGGGCTTCGACCCCGAAGGCCTTCCGGCCCCCGACCCCACGACCGGCGGGTTCGGGCTGGTCGCGATGCGCGCCCGCGCCCAGGCCGCCGGAGGAACGCTCGCCGTCGACTCCGCGGCGGACCACGGCACCACGCTGACCGCGCGGCTGCCCCTCACCCCGTCGTCCGAGACCCGGCCGGAGGCCCGCCCGTGACCGTCGCTCCCGTCCGCCTGCTCCTGGCGGACGACCACCCTGTCGTACGGGCGGGGCTGCGCGCCGTGCTGGAGACCGAGCCGGGTCTCGTCGTCGCGGCCGAAGCGGCCACCGCCGAGGACGCCGTCGCCCGCGCCGCGGTGGGCGATGTCGACGTGGTGCTCATGGACCTTCAGTTCGGCAAGGGCATGGGCGGCGCCGAAGCCACCGCCCTGATCACGGCAGGACCGGCAGCGCCTCGCGTGCTGATCGTCACCACCTACGACTCCGACGCCGACATCCTGCCCGCCATCGAGGCCGGGGCCACCGGCTACGTCCTCAAGGACGCCCCGCCCGAGGACCTCGCCGCCGCCGTACGCACCGCCGCCGACGGACGCACCACGTTGTCGCCCACGGTCGCCGACCGGCTGATGAACCGGCTGCGCACCCCGGGAACCGCCCTGACCCGGCGCGAGACCGAGGTGCTCGCCCTGGTCGCCGAAGGTCTGTCCAACCAGGCCGTGGGCGACCGGCTGCATCTGACCGAGGGCACCGTGAAGTCCCATCTGGCCCGCGTCTACGCCAAGTTGGACGTCGACTCGCGCACCGCCGCCGTCGCCACCGCCACCGACCTGGGCCTCATCCGTCGCTGACCCGCTCGACACCGCTCAGGCAGGTGGCCGTTCACCAGCGCGGCGGAACCTCAAGCCTTCCCCGCGCTCAGGCGGCCGACCGCCCACGGGAGGAGCTCCTTGGCCACCGCGATGCTGAACGGCCTTACCAGCGAACACAGTTCGGCGCAGCCCGCAGGGCCGAGCGTGAGATAGGGGAGGGCGGCCAGCCGGTCGGTGGTCTCCTCGATCTCCGCTCTGCGCCGGGCACCGTCCTCGGACAGCGCCAGGTCCGGCCCGCCATCGAGCCAGCCACGCTCGCGCAGGCCCTGCACGGCCTCGTCCCACTCCTGGGGCGTCCAGGCCCGGGAGTCGCGCAGCACCCCGGCGTCGACGTCGCCCGCGGCGGCGTGCGTGACGAGTGCCTCGAGCCCGCTCAGCCCGGCCGTCAGCAGTGCCCCCACGTGGCCGTCGCCACGGAACTCCCTCAGCAGGGTCTGCGCGTGCCAGAGCACGAGGTGGGGGGCGCTCGGCCACGGCAGTGCGGCGTGCGCGGCGAAGAGGGGGCGGCCCTGCGGGTGACCCACGGCTGTGTCGGCCAGGGCGCGGGCGAGTTCCGCCGCGCGGGCCATCTGCGGTGAGTCGACCTCCGTGCCGAGGATGCGGCGGAGCGTGGCGTCGATCCCCGTGAGCCGGGCAGCGGTGAACCGCTCCGGGGCGGCGGCCTCCCATGCCGCGGGTATCGCCCGGCGCACGAGTTCGGGATGGAAGTTGTAGAACGTGGCGATCACCAGATCCGCCGTGGCGGCGCCGAGTGCGGCCGAACGGGACGCGAAGTAACCGGTCTTGGCGTCCACGCCCAACTCGGCGTACTGAGCGGCGGCTTCGGGCGAGAAGTAGACGGCCCCGTGGTACGGCTCCAGGGTCCTCCAGGTCTCGCGCGCGAGGGCGAGGCGGTCGCGGTCTGTGTCAAGGGTCATCAGCGGCTCTCCGTCCCGGTGGCGGATGAAGCGACGGTGTTCCTCGTGCACAGGACGGTGTACCGGACGCATCAGCGGTACCGTCCGGTCGGTACGCTACCGGAGAGTCGCTCCGGCGACCACCGCCTTGCCGCCGGCCCTCCGAGCCTGCGTCAGAACGCGGAGTTGGCGAACCAGAGCGCCAGCAGATCCTCGTCCCCGTCGTGGCTGAAGGCCGCCGCATCGAGGCGCAGTCGACCGTAGACGAGCAGCAGCAGATCGGCCGCGCTTGCCTGAACGGTCGCGTCGGCGGTCCCAGCGGTCCGGGTGGCCTCGGCGGCACCGGTGTCCGCGTCCAGCCCGAAGCCGTCGGGGCGCAGCCGGACGAGCCAGGACTCCGCACCGTCGGTCGCGTCGAAGCGGATGGTGCTCCCGGGGCCGCGCAGCTTGACGACATCGGGCGCGAAGGGCGTGGCGAACGGCAGATTGACGAGGAACTCGTCGATCCCGTCGACCGCCAACGGCCGCTCGACAATAGCCCGGCGACCCAGGGCGAGGTCGGCGTCGATCCGATGCACCAGGGTCTCGAAGAGCATCCGGCGTGCCCAGAAACGAGCGTGCTGATCGGCGCCCCACGCCCACATGGGCAGCTCCGGGTCGGTGGCCGCGAAGGCCTGAGCGGCCACGGTCGCACTGTCGGACAGCCAGTCGGGGTAGTCCGCCTGCCGCTCCGGGAGCAGCAGGTCGACGTCCCGCGTGCGCGGCGCCTCCTGGACGCGTGCACGCAGCAGCGCCGAGAACCACCGCTGGACGCTGCCGGTGTGCTTGACCAGGTCGGTCAGTGTCCACCCGGGGCAGCTCGGCACGGCGGTCGTCAGGTCGGCGTCCTCCAGGGCGGCGACGAATCGGGCGGTCTCCGCCGCGACCGCGGCGCGGTGGTCGACCGCGGCGGGTCCATGGACGGGTCGTGCGGTCCGGTCCGACGAGTTCATCGCGGAGCCTTTCTCTGGAGGACGGCTTGAGGGAATTCGGGTGACGGCGGGCCGGGCGCACCAGGCGCTCGACCCTTCGCGCCGATGGCACTCGGCGGCAGGGTGTCCGTCCCGGCCGCCTGGCGACCGCACGCACCTCGGCGACCGAGGGATCATCGAACTTCGGACCAAGAGTAGGCCGCGCAAGCATGCGGAGTTCCGTCGGCCGGTTCCCCGTTCCGGCCCGCGGGCGTCGGCAATGACCTGCGTCACCTGCCCCGGGTGAGCGGCGTCTCATCGTCGTGGCGTTGCTATGCAACGAAGTGCATAGCAGGATCGTACGCATGGCACTCGAGCACGCGATCCTCGTCTCCCTGCTGGAGAAACCGGGGTCGGGGTATGAGCTGGCCCGGCGGTTCGAGCGGTCCATCGGGTACTTCTGGACCGCCACGCACCAGCAGATCTACCGCGTGCTCAAGCGCATGGAGGCCGACGGCTGGGTCGACGTCCGCGACGTCCCGCAGTACGGGCGTCCGGACAAGAAGGAATACTCCGTCACCGCGCCCGGCCGCGGCGCGCTCTCCGCGTGGCTCCACGAACCGACCGAGCCCGAGAGCGTCCGGCACGACCTGGCGGTGAAGATCCGGGGCGCCGCCTTCGACGACCCGGCCGCTCTGATCGGCGAGGTCGAGCGGCACCGGCAGGCCCACACGGACCGCCTCGCCCACTACCTCGCCGGCGAGGTCCGTGACTTCGCCGAGCCCGCTGCCGACGGCCCGCGCGACCTCGAACGCGAACTCCAGCACGTCGTGCTGCGCGGCGGCATCGCCTACGAACGCATGATGCTCGCCTGGCTCGACGACGTCCTCGCCACACTCGCCCGCCTCGACCCCGGTCACTGACCTGTCGAGCGGGCCCGCACCGGGGCCTCGTCCGTGCCCGGACCCACCCTCATCCATTCCAGCCGAAAGGCGGCCATCGTGACCGACGCGCTGCTGTTCAACCCGCGGACCTACGATCCCGCGCACTTCGACCCGGAGACCCGCAGGCTGCTGCGCGCCATCGTCGACTGGTTCGAGGAGCGGGGCAAGCGCCGACTCATCGAGGACTACCGCAGCCGCGCCTGGCTCGGCGACTTCCTGGCCTTCGCCGCGAAGGAGGGCCTCTTCGCGACGTTCCTCACGCCCGCCTCCGCCTCGGCGGACGGCGCGGGCGACAAGCGCTGGGACACCGCCCGCATCGCCGCACTCAATGAGATCCTCGGCTTCTACGGCCTCGACTACTGGTACGCCTGGCAGGTCACCATCCTCGGTCTCGGCCCCGTCTGGCAGAGCGACAACGCCGACGCCCGTGCCCGCGCCGCCGAACTGCTCACTCAGGGCGAGGTGTTCGCCTTCGGCCTGTCCGAGAAGACTCACGGCGCCGACATCTACTCCACCGACATGCTTCTGGAGCCCGACGGCCGGGGCGGCTTCCGGGCCACCGGCTCCAAGTACTACATCGGCAACGGCAACGCCGCAGGTCTCGTCTCCGTCTTCGGCCGTCGCACCGACGTCGAGGGCCCCGACGGCTACGTCTTCTTCGCCGCCGACAGCCGCCACGAGGCGTACCACCTCGTCAAGAACGTCGTCGACTCCTCGAAGTACGTGAGCGAGTTCCGTCTCGAGGACTACCCGGTGGCGCCGCAGGACGTGCTGCACACCGGCCGCGGTGCCTTCGACGCCGCCCTGAACACCGTCAACGTCGGCAAGTTCAACCTGTGCACCGCCTCGATCGGCATCTGCGAGCACGCGATGTACGAGGCCGTCACCCACGCGCAGAACCGCGTGCTCTACGGCCGCCCGGTCACCGCTTTCCCGCACGTGCGCAGGGAGCTGACCGACGCCTACGTACGGCTGGTCGGCATGAAGCTGTTCAGCGACCGCGCCGTCGACTACTTCCGCACCGCGGGCCCCGACGACCGCCGCTACCTCCTCTTCAACCCGATGACGAAGATGAAGGTGACCACCGAGGGCGAGAAGGTCATCGACCTGATGTGGGACGTCATCGCGGCCAAGGGCTTCGAGAAGGACAACTACTTCGCCCAGGCCGCCGTCGAGATCCGCGGCCTGCCGAAGCTGGAGGGCACCGTCCACGTCAACCTGGCGCTGATCCTGAAGTTCATGCGCAACCACCTGCTGGACCCCGTCGCCTACGAGCCCGTCCCGACCCGCCTCGACGCGGCCGACGACACCTTCCTGTTCCGCCAGGGGCCGGCCCGCGGCCTTGGATCGGTGCGCTTCCACGACTGGCGGCCGGCCTTCGACGCGTACGCCCACCTGCCCAACGTCTCCCGGTTCCGTGAACAGGCCGACGCACTGTGCGAGTTCGTACGCACGGCCGCTCCCGACGAGGCGCAGAGCCGGGACCTCGACCTGCTCCTCGCCGTCGGTCAGCTCTTCGCGCTCGTCGTCCACGGACAGCTCGTCCTGGAACAGGCGGCCCTGACCGGCGTCGAGGCGGACGTCCTCGACGAACTGTTCGCCGTCCTCGTACGCGACTTCTCCGCGCACGCCGTCGAGCTGCACGGCAAGGACTCCGCGACCGAGGAGCAGCAGCTCTGGGCACTCGGCGCCGTCCGCCGCCCGGCGGTCGACGGGGCGCGTTCGGAGCGCGTCTGGCAGCGTGTCGAGGCGCTGTCGGGGGCGTACGAGATGATGCCCTGAGACTTCGGTACGACCTGGGACGTCTCCGCGGGGTACGGGCGACCGCCGCCGTACCCCGCGAGGCGTTCGCCGGTGGGCGCGGAGCGGTCGACCGAAGGCCGACGGCAAAGACAGGGGTGGTGACCATGGACACGGTGCAGGGCAAGGCATCCGCGATCGGTCTGTCCAAGGTGCAGGCGAGTGCTCCGGATCTGGTGAGCCTCTACAAGGCGGCCGGGTCCAGCGTGCGCGCGCACGGTCTGGAGGGGGTGCGTGCCGCGGTGTATCTCGTGCTGGACCGCTCGGGTTCGATGCGGCCGTACTACAAGGACGGCACCATGCAGCACTTCGGTGAGCAGGTCCTCTCCCTGTCCGCTCACCTCGACGACGACGGCACGGTGCCGGTGGTGTTCTTCTCCACCGACGTCGACGGATCCACCGACCTCAGGCTCGGCGGCCATCGTGGCCGCATCGACAAGCTGCACGAGAACCTCGGTCACATGGGCCGGACGAACTACCACTGGGCCATGGACGAAGTCATCGACCACTATCTGGTCTCCGGCAGCGACGACCCGGCCCTGGTGATCTTCCAGACCGACGGCGGGCCCACCAGCAGGTTCGCCGCGGAACGGTACCTGTGCAAGGCGGCTCGCCTGCCGCTGTTCTGGCAGTTCGTCGGGTTCGGCGACCCCGACGACAACGAGTTCGCCTTTCTCCGCCGACTCGACGACCTGGCCGCACCCGGACACCGCGTCGTCGACAACGCGGGCTTCTTCCATGCCGGCCGTGATCCACGCGCCGTGAGCGACGATCTGCTCTACGACCGGCTCCTCCAGGAGTTCCCCACCTGGCTTTCGTCGGCTCGCGCCGCGGAGGTGCTGCGGTGAGCGCAGATGGCCTTCCGCGCTCACCGCTGAGTGGGTCAGGCGTCGGCGAGCAGGGGGTCGTACGGGCTGTTCCCGCGGCGACCTGACATGAAGGCGAGGAAGTCACCGACGAAGGCGCTGCGGTCGTAGGTGCCGCCGGTCGTGGCCGTGAGGTCGCGGTGGAAGGCGGTGCGGAAGAGCGCCCGGTGTTCGTCCGCGTCGATGGTCCCGCTGCGATCCTTGTCGGTGGCGTCGAAGAGGACCTCGGCGACGCGGATGAGCGCGGGACCGGCGAGGGAGGGCACGGCGGCGGCGTACTCGTCGGCGCTGACTCGACCGTCGCCGTCCGTGTCGAGGGCGGCCTGGAGCTCGCGCCACCAGGCGGCGAAGGCGTCGTAGAGCCGGGTCTCGTCGGGTTCGTCCAGGTCGAGGCGGGTGGACAGTTCGCGCGCCATGGCGGCGAGGTCGGGCCAGTCGAGGTGGCCGTCACCGGTCTGGTCGAGCACCTGGCGGAAGAACTCCTCCGCCGAGCGCCGACTGGCTCCTGTGGCTCCTGTGGCTGCCGAGGCGGCCGGCTCGGGATTGCTGCCACCGCTCCAGGGTGTCAGGAGGCGGAGCAGGGCCGATGCCCGCTGCATGCCGGCGCGCAGCGCGGTCACGGTCCGGGCGCGGGGGTCGTCGCTGTCGGGTGCGAGGGAGAGGGTCTCGATGATCGCGCCGGGATCGATCCAGCCCTCGGGCAGGAAACGGGTGAGTCCCGCGGAGAGGTAGACGCCCTGCATGAGGGCCGTGGTACCGGGCATCTCGGGCAGCCCGGCCCGGCGCCGGTAGGCCTCGGGGAGCGAGGCGACGGTGATCGAGCCGATGAGCGGGCCGACCACGGCCCGCCCGGCCGCCCACAGGGTCGGCGCGCCGTCGAGCAGCGCCGGGGCGGGCAGGTGGTCGAAGAGCCGGTAGAGGATGACCCGGACTGCTTCGTTGTTCTCCAGTTCGTCCTCGACCACCCGGTCGAAGTAGCGCCAGAAGTCGTTGAGTTCCTCCGGGAGTTCGCCGGCGTCGCCGTCGAGCGCGGCGAGGAAGGCACGGTACTCGGCGTAGAGGCGCTCCATGGTGTCCTGGTCGAGCGGCTGACCGCTCAGCCGGCACATGGTGACGGCGCTCTCGAAGAGGGTGGCGACCACCCAGGCGCGGGTCGCACGGTCCATGGCGTCATAGGCACGGCCGCGGGAGTCGTAGCCGCTCAGTCGGGCGTGCAGCCTGTTGAGCCGGGCGGCCTCCCGCGCGCGGACCGCCGGGTCGGCGTCGAACATGCGGCGCATGCTGAGGAAGGTGTTGCGCAGCCGGCGCCAGGGGTGGGCCACGAAGGTGGAGTTGTCGGCGAGGGCGGCGCCGATCTGCGGGTGGGCGGCCTCCAGCACGGTGGCCCGGATCACGGCCAGTGCCCAGCGTGGATCGTCGAAGAAGGCGCCGAACTGTGATTCCGGGCCGAACAGGGGTGCCTCGTCGGTCGTTCCCGTGGTTCCGGTCGTCATGACGGGTCTCCGTTCGTCTGGGGCGGCACGCCGCCGAAGCGGCGGTCACGGTGCCGGTAGGTGTGCAGGCAGGCGAGGAAGTCGGGGGCCCGGAAGTCCGGCCAGAGCGCCTCGGGGAAGACCCACTCGGCGTAGGCGACCTGCCAGAGCATGAAGTTGGAGATGCGCTGCTCGCCGGAGGTGCGGATGACGAGGTCGACGTCGGGGGTGTCGGGGAAGGGCAGGTGGTCCGCGAAGAGCCGCTCGGTCACGTCGTCGGCGCGCGTCCCGTTGCGGATCAGCGACCGGGCGGCCTCGACGATGTCCCGGCGTCCGCCGTGGTCGAAGGCGACGGTGAGCGTCATGCCCCGGTTGCCGGCGGTCAGCGTCGCCAGATCGGCGAAGTCCTGGGCCAGTTCACGGGGGATGCGGGCGTCCGCGGCCCCGAGGAAGCGGCATCTGATGCCCCGGGCGAGGAGCAGCGGCGCGTGCTTGCGTACGACCCGGCGGACCAGACGCATCAGGTAGTCGACCTCGGTGCCGGGACGGTTCCAGTTCTCGGTGGAGAAGGCGTACAGGCTGAGCCACTCGACTCCGCTCGCGCGGGCTGCCTCGATGATGTCGATGACGGTGGTCTCGGCGGCCTGATGGCCTGCCGTCCGGGGCAGCGAACGGCGTTGCGCCCAGCGGCCGTTGCCATCCATCACGCAGGCGACGTGCCGCGGCACCGCGCGTACCGCACGGGCCGGCCCGTCGCCCCGCCGCTCCTCGTCACCGTCCTGCTGCCCGCCCGTTCGATCTCCTGTCTCCGTGCGTACGCGAGGAACTCCGTGGTCCGTTACGCCCGCCTTGCCGCGCTCGGTCACACCCACCCCGTATCACCCACGACCACGCTCCGACCGGAGCACTCCCTTCCAGGAGTCTGACGGGAGGGAGGGGACCGGGTCGGCCGAACGAGGGGCCGCCACCCTTGGGTCATATGCCCGATTCGCATCGGTGTCCGGAGCCTTCTTGGGCGAGCAAGATCGGCCACCGGGTCGTACCGCTGTGCGGTTTGTCAGAGGCATGACCTAATCTGCACTCAATCGCCACACGTACATCACTGGTCGCATCCATGCGTCCGCGACCGCCGGATGCGGTGGCCCAGACCGATTTTCGTTACCGGGGGGTTCGAAATCACCACGCACAGACGCACTCTCACGGCCGCTACGACGCTGGCGGTCGTCCTGGGGTCAGTGGTGCTCAGCACCACACCGTCCTCGGCCGACACCAGCAGGCCCATCGCCGTCTCGGGCGCGGACGACACCGTCGTCGACGGCCTTCATCAGCAGGTGTACTTCAGCGACCGCGATCAGAGCCGTATCGTCGTCGCCGACTACACGGGCAAGGTCACCGCCACCCTCACGGGTCTGCCGCAGGTCCGGGATCTGGAGCTGAGCCCGGACTCCAAGACGCTGTACGCCGCGGTCCAGGGAGCCGACAAGATCGTCGCCTTCGACACGGCGACCCTTGCGCCGAGCGCCGAGTACCCGACCGGGGACAGGACCATCCCCTCCCGACTCGCCTACGCCGACGGCAAGTTGTGGTTCGGCTACGGCGACCAGTGGGAGTCCGGGCTCGGCGTCGTCGACCTCACGGCCGCCGACCCGACGGTGACGCTGGACCTCGCTGCCGGGCACAACTTCGCCACTCCGCCCGAGCTGTACGCGGACCCCGACAACCCGGGCACCCTGCTGGCCCTCGACTCGGGCATCAGCTCCGGCCCGATCATCGTCTACGACATCTCGACCGGCACCCCGGCCATCCGCGTCTCCGCGAACAAGGGCGGTTTCTACGAAGACGCCGCCCTCACCCCGGACGGTCGGAACGTCGTCGTTGCGGGCCCCGGCAACCGTGCGCTCACCGAGTACCGGCTCTCCGACCTGGAGCAGGTGCGCACCTACCCGGTCGCCTCGGCACCGGCGACGGTCAGCATCGCCGAGGACGGCACGGTCGCGGCCACCGTCCTGGACACCGACAACCTCGGCGACACCTACGTCTTCAGCGACGACCCCACCCGTCCGCCCAGCATCCGCAACCTGTCGTCCAGCTGGATGCCCTGGTTCGGGCACTCGATGAACTGGTCGCACGACGGCAGCAAGCTGTTCGTGCTGACCGACTCCGGCGGCTCCACCCAGTTCCACGTCCTCGATGCGCCCCGCACCTACGTGACGACGCTGACGGTCGACGCCCCCGCCACCGCCACCCGCGCCAAGCCCCTGACCGTGAAAGGCACTCTCTCCGCCGGACTGGCTCTGCCCGCCGGGACCCCGCTGACCGTCACCCGTACCGACGTGGAGTCGCCGCACGGAAAGCCGCTCGGCACCAAGTCCCTCGGAGCGGGTGGCAAGTTCTCCTTCACGGACACCCCTCCGGCCGGCGGTGCCGTGACCTACAGGGTGACCTACGCGGGCGACGCGTCCCACACCGCGGCCGCCGTCTCCGACACCGTGGCCGTCTCGCGTGCCGCGGCGAGTCTGACCCTGAACAACAACGGCAAGCTCTACGCCTACGGGGCCGACGTCGCCTTCACCGCGCGTCTCGGCACCACCTACACGAACCGTTCCGTGGAGATCTGGGCCGACCCGGCCGGCGCCGACAAGCCGAAGAAGCTCGTGAAGACCGGCAAGGTCAACTCCGCGGGCAACCTGTCCGTCACCCTCGACATGAGCCGTGACACCACCCTGAGCGCGGTGTTCAAGGGCGACGCCCGCTACGCGCCCAAGACGGTCACGGCCACGGCCTACGCCAAGGTGAAGGTCGCGACGACGCTCAGCCGGCACTACAAGACCGGCAAGATCGGCAACACGACGTACCAGTACTTCCACAAGAACACCGACGTCGTCTGCACCACGGCGATGAGCTACTACCAGGGCCGCAAGCAGCGCATCCAACTCCAGGTGTACTCGGGCGGCAAGTGGTACGACACCTATGCCGACTACTTCGCCCTCGGCGCCAACGGCAAGTCGGTCGTCAACCTGGGCCATGCCGGCCAGTCCGGCATCCGCGCACGCGTTCGGTCCTCGTACATCGACGGCGGTTCGGGAGACAAAGTCAACTCCACCACTCATGGTGCGTGGAAGTACTTCTACTTCTCCAACTAGGTTCGCCGGAGCCGCTGGAAAAGCTCATGAGCAGCGGGCCGACGCACGATGCGAGCGGCGGCCCGCAGACGGAGGATCCAGGGGCTTTGACGGGCACACCACCCGTGCCCGTCAAGGCGCCTGACGGCGGTACAACCGCCCGTGGTTGCGCCACCGAGCCACCTTCCCGTCGGGCCCGCGAACGAAGTCGGAGCGCGGAACGTCCGGGTGCCGCGCAGCCGCCCGTCGTGCCGGTTCATTTCGACGACGACGTCCTCCATGGCACCGTCGTCCCCGATCCGCTGAGCCAGGTAGCGGCCCTCGTAGGGTGCCAGATCCTGTCCGCTCAGGACCTTGGCCGCGGCCGGCAGGTTGGTGCCCCCCCGCGAATCGTTCGAGCGCCCAGTCATCGGTGAGCAGCTCGTTCCTGAGCTGCGTCCCGCCTTCCGAATTGGTCAGAGGGGTCAGGGCGAAGCCGCGGGCGGGAACCATCAGGAAGCCCGAGATCTGACCCGGCCAGGTCCCGCCGTGCTGGACGACCCGCGGCCCCTGGGCCGTCGGACGCAGCATCCAGGTGACCCCCATGCCGTCGAGTTCCACGACCAGCGTGCCGCCGGGGCCGGGTGTGGAGCGCATCCGTTGCAGCTCGTGTGACGCGGCGACGTCGAAGCCCACGATCTCGTCGCTGGAGAAGCGGCTGTGATCCAGTCCGAGCGGATCGATGATCAGTTTGCGCACGGCCGCCTCACAGGTCGTGCCCGTCACGACCTCGATGAGCCGGCCGGCCACGCACAGCGCCGCGTTGTTGTAGGCGAACACCTTCCCGGGAGCGTTGAGATGCGGAAGACGGCCCATGGACGCCACGAAACGGGCCAGCGCGTCGTCGCCGGGCCCGAAGTCCTGGTAGTCGTCGCCCAGCCACCCGGCACTGTGATCGAGCAACTGCCGCACGGTGACCTGCGCCGCGGCAAACGGGTCGGCCACCGTGAAATCGGGGAGGTAGCGGCGCACCGGCGCGTCCAGCTCCACCTTGCCCTGTTCGACCAGCCGCATCACTGTGGTGCCGGTGAACGTCTTGGTGGTCGAGCCGGGCCTGCGCCGCCGGGGTCTTCAGCGAGAGGGTCGCGCAGCCCGCCGCTGACGCGGCACCAAGAAAGCCGCGCCGGGACCATCGCACGGGGCCGTCGTCGGTGTCACCCGCCCGTGGATACCTGTTCACGAGGCACCGGCTCCCTCACCGGCCGTGATGAACGGCACCGGCTTCACCGAGGTCACGCACCGGGTGTCCGGGCTGTCCGGATCGTCGAAGAAGGAGGTGATCACCTTGGCCCCGCAGGGATGGTCGAACGTTCCATGGGCGACACCGGCCAGGGTCACCACCGTGGAACGGGACAGCGTCCTGGCAACGAAGCGTCCCCACTGAGCCCCGGTCTGCGCGTCGAAACTTCCGGAGATGGCAAGGGTGGGAATGCTGCTCCGGGTGACCGCACGCACGGAGTCGGGTGCCTTCGGGACGCCCCAAGCCTGGCACGCCTGCCGAAGGAACGGCAGCTGGGGAGCCTGGGCGAGGACCGAGCGGGGGAGTTCAGGAAAGGCGCGCTGTCCCTTGGCCAGCTGCTCGGCGGGGGTTTCGAACGGCACCCATTCGCTGCACCAGACGCTCAGTGACAGCCCGTGGGCGAACATTCCCTGCGAGCCGGGAAGCCAAGCGGACGCCCATTGCGCGGCGATGCGCTCGGGGTGGCCGTGGGCCAGTTCGTCCACGGCCAGCGGGAAGTCGGCGGGGGCGTGACTGGCACGCACCGTCCAGTTCAGCAGTGCCCCGCCGTCCAGGACCACCTTCACCCGGCCTGCCTGCGGAACCGTCACGTGGGTGGTGACCGGACGGGCCTCCAGCTCGCGCACCATGCGCAGGAACGTGGCGCCGATGTCCGGGTAGCGCTTCCGGCACGACGGCTGCGCCGCG